>JBJEPE010000076.1:0-41710 GCA_051881075.1 Acutalibacteraceae bacterium | reverse complement strand
AATATATCCTCTATAAGGTTGACCAAGATAATTACGGCAAGCGGTTGCCTGGGGCTGAGTTTACGCTAAATAGCAGTACTGAGGAAGATCTTTATACCTACATCACCGACCAAAACGGCTCTTTTATCATCAGTATGCCAAACCAAGAGGAAATCAATGCAGGTGCTTATCCGTTTAAGTACAATAAGCTCTATTATGTGATAGAGACAAAATCACCAATCGGATATGAACTTCCCACCGATCCTACCAGATATTACTTCTATTTCAGCAATACAGGAGAAGGATATACACCTCTGGATCCCAGTCAAATTCCTGAAGGTGCAGTAGATCTTAGCACGACAGCCCACGTTGTTTATTGTGAGAACATAGAAATCCCGGTTACTTCCATCACCGTGGTTAAACAGTGGTATGATTCTTCCGGCATTGATATTACCTCATCAACAGACAACACCGCCATAAGCTTTGATCTGTACCGGATTGCAAGCACAACCCCACCGAGTAATATTGGAGATGGCGAAGATGACAGCAATAACGTAAACTTTACATATCAGGTGGGATATTATAATAATAGTCTTATTAATGAGTCTACTGTTATCCCAAAGAACTCGGTTGTTACTGTAAAAGTTACTGCTACTGACGACGGTCTTCCTGATACGGTGGAATTAACTGTAAACGGCAGTGCTGTTACCATAGCAAGAAACGGAACAATGGAATTCTCTTATACGTTTACTATAACAGAGGACACTACTGTAATTGGTGCTTTAACGGATTGGCGATTTGGAAATAGCGGAGTAGCTTCATATACTTATGTACCACCGTCTGCTACTGAACCTGATACGCCAGAAGAACCCACAGAACCGGAAATTCCGAATAACGGCACCAAGATTGGCACCTACAGCATAACAAAAGGAAGCAACTGGAGTTGGACAAAGGATGACCTACCGCTCACCGGAGTAGATGAAAACGGTAACAAGGTCTACTATACCTACTATGTAATAGAGCAGGCGGCGGCCAACTACACAACCACTTATGAAAATAATAGCGGAATTACTTCCGGCACCATTGTAATTAACAATACTCTTAAAGAAACTCCCGAATACGAACTGCCTATAACCGGCGGTCCGGGTATCTATTTGTTTACCTTTGGAGGTCTGCTTCTAATCATAGGCGCAGTACTACTCCTGATATATAAACAAAAGCGTAGAGGGGAGGAATTTAAGTCTTCCTAATATGCAGCAATTTACTTACAAATAAACCAAAAAGAGAGGAACAAAAAATGAAAAACACAAAAAAACTTGCCGGCTTATTGCTGGCGCTGATTATGGTATTTGCCATATCCACCACAGTATTTGCAGTAGATAATACTACTATTACTGCACCTTCAGGAAGTTCACGCAGCTATGACGTATATCAAATTTTTACCGGTGATTTGGTAGGCGGAGCTCTCTCAAATGTAAAGTGGGGCAAGAACGGTACCGGAACCGAAGGTAATGCTGTAGACGACACCACTATAAACGCCCTTATTGCAGTCAATGGTAGCTCTACTACCGATAAGGAGAAGCTGACAGAAATTAAAAAATATGTGAATTTGGAATCTGAGAAGTTTGGTACCGTCAGTGACGGTTCACCGCTTAATGCACCTACAGGCTATTACCTGATTAAGGACAACGGCCCTGTCGGTGACGGTGAGGCATACAGCTTATATGTTGTAGAAGTAGTCGGTCCAACCACAATTAATCCAAAGGTTAGCACTGTTTCATCTGAGAAAAAGGTTGACGACAAGAACGATTCTAACACCACACAGGATGCAATAACATGGGAAGATTCCGCTGACTACGACATCGGTGATGATGTACCTTTCCTTCTGAAAGCCACTATTGCAATGGATTATGATAACTACAAGGTTTACAAGCTTACATTCCATGATAAAGAGGCACCCGGCTTAACTTTCAACAGTAGTTCTGTTGTTGTTAAGGTTGACGGCAATACAATTTCATCCGGATATAATGTTATTACTTCTGGAATCGACGACGGAGATACATTTGAGGTTAAATTTGCCGATTTGAAACAGATTTCTGCTGTTCATGCCGGCTCTGTTATCACTGTAGAGTACACCTCAACTCTGAACGATAGTGCCGAAATTGGATCACTCGGAAATAAGAATACAATGCACGTTACTTACTCCAACAACCCTAACGATGAAGCAGAAACAGCTAGCGAAAACGGAAAAACTCCGGACGATACAGTTATCGTTTTCACTTACAAGGTTGTTGTAAACAAGGTTGACCAAAACAACAGTCCATTAAAAGGCGCAGGCTTTACCTTGTACAAAAAGGATGCGTCAGGAAATTATAATGCTATCGGTACAGAGAAAAAGGGCACCGATATGACTACCTTTGAATGGGTAGGTATTGATGACGGCGACTACAAGCTGGTTGAAACTACAACACCTCAAGGCTATAATACCATAGCGGATATTGAGTTTACTGTAACAGCTTCGCATGACATTTTATCTGATGATCCTAAGCTTACATCACTTACCGGCGATACATTCACCGGAGCGGTAGATACCGGTATTCTCTCAGCCAATGTTGTAAACAAGGCCGGTGCTACCTTACCTGAGACCGGTGGTATGGGTACCACTATCTTATATGTATTAGGCGGTATACTTGTTTTGGTTGCAGCTGTACTTTTGGTTTCCAAAAGACGCATGAGCAAGAACTCTTGATTTTACTGCTGTTAAATAATAATACATAAAATAAAAATTCCGCTGTGAACACCGAAAGATTTTTTCTTATCGGTTGACACAGCGGCAAGGAGAACCCTGCATGAAAAGAAAATCAAGCAATTTAATAAATGTTTTATTGGTACTGATGCTTCTTGTAGGGCTGTCCTTGCTGCTGTATCCATCCGTCAGCGACTATTGGAACACCTTTCATCAGTCCAGAGCCATCGCAGATTATGCAGAACAGGTAGTCAGTTTGGACAAAGACCGGTATGAAGAACTATGGTCGCAAGCCACTGCCTACAACGCTTCACTGCCTGAGCGTGAAAACTACTATACACTAAACGATACACAGAAGGAACAGTACGAAGAACTTCTAGATATTTCCGGTACGGGAATCATGGGGTATATTGAAATTCCCAAAATTCAGTGTTCCCTGCCCATCTACCATGGTACGGATGATTCAGTTCTTCAAATAACGGTGGGGCATCTGGAGTGGACCAGTTTGCCCGTGGGCGGAGAAAGTTCTCATTGCGTTCTATCCGGTCATAGGGGTCTGACCAGTGCCAGGCTATTCACCAACCTGGATAAAATGGAGGTAGGAGATGTGTTTATGCTTCGTGTACTGAACGAAGTGCTGACCTATGAGGTTGATCAGATATTGATTGTGGAGCCACAGGAAACTGATGCCCTGCAAATAGTAGACGGTGAAGATTACTGCACTCTGGTCACCTGTACTCCGTACGGTATCAACTCCCACCGTCTTTTAGTACGGGGACACCGTATTGAAAATATCGAAGAAGCAAAAACTGTCCATGTGACAGCGGATGCCACACAGATTAAACCGTTGATTGTGGCACCTATAGTAGCAATTCCCATTTTATTGATACTGTTAATTATTCTGTTACTTCCGGGAAAAAGCGAGAAAAATCGGTATGATTTTTGAAGAAAAAATTTGGTTTTTGTCAGATTTTAATCTGTATCCAAACCCTCAGTTTTTTTGTAAATTTCAAAAATACAATATTCGCCTCGTTCAGACCACTCTTCACCTAGATATTTAACCATATAATCATATGCGTCCTGCCACACGTCAAACAATCCATTACTATTCAATTTTTCAAAGTCAGATAGAAAGAAAGTGCCATTCTCGTCACAACCATGCCAACAGCAGATAAACATACAGTCGCAAATAATTGAAAAACCTCCAGAATAATCACAAGGATAAGATATGTCATATCCGATAAACTCATACCCCTTAGGAATACTTTCTTTTACTCCGCTATTTTGTACCCATATTAGCTCGTATTTATCGGCATCATCAAATAAGCTTATATATTGCAACGCAGAAGCTTCGTTTGACATTAATTCATCCGCAAAAGTGAAGTCCTTAAATATCTTATCCACCATCTTTTTTTCTTGTTTTGTAAGATTTCTTCTGTGCTTATCAGGCAAATCGAGCCCCATTCGCCCTGTACCGTTATATATTTTTTGAGGCTTATCAAAAAAAGGAATCGCATAAATGTTAAGAGGTTCTTTTTGAAATCTAGGTAATTCTTCATCATATAGAATATTGTATTTTTTCACTGTACAAAACTGCGAGGAATACTCAATCTCTTTTTCGATTATATTGCCAGTTTCGTTGCACTCATAGCATATTGATTTCAAAGATATCATCTCCTTTTATATTTATTATATCATTTTAATGATATAATTGCAACTCTTTAGGGAATATTGTCTTACTCTACAATCAGCATAGAATTTGTGTAGCATAATCCACAACAAAGTCGAAATGGTATTACCATTCAACCCAAAAAAGCAAATACTCCAACTGCCTCTAAATAAGCATATAGCAAGCTAAATTTCTTTATATCGTTATAAGTGCCTAAGATATGTGAGTTCGTATTATTAAGCGTATAAAATCCAATACAAGCTAATTTTAAGCAAAAGTAAAGCGTATAAATCTAAATGTAGGCAGCGGTAAAATAAATGAATACCACAAAGAAAAAGGACAAGCCCGTATGTAAGACTTGCCCTTTTTATCTGTGGTTATGCAAAAGCTGAAAGATTATCCCAATCAATATTACTTTCATCAACAAAACCACTTTGTTCCGCTGCTTCAATGTCATTGCGTTCTTTATCTGTTACTTTTGTGAAATCAGGATCCCACGCAAAGACTAATTTTTTTATGATTTCATATGCTAACTCTTTATCACTGTCCGGAAGCATATCAATCATTTGGACAATCTGCTTTGTTTTTTCAGACATAATACTTACCTCCGTTACTTGTAAATATCACCACGAGAGCCTATGTCAATAATATAAACTATTTCAAGCTCATTATCAATACCATATTTATAAATTATGCGGTATTTTCCTATTCTTAACCTTTGTATGCCATAAGAAAAAGCCCCCTGCAGAACCTACCGAGTAAAAGCAAGGGCAACCCGTATGTGCGTAACGATGTCAGCATAAAAAGAAGGACATCCGAAGATGTCCTTTGGTAGTGGCTCGGGACTTGCACCCGAGAATTGGTTATCTTTAAGCTTTAAATGTGTATAGTTCTTATTCAAGTTCGAACTCTCATGTTGCTTGGAACCCACCATATTAGAACCAATCGCCACTACAACATTTGTATCCATAGTACATCCCTCCATATAACTCAGCATACTTAAAACAAATCCAAGATAACTGTACAGAAGTGAGTACATATCAACGGAGAGGTTTATTTGGTCTAAGAACACACAGATAAAGACAAAAAGCAAAAATAAAAGCGGATGTAACTCGAAGCCGATACATCTACTTGATTTGAATTAAAACGCAATTTTTAATACGGGTTGCAACCGACCGATAAATTGGAATTTGATTGTGCTCATCACAAATAGTGATTAAATATTTTTCTAAAATCTGAAGCAGTATTATACTTTTTTGTTCGAACTTTCTTGTTCGTTTGAGGCTCGTCAATTATTTTCATATGTAAAACCAGCCGTGATGTTTTTAAAAACTCAAGCTCTATTGAAAAAGAAGGATTAATGTGAAACATAAAAAACATATCTTTTTCGTTTGCTGTAGAGAGTAAATAGTAATTACCATTTTCGTCAATAATTCTGTATTTTCTCTTTCCTACTGTCGCTCCACCTCTGTTTTTAAATCCAAATTTATCATCTTGCTCAATTTTAAAGTTTTTGATAGTTATTTGTTCAATATTTCTATTTTTTATATCCTTTTTCGCTCTACTATAAAGAATTAATAACGGAAGTGAAAAGCAATAAATAACGAGGAATAGAACGGGAACAATCCAAATAAAGCCATTCGCATTACCAAAAGCAATGGTTGCAACAAGACTAATGACAAATAAAGCAGATACGATTAAAAGCCAACTAAGATAATCAGAAAAGAAAGTACGAATGACACTTTTGTATTGTTTGCTCATTTTATCCTCCTTTGCCCAAAGATGCGTTCGATAAATTCAAGTTTGTCAAATATAATTATATCAAATTGCTGTGTAAATATCAACCAATATAGAAAAAGCACGATGGTTTCGTATCAAAACCATCGTGCTTATTTGGTTGCGGGAGCAGGATTTGAACCTACGACCTTTGGGTTATGAGCCCAACGAGCTACCGAACTGCTCCATCCCGCGATATTTAATTGTTTCTCAACGCTAGATTATAATAACACTTTTAGTCTGCTTTGTCAATACTTTTTGAAAAAATAATTTAGAACATTTCTTACAACAGCTATAATTTACGCAATTACGCATACTTATGCTTAATAAAAATGTGCCGGAAAAACGTTTGAAATGCTTTTTGCGCTAAACAAAAAGCAATAATTTCACATTGTAATAATAGTATTGCCCTAAGAATATTAATGTATACATCAAATAGCTGTAAGTAGTGTAAAAAGCTTAAACCGCATTAAAAAAGCATAAAATGATTTTGTTTGTTCTACGCTTTTTATTATTCTTTGAAAACAGGGCTGTAGTTTTTACAACCCTGTTTAACTTTATCCCAATGTTACATCTAAAATCATCATTGCTACAAAACCTAAAGCGAACATCCATGTACCGATATGTTTGTTGTTTTGCTCAGTAATTTCAGGTATCAGCTCAGCTACAACAACATATAGCATTGACCCTGCCGCAAAGCTTAGCAAATACGGCAACGCCGGAATTATAAAGCTAGCCGCAAGCAGAGTAAAAACCGCCCCTATCGGTTCAATTACACCTGACAAAACACCGCATATAAAAGCCTTTATTTTAGATGCTCCGTTTGCCTTAAGCGGCATGGATATTATTGCACCCTCAGGAAAGTTTTGTATTGCTATACCTATAGATAGTGCCATTGCGCCTGCGGCAGTTATTCCGCTATTACCCATAATTAAGCCAACATAAGCCACTCCTACAGCCATACCCTCAGGCAAATTATGCAGAGAAACCGCAAAAACAAGCATTGACGTTTTTTTCTTATGGCTGCTTTTGTCTTTATCATTCTGCACACCGTCAGTATGTAGATGCGCAAGTATTATATCTATTACTTGTAAAAAAAGTATTCCTGCAAGCAGTCCTACTACGGCAGGTACAAACGCCGCCTTACCCATTGCCGATGACTGCTCTATGGCAGGCATTATAAGGCTCCACACCGATGCAGCAACCATTACCCCGGCAGCAAAACCGTTCAATGAACTTTGCAATATATCGCTCATTTTTTTCCGCATAAAGAATACACACGCCGCCCCCAGAGATGTGCCTAAAAACGGTATTAAAATACCTTTTATCACTTCTGCTGTCATATATATACCCCGTTTATTAAATATATATCGTCTTTTAGATGCCAACGACCTTAAAAGCTGAAGTTAATATTGTCATGTAATCTTATATCTTTGGCATTAATATACTTTATCAATCCCAATTAAACTTAAATCAGCGTTGGTATCACATTACATTATATTCAATATTGGTCAAGTCCGACACGCAATACAATCAACAATATTTTTGTTTTTTCGGTTTATTTATTGTTTTTAAGTAAAATTTCAAAATATATATTGAATTTTTGCTCAAGTAGTTGTAAAATATTTAGGTAATGTATGTTAAAAACATATTACCCAATACACTTAAGGCAACACTCAAATAGATTGAATAGCATTACTTACCGTCTACTACCTGAGAGTTGCTTTCAGTCATACAGCGGTGTATGATTTAATTAAAGACAGGAGAGATTTTTTATGAAAATAATGGTTGAAACATCCGCACGCCATGTACACGTATCACAGGAAGCACTTGAGGCATTATTCGGCAAGGGTGCAGAGCTTACAAACAAGAAGAACTTATCACAGCCGGGTCAATTTGCTTGCTATGAGAGAGTTGACATCGTAGGACCGAAGGGCGAAATGAAGAACGTTTCTATATTAGGTCCTGTTCGTGCCGCAACACAGGTAGAGCTTTCACTTACAGATGCAAGAAAGATCGGCATTGTTGCCCCTGTTCGTGAGTCAGGCGATATAGCTGGCACACCCGGATGCAAGCTTGTAGGTCCTAACGGTGAGTACGAGATAGACTGCGGTGTTATCGCCGCAAAGCGTCACATTCACCTTACACCTGAAACAGCAGAGGAATACGGCCTTAAGGATAAGCAGATAGTTAGTGTTGAGGTTGGCGGCGAAGGCAGAAAGCTGGTATTCGGTGATGTCGTAGTAAGAGTAAACAAGAACTTTGCACCTGCTATGCACATTGATACAGATGAGTCTAATGCCGCAGGTTTACCCGGTACAGTTGACGGCGAGATCATCGCATAATACATAAATTATATTAATAAAAATTCTCCCGCATTTGCGCCGCACAGGTGCATATGTGGGAGATAATTTTTATATAGTTATTCGGTTTACAGTTTAAAAACCGCTTCCACGTGATATTATTTCACTCCAAATGATGGGGCCTACAACGCCGTTCTCCTCAAATCCTAGCTGAGCCTGTAGCGCCCTTACTGCGTTCTGTGTAGCAGTATCATATGTTCCGGTGACTTCGACGAGCGGTATAGACGGGTCATTTTGGGCGATTTTGCGTAAGTTTGTCTGCAATGTTTCTACATAGCTTCCTGTATCACCCGGTACTAAAAATCTACCGGGATATATTTCACTTATAAATTGCCTGTAATCTTGCGGCAAGTCAGCTATGAGCTGATTATATGCACGCTGAAGTGCATTCCATGTATCTCTGCCTACTATACCGTCCTGTGTTAGACCATATTTTTTTTGAAACGCCAGCACAGCCTGCCGTGTATCTTCATTAAATTCACCGGTAATACGCAGTTGAGGCAGATCTTCGTAAAAATATCCCAAAAACGCAAGATAATATTGTATAGTGCGCACTCCTATTCCGCTATCCCCCAGCATAAGTACATTAGGATATTTTCTTTCTGCTTCAGATATAGTTATACCCTCGCTTATCAGCTCAGAAAGTCCTTTAACACCGTTATATATTTCCTTTATTTTATACCATGTTGACTTACCTACTATTCCATCCACAGTAAGATTAAATATTCCTTGAAATGCTTTTACTGCTTCTTCAGTTTCAAGGTCAAACGCATCCGAAAGCTCGGTGATCTGCGGTATTGCAGGATAGTTTTTGCCTATTCTGTTAAGCTGCTTTTTTATAGTACGTACATCTTCTCCAAAAGAACCTCGTTTAAGTGCTAATCCGGGGTATGACTCTATATTTGTGCCAATTCTTGCATTATATACAATATCTATATTACCTCCATAATAATACTGTAGTATCTCATAAGGAGTAAGTCCTTGTTCCGCAAGTTCAACACTTCCCCACTGCGAAAGTCCGTCACATTGTGTACGTACGCCGTCACAAAATTGAGCAAAAAGCGGCTCTATCTGACCGCGACGTACTATATAGTCATTGAAGATCTCATCTGTTATTTGGCTGATATTTTCAAAAATATCTCTATCCTTTACAAAGGCATGGTCAAACTGAGTGCTACTGGTTATATCAAAGTCATAACCTTTACTGCGGTAATATTCAGTATAAACCCTATTTAATGTGTAAGAAATCTGAGCAAGTATATTCGCCCTTATGGCGCTTTCAGGCCACGTTGGGTATATCTCACTTGACGCAACATTCTTAATATATTCCGCAAAGGGTACAACTATATTTTCTGCATTCTGATTAGGTAAACCTAAATGCACTGTTATTGTTTCCGGCACTATAGGGTATGCCATATATATTCCCCCCTTATCGCAATACTGGATACATCAAAACAGGCAAAATAGTTTCAACGGTATCATAAGCCGTAACTACCCTACCGTTTACAGGTAAAAAGTTAGGGTGCCTTACTGATACCAAATAATCCGTGCCGCTATTTGCTGCGGTTTCATAATTTTGTGAGAGCGACTCTGCCAACGCAGGCAGCTTTATACCTTCAACTATGCCCGATTCATCGGTAGCACCGCTAAAAATTATGTGTGGGTTATTTCTGTCACCCTGTTGAACAATAACGTTTGCGTTTTCTATCGGGAATGCACCTCTAGCGGCAAACACCTGTACTTTAAGTAATCCCTGACCGCTATGCTTCGTTTTAAAATCCTTGTAGCTATCATATCCCTGACCTACATCTTGCGGATATCGTGATATATAGTCACCGCTTGGCGCTATTAAATCATCACTACTCATATTACCGTTCATATCATTATTGGCAAACATATTATTTGCACCGTTATTCGGTTGTCCTCTGTTGTAATTCATCATAAAATGCGACCCTCTTATACGCTTTATTAAAGCAAAATACAATTTGATCTTGCCCTAAATATTATACGCAAATAATAAAATATCGGTGAAAAACAATTTGTTTATCTTGACAATCACAGAATAACGAATTAGAATTATCTATAATGATTAAATGTGCCGTAAACTACGGTAGAACGGAGGAATTTATGAATAAACAGGAAGTACTTGAAATGCTTGATAAATCCGGTATAAAATACGAAAAATCCGAACACAACGCTGTCTTCACAATAGATGAAATGCTTGCAGAAAATCTGCCATATCCTGAAACCATCGCTAAAAATCTGTTTGTAAGGGATGACAAAAAGCGCAATTACTATCTTATAACCATGTTTGAAAACAAACGTGTAGACCTTAAGGAATTTCAGGCGAATCATAACACACGCAAGCTAAGCTTTGCTTCTGAAAATGATTTAATGGATAAACTTGCACTTACCAAAGGGTCGGTAACTCCATTCGGACTGCTGAATAACAGCGACCTTTCGGTTAAATTCTTTTTAGACAGCGACTTTAAGGGTAAAAATATCGGAGTACATCCAAACGAAAACACAGCTACAATATGGCTTGATACTGATGATTTACTTGATATTATAAGCAAACACGGAAATGAATTTGAAATTATTGATTTATAAGTGAAGCCTTAGGCATATCTTTAGGCCGTGCAAGATTTGTAGGCAGTACGGACAAATAAATATTTTTGGTTTGATTAGATGTGTTTGTCACCGCATTTGAAGCAGTATTGTTGACACTTTGTTCACCATGATTCTTTAATGAGTGAAAAAGACATATATTTCCCTTTTCGTTTTAAATTATGCTTAGTTTTGCATTTAAACACAAAATTTTATATCTAGTTTTATTATATTTCGCCGTCTAATAAAGGTTAATAATACATATGCGGTTCATTTTATAAAATAAGGTTATATGGAATATTGCACATTATACTTTATATGATATGCTTTAAAAATTTTTTTAAAATGTATTGACAAATTCAGTAAGCTATGATAGAATATATACCGTTGAAGCTTTGGAGGGGTGTCCGAGCGGTTTAAGGAGCTAGTCTTGAAAACTAGTGATCCCGAAAGGGACCAAGGGTTCGAATCCCTTCCCCTCCGCCATTTTATATTTATTAAACTATTTCACCATACGGAGAAGTACTCAAGTGGTGAAGAGGCTCCCCTGCTAAGGGAGTAGGTCGGGCAACTGGCGCAAGGGTTCAAATCCCTTCTTCTCCGCCAAGAAAAAACCTCTTTTGTCATTAGACAAAAGAGGTTTTTTCAGTTAAATCCGTCCTTCGTCCGGAAGAAATCCATCTTCGATGGATGAAATCACTTCGTGATGAAATCCCGCTACACGGGGTGAAACGGACGGATTTGATTTCATCTGAGAAGCAGATTTCGTCCGAACGAAGTGAGGCTTTCATCGCCGCAGGCGATTTCATGGGAAATTAAACATTCCTGTTTTTAATGATATCTGTTCCCTACGGTAGCGTATGATTGGAACGGATATTATATTATACACTGCTCTACAACTGTTGAGGGATTTTTTCATAGTTGAAAAAAATACAAATATAAGGTATACTACTTTTGGTAATCTTCGTTTGGAGGTGAGGCCCAATGAAATCAGTACGATTTAATATCTATAGAAAAATTGCATTCGCAGGAGCGCTTTTACCATACAACATCTATATTAACGGTCAATTTGTTGGCACAATCAAAAATGGAAAAGCACTTAGTGTTGAAGTTCCTAAATCAGAGGTTTATTATCTTGAGGATAATAATTCTTTCGAAAAAAATGCCATAATTTATGACAACAACTCATTAGAGTATAATATTTTGCTGAAAAGAGCAGGTGGATGGCGTACAGATTCATATAATAAGTTTTATATAGATAATGGTCGTCATATTGCTCAACTTCCTTCTTTTCATTTTGAGAAATTTATGAATGCCATTTTAAACAGCAGCATTGAGCAATTATCTCCAGAAGAGCAGTTACTTGCATTGTGCATGGAGTTTTGGAACAGCATTATGGATGATATCGAAGAAGTTCTCACATCGAGTAATCTAAATAATATAATTGAAGCCTTACAAACAATTGGAGCGAATCGATATGCTAATCTTCTTTTGAATATTATCAAGGAATATTTCTCCGATGTTCGGCTCCCCTTGAACGACGAGCAAATAGAACAGATGTATGACCCGATTAACAAGGCCAATCAACTGATTTGGCTTAACGAAGCTCCAGCATGGGATGAACTACGAATAGTTGTTATACACCATATTACAAACAAACTCAATAATACAAACAATGTATACTAATCAGTAAAGATAAAGCAATTTATTGCAATATAAGCACAATTACCCCCTATCCTAAAAGGGGTGTATTTGTATCAAAATTGGGACTGTATTCAAAAAATAACCGCCATTCTGATACAACGGGAATGATGGTTGTTTTATATTTAAAATCAGTATGTTCCAGAACTTTGGGTGTGGAAATACAAAAAACGACTTATTCCAAAATTTTCTATAGTTAGATTTCAACCTATCGTGAAACTACTGCTGAAATCATTGCAATAATGCAAGGTTTATGCTATAATTGAATTAGCCAAGATAAAGGGAGGATACATAATGTTTTTCAACAAAAAAGCTGACGAAGAAAAAATGAAAGTTTTTTGGAATTGGTTTGAGCAGAATGAAGATTGGATAATCAGCACATCTAAGACAGATGCCATGGCTGTTGTCAACGCCGTAGACGAAAACCTCAGCCCCGCCTTTGCATGCTACCGTGTTGAAATTGAATTTCAGCTTGGGTACAATGACGGGCGCGGAGAATTCTTCTTTTTTGATTTGAATAAATCTTCATTAAGGAAAGATGCCGAAAAGCTTGGTTCTCTCATGCCTGCGTCATTGAAAGACAATTGGACGTTTATTATCGAACACTAAAAACACATTTTTTGAAATTCACCCACAATAGGGTTAATTCCAAAAGAATCACGCAATCTTGATACAAGGTTGTGGTGTTTCTTATTTTATGCTATCATAACAAGATGAGGGATTGATTTATGTATGTTGGTATGAGACTGAACGAATTTAAAAAGGAATGGCTCCTGCACTTTGCTGCCAATATTTCAAAGCGTGATATTGAAAATAAGGTTAATAAAACCGGCAATTATATTTGGCATATTTTTTCTTGGGAGTTAGTCAATTCAGATGATTATTTGACAAGCGAAAAAGCACGGCATGCATTCAATAAAGCAAACAAGGCAAATGCATGGTACATTATTCCTTTCGAGATAAATGCAACTGTTAAAATCTTGAATTTTGAAAATATAACTGCCGAACAATTAGACGAAGAAACTGAAATCTATATCGTTGCAAGGGACTTTTCATGGACATATATCAAAACACATGAGAATGATTTGTGTGGACCGTATTTTTATTGCATAAAGCCATAAACGCTCCCCTTAAAACTAATTTGTACCCCCTAACGTCAAAAAGGGGGTGCATTTGTATCAAAATGAGGGTTAGTTTTCATAACCGGACACCAATTTTAATACAATGGGTATCATGATTGGTGTCCGGTTTTTAGTGTTTTGTAAAATTATGAAAATAAAAATGGCTCGACGAATCGAAATTTGTCGAATGGGTAAATTTAGATTTTTACAGTTAAGGAAAAACAATATGAAGAAAAAAATTAAAATCATAGCAATTGTCATGAGTGTAATATATTTTATTATAATACCGCTTATCCTTTTAATAGCACATGGCATTGTTATGGGTAAATATACATATGAAGATTATGATGCTAACAGATATTTAGTATATGATGATATTGCAGAACAATATCCACGAGAGTTAATAAATGTTCGGTCTGGGGAAAACGTTTTATCAGCCTATCTTTATGGAAAAGATAACACAAAGGGTGTTATTGTCGTTGCGCCAGGTCATGGGGATTCAAATGATATAAAATTATACGAGGTTCGATATTTTGTTGATGAAGGATATCAAGTGATGGGTTTCGATTATACTGGATGTTATACAAGCGAAGGTGATTCATTTGGTGGATATACACAGGCAGTATATGATTTGAATTCAATACTTACATATTGTGATAATAATGATTCATTTAGTGATATGCCAATATACTTGTTTGGCCATAGTATGGGAGGATATGCCGTAACTGCAGTATTAAATTATAATCATAGGATCGATGCAGTTGTTACCGCCTCTGGATTTAATTCAGCTTCTGAACAGTGGGAATGTTCAATAAAACGATTTACTGGTCCTGCATACTATCTTATCCGACCAATTAATCTTGCATTTATTCATTTGAAGTATGGCAATAATAGCAATTTATCTGCTATAGACGGCATTAATTTTTCCGGTATCCCTGTGTTAGTGATAAGTGCAGACACAGATGTTTTTTATTGTGGTAATAGGAGCCCGATTTACGAAAAAAAAGATATGATAACAAATAATAAGTGTGAATTTATGCTAATGGATAAGCCAAATCATAATGAGCATTATACTTATTTTCTAACTGATGATGCAATTCGATATCAGCAGAGTAATCCAAAAGGAAAAATAGATAAAGAATTATATATGGAACATGACAAGTATACTATTGATATGATTGTTAATTTTTTTGAGAATAATTGATGTTTTGAGCGAGAAAATCGTTATTTTTTCGTTCACAGAATTCGACAGATTCCGATTTATCGA
This sequence comes from Acutalibacteraceae bacterium, assembly GCA_051881075.1. Lineage (GTDB taxonomy): Bacteria > Bacillota > Clostridia > Oscillospirales > Acutalibacteraceae > RUG14223. The sequence continues at coordinate 26,481 of JBJEPE010000076.1, read as the reverse complement.
GGACTTACACTGATATTCGCAATTTTTTATTCTGAAAATTACAAAAACGACATCGCCATAAAGCAATTTCTATTTAATTGCTAAGTAACTTGAATTATTAAGAGTGTCCACCGTTTAATTATTCCTATACACTTTGACGAAAACTCAAAGTGGTGTGCATTGTCAACAGCTTTCTATCAAAATTACATCTCTTTAGCAAACGATAACCGTCATTCTGATACAACGGGATGGCGGTTATTTTATGCCCAAAACGGTGTTTTGTGAACTTTTACAAGACAAAATCATTAATCTTAACTACTTGATTTCTTATCGTTAAATTACTGATAATCGGTGAATTATTGGCAAATCGTTGAAATGAAGCATTGTTTATGGTACAATCTATAATTGAAAGGATGAGTAATTATGACCTACGAATATGCCGTATGCTTTAAACTCTTGCTGCTGTGTGGATATAAGGATGAATTACAGCAGTATGTTGATGATGCACTTGTAGAACGAGATCCTATTTCGGATATTGTGCTAGAGTTGTATACGGCCGGTTCGGATGATAAAAAGATTTTATCCGTGCTTAATGAATATCTCCGGAAAGCAAAAGATTCTGACATTGATTATGACAAATCTGTTTTCAATTACGTCATGTCATTCCTGAAAAGAAGATATATTGAAGATGCTATGCCAATGAAAGACATAACTGCGTTGATGTACCGATTAGCTTTACACACAGAACGATATTTTGATGAGCCTTGGTACACGATGTATATCATGGGAGATATTTTTGATGAGGCGGAAACCGGTTACTTTGATAAAGAAGATTATCAACGCAAATTTGAAGCATTCATAAATGACAGGGTTTGTTTTTGCGATTACCCTTCCATCCAACCAAAAGAGTCTTTTTTCAAAAGGCTTATTAAGCGAATACGGGGTAATCATTAAAACTGCACCGTAATTTTGATAGAATTACGGTGGACTTATTTGCTTTAATAATATTGAAAAATTTGCAAAGACATGATAAAATAAAAACGATAAATCGGAAGTTGTACCACCGACTTAGCGTAGAAAGGATATACTTATGAGCAATAGTTTCAGCAAAGAAGAGAAGAAAAAAGATATGTTAAAAAGGCATATAAAAAAACATTTGTTTGAATATATTTTAGATTTTATTGGGCCGGTATTACTTACAATTCTTCTTCTTTATTTATGTAAAGCAGAAGAATTTGCATATGGAATTGTTTTTTCAGTTGCATATGCAACAGGTAAAACTATATATAGAATCTACCGATACAAAAAGGAATATGTTGATATAGATATTAAATAGCACAGTTCTGATTTATCGAGGACTTACACTGATATTCGCAATTTTTTATTCTGAAAATTACAAAAACGACATCGCCATAAAGCAATTTCTATTTAATTGCTAAGTAACTTGAATTATTAAGAGTGTCCACCGTTTAATTATTCCTATACACTTTGACGAAAACTCAAAGTGGTGTGCATTGTCAACAGCTTTCTAGCAAAATTACATCTCTTTGGCAAACAATAACCGCAGTCTTGATACAAGATTGCGGTTATTTTCTTTCGCAGTCACAACCACCCGTCAAATGGGTGGTTTACACAAGGGCTATAAGCCCATAATGCCGACCCGTGTCTCAAGGTGCGGACTTGCTCTTTGTTAAATCCTTAGAGTCTTTGCCTCTTTGGCTACCCCTAAACGGGGACTAACTAAATGGGTCCGCGTATTCTTTTACGCTTAATTTATCTAATGCTATATCTGCTTTCTCTTGGTTGGTATATATTTTTTATTGTGCTCTCATTTAAGCCTACTGTTGAAACATAATATCCTTCTGCCCAAAGTGACGGTTGCCAAACTTATACTTTAAATTTGCATGTTTATCGAACATCATCAGCGCACTTTCTCCTTTCAAGTATCCCATGAAACTCGTTATGCTCGTTTTAGGTGGTATACTCAGCAAAAGATGTATGTGGTCGGACATCATATGTACTTCTATTATTTCCACGCCTTTGTATTTGCAGAGTGTTCTAATAATTTATTGCAAATCTTTTCGGTATTGATAGTATATTATTTTCCTTCTGTCTTTTGGAACTATTACTATATGATACTTGCATAACCATTTTGTATGTGATAAACTATTTGTGATATTAGCCATTAAAATTTTCCTTTCAGCGTACTCTAAAACTTGAACAACCTTATTGTACTACTTTTGGGAATTTTGTTGTATAACATTTTACGCACACCCACATAGCAGGTGGTTGTTTGGTTTACTCTTCGAGCAAACCAGCCTAAAGGCATTAAAGGAAAGCGGTGCAATCCCTCATAGCTGCACCGCTTTGCATATAACAAGTGTCCTCCGGAGCACAGCTTTGAGGTATTTCACATTTTAGGATGGAAATGAATGTTTATTGATATTGATAATAATCATTTGCTTTAATGCTGATGCTTAATCAATCCAAATGCTTTGGAAAGCTCCTTTACAACAACTGGCACAAGACAAAGCGCAAATCCGACCAAATACAAATGAGCAGGAAAAGTTATCAATTCAAAGTCAATGCCTGCCGAGGTAAATAGCACCAATGCCACCAGCAAAACAGTGAGCAATTCTGCCTAATTTAATTTGAGGGAACTCGCCTGTCAACGCAGATTCTTCACTTTTCAATCCTGCGCTGTGGAACAGTCTTGCATCAGCCGGCACAAAATCTCCTGCTTCCAAACAAATAATATCGCCCGAAACCAATTCTGATGCGTCAATTATCTTTTCTGTCCCGTTGCGTATCACCCTCGCATAAGGTATCGACATATTTTTGAGAGCATCAAGAGCCTTTTCCGCTTTGCTTTCCTGAAAAACGCCCATAATGGCATTCACTATTATAATCGGCAGAATTAAAAGCAAGTACAAAAAATTCTTTCGTTCTCCCCCAACGCACGCAATGACAAAGGAAATGACAGCGGCAGCAACCAAATTCAAAATCATAACATCCTTGTATTGATCTGCAAATCGTTGTAAATTTGTTTTTTCATTTTCCCCGTAGCTTATTAGAACCGTTTTTTCTGCCGTACAAGTACCTCCGATGAGCTTAAGCCTGATGTTCATCAGCTGATAACTCTTTTATAGTTTCTTCTCGGATTTATCGTAATATGTCAAAACGATCTCCTCCTATATTGCCGTTGATTCAACTGTATTAACTGCGTTTTTATTTACATTCTCACGCAAAAGCTTATATGCCGAAGCTGCGAGCGGAACAGCGAGCAGCATACCGAAAATACCGAGCACACCGCCGCCTATCGTAACGGCCGCAAGCACCCAAATTCCCGGCAGACCGATTGACGAGCCGACAACTCTCGGATAGATAACATTTCCCTCAAATTGCTGTAAAATAACCAGGAACACGAGGAAGATTAAAGCCTGTACCGGTGACTCCATAAGTATAAGAAATGCTCCGACTGCGCCACCGATAAATGCCCCGACAATGGGTATCAACGCAGTAAAGGAGATTACCGCACCTATCATAGGAGCGTATGGCAGACGGAGAATAAGCATTCCTAATGTGCAAAGTCCGCCTAAAATAACAGCTTCGGTGCATTGTCCGACAATAAAGCGGTGAAAGCTGTCGTTCAGCACGGACAAAATATGTTCGATTGAGGAAAGCTTTGCTTCAGGAATATACCGTCTCATAAGTTTTTTACACTGACTGCCGAGTTTATCTTTTCCCATAAGAAGATAAATGGAAAAGATAATCGCTACAAAAGCGGTTGTAATGCCTGAGACTACAGAAGATACAGTTGACACTATAATATCCATTACATTGCCGATACCGGACAATAGAGTATTTACAATCTGTCCCACTTTTGATTGCCAGTCGATTGCTGCCAGCTTATTGAACACATCGCTTGACAGGATATTTAGTTCCTCAAGCTTTTCAAGCAAATAATTGATGGCACCGGGTATTTCGGCGATAAGCAACTTTACGCAGAAAACCAGCTGTGGAACTATCAAAGCGATTACCAGAGCGATAATAGCAAGCAGGGTAATTATCGCCAGCAACAGGCTGAAAGCCCTGCGTGATTTGCAAATAAATTTTTTGCCTGAATTCGGGAACAGATGCCTCTCGTAAAAGCTCATCAGAATATTTAATGCGTAGGCTATTACGCAACCAACTAAAAGCGGCATAGCTGCGTTCAGCACAGAACCTATGCCCCCTGAAACGCTCGTCCAATAATGAATACATAAGTATAAGGCAAATATTGCCACCCATATTTTTATAATTGTTTTTGTCTCCGCTTTCTTTATCATAACCATTACCACCTCAAACAAATTCCGATTAAATACAGTAAATTCCTTATTATATTACAGCACTATTTTCAACCTATGCTCAACTAAATATCAACAATCGTTGAAGTTTAGTTGAAGATAGGTTGATGAAGAACATGTAAAATAATAAAATAAATCCCTATGCCTTGCAAATTCACGGAATGTTGAGATTAGTTTTACGGAGCAACAGACCATTTCTGCCTATAATATAAATTTACTTGTCACCCTTGGAAGGCATTTTAGGGCGTTTGACGAAACTGTTTTTATCCTGATACGGGCGGCGCAAATCGTTGTAAAGCTTATTCCCGCCGAGCCGCTCAAAATCGGCGCGGTGCCGGGAATGATTTACTGCATAATCGGCAATATGCTCGGCAAGGTTATTATTTTAGCCTTAACCAAAAAATTCGGCGTTAAAGTAATCAATGGATAATTTTTGTCGGAACAATTGTGTTGGCAATTGTCGGCGGATGGATTTACCGTGCTTTATTGAAAAAGGGAACAGGCTGTATTGACAGACAAAATATAACTCAAAAATCTAAGGAGTGCTGATAAATGAAAACAAAAGCAGGCAAAACTAAGATCGATTACACGGAGCAAACCGTTGCTCCGGAGGAAATGTCGGATATTGAAAAAGAGAGTTTGCGATTAACGGAAGTAGCAACTGCAACCCAAAAAGAAATGTCAGCGTTTTACACTCAAATGCTGCAAGAAGATTTTGATGAGACAGAAGTGCAAAACAAATCCAACTCCCTGAAACGTGCTACCTCCAATATTGCAAAAGCTCTGTCACAGACCTATGTTGTGAGTGATGAGCTGAATGCCAGATGGAACGATATTCGCAAACAAGAAAAAAAGCATAAACTGATCTCCAGTACACCCGCGAATGCCACGATTGATTACCACGAAATCAGTTCAGAGCATTTTGCGAAGGGACTGAACATATATAAACTGCTACTTATTTGCTTTGTCGGCAGTTTTGTCGGGGTTGTGATCGAGACACTGTGGTGTCTGATTATCAACGGATACATAGAGAGCCGCTCGGGTCTGGTGTATGGTCCGTTTAATCTTCTCTATGGCGTCGGAGCGGTTGCCTTAACGGTGTGTCTGTATAAATTCAGAAATCGAGGCGCCTGGATTTCATTTTTGGGTGGCATGATCGTAGGAAGCGTGGTAGAATATATATGTTCCTGGGGGCAAGAACTAATATTCGGCTCGCGTTCCTGGGATTACAGCCATATGCCGTTTAACATAAACGGTCGTATCTGCTTACTCTATTCTGTTTTTTGGGGATTTCTCGGTGTGCTATGGATCAAAAACATCTATCCGAGAATGGCAAATTTGATATTAAAAATACCAAATCGTATCGGCAAGATCGCCACATGGATATTGGTCGTTTTCTTTGCGTTTAATGCAGTTATATCCTGTGTCTCTATGCATAGATGGTCACAGCGATTGGAAGGTGTCGCCCCGTCCAATTCATTTTGGGAATTTATCGATGAACATTTCCCGGATGAAAGAATGGAAAAAGTATATACCAATATGGAATTTTCTACGGAATAATAGGTTGTGAGTTTAGTATGAATGTGTTTTTAGAATTAGCGTTTCTGTTTTTTATGGGCTCTGTCTCGGGATGGGTACTGGAAGTGTTGTTTCGCCGTTTCATATCCCGTGCCAATCCGGAACGAAAATGGATTAATCCCGGATTTTGCACCGGCCCGTATCTGCCTTTATACGGATTCGGTTTGTGCCTGGTGTATTTGATCGCCTCGCTGGAAAAATGGAATTTCATTGATAATCCTTTCTGGAACAAAGTAATGCTGTTTTTGGGTATGGCGATCTGCATGACGGTGATCGAATATATTGCCGGTATCCTTGCTCTGAAAATCATGAAGGTTCGATTGTGGGACTACACCAATGAATGGGGCAACATTCAGGGAATTATCTGTCCAAAATTTTCATTGATTTGGGCGGTTTTGGGTGCAGTCTATTACTTCTTTATTCATCCGCATATTATTGGTGCGATTCACTGGCTGTCGCAAAACCTTGCATTTTCTTTCGTGATCGGATTGTTTTTCGGTGTATTTATTATCGATGTGGCACAGTCGGTGCAGCTTGTTACTAAAATCAAGATGTTTGCAGAGGAAAATGACGTAGTCGTGAAATACGAAACCATCAAAGCCAATATTCGGAGCCATTATGAAATAACAAAACAAAAATATCACTTTTTCCGTCCGTTTCACTCCGACCGTCCTCTTTCAGAACATCTGAAAGATATGCGTAATAGCTTTGAAAAACGGATAAAAAACAAAACAAATATCTGAAAGATGTAGATTTTGGAGGATTTATATATGCTTAAAATACTAATTGCAGAAGATGATAGAGAGTTACGTCAGCTTTTCTCCCATGTTCTTATGAAAAACGGATATACCGTAAAAGGCGTTTCCAACGGTAAAGAGGCACTTGATGCCATGGATAACGACTATTATGACCTCATAATTTCCGATATTATGATGCCGGTTATGGACGGATATGAGTTTGTGCGCCAGCTCCGCGATGTCGGCAATACCACGCCGGTGATGATGATAACGGCAAAGGATGCGTTTGACGATATGCGGATGGGCTTCCTATCGGGGACGGATGATTATATGGTAAAGCCAATCAATGTAAATGAGATGGTTTTGCGTGTGGGGGCACTGCTTCGCCGTGCGCAAATGATCAACGAACGCAGACAGGTTATAGGAAACACTATTTTGGAATGTGATTCACTTACCGTTATCACCGAGGGTGAGTCTGTCATTTTACCTCAAAAGGAGTTTATGCTGTTATATAAAATGGTGTCTTACCCGGGAAGAATTTTTACTCGTCAGCAATTAATGGACGAGATATGGGGATACGGCAATGAAAGCGATCCCCATACCGTAGATGTTCATATCGGAAGACTCAGGGACCGTTTCAGAGAGAATAAGGATTTCAAAATCGTGACAATGCGCGGAGTTGGCTATAAGGTGGTAAAGCTATGAAAGCAAGACAAGCTTTTGAAAAAATCAGAAATCAGCGGGATAATAAATTCAGTCTGCGTGTCAGAATGACATTTATGGTTTCGGTGGAAATTCTTGTATGTGTTATCCTTTCCTACAGCCTGTCAACGTTTTTTAATAATATCACCCATATACAAATACCGATTTTGCTGGAACTGCTTGTGCTGAGTCTGTTTATCGGTTTGCTGGTTACAGGTTTTATGTCGAAATGGTTTTTCGATCCGATAAAAAAGCTCAGAGCGGCAATGGAAAAGGTTGCCGACGGGGATTTTACGGTACGGCTTGAAACCAAATCCTCATCCAAAGAAATTCGGGAAATTTATTCAGGCTTCAACCTGATGACTAATGAGCTGAGCAATACCGAAATTCTGCAAACGGATTTCGTATCGAATGTATCGCACGAATTCAAAACCCCCATCAATGCGATAGAGGGCTATTCAATGCTTCTGCAGGATAATGAGAATCTAAGCGACGAGCAGATACAATACGTGGATAAGATTATTTTCAACACCAATCGTCTGTCTACTCTGGTTGGGAGTATTCTTCTGTTGTCAAAAATAGAAAACCAATCCATCCCCGTGAATCAAACCATTTACCGTTTGGACGAGCAAATCAGACAATCGATCGTTGCACTGGAACCTGCATGGGAAAAGAAAGATATTGAATTTGATGTGGAAATGGACAGCGTTGAGTACACCGGAAATGAAAATATGATGCGTCATGTATGGGATAACCTGATCGGAAATGCAATCAAATTTAATCCCCAATGCGGGTTGATCCGTATTCGTCTTACCGCGCAAAACAATGATGTGATTTTTACCATTGAGGATAGTGGTCCGGGCATTTCCGATGATGCTAAAAAACATATTTTTGATAAATTTTATCAGGCAGACAGTTCGCATAAAGAAGAAGGAAACGGTCTTGGACTGGCTCTGGTGAAGAAAATACTCTCGATATCAAACGGCGAGATAACTGCCGAAAATATAGACGGAGGCGGATGCCGGTTCACGGTAGTCTTGCACACTAAATAATGCTTACTGAATGAACCTGTTTGCAATGCCATTTATTTTGTTTCATGCGTTATACGATTATTACATCATTTTTTAAGGCTTAATGATAATTTAAATATAAGGATTGGGGTGAAACGATGTTGCGAAAAAAAACAAATCAAAATATTCATTTGAAACAAAGGTATCAACGGGACAATGAAAACCGTATTGTCATTAATATGATGGTAAAAGATGACACAAATTTTCTCTCGGTATTTTCACAAAGCGATACACCCGTTATAAGTACTGAAGTTGCTGAATTTATTGAAAACAGCACAAATTCGATTTTACCTAAAGAACAACTTACCTTGCGAATACATAGCGATTGCATTGATGATACTGAAAAAGAGCTTTATAAGGAAGGTATAAAGGAATATTACAGTGAAAAAAGTATTGCGAATTCAAGAGAACTAAAACGTAATAACATTATATCTTTTCTTTTAACGTTGGCAGGTGTTTTGGTTTTAGCCGTACAGCTACTTTTTGAATACAGATTAAGTAGCTTGATTTGGTCAGAAGTCATTGATATTGTAGCATGGGTGTTTTTATGGGAAGCTGTTGATATCAGTGCTTTTGGAAACAGAAGTCTGCGTTTTAAAAGCAAACGATATCTTTCGTATTTGTCTATGAAAATAGAGTATGTTGAAATAACCAAAAATAAGAAAGAGTGAATAATTATATCTTCTTATTAGTATTTCTACCCAGTAGGCTCAGCTCACCATTACCGCCTTATGGCTTAATTGGAGGTGGCAAACCAACCAAAAGATCTCTGATGTGGGCATAAAGGTATCAAAGATAAGTTGTAAAGACTGAACCGCAATCTTGATACAAGATTGCGGTTATTTTCTTCACGGCAAAAAGCTACCAAACTCTCGTTAAAAAAGAGCTTGGTAGCTTTTCGTAATATTGCATTACAAAATTACTCAGTCAAATTTCTTTTCGCTTTTTGCAACCTGAACTTTTACTCTTCCCCATCTTTTGACTCATTAATATACGAAACATTGCTGTGACAAAAACAATTCCAAGAGCAAGAGCAGAGGCAAGCTGGAGCGTATAAACTGCCTTTTTTACAAAATTATTAAAGTCGCTTTGAAAAGCATACGCCATGGTGTAATAAAGCGATCCACCCGGAATAAGCGGTACCAGTGCAGTTGTAACAACAGGTGTTGCGGGAGTTTTCAAGAGTCTTGCTATAATCTCCGAATATAATGAAATAAACACTGATACAAGAAAGTAAACAATGGGCTCATTTGTAATAGACCTACTGAGTAATAAAAATAAGCACAGTGCAATCAAACCGCCAAACGCCGTGGCAAACAGTCTTTTTCTACGCATATTAAAAAGAATACCAAAGCAAAGAGAGCTGATAAAGCCTGCGATTATCTGTATTATTTCCGTATTATTCATACCATAACACCACCTGTAATAACCATAACAGCAAAATATCCCGCCGCTATAGCAAGAGCGGCCATGCACGCTTCGATTGTCCGCAGGAGTCCTGCAATACTATCGCCAACAAATAAATCACGCAGAGCATTTGTAAGTCCTATTCCGGGAATAAGTGTCATAATATTTCCTATAATAACCTTGTCCACCGTTAGAATAACCTCAAAACGCAAGGCAAGATATGCAAAAGCTGTAGCAAAAAATGCCGATATGAATTTTGCGAATATTTTGTTTTTGACAGTTTTGTCGCACATCAGAATAATAAGTCTAACTAATGCACCCACAATGAAAGAAACAGCAGCCTCAACAATGCTTCCGTCAAAAAACATTGTAAAAGCACCTGCAATAACCGAATAACATATAAATTCAAGCCATAGCGGATAAATTTTTCCATTCTCAATTTCATTCAGTTTGATTTTTATTTCATCTGCTGTAGGTTTGTATTTACATATATTTCGTGAGAGTTCATTCAGCCGGTGCAGTTTTTCAAAGTCCGTAACTGCTTCTGTAATACGGCGTGTTTGCGTAAATATACCTTCGCTACCAAAATGCACCGTAACAATCATACTGCTTGTAATAATAAAAACATCAGTGCGTTTTGCCCCGTAAGCTGAAAAAATTCTTTTTATACTATCCTCAACTCTGTGAACCTCGCCTCCGCTTATGAGCATCTTCTCGCCTAGCTCCATAACACTGTCGAGTAGTTTTTCCATAGCACCACCCCCGGTAGTGATTACATTGTAAAATTAAACTTCTTTTACCTATAGCTTTTCGTAATATCACATCAAAATACCCTGTCTTTGTCAAATATATTCAGAGCAATCGCCGCTACTTCTTTTGGTTGCATGGGCATATCCTCCATAATCCATTGACGTGCCAGAAAATAGGTTCCGCCTGCAATATATGTAGATAGCAGCTTTGCGCTGTTTTCATCTAAATTCTGAAACGCCTTCATCATCTTTTTTTCCGGAAAGCTGTTAAAAATATCGGTGAAAATATCGACCCATTCGGTGTCCGAATTGTACTTAAAAAAGAGCTTGACAAGTTCTGCACGTTCTGACAAACACATAAAAAAGTGTTCAATGTCACCTATTGTCAAAGGCCTTTGAAAATGCTCAAGGGTTTCTTCAAAAAAATCGCGTTGCATTTCTGTCAGAACATCTTTCGGCAATTCGTAATACCTATAAAATGTTGTTCGGTTAATCCCGGCTTCCTGACACAGTTCTGTGATATTGACCTTATCCAACGGCTTTTTGACAAGCAGCCGTACAAGCCCCTCTTTTAACATTCTTTTCGTAATTGCAACCCTTTGATTTATTTCTGCCATACTATAGCTCCTTAAATTTTGGTAAATAACGCAACGTTTTTGCCATAGATGTTGCATTAACAGCATTCTTTAAACTATATGTTGCTAAATCAACAACTGTTGTTTTATAATTATAGCATTATAATTGTCCGGTTGTCAAGGAGCAAAAAATAAGATGTGGATGTAACCACGTAAGTTCATGCAGGATTCTTGAAAAATGCGGATTTACAAAAGAAGGTGCCATTTTTCAAGGCAAGATGGTTTCTACATGGTGTGACTATCATTTGTATGCAATATTGAAAACTGGCATTGTACTTTTATGCTATAATAAAATATGGATACAACTAGAGAAAATGCGCCGGAAGCTAAAGATTATAAGAAAATTAAAAGCCTCGAAAAAAATAATTCCGCTGGAAGTGGGGTTAATGATTGTATCCGGCAGTTTGCTGTTTTGGCTTACTGAACTGCTAGTGGGAATTTTTTATAAAACCACAATTTATTACACTTGGAACGACTGCTCTGCGCATGGTTGCTAACATATAAATATATTAAGAAAAACTCCTCCTACGGTTTAACAAGTAAGTTAAGAACAAACAATGTCCATACCGTAAGAGGGGTTTTTAATTTTATCTTTTTGATTTAATCATAAATCAATCTGTAAAGTTATGCATTTAAACATTTTTTCTTCTTATGCTTACCGGAAAGAAGAATTATGATTATAACAAGCAGTAAAAAGGCGCATATTGAAGTATAAAAAAGTACTGAGTTATGATACCAACGAATAAAAAGATTAGTAGTTACTGTTATGTTCTTACTCAAGCTCTTTTCATTTCCGGCTTTGTCAACCACTATTATTTCAATGCTCTGAGTGTCGTTGCTTTCGGGTATCTCAATAGTTCCCATATATTCATGTTCTTCGTTAGATTCTAATTTATCAATAACGTACTTTGTTGTTCCGTTTAACATTACCTTTATGCTTTTAATACCGCTTGTATGATCCCTTACCATATATTGAGCGGTAAATACGCCATTAGTGATTTCGCTTGTATCGGCTATATCAGAGTCAAGATTATTTAAGTAAAGAATTTCAGGCTTCTCTTTATCTACAGTAAATTCAATATCCTCATTTTTATATTTTTCTTTAATATCTTCAGGAGAAATCTCTATTTTATATGAACCATCGTTTGTGAAATAACCGTCTTTCAGTGTATAAATATATTTGTACCACTTATCTTTCTCTTCGATCGTTTGTTTATTTATTTTATCTTTGTCTGTAAATAAATCTTCATTCTTTTTAACTTTTATAGCATTTGACTCATCTAGCTTAACAACACTGTGTATGTAAAAAACAATTTCCGGCACCTTATCAGTATTTGCATAATAGGGGCTAACCTTCGTAAGACATCTAATAACAGGACCTGACCTATCTACCATAAATTTATATTCAAAGATTTTCATGTTATTTGCCTTATCAAAAGCGGTAACAGTCATAATATATATTCCGTCATATGGGTCTTCATTTGTTTCATCGTTAGCTTTATATGGTATGCTAAACGCCCCTTGATTACTATTTTCGTCAAAGGCGTAATCGGTAACCTGCTTTGCTACACCGTCAATGCCTATTCTTTTAAGCACTATGATGCACCTATCGTAATTTTCATCTTCGATACTATATTCAACATTAATTTCGTCCGTATATACATTGCTATCCGACATTTTATATTCTTCGTTGTTTATATATAATATAAATTTTACATCGGTTGTGTCCTTAACCAGCTTTTTTGACTTATATGTAGGCATTTTATTATTGGATCTATCGGTATATTCTACCTCAATTTCATAATCTCCATCCTCGGTAAGGGTAAATTTAGTTGTATGTTCATCACCGCTACCAGTCCAAGATGTCTTAAAAGCATTCATTTTTTTGTCGTTTTTACGAACAGTAATATTAACATCCTGTGCAAAGAAATTCGCCTCGACTATATTAATAGTACAGGTAATATCGCCGTTATAGTATGCTACAGCACCCTCATCTTTTACAGGCTTATTAAATTCAACACTAATTTGCGGTGAAATATTATCTATAACAATACAAGTTGATTCTGACTGTTCAATATTATTATTTGAACGGTCATACGCCGTAAGCTTCAGATACCCCTTAAGTTGATTAGCGCTTGTAACGGCAGAGCCAGGCACTGTCAACTTAACCGTAGCGTGCTTTCCGTTATCTGAGTACATTATGTCAGACTCTTTAATTTCCTGCTCTTTGATTAATACTCTACCGCTGTCATCGAGTAAGCCGTACTTTAAGCTATGCACACTTGAAACATCATCCTCTAATTCAACGGTAATTATTGCATTTGACGGATAATACCTTACACCGCTGTCTGTACTGATACAATCGCTATAAACAACATTGATAATCTTAGCGGGTGTACGGTCTATGGTAAAGTAATCTTTTGAGTATGCTTTTGCCTTATTTTGTGCTAAATCTGTACACTCTATATCAAAGGTATAGTTAGCCTCGCCGTAATACACAATAGTAGCTGTATGCTCATCACCGTTATGCTTCCATGATGAAATATTAACCAGTTTTTTTGTATCAAGCTTATGGCCTGCAACATCCTCAGCATTTATATTAAGTTTAACATTACTTTCATTAAAATTAAGTTCTTTTATAGTAACTATTGCGGTGCGTTTATCTTTGAAGTATTCTCTGCTATGCTTGCTATAATCGTAATATGAGCCTACAATGTCAGAACTATTATCGTAAACAACACTTAATTCAGGTGCTTTAGTATCAATAACGATAATATTTGAGTATTGCGGAGATTCTTTCATTTCATTACCGGATAGATCCTTACATTCAACCGAGAAAACATAACTACCGTCACCCGATATTGTGTACTTTCCCGTATGCTTATTGGCATTACTTGTCCATCTTATGTCTATCTGCTGCAGTTCATTCTTGTCCTTTATCATTTTTACAACTGTATTTTCACTTAAAAAGTTGTCTTCAAATACCGTGAATGTAACCGTAGCTTCGCCTTTTGAATCAATATTATAATACCTTATATTATTATTATTTAAATAACTATCTTTACTATAGCTTATGGTTAAGTCCGGAGCTTTTGTGTCTAACGTAATAAAAGGCGATTTGTATTCCCCATCTGACTTGCTATTCTGCATATAATCATCAGTAAATATACACTTATTACCTGATTTATCCGTATAGCTTACCTTTATTTGATAGTTGCCCTCATGTTTCAATGTAAAAGTACCGATATAATAATCATCTCTGCTAATATCTTTGTTCCAAGTAATCTCGTCTTTAGGAAGTGTAGTTTCATTGACTCTTAATTCAACATCTTCCTCATAGAAATTTGACTCATTGACCTCAAGCGTTACAGTAATATTATTTTTAAAATAAAGGTGTTTACCTTCTTCTGTTGTATTTGAAACAGATCCATATGAAATATTACACTTCGGTGGAATAGTATCTACTACTATTGTATTTTTGTCGTTGTATTCTTTTGTTGTATTACCCGCATTATCTGTAACCGTACAGGATATATAACCGCAAAGTTGGTCAGCTTCTTCTTTAGGCAGTTTAAGAGTCGCCTTACCGTCTTCATCAATTTTTGTAATAACATCGGTTTGTTTTTTTCCATCCTGCCCAATATATTCCCAGATAAAATTGTTTAAATCGGAAGTAGCATCCTCTGCAGAAAAATAAATCTCAACATATTCTTGATAAAAATTTATCTTACCCTCTTCGGCTTGAAATATCTGTATAGGATCCGAGTATGTTATATTTAACTTTTCGGGAGCTGTTTTATCTATCTTGAGAGGGAAAGTAATTTTTGTATATTCATTAGTATCTTTATTACGTAAATACACAGTTTTATTTTCGTTACAGTCATCAGGATAAGCTACATTTACATTGACATTTTCGTCTTTATTATTTTTGTCTTTATTATTTTTATATGATGTGGAAAGTGGCTTAGCCTTTGTATTAATTTCATATTTTTCAGATTCTCTCGGAGTTACCGTCACTTCTGATGTATACCATCCGGTTTCTATATTATTAATAAACCCTTTATCACCCTCAAAGCTTAAATCATCGTCACTATCTTTGTACTTAATTTTTATATTATAAATTTCTATTGGTTTTTTATTTTTCATTTTATTTAAAACAACAGTATAATTGCCACCACATTTATTCATAATACTCATTAAGTACACATAGGAGTTTACATACATAAGACCTCTTTTAGTAACAATACTAATAAAGCTATGTTTTTCTCCACTACTCTCATAATATAACTGTGTTCCTTTATTTTCATTAATTGTTATTTCTTTTTCAATCGATTCTACTTCGTTTATGTTATCTTCATTAAATGAAATTTTTACATATTGCTTAGTTTCGCCTTCTTCAATATCCACTTTTATTTTTTCATCATTTATTTTATTTATTTTTTTTGTTTCTTCTATATCTATTGAGTAATTATAATTATCATTGAAGTCTGCAATTATACTGCTTTTATGGATAGAGTTTAATTTTTCTTTCTCATTTTTTATGTCGTTGTATGAATCTACTCCTATTAGGACTCCATTATGATATGAACCGCATATATATTCATACTCTTTTGTCGGAACTTCTCCTTGCGCATCATTATCTTGTTTAAAAGTAATTATTTTATTTATTGTAGCACTGTTATAATTATTATCTCCCTCAGCAGTTGCTATAATAGTAACAGAATCAAAACTATGTACTGATAATGTATAACGTTTATTCGTATCATCATATGACATTGTTGCGACATCAGTATTATCAGTACTATATACAATATTTTGATTAATCTCTGAATCTGAAGTAACCGAAAAATCATATTTAAACTCATATTCATGCAGCTCTTTAATTGATATCTCTGACAATGTCGAAAAATCTTCATTACTCCATTTAAGCGTTTGATCTGCCTTTTCTACTGTAACTTTTAATGTAAACTCTATTATTTCTTTTTTATTGTCATCTACCGGCTCATTAGGCAATTCATTCTCTATTTCTTCCGTTGTTTCAACAATAGATTCCTCAATATTATCTTCCTCATTGTTGGATTGCAGACAAATATAAATTATATATTCTCCCGCATCACACACCTGCGGCTTTTGCTCATCAGTTAAATCCTTATACTCTTCATCTTCTGACATTTTATACTGAATCGTGTACCCATCGGGTATTTTATCTTTATCTATTTTCAAAGCATCCTGATATTCTTTATTGTATATAAGGTCATTGGCATTTATCCAGTTATATATATTGCAAATGCTTGCTGTCACTTCTTTTTCAAATATTTCATAATTATCATCCTTACGGTCTACAGTCAATCTAACCTTGTATGTACCGCAATGTTTTCTTTTTGGCACATTGTAAACATCGGAAATATCTGTAACATCCGTACCGTCTACGTACCAATGGACTTCGTCCTCCTGATTAAGCTCACCTTTAAGCGTTACAAGCTCTTGTTCATCGCCGTTATATTCAATTCCTTCTTTACTATTAAGAGTAATACCGATGCTAGCCTTAGCAATAGTTACATCTACAGCTTTCTCAAAATCATTATAACCTTCTCTAATTACAATCACATAGATACGATATGTACCTGCGTCTGTTCTTTTAACTTTTTCGTTGTTCTCGGCCTCTCCATTAACATAGTATTTTACAGTATCTTCATCTAAAAGTCCATCTATAGAAATAAGCTCCTGCTCAGTTCCGTCATATATCAGTCCTTCTTTTCCGCTGACTATAATGTCAGAAATATTCACGCTTCTCATAGTTACTTCAAATTCATTTTTACCGTCATTAACCTGAGAAAATGACATATTATAAACTTTAGGATCATCATCGCCCTCGGGATCATATTCATACTCCGTATCATCTAAATATGTATATCCCTCTTTATGTACCCAAAACCAAAGCATTAATTGATCCTTATCATAATTCTGTATTTCACTGTTATTAATTTCAACAAGTCCGTTTTCATCCGTAATACCTTCGTCACTAAATATCATTTCATTGTTGGCATTTATTATTTTGTATCCTACATTGGCATCTTTTAACGGTGTTTCTTTTATATCACCTGATTCGGCATCATTGTACGCTTCTACTACCTTTATATATATTTTATCGGAATCATCATTTTCAACTGAAGCAGTATCAAATATTTTAGCTGTAATGGACGGCACAGCCATACCGATTAGAATTACAAAAGATATAAACAATGCTATAAATCCTTTTTGTGTTTTACTTTTAAAGCTAATCATAAATTTTACCACCTTTGTTTTAATTTTATTATTAATAGTTTGTAATCGTAGCTTTACTTAGCCGTTAAACAATAATAGCATCTGTATGTATAAAAACGACCTCATCCAGTAAATTAATATACGGGTCATCTTCATTTTGCGGTAAGCCCATAGTTATCTGTGCAGTAATGTTGTCATTATCTAAAGCATAATCAAGCATCTGCGTTTCATCATTCATAGGAATTGTTATATCCTCTGTTATGAGGCTAGCTGCATTATCGCTTAAAATTCCTGTTTCAATCACATCATCTTTTATATCTTTGGTACGTGATATAGTTTTAGAGCCCTCTTCTTTTTTCTCGTTATTATCAATATCAGCCTCAATGTTATCTAAGCGAAGGTGAAATTTTTTATTATCAAAAGCTTGTCCGTATAACCCTGAAGTTGAAACAGACCGCCTTGTCACCTTACCGGACAAATATCCTATCACCGACGGTATTTTAAACACAAACCAAAGGGTTACCGTAATAACAAAAAGAATGCCTGACAAAATAAAGAATATAGTCTTAAGTACTGACAATGTTTCTATCATATTAGTTATCCTCCTTATTACTCTTCTTTAATTCAATATCCAGCGTATCTAGATAATACTTGTTTTTACCATTTTCACCTATATCATCTAATATACTTTTTATTTGGCCTTCATCCATATCTCTGATTATTTGATCCAAGTCTTCATAAATTGAGTCATATAATTCTTTATATTTTTCTTTCAGTTTACTATCATCAATATCTCCGAAAATCACACAAGTATTATGTAATATCGTTTGTCTTACTTCATCTTCTATATTTACTTTATCGCTTAAGCACGATATAGCCTTATCACACAACTGCAGTCTGCAAGTATCAGTTATTTTTTTATATTCATCATTATGTTTATTGCGACATTCCATAATATCTTCATATAATTCTCTGATATTTTCGATGATTTCACTATTTTCGTCGACTGTATTATGCCTAACATTCCCGTCTTGCTTTGATACGTTGTTTATTATTTTGCAAATCAAAAAATGTATATTTATTAATGCTTCGTCAGATGATCCCTGTATTGCGTATTTCTTCAGATTTTCGAAATATTTTTCCATTTTGCTTGCATTATCATATATATTATATATATTATTTTTATACTCAATAAATAAAGCCTTTGTTCCAAAAGTGAGAAGTGAATGAATTAAAGCATTTTTATCTTTTATTTCCAGGTTATCAAAAAGCTCCGTTAGATTATTTTCTACTACGTATATAGCAAGGGCATCCACTCCATTGGGATTTTTTTCTCTAAACTCAAGTTCCTTATCTGCATATTGATTTTTAGTTAAAGACTTTGCCCATTTTTTTAGCACATCATATTGCTCTGAATAATTTTGTACACATTCCAACGCTTGACTGTAATTATATGCATACATATAGCTATCATATTCATTCTTTTTCATGTTCGTAAATTTAACATTGCAAAACACTCCGGAAATTGCCATAATAACGCATAGAACAGCGGATACAACAAAATATCCGAGCTTTTTCTTTTGTTTTTTTCTAAAATCCTTTGTTATCAGGTCGGGGTGTTCCAAATCATACATAAGCTCAGCACAATTCTGATATCTATTTTCTGCGGCGGTCTGTACACATTTGTCTATTATTGCCTCCATTCCCTCAGATAAATTTGGATTCCATTGCCTTATAGGTACATATTGTTCACCGCTGCGAGGGTCAACTCCCGTAAGCAAATGGTGCAGCGTCATTCCTAAAGCATAAATATCCGACCGTATATCGGTTTGTCCTATATACTGCTCAGGCGGTGCATAACCCTTAGTACCCAGTATAGTGGTATCAGAAACACTCTCTTCCTTATATTCTCTGGCAATACCAAAGTCAATAATTTTTATATTACCCTCAGGCTTCAACATAATATTTGCCGGTTTCATATCACGGTAGATTATAGGCGGTTTTTGAGAGTGCAAATAAGACAATGCACTGCACAGCTGCTTGGCCCATTCAAAAACAATCTCTTCTTCGGGTATTCCGTATATTTTAAGTACCTTATCAAGCGACTCGCCCTCTATATAGTCCATAACAACATATATGGTAACTCCGTTATCAATAATATCTACTATTCGAGGCAACGCAGGGTGATCAAGTCGCTTCATCATATTTGCCTCGGCAAGCAGGCTGTTTACTATTATTTCATCATTCTGACTGTTACCCACCTTTTTTATTTCTTTAATAGCCCACTGTTTATTCAGGTGCTTATCCATGGCAAGGTATACAACCGACATACCCCCTCTGCCGATCTCTTTGAGTATCTCATATTTTTCATTAATAAAACTTGCCGTACTTTTCATTTAGATTCCTCCTTATTAACTTTAATCAGCACGATAGAAATATTATCCTTCTCTTGCCTTGATTTAACTAAATCTATGAGTGACCTTGCACTTTTTCTCATTACGTTTTTATCTTTTAGGTTATCCGGCATAAGGGCCTTATACATTTCATCCTCTGATATTTCATGCCTTAATCCGTCTGAACAAAGCATATAAATGCCGTTTTTTATTTTACCTATTGCAATTTCAGGCTCAACATTATCAACCGCACCTATACATTGCAGTAACAGATTTCTGCGTTTATCCGTTTTTGCCTGTTCAGGGGTCATATTACCACGCCTTACTTCACGTGCAACATAAGTCTGATCGGTGGTTAATTGCTTTACTTTCTTATCAATATGATATATGCGTGAATCACCGACGTGCTCTATAAGATATTGGTCATTAACAATTAAAATTCCGGAAAATGTAGTGCCAAGACTGCTTTTAATCTTTTTACCGTACTCAAGAATTTTTAAATTAACAGTTCGTATCATATGTAACCATTTGCCGCATATTACCTCCATATCAACACTTTTAAGCTCCTGTGATATACTCTTATCAAACCATTTCGAAAACATTCTTATAACGGTTGCACTTGCCAATTCTCCGTTAGAAAGTCCACCCATACCGTCACATATTATAGCCATAAGCACCTCAGTATCACCGTAAAGTGCGTGCTTAACAACTATGCTATCTTGATTAATATCTTTTGATATTCCTACATCTGTATCGGCTATTGCGCTAAATCTCATAAAATCACGCTCCTTAATTCTTTTTACTGTCGATATTAAATGTAAATTCTTCGCTTGCAAGCTTTAACTTATTGCCGTCAAGTATTTCCACCTCTGTCTGCACAGGAATTATCTTATTATTAATAAAGGTTTTATTCTTAGAGCCCAAATCTATGACAAAATACCGTGAGCCACGTGTGATAATATCCGCATGGCTTCTGCTGACTGAGTTATTATCAGTAACGTAGTAATCCACGTATCTTTTATCCTTGCCTATTCTGAAAACAGGCTTATCAATACTTATTATTTCGTCAGTGCTTACTCTGCGTAATGTAGGACATATTTTTTTTATAAATTCAGTAGCTTCATCATCTGTGCTGTCATAATATCCGCTCAAAAGCCCTGTGTCCTCATCACCGTTAAGCATCTGTGTATCCTCGTCATCACCACCTATAAGTCCGGTAGCCTCATCATCGGAACAATTACTATATTTGCTATATTCCTCTCGACTTTCAGATTTATCTGTAGCAGACCTTAATTGCTCAGCCCTATGTCTTTTTATTATATTGACGGCCGCCTTGCACTCTTGAGCAATAAATCTTTCAACTCTATCCGGATCATAACCGTTAAGGCTGTTTATAAAGTACACAAACCTTGATATATAGTCCATATCGTCCTCAACAGACGGTTTTGCGGAGTATATAACAGACTTTATAAATGAGATTATATCCGCATCGCTACTGCATGATGCAATGGGTACATAAATAAACTGTACCTCTTTTGTTGTTTCATTTATATAAACATTCTTTAAATCCAGAATAAGCTTGGTTAAAAATAAATTCTTATCCTTTATCTTTTGTGTAACATCAACAAGCTGTTCTATTATAAAAAAGAAATCATACTTTGTAATAGGCTTTTTCAATTTTTTATATAGGCTTATACTTATCGGTCCTGTGTATTTAATAGTATTTCTTTTATATGATGACGGTACTAAAAATCCACGCGGACATTTACCTGTAAAAAAATCAAGCTCTTTACTGTTTATCTCATCATCTGATGACAGCTTGATATTTATCGTCATTTTGCAATCTTTCTTTCTGATTTTATTACTTATTTTCATTTTTCTTCCCCTTATCTGAAAAATAATCCTATAACACCCTATATAGTGTATGACCAAGAGAAAATACAGTATTTATTGATAATTAACCTCATATAAAATTCTACAATTTCTCACAATAATCACTATAAATATTATAAAATGCCCATCTTGAAAAAACCATGCCGTAAAATGAAAACTTATTTTCACTTCACGGCAAGTTAAAATTAAATATTTATTTTTAATATCTTTAAATCATAAAATATTGTAAAACTATCATAAGCATTAAAGAACACATCTGCATAATAAAAAGCATAAAAAACCGACATACCAAGTTTATTGTAAACTTAATATGCCGGTTTTTATTTTTATATTTTATATTCCGCCGCAAGCGTTTTTTCTATAGTGTCATCAGTATTATCATCAAAGAGTTTTCTTTCAAAGCTTACGCCGTTATGTTTAAGGCAAAGTTCGATAAAGTAAAGAAAAATACCTATATCTATCCTGTTGTAATACATAACCTTATCTACAGGCATAATACCACGCTTACCGGGCTTTTTATATCTATATATCCTTAAAAGGCCATCGGAATTTTCGACTATCCAAGGCTGAGTATTGCAGGCACTTGGCGCAAATTTGACTATATTTGCTACATCCAATATATCACCTGACCATATCTCAGCAAGAGGTTTTCTCTTACTCTTATACATATCTTTTCTGAATTTGTCACAGGGCATTTTTGCTATTGATATCATAATCACAAAATCCAGTCCGTTAATCTGCGCCTTTTCGGGCTTGCCTATACCAAACCACAGCGCACCGATATTCTTTGACGCAAGGTAAAGGTCTATCTGCTCACCTATATAACCTATGTTTTGCAGATAATTTTCTTTATGTTCACTATATAATAAAATGCAATATTCAGCACCGCGCTTACAGGTTGTTTCACTCTCAGGTACTATATATGCGGCGGTTTTTATATCCGGAATAAGCGGTACAGCAGACCCAATAAAGTTATTTATATCTTTTAGCTCCTGCTCGGTAATATTATTCTCTCTGCCCCTGAAAATGTGAAAAGATTTTCTCTTAAAAATCATATCGTATAAATCGCTCACCGATTATACCTCCCTAAAAGCCTTTTTGCGTGGTTATTCTAACATACATTTTAAAATATATCAATACTTATATTAATCTTATAAACTGTTTTTTAGTCGGTTGAAATTATTAATTTGATATGCTACAATGATATTATAAATCACATTATCGCAAATTTTAGACATCAGGGGGCAGACTTTATGCCATTACAAATAATCAGAAACGATATAACAAAGATTGCGTGTGACGCTATAGTAAATGCCGCTAATTCTTCATTACTCGGCGGCGGAGGTGTTGACGGAGCTATTCATAAGGCGGCAGGAAAAGGTCTGCTTGCGGAGTGTAAGGGCTTGGGCGGATGCAATACAGGCGAAGCCAAAATAACGGGAACATATAATCTGCCCTGCAAATATGTAATACATACGGTAGGCCCTGTATGGAAGGGCGGTAAAAATGACGAACAACGCTTGCTTGCATTATGCTATGAAAATTCGCTGAAGCTTGCAAAAGATAACGGCTGTACCAGTATAGCGTTTCCGCTTATTTCTTCCGGAGCTTACAGATACCCTAAGGATAAGGCACTTGACGTAGCAGTAAGTGTAATAAGCCGATTTTTGCTTGAAAACGAAATGACGGTATATATCGTCATCTACGATAAGACATCATATATAATCAGCAAAGAACTGTATTCTGATATCGAAAGCTATATAGATGATAATTATATTACAGAGAATGATACAACCAGACGCAGTCTGTTTAGGCGCATGGGCTTTTCTCGTGAAAGGTCAGATGTTTCATACAATTACTCTAAAACTACCAAAAAATCATCAGCTGAAGATGTAAAAATACAAGCAGACGAAGCAATCGAAATGCAAGCAGGCGAAAGCTCTGCGATGCTGTTTGCGGCACCTATGCAGGCACAGGCTATGCCGACCGCTATGCTGAGCCTTGACGATGCACTCTCTCAGATAGACGAAAGCTTCTCTGAAATGCTGCTGCGTAAAATTGACGAAAAGGACATGACAGACTCACAATGCTACAAGAAAGCCAACATTGACCGTAAATTATTCTCAAAGATAAGGAGCGACCGCCTGTATAAGCCAAGTAAGCAAACTGTTATTGCCTTTGCCATTGCTCTTGAATTACCGCTTGAAGAAACAAAAGAAATGCTCATGAAGGCGGGCTTTGCGCTATCTCACAGCAATAAGTTTGACATAATAATAGAGTACTTTATAAAAAATAATAATTACAACGTGTTTGAAATAAACGAAGCATTGTTCTCATTTGACCAGAACCTACTGGGCTGTTAATAGTAGAAAAACACATCTTTTTACAATTTAACTTTTGTCGCTTGCCAAGCGACCTATCCTCCGATAAATAAATATATAATGTGGTTGCTAGGTTGAGAAAAACAAACAACCACATTAAATTTTTTACGGAGGTTTTTGACTATGAAAAACAACATTACTGAATTGGTATTTATTTTAGACAGAAGCGGCTCAATGTCAGGGCTGGAGAGTGACACGATAGGCGGATTTAACTCATTGATAGAAAAGCAACGCAAGCAAGACGGCGAATGTTATGTATCAACTATTTTATTTGACAACGTAAGCGAAGTTTTGCACGACAGAATAAGGCTTGCCGATATACCTAAGATGACCGATAATGATTACACCGTGCGTGGATGTACAGCGCTTATTGACGCAATAGGCGGAGCCATTGACCACATCTCAAATATCCACAAATACGCAAGAAAAGAGGACGTGCCGGAACATACAATGTTTGTGATAACAACGGACGGTCTGGAGAATGCAAGCCACATATACAGCAGCAAAAAGGTTAAAAAGATGATTGAAAATAAAAAGGAGAAGGATAACTGGGAGTTCTTATTCATAGGCGCTAACATAGATGCCGTAGAAACCGCAAAGAACTTCGGCATATCTGAAGATAGAGCGGTAAATTATCACGCAGACAAAAAGGGTACATCCGTACTTTACAACGCTGTATCAAATGCAGTATGTAAGGTAAGAGCGTGTACGCCGCTTACCGCTGAATGGAGCGAAGAAATCAACGAAGACTATCAGCAAAGAAAGTAAAAAACATTTTACAAGCATAAAATAGCTTAATATGACCTTCTCCCACACTTATGCTTGAACAAGTCCGGTAAAAAGGACAATAGAAAAACACATCCTCCTACGGTAGAATAAACCAAACTACCATAGGAGGATTTTTATGCCTAACAGTTACAGACATATCAAGATGTATGAAAAAGAAATATTGGAGCTAAAAGCACAAGGATATCGAAAAAGTAAATCTATCACAGAATCAGCCTGCAAATAAGTAATCTGTACTTCATTACACATCATTCATAGAGCAAAAAGTATGCAAAACTTTTTAATTTTTTCTTGACTATTGGAACACAATATTGTATAATATACTTGTATTGTTAAGCGTACAAGTATATTAAGTGCCAATGTGGCTTAACGGTAGAACACATCACTTGTAATAAGTGAGTTTTATTACAAAATTCAATATCTGCTTGTGTAGCACAGTTGGTAGTGCAGCTCATTCGTAATGAGCAGGTCGCAGGTTCGAGTCCCGTCACAAGCTCCAAAAAGTGCGCTTAGGCGTGCTTTTTTATTTTGCAATTAATTATAATATTTTATTAAATCATTTCTAAAGATTTAATAAACTATATCTTTAAATTTTACTGTTTATTTCAAAACTAAATAAAAAAATCGCTTTAAAAATTAACCACTACGATTTTTCATTAATCACTTATACGTCTATATATGACATCACAAGCATTTATGTTATTATATTTTAAACATTAATACACTCACACAATACAAAAACTCCCATTCCACTTTTGTGGAATGGGAGTAGATTTTATTAATAATAAGCTTTTTAAGATTGATTATCTTCTGAAGCCGTTACCGCGTCTGTCAGGACGTTGACCGTGCGGTCTGCGCTGCGTAGCAGGAGCAACATCGTTCTCAGGGGTAAGACCCTCAACCTCAATAAGTGCCTCTCTGCGGGAAAGGTTGAGTCTGCCTTTATCGTCAATCTCAAGTACCTTAACTATAACAACATCTCCGATGTTTACAGCGTCAGTTACCTTTTCGGTTCTCTTAACGTCTAATTGAGAGATGTGGCAGAGTCCCTCTTTACCCGGAGCAATCTCAATAAATGCACCGAAGTCCATTATTCTTGTTACCTTGCCCTTATAGATTGCGCCCGGCTCAGGATCTCTTGCAATAGTTTCTACTATTGAGAGCGCACGGTTACAGTTATCTATATCTATACCTGAGATAAATACCTTGCCGTCCTCTTCAATGTCTATCTTAACATCACATTCAGCACAAATCTTTTGGATTACCTTGCCGCCTGAACCTATAACCTCACGGATCTTATCAACAGGAACAGTTGTTGAGAGCATCTTGGGAGCATACTTTGAAAGCTCCTTTCGTGGCTCAGGAATAGCCTTGAGCATGATCTCATCAAGGATATAAATACGTGCCTTGTGTGTTTTTTCAAGAGCTTCCTTTACCATCTCAGGTGTAAGACCCGAAATCTTAAGATCCATTTGAATAGCTGTAATACCCTCGTGTGTACCTGCTACCTTAAAGTCCATATCGCCGAAGAAATCTTCAAGACCCTGAATATCAACCATTG
>JBJEPE010000075.1:0-9590 GCA_051881075.1 Acutalibacteraceae bacterium | reverse complement strand
TCAGGCTTCTTTGCGTCAGGTACTATTCTACAAACTAACTTTTCAAGAAAACCTGCCAACGGGAAAATAAGTAAGGTACATAGTACATTAAAGGCAGAATGTGTTACGGCTATTCCGAATAATGATGCAGAAGTATTCATTATTTGCGGATTAAAAATTGCTTTTATGATGTAGAAAACAATAAGCCAAACAGTTGTGCCTATTACATTAAAGCTAAGGTGTACCGTTGCAGCACGCTTGGCGTTTTTACTTGCGCCAACGGATGAAAGCATTGCCGTTATACAAGTTCCGATATTTTGTCCCATTATTATTGGGATTGCCGCACCGTAGCTTACCTGTCCGGTGGCCGCTAAAGCCTGCAAGATACCTACGGAGGCAGAGCTTGATTGAATTATAGCAGTTAATACGGCGCCTGCAAGAACACCGAGTATTGGATTTTTAAACATTATAAAAAGCTGTGTAAACTGCGGAACATTGCTTAATCCCGATACGGCACCTGACATTGTTTCCATACCGTACATAAGAGTTGAGAAGCCAAGCAATATCATACCGGTATCTTTCTTTTTTGAATTTTTGCTGAACATATAAAAGATTATACCAATAAGCGCTAATACCGGAGTAAAAGATGAAGGCTTAAGCAGTTTAATAAATATGTTATTACTGTCTATACCGGCAAGGCTGAGTATCCACGCGGTTACCGTTGTACCGATGTTTGCACCCATAATAACGTTTATAGCCTGCTTTAGTGTCATAAGTCCGGAATTTACAAATCCTACGACCATAACGGTAGTTGCGGATGAGCTTTGTATTACTGCAGTAATTCCTATACCTGTAGCCAATCCTGCCACTCTATTTGTAGTCATTTTACCCAATAAACTGCGTAGACTATCCCCGGCTCTACGTTCAAGGGATTGTCCCATAATATTCATACCGAAAAGAAATAGACTAAGCCCACCTATTAAAGTCAAAACATTAAAAATATCCATACTAAGCTTCCTTTCAAAGTTGTACATATGTAGTTTAACGTATTGACATCAAATCTGTTATCAAGCTTTTGTAAATTCCTTGTAAAGTTGAGAGCCTCCGTTTATTGCAGAGGCTCTTAAAACTGTGATAGATTTAATTAGTATAAATTTTACATTAACTGTTGTTCATTTATCATTAGCTTAAACTGTAAACCAAGTTTTTCTGCTGCCTTACGGCAAAGAAGCATACGGTTCATAAAAATCTCAAAGTAATCCATAACAGAACCATAGTGTGTGTCAACCGTAAGCTTTAGCTTTATAATAGTATGTGCTTCGTTTATTTTAAGTTCCGATTTAGTAACGGAATAATTTACACGGTCGTGTATATCAAAGCTTGTTATATCACGGTTGCGTACACGGCTGCGGCGCACATCTGACTTATCGGCAAGTATAAGTGCTGCGGCAAGCTCATTTACGGGTAAACCCGTACCCTCATCATGATTGCCTATAGCGGTAGTAATTATTGCTATTTCTTCCGGTGGAAAGTGCATTTCGTCAAGTAAGCGGAATGCCATTACAGCGCCGCTTTGGCTGTGATCTACACGATTTACCAAATTGCCTATATCGTGCAGATAACCTGCTATTTTGGCAAGCTCAACGGTACGCTCTGGAAAATTTAATGTTTGTAATATATACCCTGCCTTTTCCGCTACCTGAGTAACATGGGCAAAGCTATGTTCGGTATAGCCTAGTGCAATTAATGATGCGTCGGCCTGTTTGATATATGTTCGTATAGCCTCATTTTTCTTTATTTCTTCATAAGTCATGCATATATCTCCTATTTGAAAAATCTTACTGTTATTGTAGTTCCTCCGTCAACAACGCTGTGTAATTCTACCTGAGCATTGTGTAGTTTTGCAGCGTGCTTCACTATAGAAAGCCCAAGCCCTGTGCCGCCTACTGCTTTAGAGTGGCTTTTATCTACACGATAAAAGCGTTCAAAGATGCGTTCCTGATGCTCCTGCGGAATACCTATACCTGTATCACTGACTGTAAGCTTGACTGTTTTTTCTTCATTTTGTACATCAACACTTACACTGCCGCCAACCTGATTGTACTTAATAGCATTGTCACATAGATTATATATAATTCCATGTATCAACTGCGGAACGCCGCTTATAATAGCACTACTGCCTGTTATGTCTACGGTAACATTTGCAAGCTTGGCCTCTTCAGCAAGGCTGCGGACAGTATCCTTTGCTATTTCATAAAGGTCAACGCTTTCTTTTTTCATATCATTAGCACCCTCATCTAAGTGAGATAGCTTAATAATATCTTCTACTAATGATATCATTCTTTGTGCCTCATTATAAATTTGCTCAGAAAATCTGTGAATATCCTCGGATTTTACCATATCGTTCTTTATTAACTCAGCACAGCCTGAAATAGTGTGTAACGGAGTTTTTAATTCATGCGAAACATTGGCGGTAAATTCACGGCGCATTTGTTCTGATTTTTCCTTTTCTGTAATATCAAAAATCAAAAGAACTATTCCGGTGACCTTATTTTCAGAAATCACAGGGTTTGCATCAAGCTGATATTCACTGTCTGCTATGTGAATTTTTTGTTCGGCAAATTCTCCTTTTTCAGCTTTTCTTAAAATATCCTGTAATTCAAAGCTTCTGTTAATGCTTAAAATATCCTGACCTATACATTTATTATTTGTTTCAAAAAGCATAGTTGCCGCACGGTTTATGCTGAGTATCTCACCTTTTCCGTTTAACAGGACTAGACCTTCCTTCATACCTGTTGTAACGGTATCAAATTCGCTTTGCTTTTTAATTAATTCAGAACTTTGCTGCTTAATTTGTTTCTGTTGAGAATCTATACGACGCAGTAGGGGAGATATCTCATCGTAGTCATCGTTGCTTAGAGGATCGTCAAGATTTAACTCGTTTAACGGTTTAACTATTATTTTAGAAAGCCGTGATGCCAATACAAGCGATAAAACAATGGCTATAATAAATATTACGCATATAGGCTGTGACATACCCAGCAGCAACGTAAGAATGGTACTCTGCGCTATTGAAAGGCGCAATATAGTACCGTCAGGAAGAAGCTGAGCGGAGTATAGGGAACGCTCCATAAGTGTAGAAGAATATCGTGAGCTTTCTCCGTAGCCGCTTTTGAGTGCGGCCTTAACTTCTTCACGCTCAAGGTGATTTTCCATCTCTTTACTATCTGACTTGCTGTCATAAATAACAGATCCGTCTGTATCTATTAAAGTAATTCTGTAATTCTCTACGTTTAAGCCGTCAAAGTAATCTATGCCGTTTTTTATTACGCCTTGTGCGGCAAGTGAAGTTTGCATCTTTAACTGATTATGCTGTACGCTTGAAAAATACTCAAATAAAACGCCCATGAATAATGCTATAGAGGCAACAAATATGCTGACCGCCACAACGCTTATTGACTTGAAAATCCTTTTAGTCATAGATGAGCCTCCATTCTGTAGCCTACGCCGCGCACGGTTTCTATATAATCACCGCAGGCTCCAAGCTTTGTGCGAAGAGTACCTATGTGTACGTCTACGGTGCGTGTTTCGCCTATAAACTCAGAACCCCATACCGTTGCAAGCAGTTGTTCTCTGGTAAATACCAAGCCCGGATTTTCCATAAATTTTTGCAAAAGCTCATATTCCTTAAGAGTAAGGGTTATACGTTTACCTGAGACAAGCACGGTATGCTCACCCATATTCAATTTAATTTCACCTACAATTAATATTGTCGGGTTGGTATTTGCAGTTGTACGGCGAAGCACAGCCTTAACTCGGCTTATCATTTCCATCATACCGAATGGCTTGGAAAGATAATCGTCCGCACCGCAATCCAGTCCAATTACTCTGTCGTATTCGGTACCCTTTGCGGTTGCCATTATTACAGGGATATCAGCCGTAGCAGGATTTGAACGAATTTTTTTTAGTATAGATATTCCGTCCTCCCCGGGCAGCATGATATCAAGCAGAATAAGCTGAGGAATTTTTTTACCGATAGCCATGAAAAGCTCATAACCGTCATTATATCCTTCTGCATCAAAGCCGGCAGAATTTAATGTGTAGATCATAAGGTCACGAATACCGCTATCATCTTCAACACAAAAGATCATATACTTTACACCTCTGTTTTATTTTTTTCTTTCTATAATTATATTGTATATGTATTAGATAAAATCTAAAATCATATTTATGTAAAATCGATGTAAAGTCATTAATTTTTATTGTATCACAAAACTATAAATTTTTCCACCATAAAATACATTTTATTATAATTATTCTTTTTTGCCCGTAATAGAGAGCAGTACCCACTTGGCTATATTTACTGCATGATCGCCTATTCTTTCAAAGTACTTTGCTATCATCAAAAGATCCAGCGTCGCTTCACCGCTGTAGTCATGTGATTTAAGCTGTTCTATTAAGCTTTTTTTAATTTCATTAAAATAATTATCAACCACATCGTCATAGTTGATGACCGATCTTGCAAGCTCAGTATCACGTTTTACAAAGGCATCTATGCTTTCAGTTACCATTTTTATGGTAGCAAGCGCCATATCACGTATGTTAAGTGTATCGTGTTCACCGTTTATATTACCCATTGATACTATTTCTGCTATATCTCCGGAATTATCGCCTATGCGTTCCATATCGGTTATCATTTTAAGTGCAGATGAAATAATACGCAGATCCTTTGCAACAGGCTGCTGTTGTAGTAGCAGCTTCATGCACATTGCTTCGATCTCACGTTCCTTTTGATCTATATCCGCCGATAATCCCGGTACCTTACCGGCCAATACTATATCATTTTTTGTAAGTGCCTGAGCCGACATGGCTATAGCGTTTTCACACAGTCCGCCCATAGCTATCATATTATGGTGCAAAAGCTCAAGCTGTTCGTCAAATTTAGAGCGCATTAACCAAACCTCCCTGTTATGTAGTCCTCGGTACGCTTATCGCCCGGCATAGAAAAAAGCTTTTCTGTTTCATCAAATTCAATCATTTCACCAAGTAGAAAAAAAGCAGTCTTGTCCGATATACGAACTGCTTGCTGCATATTATGTGTAACGATTACTATGGTATATTTCTCTTTAAGATTAAGCGTAAGGTCCTCAATTCGGGATGTTGATATCGGGTCAAGAGCGCTTGTAGGTTCATCCATGAGCAGTACCTCAGGCTCTACCGCAAGAGCACGTGCAATGCAAAGTCGTTGCTGCTGACCGCCCGATAAGCCTAATGCTGACTTTTTAAGTCTGTCCTTAACCTCGTCCCACATAGACGCATTACGCAATGAACGCTCTATGATATCATCCAGCTTTGCCTTAGAGCGTATTCCGTGAGTTCGCGGACCAAAGGCGATGTTATCATATATGCTCATAGGGAAGGGGTTGGGTTTTTGAAATACCATTCCTACACGCTTACGCAAAAGATTTATATCTATATCACCGTATATATCCTCTCCGTCAAGCGTTACATTACCTGAGATACGGCAATTTTCCACAAGGTCGTTCATGCGGTTAAGTGTTTTGAGCAGCGTTGATTTACCGCATCCGGACGGTCCGATAAACGCAGTTATCTGTTTATCCGGAATTTGTAGATTTATCTTTTTAAGTGCCTGAAAATTTCCGTAGTATAAGTCCAAATCCTTAAT
The DNA here is from genome assembly GCA_051881075.1 of Acutalibacteraceae bacterium. Classification (GTDB taxonomy): domain Bacteria; phylum Bacillota; class Clostridia; order Oscillospirales; family Acutalibacteraceae; genus RUG14223. The sequence goes on along the minus strand of JBJEPE010000075.1, from coordinate 3,925 downwards.
TGCTATTTTATTCATTTGCTTTTATACCTCCAAGCTTTTTACCTATATGCTCCGACAAATTATTAATAATGATAACTACCAGAAGCAAGACTACGGCAGTAGCGTAGGTTTGATCTATGTAAAGTCCTTCTCCCGATATTGTGTACATATGAACTGCTAAGGTTCTGCCTGAGCTTAATACACCTGTTGCCACCTCAGCCATTGTACCCGCCGTAAAAATAAGTGCGGCTGATTCACCTACTATACGTCCTACGCCAAGTATTACACCTGATAAAATTCCCGGCACGGCACTTGGCAGTATAACCTTGAATACGGTTCTGAGCTTTCCGGCACCAAGTCCGAAGCTTCCTTCACGGTAGCTGTCAGGAACGGCGGCAAGCGCCTCTTCCGTAGTACGCATAATTAACGGAAGTATCATAATGCTGAGTGTAAGCGCACCTGCAAGCAACGATAAATCCAGTCCGCAGGCTTTAACAAAAAACAGCGAACCGAATAAGCCATAGACGATAGACGGTATGCCCGACAGGGTTTCTGTAGTTATACCGACTATGCTTACAAGCTTACTTCCTTTTTTTGCGTATTCTTTAAGGTATATTGCAGACCCTATACCTATAGGTACTGCAATGATAAGTGATATGAATGTAATTGATACCGTGTTTATAAGTGCCGGCATCAAAGAAACGTTTTCTGAGTTATAATTCCACTCAAATAAAGCCGGCGTTAAGTGTGGAATCCCTTTGATAAGTATATACAAAACTATAAAAGCGAGTGCAGCTGTTGTTATTAATGAGGCCACGATTACTATTACCGATATGAATAAAGAAACAGGATCTCTTTTATATGCCGAAATACGTTGTTTAAGCTTTTGTTTCATGTATTATCAGATCTCCTTTTGATAACAGAAAACGTTAGGTTGATGATAAGAATAAATACAAATAAAACTACGGCAGTTGCAATAAGAGCCTCTCTGTGCAGGTCGGTAGAATAACCCATTTCCATTACTATATTTGTTGTCATGGTTATAACGCCGTCAGTCAGTTTTTTGGGGATAATAACCTGATTTCCGGCTACCATCATTACCGCCATAGTTTCTCCTATAGCCCTGCCTATACCTAATATAACTCCTGCAAGTATGCCTCTTTTGGCTGACGGAAGAAGTATAAAGAATACGCTTCTTTCATGTGATGCACCTAACGCCAATGCTCCCTCATAGTAGCTTTGCGGAACAGACCTTATGGACGACTCTGATACACTTACTATAGTAGGCAGTATCATTATCCCCAAAAGCAAAGAAGAGGTTAAAACGCTAAGTCCTCTACCGCCGAAATTATTACGGATAAACGGTACAAGTACCACTAAACCGAAAAATCCGTAAACAACGGAGGGGATGCCCGCCATCAAATTAATACCTGCTTTAAGTATTCCGTAAATACGTTTTGGGCAAAACCTTGCCATAAATGCAGCGGTAAGTATGCCTATAGGAACCCCTACGATTATTGCTCCGGCTGTAACGTAAATACTTCCGATAATCATTGGGAATATGCCGTATATGTTATTTTCAGGTCTCCACTGTGTACCAAATAAAAATTTAAATAAACCTATCTTACCTATAGCCGGTATGCCGTTGGCAAATAGAAATATGCAAACAAGCATTACCGCTATAATCGAGATGCACGCAGTTATTATAAAAATAACTTGCATTATATTTTCTTTCGTATTTTTTATACTTTTCTTCATATGTTTACTCACCGATAATTTCAGACCATGTGGTTATTTTGCCTGTGTATATATCCTTTATCTGCTGACTTGTAAGGTTTGAAACGGGTGAATTATTGTTTACGATAATGGCTATGCCGTCCATTGCTATTACAGTAGAGGTAACACCCTTGCTTATCTCTGAATCCTTAAGGTCACGTGATGCCATACCTATATCACAGCTACCGTCAATGGTACTTGTTATACCTGTAGAAGAATCGTTTTGCTGAATTTCAATAGTGACATCAGGGTTTATTTGAATATATGCTTCTTTGAGCTTTTCCATAACCGGTGTGACCGAGCTGGAGCCCTCTACTCTTATTTTGCCGCTTACAGCCTTTTTTGTATAGGCAGGAAGGTCTGATATAGGAATATAACTGTTGTTCTTGACTATTTCCTGACCGTCTGCACTTAATATAAAGTCTACAAAATTCTGTGCAGTATCTGATAAAGCTCCCTTAGTTACAATATTGAACGGACGGGATATCTTGTAGCTATCGTTTTTAATCGCTTCAACGCTTGGTGCGATGCCGTCAACCTCTACTGCCTTTACGGTGCTGTTAAGACTTCCTAATGAAATATATCCTATAGAGTAAAGGTCACCTGCTACTGTAGTTAGCATTACAGATGTAGAATTGGTATTTATTGATCTTTCGGTGGTATTGTCTATTTTTTCACCGCTTTCGTTTTTTTCTTCAATTCCGAAAAGCTCAATGAATGCGCCACGTGTTCCTGAGCCTTTTTCACGGGATATAACGCCTATTTCGTTTGAGCTTATAAAGCTTTCGTCACCTTGTAATTTACAACCTGACAATGATACTGATGCTATAAGCATTGATAAACCTATACATACTGCGGATTTAAATTTTTTCATTTTTAATTTCTCCTTAAAAATCAAATTGTACTTATTTTTTTGTACAGTTATAGAATACCTCAGCTAAGTCAAATTTGTTATCTCGGTATTGTAAAAATGATGTAAAAATGGTAATACTCTATGGTTAAATTATCATTCTTGACGTTAATTAAAAAATGTTCTATAATATTAAAAATCAGTTTTAAGGAGATATGCTATGAAACGGTTTTTATGTTTTTTACTCGTTATTACATTGCTTTTCTGCGGCATACCAATGACTGCAATGGCAGTAAGCGATGAAGAAATTACAATTTTATTTACTCATGATACACATGATTATCTTTATCCCACTACAACATTTGAAAACGGTAAGCTGGTAGAGCATGGCGGAGCGGCACGGTTAAAAACGCTGTTAAAACAATATACGGATGATAAAACCATATACGTTGACGGCGGAGATTTTTCCATGGGTACGCTGTATCAATCGGCATATACTACAGACGCATATGAGCTTCGTAACCTAGGTTTGTCAGGCTGTGCCGTTACTACACTCGGTAACCATGAGTTTGACTATGGCGTATCGGGTTTAACTCAGATGCTGCGTACCGCAATGAATTCCGGCGATGCTTTACCTCAGATAGTACAATCGAATATAGATTTCTCAGGTGAGCTTACAAAAGAACAGCAGGAGCTTAAATCCGTAATGGACGATTACGGTGTTAAAGAATATACTACCTTAATGTGTGGGGGATATAAGGTAGGAATTTTCGGACTTGCCGGTATTGACTGTATAGAGTATATGCAGGATGACATTAACTGGATTAATTATATTGAGGCCGCAAAAAAGACGGTTGCTTCCCTTAAAAAAGAGGGTTGTGACGTTATAGTAGCCTTATCGCATTCAGGCACAAAGGATAACGGTGCAAGAGGAGAGGATATTAACCTTGCAAAAAGCGTTGACGGTATAGACCTTATAATCAGCGCACATTCTCATTCAATATATGAAAAGCCTGTAACGGTTGGCGATACCGTGCTGGTTTCCGGCGGTGAATATTTAAAGTATTTGGGAAAGATAAGCTTTACCATGAAAAACGGTAAGCTGTCAGTGAACGATTACAGACTTATACCTATTGATTCATCTGTTGAAGAGGATCCTGAAACAGCCGCAAGAATAGAAAGCTATAAGCAAGACATCAATGAGAATTATCTGGCAAAAGAGGGAGTTAAGTTTGATGATGTTATCTGTCACAGTAATTTTAATCTGATAAGCCTATCTGAAATGTATGATACTCATCAGGAGTACACAATGGGAAACAT
>JBJEPE010000074.1:0-2411 GCA_051881075.1 Acutalibacteraceae bacterium | reverse complement strand
AATGTTTTTGGGGTATTTACTTTTCAAGTTTAGTGTGATAAAATAATAATATATGAAATTTTGTTGAAAGTTGTTTTTAACAGCAAGAAAAACAAGATACACTATTTAGGAAAACGGTGAGTTACCATGAATTCAAAAATTAAGGATGATAATGTAGATTTTCTTTTTAAGGCTATTCTTCAGCTAAAAACGCCTGAAGAATGCTATAATTTTTTTGAAGATCTATGTACGGTGCCTGAGATAAAGTCGATTTCTCAAAGGCTTGTGGTTGCTAAGATGCTTAGCGAAAAGTGCGTTTACAGCGATATAGTGCAAAAGACCGGCGCAAGCACGGCTACTATAAGCAGAGTAAACAGATCGCTTATCTATGGATGTGACGGATACAAGCTTGTCTTTGACAGGATAGATGAAGCAGACAAAAGATCAGAGAACGGAGAAGGATAATGTCGTATAATTTTTTTGCGGATTATTATGACGGTCTTACTGATAATGTCGATTATAAAAAATGGGCGCAATATTATTTAAAGCTTTTCGAGCGTTATGGCCACCAAACGGGTATAACGCTCGATTTAGCGTGCGGCACAGGTAGCCTTACTCTTGAGCTTGCCGAAATGGGCGTAGACATATACGGTATAGATGCAAGTGCGGAAATGCTGTCTATTGCACAGGAAAAGATGCTCGATAAAGAGCTTAGCCTGCTTTTTTTGCGCCAAAAGATGCAGTCCATAGACTTATACGGCAGTATAAATACCTGTATCTGCTCGCTTGACAGCATAAATCATCTTACAAATGCCGATGATGTACAAAAGACGTTTGACAGGGTATCTTTATTCATGGAGAAAAACGGTGTTTTTGTTTTTGACGTGAATACGCTTTACAAGCATCAGCAGGTGCTTGGTAATAATACATTTGTATATGATAATGATGATGTCTACTGCGTTTGGCAGAATTTCTTAAGCGACGACGGTCGTGAAGTTGAGATCGTTTTGGATTTTTTTGAAAAAATCGACAATAAATATTACAGATGCAGCGAAGGCTTTAAGGAGAGAGCATATACAAGCGAGGAGCTTACACAAATGCTTGAAAAGGCAGGATTTAAGCTGCTTGATCGCTTTGCGGAGCTGACCTTTGATAAGCCGGTGGAAAATACCGAGAGAGTATTTTACGTAGCGCAAAAAATTTGATATAGAGGATATAGTAATGGATAAGATAATCAGATGTATAACGTCAGACGGAAGCATAATGGCGTCCGCCATTGACAGCACAGAAATAGTATATACGGCAAAAAGAGTGCATAAGACCTCTCCCGTGGCTACTGCGGCACTTGGCAGATTGCTAACTGCGGCATCGGTTATGGGCGCACAGCTTAAGCAGAAGCAGGCAAGTCTTACACTTAGGGTAAACGGTGACGGGCCTATAGGTGCGGTTATCGCTGTAGCCGATAGCTCAGGTAATTGCAGAGGATATGTGTCTAATCCCGGTGTTGAAACCGAAAGATACCCGAACGGTAAGCTTAATGTTGCTAAAGCGGTGGGTAAAAACGGCATATTGAATGTAATGCGTGACTACGGCAGCGGAGATCCTTACTTTGGTAATGTAGAGCTTGTATCGGGCGAGATAGCCGAGGATATAGCAAGCTATTATGCTGTAAGCGAGCAGATACCGACAGTATGCGCACTTGGCGTTTTGCTTGATAAAGAAAGCTCAGAGGTACTTCTTGCAGGCGGTTTGCTTATTCAGCTTTTACCGTCGGCAGACGACGAGGTAATAACTAAGCTTGAGAAAAATATGTCTAAGCTGGAGCCCATTACAACAATGCTTGCAAAGGGATATGATGTTAAGCAAATGTGCGAGATAGCTCTTGACGGCTTTGAGCTTGAGGTGCTTGATGAGATGCCGATAAGCTATACCTGTAAATGCAGTCGTGAGAAGGTAGTAAATTCAATTAAAATGATGCCGGATGATGAAATACGCAGTCTTGCGGATGAGTTGGGATATGCAAGAGCAAACTGCCACTTCTGCAATAAGAACTACCGCTTTACAAAAAAGCAGCTTGAAGAAATAATAACCGAGAAAAATGCGGCTCTGAAAGAAAATTCAGAAAATCAGTAATTATTTATTTCTTGCCTGCATAATATATTAATATCCGGGCAAATAAGTCTATAAATAATTTTTGAGTTTTTTTCAAAAAAGTTTGAAAAAAGTATTGACAAATGAGCTTATTAGGTGTATTATTAATATCGTCGCTGAGAGCTACGGCTTAAAGCGAAGGATAAGTGGGGGTATAGCTCAGCTGGGAGAGCACCTGCCTTACAAGCAGGGGGTCACAGGTTCGAGCCCTGTTGTCCCCACCAAATGGCCCGGTAGTTCAGTTGGTTAGAACGCTAGCCTGTCACGCTAGAGGTCGACGG
>JBJEPE010000073.1:0-9622 GCA_051881075.1 Acutalibacteraceae bacterium | reverse complement strand
TTTCTTCGTATAAAGAAAGGATGTGCCGGGTGCAGGGCGGCATGAGCGCCTGCATAGGTAGAATTTGCAGTTGGGCAGGGCAGGGTAACCCTGCGGCAGAGTTGCGCACAAGGTAATTGCTATAAATAAGTGCATAACACGTATCTTAAATTTAATGCAGAGATTTTGACTTTGTAGTATCTTGCTTTAATTCAATACATTATAATTTTAGTCCTTATTTCCCCATCCCCCGACCCCCTTCCCCAAGGAAGGGGGAGGAAATTGCAGGGGCTTCGCCCCTGCACTCCAATGGTCTGCACATCATACTAATTAAAAGACTAGCAATCTTTATGTTGCAGGCAATAAACTAAGAATATAAATAAGTCCGTTTGCTCAGCGAAGCGGTCGGCAGGTTAGACCTGCGGCAGAGTTGCGTACAAAGTATTTTAGTGAGATTAAGTATGTATCACGCATCTTAACTGAATGACATTAATTTTAACTTTATAGTCAACTTGATACAATTCAATACATCATAATCTAAGTCCTTGTATTCCCAACCACCTCAAGCTACGCTTTAATTTTATTAAACAACTTATAATTAAAAAGACCCACATAGGTATAAAAAAGACCACCCTTATTCGGTGGCCTTTTTGTTATACTATATATAATAAGTATAATATACAATTATCTGTCAAACTTTTTAAAGAGTTCGATTGCTGACTTTTTACGTGATGCGTTTTCTGCATCGTTATCTTTATCTAAATAGATCATCATATACTTGTTGTTGTTTGAAAAATGTACCTCAAACTTCTCAATATCAAATACATTGAGTGTACCGGTCTTTTTTGCCTCTTCAAGAGCGTCTGTTGATGTTGCACCCTCGCCTGTGTAAAGCTCGTACAGCTCTATGGTAACGGTAGAACCTTCATACGTAAATTTAAATCTTTTACCCTGCTTTGCACCTATTGCCTCAGCATTAAGGTCAACCTGAGTTGTGTTTGACGCACCGTTATCAGCACAAAGTATATAACCTATCTTTTTAAAGTAATTGATCAATCCGTCAAAGGTGTTTTCATAATCGTCTAGTTTAACATCATCTACAGAGGCAATCTCAATGGTAGCGGATTCTGTGTTTGATGCACCCATTCCGCAGGATGTAGCAGATAATGCCATAAGTGCGGCTAATGCAATAAGTAAAATTCTTTTCATTATTAAAAATCCTTTCAAAACAAAAAATTCTATTTTTTAATTATAACCTATTTTCAAAAACAATTCAATAGTATATAATTATATTTAATGAAAAGAAAAGTGTAATCTCTTAGAATTTCTTATTTTTCACAATGTATTTACTACAGAACCCCATACGTATTTATATATAATATGTATATAAAATACCGCACTTGAAGTCTGTGAAAAAACATATATAATATGTATAGAGAAAGCACTTGATACGAAAGGAAATTGCAATGCAAAAGTTAATGGGACATATGCGTGCCGCAATGGATAAATATAATATGATAGAACAGGGCGATACCGTAGCTGTAGGAGTATCAGGCGGTAAAGATTCGCTTGTACTGCTGTGCGCTATGAAGCTGCTATCTACATATTATCCTAAAAAGTTTACTGTCAAGGGTATAGCGGTAGATCCTTGTTTTAATAACACACCCACAGACTATACAGAGATAATCAGACTGTGCGACAAAATAGGCGCAGAGCTTATTATACGCCGCACAGAGCTTGGTGATATAATATTTAACAGGCGTAAGGAAACTAACCCTTGCTCACTGTGCGCCAGAATGAGAAGGGGTATTCTGCATGATATGTGTAAGGAACACGGATGTAATAAGCTTGCTTTGGGTCATCATATGGATGATGCCGTTGAAACATTCTTTATGAATATATTTAACGGAGGCAATGTCGCATCATTCTCACCGGTTACTTATCTGTCACGCAAGGACCTATATCTTATACGGCCTATGGTATTCTGTGAAGAACGCATGATAAGCAATTTAAGCGTGCGTATGAATTTACCCGTAACAAAAAGCAAATGTCCTGCTGACGGTGTTACCGAAAGGCAAAATTTTAAGGAACAGATAGCCGCTTGGGAAAAGACCTATCCTGATATTAAAGCTAAGATAATAGGCGCAATGCAGAGGTCAAATATTTCCGGGTGGTAATGTAAATTACTTGATTTAACACACAATATATGCTATAATATCTAAAATTGTAGAATTATGTAAAAATATATTCTATAATAATATTTATAAGGGGGATAATTATGGACGGTGTTTTTGGTTTTCTGTTTTTTGCAGTGTTTGTAATAATAATAGTAATTAGTATAAAAAATCAGGTTACAGGTAAATCTATTAGTAAATGTCCAAATTGCGGCAGAGGAGTAACCAAAAATTTATTTAACTGCCCTAAGTGCGGTGCAGAGCTTAAAAAGAAATGCAGTAATTGCGGTCAATGGCTTGCTATTAATGCCTTAAGTTGTTATGCCTGTCATGCTAAGTGTAATGATATGCCTATAAACAATATTAGCAATAATATTAGAAAGTACACTCAAAGCACAAATTCGGCAAAGACAACCAATACATATAATAGCAGCACGAATAATTCATATAAAAATACACCACGTAATGACAACAAAGTGTGTACATACCATGATACTTACTCATCAGGTAACAACTGTGATTACCATGACAATAAATATATCCCACCGTCATACTCAAACCTTGACGATATAGGTCTTGTAAAAGGTAAAAAGAAAAATAAGGTAGAAACGGTAGAGGAATATGAACGTTCACGTCACAGATCAGGTGCATATTCTGTAAACGTAAATGAGGTACAGTCCTACGATAGAAAGAATAGCTACTCAACACACAGTGATCCGGTATTCCGTCAGAACAATACTACTAATAGAAGATCGTCAAAATCAAATAAATCATGTTTTATCGTAGCATTGTTTATCATAATATTTATGGTTTTGCCTATGGTTCTTCCTTTTGCGTGCATGTCAATAAGTGAATGCCAAGCGCAGAAATATTTTAATTGGGATGATTTTGATGAAGAATATAGCAGCGGTTTAAGTTATGAGGATAACTATGACGACAGCAATAGTAAAAGATATGCCTATATGAGAGAAAACATTAATATAAATAATATTAAGAATATGGTAACTACTACACTTATAAATAACGTTAAAAATGAAGAAACTCTTAATAGTAATGATAGTTTACTTCTTATCTCACATTTTGATGAGGATAAAAACAAGTATCAGATATTGCTTCTAAGAACATCCAGTAGTGATACGTTGTATGAGAACTTCTTTTATTATAATGTGAATAACAAAACATTTGTTTTAGACCAATTCTTAGATGAGTCTGGCGTATCTGTCAATAACTCTTATGTTTATGAAGATTCCATTAGATTTATTCAGGTAGACTACTATGAGTACGACTGTGAAGATGTTGAAGATATTGATGTTATGAATATCATGGATAATGACATAACTACACCAAATGAGAAATATGTACAAGAGTGTGAATACGATATTAACCCTAGTTCAGACATAAAACTTTCTGATATAATAACTGAATAAAATGGACGGTATATAATAAATATACATTTAAATTTATTTTATTCAAAAGCTGCGAAAAACGGTAAAAAAACTAAAAAAATACTTCGGTAACGCAATTTGGTAATATATACCTCTAAAGTGCGTTACCGATTTTTTTATTATAACAAATTGCACAAAAAAATTACTGAAATTAAAAAAATAAAGCCCGCAAACGGTCTATAAAAAGTGTAAAAAAGTCTGTGTAACTGTTTGTAACACTTTTGTAACCTTAGATTTTTTGCATTTTGCACAGACTTTTTTTAACTTATTTCTTTAAAAGAAATATATAAGTATTATATAAAGTCTTTTAATGTAGATTAAAAGTTTGTTTATATGCAAAATAGACAAAAAAACATTTTACGGCTGACTTGACATTGCAACAAAATATCAATATAATAACCCAAAAGGACAAAAAGCAATTCCAAATTACGAATCTAATGACCGTATGACGATGTAGGGCATATGCCTTAAAAGTTAAAATAGAGTAATAAACAATAGTCAGTATGTCTTCGGTTAAATAAATAAGTGAGGAGAATTTTGTAATGTCCAGAATAGAAATGATGAGAGTCACCAAAAAGAAATATATACAAAGAGCGATAGCGCTTGTAGTCATGGCAGCTTTGTTTTTTACATCTGCTGTATCTGTTGCGGCGTTCAGCAGATCTGTATGTATTATTGACGGAGAAAAAAAGGTAGTTGTTTCTACAATGAACAGCGATACCGAGAGCATTCTTGCTCAGGCTGATATACAGGTTAGCGACGATGACCTTATAATAAGAAACGATTACGCAGAGCCCTGCGCAGAGATAGTAATATACAGAGCATTTAACGTATCTATCACCTGCGACGGAGAAACCAACACTAAGATATTTAACAGAGGCGACGTAGAGGACGCACTTTTCAGATTTGGTATTACCATTGATATCAACGACCAGGTAGAGCCGTCACTTACTACAGAGCTTACACCGGATATGCACATAGAGGTTACACGTTGGCATACTGTTAATCTTAATGCAGACGGTGAGTCACTTGTTGTAGAGGTTCCTGAGGGAACAGTAGAAGAAGCACTTAAGTATTTGAATGTTGAGCTTGCAAAGCATGACGAGATCAATGTTAATATGACTGACCTTGTTAAAACAGGTATGGAGATAAACATTGACCGTATATATTATGAGGATAAGGTTACTACAGAGGTTATCCCATATACTGTAGAGGCCACCGATACATTAAGCCTGTATGAGGGTGAAACAGAAGTTACCCAAGAAGGCTCTAACGGTGAAAGAAAGATTGTTACTCGCTATAAGTATGTAAACGGCGAGGTTGTAGAAACTAAGCTTATCAGCAATGAAGTAACCAGAGAACCTGTAGCAGAGCAGAAGCTGGTAGGTGTAAGAACTAAGGCAAACTTTAAAGTACAGGCATCAAACGGCATATTAAGAGATGCAGACGGCAACCTTGTAAGCTATTCTAAGGTTATTACCGGCTCTTGTACAGCATATACCGCAGAGCCGGGTGCTATAACATCTACAGGTCAGGTTGCACGTTACGGACTTGTTGCGGTTAATCCTGAAATTATACCTTACGGTACAAGACTGTATATCTGTAATGACTACGGCTTTGTTTACGGATATGCTGTAGCCGCAGATACAGGCGGAGCTCTTATGGCGAACACTGCGCTTGTAGACTTGTACTATGATTCTGTTGACGTATGCTGGCAGTTTGGCAGACGTGATCTTAACGTATATATCCTTGACTAATTTATAGTTTTGCACCAATAAGCAGATAATATACGTATAATGTATTATTTACTTAATGACTATTAAAAAATAATGAAATAATCTTGCAGGAGGGAAGTTATACCCTCCTGTTTGTGTTTTTATTATGTTGAAAACTTGTTAAAAATGTTAATCTATAGATAGGCTACTACAATTAACAACATATTGTGTCAAAAAGCACTGTTTAAGCATAATCCGCTGTGTATTTTAGGGATTTATAACTTTTCGTAGATTTTAACATAGTTATCAACATTGAAATGTTGAAAGATAAGTTAGAAATGTTGAAAACTAAGCCGTTTTTATGTTAAAAACACGTTGGAAATGTTGAAAAGTATGTGGAAAACATTAAAAATTCAACTATAATAACAATAAAGTCGTTGTAATTAGTTTCTTATAATAGTTAGATGTTTATTAATCTAACCTCAATTAGTTAATTATTTGCCAGACCTTCGTCCCTGTACTCCAATGGTCTGCACATCGTACTAATTAAAAGAGTAGCAAGCTATATGTACTGCACTCAAATACTTTGCAATCGGTTGGTTGCAGGAAATATAGTATGATTACAATATGATTTCGTTTGCTCAGCGAAGCGGTCGGCAGGTAAGACCTGCGGCAATGTTGCGTACAGAGCTTTTGGCGTGATTAAGCATATAGCACGCATCAAAGTTTTTATTGTGAAACCCAATCGAAAGGGTTTCCCCGCTACGTCTTTGCATCCTTTCTTCGTATAAAGAAAGGATGTGCCGGGTGCAGGGCGGGCAGGGAAGCCCTGCGGCAGAGTTGCGCACAAAGTACTTGTTATAAATAAGTGCATAGCACGCATCATAATTACTAGTTCTAACTGACAGCATGGTTGGCGATTAGACCTGTAGTAAGACTTTGCACATGGTAATTTAGTCAGATTAAGTATGTATCACGTATCTTAACCTAAAGCAGATGTTTTGATTTTATAGTCTATCCGCTATAAGCAAGTGTTTATTTTTCTAAGTCCTTGTGTCCCCATCCCCCGACCCCCTTCCCCAAGGAAGGGGGAGTAACTTGCAGGGGCTTCGCCCCTGCACCCAATAATGTTTGAATATCTTACTATAAAGAAAACAAATGCCAGATGCGTGACAAAACCGCATTATCCTAAAATACCCGTGTACGCGACATTGCCGCAGGTCTAACCTGCCGCATCGTAATTACTAGTTCTAACTGACAGCATGGTTGGCGATTAGACCTGTAGTAAGACTTTGCACATGGTAATTTAGTCAGATTAAGTATATATCACGTATTTTTTTCATATAATGTAAAGTCTTTACTGCATAAAAAATACCTAAATAACTGTTTATTTTTAAATAAATTGCAATAAAGCTATTGTGTTAATTAAAAAATTATGTTACAATATTAAAAGTTAAAGCGCAAAATGCTTTATTCAAAATATGATAAAATAAACACATCTTAAAGAGTTAAAAGCTATGTTTAGTTTATCATATTCAAATGAAAATTTAAACTTAGGAGGAAGAAACAATGAAAAAATGCTTATCCATAGCATTGACAGTTTTACTGTTATTATCAACCTGTATTGTAGCAAGTGCTGCAACACCCGAAAAGTCAGTATTCCTGTTCACAAACGATGTGCATTGTAATTACGAAGACTACACATATCTTGCTCAATATGAAGCAGATATGAAAGCCCAAGCCGATGTTACATCTACATACTTAGTAGATGTTGGTGATGCCATTCAGGGTGGAATCATCGGTACACTTTCAAAGGGTGAAGACATTATTAAGATAATGAACTTCGTTGGATACGATTTTGCTATTCCGGGCAACCATGAGTTTGACTACGGTATGGATCGTTTCCTTAACTATGCAGGTGTAGATACCAGCATGAGCCTTACAGAGCTTGATTGCGGTTATTATTCCTGTAACTTTGCTAAGAACGACGATTTAGTTCTTGACGCATATAAGATTTTTGATGCAGCAGGCAAAAAGGTTGCTCTTGTAGCTATCTCAACTCCTGAAACATTACAGAAATCAACTCCTACATACTTCCAAGATGAAAACGGAAACTATATCTATAACTTTAGCCATAAGGATGGCGCAAAAGGATTCTATAAGAGAATACAGGACGCTGTAAACTCCGCTAAGGCAGACGGCGCAGACATCGTTGTTGCAGTTGGCCATGTTGGTGATGAAGAAGGCAGTGAGCCGTACACATCACAGGATATTATCGCTAACGTAAGCGGTTTGGATTGCTTCCTTGACGGCCACGCACACAGCACATTAAACGACACCGTTACAGATAAGGACGGCAAGCCGGTTAAGCGTGCGTCTACGGGAACTAAGCTTGCTAATATCGGTAAGCTCGTTATAGACGAGAACGGTGGCATTTCAGTTGAACTCGTAGATATGGCAACATATAAGACAACAGTAGATAAAACAAGTGCAACCTTTGTAGCTGCTGACGCATACATTAACGGCGAGATAGGCGCAGCTGTAGAGGCGAAGAAGAACGAGGTTGCAGCTTATACAGATGTTGACCTCACGATTATGGATCCTGATACAGGTAAAAGACGTGTACGTAACGGAGAAACTAACCTTGGTGACCTTTGTGCAGACGCTTACAGATATGTAATGTCACAGTCTATAGGTCAAGCGGTTGACGTTGGTATAGTAAACGGCGGCGGCGTACGTGAAGACATTCCGGCAGGCGATATCACATTTGGTCAGATCATAAAAGTACATCCATTCGGTAACGCAGCTTGCGTTGTTGAGGCTACAGGTCAACAGATACTCGATGCACTTGAAATGGGTGCAAAGAATTATCCGAATGAGAATGGCGGTTTCCTGCAGGTATCAGGTGTTGAGTACATTATAGATACAACCGTAGAAGAGTCACCGGTTGTACTTACAGAGCATGGCGATTTTAGTTACGTTGATCCAAGCAAGAAACGCAGAGTTACCATCAAGAGAATTGCAGGCGAAGACTTCAATCCTGAAAGAATTTATACAGTAGCATCACATAACTACCTCCTCAAGAGTGGCGGCGACGGCTTAAATATGTTTAAGGGCAACAAGCTCCTTGCAGACGAAGTAATGCTCGATAACGAAGTACTTATCAGCTACTTTAATGCTATGGAGAATGAATCAAGTGTTGCATTGCGTAACTACAGCTTAAATAGTAGAACTATGTCACGAAATATAGGAGTTTCTTCAAGAGCTGCATTGAGTGACTACAGCGATCCTTACGGAGTAGGCAGAATAAGTGTTTCTTCGAAAGGTATTATATCCACAAAGAAGAAAGCACCTACTTGTGCTGACGGCTTTGAAATATTTACAAACCTTGACGATAACTCAACCTTTAGTTATGTATACAGCGCAGTAGATGAGCATGAGACATATGAAAAAGTTGTAAAAGAGGCTACAGAAGATGAAGAGGGTCTTGTAGAGATAATCTGTAAGAACTGCAAAGAGGTTGTAGACTCATACAGTACTCCTAAGCTTTCAAAAACTCCTGAGGATAATGATCCTCCAAAAACTCCTGAGGATGATGATCCTTCAAAAACACCTGAGGATAATGACACAAAGCCAACAGGTGATGTAGCAGTAGCTATTGCTTCTATCCTTCTTTTAGTTGCCAGCGCATACGTTTATGCAACAATGCGTAAAAAGGCAAAGAGCAGTAAATAATTTATCGCTTAAGATTGATTACAAGATAAATTTAGATTAACATAAAAATAAACTCTCTGTAATGACTAAGTTGTTACAGAGAGTTTTTTGTATGTGTATTAATATGTAATTACTTGTTTAATAACTTAGCTTGCTTTCAACATCGGCAATGATTTTCATGATATCATCAGATGTACTGTCTTCTGCTGTGTCCGTATCTTCCATAGTATCGTCATTATCAATACGGTTAATTAAATCCGTTACATCATCGGTAGTGGCTTCATCGACTGTGTCGGCATCTTCCGTAATGTCGCTGTTATCAGTATCATCAATTAAATCCGTTACATCATCGGTAGTGACTTCATCGACTGTGTCGGTATCTTCCGTAATGTCGTTGTTGTCGGTATCAACAATTAATTCCGTTACATCATCGGTAGAGCTTTCATCAACTGTGTCGGTATCTTCGGCAATGTCGCTGTTGTCGGTATCAACAATTAATTCCGTTACATCATCGGTAGTGACTTCATCGACTGTGTCGGTATCTTCCGTAATGTCGTTGTTGTCGGTATCAACAATTAATTCCGTTACATCATCG
>JBJEPE010000072.1:0-10036 GCA_051881075.1 Acutalibacteraceae bacterium | reverse complement strand
TGTTGGCAGGTAAGACCTTAACCAATGTTGCGTACTTGGTATTTGTATGTAATAAGAAATTTATAGCACGCAGTCAGGGTGTGTTTCATATCTTCGCATAACAGTTAGTTGTTTATAAATCCGCCCTAACAGACGCTCATGCCGCTCTGTACTAGGCATATACTTTCTTTACGCAAAGAAAGTATACAAAGAAGCGGCGGGAAAACCCTTGCGATGGGTTTTCCCTGCACCCTTTCCTTAACGCTTTTATGCTTCGCATTATTCGTACGGTGTACAATTATATCGTAAGTTATTTCACGCATCAGGTTTGTGTTTTATTAATTTACAAAATGCGTGATATGTACTAGATCAGCAAGTTTACAAACTTGACTTTTATCACAAAATATTGTATAATTATTCTCGGTAATGAGCGAGCCGAAGTATTGTTCTGACAGCAAGCTGTAATTCTTCAATAAATAACCTTTGACATACGGCCTTTTCCCGATGTCTGAGCTTATACAAAAAGCATACAATACACGCCCTTTACCTACATCTTGGTAAGGGGCATTTTTATATACATAAATGGAGATGATTTATAGTGGAAACCAGAGTGGCCGTTATCGGCATAATTATAGAAAATCCTAAATCTGTCGAGGCACTCAACGCTATTCTGCATGAATACGGCGAGTACATAATAGGCAGAATGGGCATACCGTACAGACAGAAAAATATAAACATCATAAGCATTGCCATTGATGCCCCCCAGAATGTTATATCTGCACTTACAGGTAAAATCGGCAGATTAGACGGAATAAGTAACAAAGCGGCTTACTCTAACTTTATAAGCACTGCGGAGTAATAAACATGAAAAGTATTATTGATAAACTTACACAGACAGGCAACCTGACGGATTCCGAACTTTTATCTCTGCTTAACTGCACAGATGAAAATGCTCTAAGCTACCTGTATTCTCAGGGCGAGCGTGTCTGCATACAGAATTACGGCACATCCGTTTACATTCGTGGCCTTATTGAGCTTACTAATTACTGTAAGAATGATTGTCTGTACTGCGGTATTCGTCGCAGTAATAAATGTGCCGAGCGCTACAGGCTAACCTGTGAGCAAGTATTATCCTGTGCAAAAACAGGTTATAATATAGGTTTCCGTACCTTTGTGCTGCAGGGCGGAGAAGATCCGTATTTTACGGATGAGCGCATAGTCGAAATTGTTAAGGCTCTTAAGAGCAATTTTCCGGATTGCGCCGTTACTCTGTCTTTAGGAGAAAAAAGCTACTCAAGCTACAAGATGTACTTTGACGCAGGCGCTGACAGATACCTGCTTCGCCATGAAACAGCCGACGCCGTACATTACGGCAAGCTACATCCAAAGGAACTTTCCCTTGAAAACCGTATGCAATGCCTGCGTGACTTAAAGTCTATAGGCTATCAGACCGGTTGCGGCTTTATGGTCGGTTCACCGTATCAAACTACTGAAAATATACTCTACGATATAAGGTTTATACAGGAATTTAAACCGCATATGGTGGGCTTAGGCCCTTTTATTCCTCACAAAGATACACCGTTTAAGGATATGCCCGCAGGCAGTCTGCAATTAACTCTGAAGTGCCTTAGCATTATAAGGCTTATGTTACCTGATGTACTCCTGCCTGCTACAACAGCCCTGGGTACTATAGTTAAAGGCGGCAGAGAGCTTGGCATAAAATCCGGTGCAAATGTAATTATGCCTAATCTATCACCTTCTGATGTCAGAGGTAAATACCTTTTATACAATAACAAGCTTGCTACAGGTGCAGAGTCCGCCGAGGGGCTCAATGCTCTTAAAAACAGCCTTAAACAGATAGACCGCACTATTGAAATAGGCAGGGGCGACCACAAAACCTGCGCATTGATTTAATCACGCACAAACACTTAAAAAGCATAAAGCATTTGTGATTTTTGTATACATTTGTATAATCATGTTATAATTATACAATACGTAATGATAATTAGTCATATTATTACTATGATTTTTATAGTACTACTCCTGACACGGGCAGATGATGCGATAGCAAAAATAATTTATAGGATGTGATTTTATGGGACTAAACGATACCCCGTCAGCAAACAGAATACATATAGGATTTTTCGGTAAACGTAACGCAGGCAAGTCAAGCATTGTAAATGCCGTAACAGGACAGGAGCTTGCAATAGTATCCGACACTAAGGGTACTACAACTGACCCTGTATATAAATCAATGGAGCTGTTACCGCTCGGCCCTGTTATGATAATTGACACTCCCGGTATAGATGACAGCGGCGAACTGGGAGAATTGAGAGTTAAAAAGACTCGTCAGGTACTCAATAAGACTGATGTAGCAGTACTTGTTACAGATGCTTGCGATGACCTACAGCAATGCGATAAAGAGCTTATTGAGCTTTTCAAGGCAAAACAGATACCGTATATTATAGCTCGCAATAAGTCCGATTTGCTTACAGAAGAAAAAAGTGCAGGAGAAAACGAAATTTACGTAAGCGCCACAGATAAGATAGGCATACATGAGCTTAAAGAGAGAATTGCTCATCTGGTTGAGGTGGACGATATGCGACTTAGGCTTGTAGGCGACCTTATCAAGCCCGGTGATTTTATTGTGCTTGTAGTACCCATTGACTCTGCCGCACCTAAGGGCAGACTTATTTTGCCACAGCAACAGACTATAAGAGATGTGCTGGAAGCAGGTGCAACGGCTATTACCGTAAGGGAAACCGAGCTGAAAGAAACACTTGAAAATCTCGGCAAAAAACCATTTATGGTAATAACCGACAGTCAGGCATTTAAGGTCGTTAATGAGATAGTACCGCAGGATATATACCTTACCTCCTTCTCAATATTAATGGCAAGATATAAGGGCTTTCTTGATACGGCATTAAGAGGTGTAGCCGCAATAGACAGATTAAAGGACGGTGACACCGTACTTATCTCTGAGGGATGTACACATCACAGACAATGCGGAGATATCGGCAGCGTTAAGCTACCGCACCTACTACAGGCATACACAGGTAAAAAACTTAACATAGCATTAAGCTCAGGCACTGAGTTTCCTGAGGATTTGTCACCGTATGCGCTTATTCTGCATTGCGGCGGCTGTATGCTGAATGAACGAGAGGTGCGCTATCGCATGAAATGTGCAGAGGATCAGAATGTTCCTATAAGCAACTACGGCACAGCTATCGCATACATGAACGGAATATTGAAACGAAGTGCGGCAATATTTAACGACATAAATTGCGTTGACTGAGTGTAAAACAAATTTAATATCACACTAAAATAAGCGGATACCAACCTATAACAGGTCGTATCCGCTTTGATTTTTATTATTTCAAATCATGCCTTCCAAACTGATTTAAGTATTGTTCCTATCTTAGGTGTTGTTCCGTAGAGCAAAACACCTACACGGTATATCTTTGCGGCGATAACTCCTATCCCGATAACCGAGCCTATTAGGATTGCTATAGATATACAAATCTCATAGAACGGCACCGTACTCATAGCTATACGTGTAAACATCGCCATAGGTGATGTAAACGGAATAAAGGAACATACCTTCATAAGCAGATTGTCTATGCCTGCGCTTGTCATTGAGAACATTACTACAAGGAACGCAATAACAAACATTAATGTAATCGGCATAACAGAGGTATTGATATCCTCCAGCTTAGACGCTGTAGAACCTACTGCGCCGTACATAAACGCATAGATAAAGAATCCCAGTATAAAGAATATCAGCATATATACAAACAGATTTACAGGCATATCAAATATTGAATTTACTATCTCGCTGTCTGCCCAATATGTACTGTTAAGATTAAAGAAAACAAGCGCAGAGCCAAATATGGCGACTATCTGTATAAGTCCGGCTATACATGATGCTATTACCTTACCGAACATCATACTTGTTGGCTTGGCACTTGTTATCAGTAATTCCATAGCACGAGAGCTTTTTTCTGTGGCTACATTGGTTGCTACCATCTGACCGTAAAACAGGATAACCATATATAAAGAGAAAATCATTATGTAAGTGTAAAAGAAATTTTGCATTTGGTCTTTACCTAGGCTTTCGGTTTCACTTTCTATCTCTGCCGTAAAAATAGCCGTTACTTCTTCCTTAGTAAAGCCGCCCTGCAGCATTGCGTTCATTCTGTAGATATTCTGTATTACCTCATCCGCAGTAACAGTATTGCGGTCATACATAGATAGGTTATTTACATAGTAGGTATATGATGTTAGGTTATTAAGGACAAAGGCACACTCGGCTTCGCCTGATGTTATTTGCTCCTTTACATATTCAACATCTTTATCCGTTACAACTACCTCATAATCTGCAAAGGCTTCTGAAAATGCGCCCTCTATTACCTCATTGCTTTCATCAGTATCATTTACAATAAGCATGGTTGAGTCAACAATCTCAACCGTACCCTCGCCCTCTTTGCTCTCAAAGGCTTCTGTAACTCGTGGGAAGAACATTACGCCTGCGATAACTAAAACTAGAAATATAGTTACTCCGACAAAGATTTTATTGGTAAGATAGCTTTTAAGCTCAAATTTCAATATTTTTTTAAACAGATTCATTATACATCACCCCTTACTCCTGCTTACCTGCATACTCAACAAAGATATCGTTAAGCGACGGTTCATAAACCTTTATCTCGTCAATATCATATTTGTCGGTCAATGCTTTCATTGTGTTTTTCTTTTCTTCGGGACTATTGAGCGTCAATATTATTTCGCCGTCATCGCCAAGCTCACAGGCGTCCCCATACTCCTTGACAACATCATTGCTTTGTTCAGACCTTACGACTAAGCGATTGCGTGGATAGTTTTTCTTTATATCGTGCAGGTCGCCTGCAAGGACAATCTGTCCTCCGTTAAGTATTGCAATGCTGTCGCAAAACTCCTCTATGTAGTTCATCTGGTGACTTGAAAACAATACTATCTTGCCCTTAGCTATGGTTTCCTTTACTACGTCCTTAAGCAGCATAGCATTAACGGGGTCAAGTCCCGAAAATGGTTCATCGAGTATAACAACCTGAGGATCATGGGCAATGGCGGTAATTAGCTGTATCTTTTGCTGGTTGCCCTTTGAGAGAGTATCAAGGCGTTTATTTCTGTATTCTGTCATACCCAGTCTTTCAAGCCAATAATCAACAGCCGAAACAGCCTCAGAGTGGCTTACACCCTTTAACTCTGTAAAATAAACAAGCTGGTCAATAATTTTCTTTTTTGGATATAGGCCTCTTTCCTCCGGCAAATATCCAAACTGTACCTTGTCGTAGTTTATAGGCTCTCCGTTAAACAGCACCCCTCCGCTGTCGGCAGGAAATACGTTCATCATAATGCGTATAGAGGTAGTCTTACCTGCACCGTTTCTGCCGAGCAATCCAAAGGCTTTGCCGCCCTCTGCGGATAAAGATACTCCTTTAAGTACTTGCTTTTCACCAAAGGATTTTTCTATATTCCTGAGTTCAAGCTTCATTCCTTACTTCCTTCTTTCTGTATTAAATATAAGCAATAATAATTACTTTTTCAATTTTATCTGTGTATTATAAGTGAAACAAACTATATG
The DNA here is from genome assembly GCA_051881075.1 of Acutalibacteraceae bacterium. Taxonomy (GTDB): domain Bacteria; phylum Bacillota; class Clostridia; order Oscillospirales; family Acutalibacteraceae; genus RUG14223. Next base: position 4,437 of record JBJEPE010000072.1, on the reverse strand, counting down.
CAGACCCAATTATAACATGGCAGTCAATGAAAATAAAGGGGTTTTTACAAATATATTTTTTCATTTAACAAAAATAGGTTTTTAAAGTCTTCTATTGTTATTCTTACCTACCGACCGCTTCGCTGAGCAAACGGACTTTTTTATAATCATAATTTACTGCCTGCGTCCTACCGATTGCTAATATACTTAATCTCTCTAAAATACTTTGTGCGCAACGTTGTTGCAGGGCTTCCCTGCCCTGCCCGCCTGCAAGTCTTACCCATGCAGGCGCTCATGCCGCCCTGCACCCGGCACATCCTTTCTTTATACGAAGAAAGGATGCAAAGACGTAGCGGGGAAACCCTTTCGATTGGGTTTCACAATAAATACTTTGATGCGTGCTATATGCTTAATTACGCCAAAAGCTCTGTACGCAACGTTGCCGCAGGTCTTACCTGCCGACCGCTTCGCTGAGCAAACGGACTTATTAATAATCATTAATTTATTGCCTGCAACTTACCGATTGCAAATCTTTTTGCATAGCACTACAATGCGTGCTATGCGCTTAATCATAAAAAAATATTTTGTACGCAACATTGGTGCAGGTCTTACCTGCCAACAAAGCTGTCTGTTTAGCCTAGTAATTACGATGCGTGCTATGCACTTTTTTATAGCCATTACTTTGTGCGCAACGCTGCCGCAGGGCTACCCTGCCAACTTTGCTGTCGGTCTAACCGACCACAACTTTGCTCCAGGGCTTCCCTGCCAGGGCTACCCTGCCACTTTCCACACAGGAGTATAAGTGCGGTAAGATTGGGCAAAGCCATAAGTCCGTTAAATGTGTCTGATATACTCCATACAAGGTCTATATCAATAACACAACCGAACATTGCAAACACAACGTAAAATGCCTTATATATCACTATGTACTTTTCATCTGTAAGGTATTCAAGGCAACGTTCCCCATAATATGACCAGCTGATAAGTGTTGCAAATGCAAACAATACTATAGACACTGAAACAAAAACACTGCCAAATCTGCCGAATACGCCCTCAAATGCCGCCGTGCTTACCTCAACTCCGTCACTTAATCCCATATCAAGCGCACCGCTTACAAGCAAGCATATGGCTGTGAGCGTACACACAATAACGGTATCTGTAAACACCTGAAAAATGCCCCACATACCTACCTCTTTTTCTGTGGCATTTTCAGATGCGGCGTATACGATAGGCGAACTTCCCAATCCGGCCTCGTTAGAGAAAACTCCTCTTGATATTCCATATTTCATTGCCTTGCCTATGGTATATCCGCCTGCGCCGCCAAGTGCTGATTTAAAGGTGAATGCCTGCTCAAATATCTTAGCAAATGCTCCGCCAACCTTATCGAAATTGGCAAATATAACAACAAAACAGCCCAGTATATAAAATATCGCCATTATGGGCACAAGCTTTTCGGTTGCCTTAGCTATTCTGCTTAATCCTCCGAAAATCGTAACACCGGTAAGCACAGCTATCACGATACCCGTAACTACCTTTGGCACGCCAAAGCTCACATTTAACGAACCTGCTATTGAATTAGACTGCACCATATTACCCACACCGAGTGCCGCAAGCATACAGGCAACAGCGAAAAATACTGCAAGCCACTTTTGCTTCAAGCCTTTCTCTATGTAATACATAGGGCCGCCTACCCACTCGCCCTTTTTATTTTTCATACGGTATCTGATACCCAAAGCATTCTCGGCATAGCTTGTCATCATACCTATTACGGCGGCTATCCACATCCAGAACACCGTACCTGCGCCGCCAAGCATCATGCCGCTTGCCACGCCTATAATATTGCCTGTACCAATAGATGCGGCCAGTGCCGTAGACATTGCTTGAAATGCGGATATACCTTTGCTGTCTTTATCGGTATTCCGTATGAACATTTTGCCAAGTGTTGCCGATATCCAGCACTTAAAGCCGGTTATCTGAAAAAATCCGCTTTTTATACTGTATATCATACCTACTATCAGGAACGTACACAGCACAGGCATACCCCATACTATCCTGTTTGTAATGTTGTTTATACTTTCAATTATACCTAAAAGCTTATCCATTTTTTGCTCCTTTCCGCTTGCCCTAAACCGCTTTGCACCCGTGATTTTTGTTTTTACGGCAAGTCCCTATTTTAAATTTTCTCAGTTATTTATATTAAAGCTTGCAATAAGTTCAATCGTAAAAACAGATCTGCAATATTAATATAATATCTAATGAATTTTTATGCTTTTAGGTATAGATTTATTCTGTTTATTTGGTATAATATAAGTACAAGTAAAAAAATATCTGTAACTAATACTGAGGTTGCAGAAAAACATACGGAGGTAATAATTATGCCCGAATGGTTAAAAAAAGCCGTTTTTTATGAGATATACCCACAAAGCTTTTACGATACCAACGGTGACGGAATAGGTGATTTAAGGGGTATTATAGAAAAGCTTGATTATGTGCGTTCGCTCGGATGCAACGCTATATGGCTTAATCCTTGCTTTGATTCACCGTTCAGAGATGCCGGATATGATGTCAGGGACTATAAGACAGTAGCACCACGCTACGGCACAAACAATGATTTAATAGAGTTATTCAACACAGCTCACGAAAAGGGAATCAAGATATTGCTTGACCTTGTGCCGGGGCATACGTCAGATTCTCACGAATGGTTTATAAACAGTAAGTCACCCAAGAAAAATGAATACTCTGACCGTTATATATGGACGGACAGCGTGTGGGAGGCTCCGCCGCAATATAAATTCCAATGCGGAATAACCGACCGTGACGGCAATTATCTTGTAAACTTCTTCAGTTCTCAGCCTGCACTCAATTACGGTTTTTATGAGGTAACACACCCTGCTTGGCAGTTACCCTATACTCACCCTGAGTGTAAAAAGACGGTTGAGGCTATCAAGGATATAATGAGGTTCTGGATGGATAGGGGCTGTGACGGATTCCGAGTAGATATGGCGGATTCACTTGTCAAGAATGATGACGAGAAGATAGCAACCGGCGAAATATGGCGAGATATACGCAAGATGATGGACAGCGAATATCCCGAATGTGCGCTTGTTTCTGAATGGTCATATCCGCAACGTGCATTAAAAAGCGGATTCCATTGTGATTTTTATTTGGATCATGTAGGTAACGGCTACAACAGCCTATTCAGATACAGCGAGAACGGCAAGCTAAAGTGCTTTTTCTCAAAGGACGGAAACGGTGATATAACTAAATTTACCGAGGATTTCTTACCCAAATATACACAGACAAAGGATGACGGATATATAAGCTTTATTACCTGTAATCACGACACACCGCGTATGACAAAGAATTTTAATACGCTTATGTGTAAGCTTGCATACTGCACTATATTCACCATGCCGGGCGTACCTTTCTTATACTACGGTGACGAGATAGGTATGAAGTTTGCAGAGGGATTGATTAGTAAGGAGGGCGGTTTCAGCAGAACGGGAACACGCACGCCCATGCAATGGAACAGCGGTAAAAACCTAGGCTTTTCCACAGCAGATGAGGACAGCTTATATTTGCCTGTAGATAAATCGGATAATGCACCGACTGTTGAGGCTCAGTTAAACGATGAGAACTCTCTTCTCAATACGGTTAAGCGCATTATTAAGCTACGAAATGAGAACGCAGACCTACAGGCAGACGGAGATTTTGAGGTTATATATGCACAGCAGAAGAAGTACCCGTTTATCTATAAGAGAGGTAAATTTATAATTGCGGTAAATCCAAGCGAAAAATCATGTTCCGCACCGATAGAGTGCGGTGGTGACGAGGTATTTGTTATAGGAGAGTATAAGAGAGATCCCGGAGCAATTACCTTAGGTGGACAAAGCTTTGTGATCTTTGGCAGGTAAGACCTCCAGTCGGTTAGACCGACAGCAATGTTGGCAGGGTAGCTCTGCGGCAGCGTTGCGCACAAAGTAATTGCTATAAATAAGTGCATAGCACGCATCGCTACTACAATGCAAAGATTTTGACTTTGAAGTCAACTTGCTATAATTCAATACATTATAATCTCAGTTCTTGTATCCCCAACCCCCAACCCCCTTCCCCAAGGAAGGGGGAGGAACTTGCAGGGGCTCCGCCCCTGCACTCCAATAGTCAACACATCGGACTGTATGAAAAGTTAGCAGGCTATGCTATGCACTTCAATGGTTTGTACATCGCACTATATGATAAACCGCAAGTTATGCCTTGCACTCCAATAATCAGCACATCGAACTGTATGAAAGATTATCAAACTATGTGTTCTGCACTACAAAAGTTTGCGTAGCACGCATCGTAGTGCTATGCAAACAGACTAGCAGTCGGTTGGTTGCAGGCAATAAAATACGAATATAAAAAAGTCCGTTTGCTCAGCGAAGCGGTCGGCAGGTAAGACCTGCGGCAACGTTGCGT
>JBJEPE010000071.1:0-10173 GCA_051881075.1 Acutalibacteraceae bacterium | reverse complement strand
CCTGCAACCAACCGATTGCTAATCTGTTTGCATAGCACTACGTTGCGTGCTATGCGCTTAATCATAAAAAATATTTTGTACGCAACATTGCCGCAGGGCTTACCTGCCGACCCGCTTCGCTGAGCAAACTAAGTGTTTTATTATCTCACTTTACCGCCTGCAACCAACCGATTGCTAATCTGTTTGCATAGCACTACGTTGCGTGCTATATGCTTAATTATAAAAAATATTTTGTACGCAACATTGTCGCAGGGCTTACCTGCCGACCCGCTTCGCTGAGCAAACGGGCTTATTTATATTCTTACTATATTTCCTGCAACCAACCGATTGCTAATCTGTTTGCATAGCACTACGTTGCGTGCTATGTGCTTAATCATAAAAAATATTTTGTACGCAACATTGCCGCAGGTCTTACCTGCCAACGTTGCTACGGGGCTTCCCCGTATGTTGAAAACTATGTTAAATGTTGTGAAAACTTACTTTTTAACATTGTTATAGTTTTCAACATTTTCATCAACATTCCACATATGCTTTTCAACAATATCAACGTTAATTTCGTAAGATCAAAAAAGTGTCGAAAAAGCGATAAAAACGTTGTTAATAAAATTGTGATGTGGAAAATCCGATAAACTCTGAGTAAAATGAAGTTTTCCACATAACTCACATCCCCTACTACTGTTACTAAAATCTAAGATAAGAATAGGTTGTTTTTCACTTATCTTTCCCGAAAGGAGATATTTTTCCATGAAACTCACTTGTGACCGTCAGGAGCTTTCTGCAGCAGTTACAAATGTTCAGAGAGCTGTTTCAACAAAAGCATCTATGCCCGTACTTGAGGGTGTACTTATCACCGCCGAGGACGGACAAATTACATTCACAGGCTATAATCTGGAGATAGCCATGACTACTACCATAAACGCAAACGTTATAGAAAACGGAAGCATCGTACTGCCTGCCAGACTTTTCGGCGATATCGTGCGCAGGCTCCCCGAAGAAACCGTTATTCTGGAAACTGACGAAAAGTCAGTTACTTATATTCACAGCGGACTTGCAGATTATCAGATCATGGGTATTGACAGCAATGAATTTCCGGAATTGCCCAAGATAGATGAAACCGAGAAAATCACATTTAACGGCGGCTTGCTTAAGGATATGATCCGCAAGACTATATTTGCAATAAGCGTTGACGATTCTAAGCCCGTGCATAAAGGTTCTATGTTTGATATATCGGACGGTACTCTTAAGATAATTTCAGTTGACGGTTTTCGCCTTGCTATGAGAACTGAGCCTATTGAATACAGCCGTGATACTAAGTTTATAGTACCCGGTAAAGCTCTTGCTGAGGTACTCAAAATTTCGTCTGACGATGAACAAACCATTGATATATTGGTAGGCAGACGTCATACGGTATTTAAGGTTGATAATTATTCTATAGTTTCAAGATTACTTGAAGGTACTTTCCTTGATTATAAGACTGCTATTCCTAAAATGAGCGTAACAGATGTTGTTGTTAATACAAGACTTGTTTCAGACAGCATAGAGAGAATGGCTCTGCTTAATACGGATAAAATTCAAAGTCCGGTAAGCTGTTATATAGAAGACGGTAAGATGAAGCTTACCTGCTCTACATCTGCCGGTAAGGCCAATGACGTTCTTAACGTAAAGGTTATAGGCGAATGTCCGCTGAGAATAGGCTTTAATAACAGATATCTGCTTGATGCAATTAAAAATACAGATACGGATGAGATAAAAATGCAGTTTAGCGGCCCACTTACACCTATGAAGATAGTACCCGTTGAGGGCGATTCTTTCATATTCCTTGTAGTGCCCATGAGGTTAAGAGATGAAAACTGAGAAGATATATATAGATACTGAATTTATTAAGCTTGATAATCTGCTAAAGTATGCCGGTGCGGTAGAAACAGGCGGACAGGCTAAGCTGGAAGTGCAAAGCGGTAATGTTAAATATAACGGCGAGGTATGCACACAGAGAGGTAAAAAGGTACGCAGTGGCGATACCGTAGAAATAGACGGCAGAATATTTGAGGTGTGTCAAGCGTGAACATTACACGTCTGCAATTTGAGGGCTTTCGCAATTTAGAGGATTCATTTATAGAGCCGTGCGACGGTGTAAATATAATACACGGCGATAATGCGCAGGGTAAGACGAATCTGCTTGAAAGCATCTGGCTTTTTACGGGCGGGCATTCTTTCAGGGGCGCTAAGCACCGGGAGCTTGTGGCGTTTGATAAGCACAACGCTAAGATAGCTATGGAGTTTAACGCACAGGAGCGTGACCAAAAGGCTGTTATAGATATAGTCGGCGGCAAGCGAGAGGTTACGGTAAACGGAGTTAAAAAGGTGTCCCCTGCCGAGATTATCGGCAAGTTCTGCGCTATCGTATTTTCACCCGAACATTTGACATTAATAAAAAGCGGGCCGTCAGAAAGACGTAAGTTTATGGACGGTGCTATCTGTCAGCTTAAACCTCGGTATGCCGCCATGCTTGCAAGGTATAACCAAACGCTAAGTCAGCGCAACGCATTGCTTAAAGAAATAAGAGTAATGTCAGAGCTGCGTGATACACTTTCAATATGGGACGATAAGCTTGCATATTTAGGCGCTCTTATCTGTGCCGAAAGATTAAACTATATTAAGCTTATAGAAAAGTATGCGGTGGAGTTTCACAAGGGGATATCACGGGGAAACGAGGTTTTTGGCGTAGAGTATTCCCCTACTTGGACAAAATGTGATACGGACGATGTACAGAGCATACGGGATTCAATACTCAAAACTCTGGAGAATAGCTATAAAAGCGACCTTACAAGCGGATTTACGGGATGCGGCCCTCACAGGGATGATATTGATATTTATATAAACGGCAAAAAGGCACGTAATTACAGCTCGCAAGGCCAGCAACGTTCGGCGGTGCTGTCGCTTAAGCTTGCTGAGGCCGAGATACTCAGGAGCAGTATAGGAGAAAAGCCCGTTATCCTGCTTGATGATGTTTTAAGTGAGCTTGACCCGTACAGACAGGGCTATCTTATAAATGAGATAAAGGGCTGGCAGGTTTTTATTACCTGCTGTGAGCCGTATGCCGCTTACGAGCTTGTCAAAGGCAAAAGCATTAAGATAAGTGACGGCAGAGTATGTTTGTCAGATGACGAGTAAGGAGATAATACCGTGTATTTACATCTGGGACAGAATACAATAGTGCGTAAAGACAGCATTGTAGGGATATTTGACCTTGATGCAACGACAATATCCGTTAAGACGAGAAATTTTTTAAGAGATGCCGAAATCAGAGGCGAGGTTGAAAATGTATCTTATGAGTTACCCAAAAGCTTCATTGTATGTGTAGAAAACGGTAAGCATAAGGTATATATAAGTCAGATATCAAGCTCATCTTTACTAAAGCGTGCGTCAGAGTCACGCTTTGTATAAATAGTATGATATAAAATAATTGTGGCAAAAAGCGCAAATAATACTAACAGCCACAACAGAAAGAGGGTGTATTAAATGACAAATATAAATACACAGAAAAACAAAAAGAAAAGCGGTTTTTTCAGACTTGGCAGATGTCCGTACTGTAAGTCAAAGGTACCTTATACAAAGGCATTCTTTGAGCGTGACAATGGCGAATATATCTGCCCTGACTGTGACGAGGTATCAAACATCTACTTTATTAAGCGTATGAATATAGTAATATCCATAGTTTCGGCAATAGCTGTTACAGTATTTATTTTGTATCTTTTCTTTGGCAATAAAGCTTCATTACTGGGTGCTACTTTGGTTATGATACCATTTGTCCTGTTCTTTCTTATGACTCCGTTTTTCTTCAGACTTCATCCCTTTGATGATGATTCAAGCGGCAGTTCAAAGTCAAAAAACATAAGCTCAAAAACAGCCAAATTCAAAAGTGTCGAAAATGACCTATATTCTAAATCACGCAACAATATAAAGTCCGGCACAAATCCGCAGCAGCATCGCACATCAGGCGGCGCATACGGCGATAGAAGTGTTAGGACATCTGAACAGCGCAGAAGCACGTCATCATCAGACAGAGCGTCATCACGCTCACAGGGCGGCAGATCATCAAAAAACGGCTACAGCAGCTACGGCAGAAGATTTTAACTTTATACTTGGATGTGTTATTTTATGCTGAAATTACCGGTATGTCCTCATTGTCACACCGTATATTACTACGGCGATGTAATGAAGAGTACTAAACAGAAAAAAATGGAATGCTACCATTGCAAAAAGAAATTTGCCGTAAAAAAGTGGAAGGGCAGATGTATATTAATATCTGTAGTAGCCGTTATTGTGGCTGTTATAGATGTGCTTCTGCTTAATGTAATAAAAATGCAGAGCGCAATACCGATAATGATTTTTACCGTTATATGCGTATTATGCTCTCTTTTGTTACTCCCCTATACGGTCAGATATAAATAAACAACGTGACTGCATCGGTAAAAGGGGCTTTAACACAGATGTTTGCTTTATTCTCGCATTAAGTGTGAAATTAAAGCAAAGATGTGTGTTAGGCTTATGCCCTATGAGCGTAAGCGTACAAAAGCCCGTTATTCGGTGCTGTTACAAAGAATTTAAAGCATTTTACGTGACGGCAATATAATAATAGCTTGTATGCCTGCAAGTTACGTATTCATATATACATCGTGAAATGTAAGCGGAGAATATCCGCAATAGGAGGTTTTTTATTTGGATAATTTATCAATATCGCAGACGACTCAAGAGTACGGTGCTGATGAAATACAGGTATTGGAAGGTCTTGAAGCCGTAAGAAAGCGTCCCGGTATGTACATAGGCTCTACAGGCCCAAGAGGTTTGCATCACCTTGTATATGAAATAGTAGACAACTCAATAGATGAGGCACTTGCGGGCTACTGTGATAAAATCGATGTTGTTATTCTTCCCGATAATATTATTAAGGTAACGGATAACGGCAGAGGTATTCCGACGGGTATTAATCAGAAGATGGGCATACCTGCGGTTACCGTAGTATTTACCGTACTGCACGCAGGCGGTAAGTTCGGCGGAGGAGGCTACAAGGTATCGGGCGGTCTACACGGCGTTGGCGCTTCCGTAGTTAATGCACTGTCTGAGTGGCTTGAGGTTAAGGTCTGTGACGGAGAAAATATTTATCATCAAAGGTATGAGCGAGGCAACATCGCATCTGATCTTAAGATAATAGGCAAGGGTACTGAAAAGGGTACAGAGATAATATTTAAGGCTGACCCTGAGATATTCACCGAAACAACGGTTTATGATTATGAGATACTTGAAACCCGTTTAAGAGAGCAGGCGTTTCTAAACGCAGGCATACATATTGAGCTTAGAGATGAGCGCGGCGACGAGGTAGTAAAAAATAACTTCTTGTATGAGGGCGGTATTAAAAGCTTTGTAGAATATCTGCATAAGAAAAAGTCACTTGATGTAGTACATGAGGAGGTTATTTACTTCTCTACATCCGCACCCGACGACAGCTCACAGGTAGAGATAGCTATGCAGTATAACGATAGCTACAACGAGCTTTTGTTAAGCTTCGCCAATAATATACATACTACAGACGGCGGTACGCATGAAGAGGGCTTCAAAAGAGCACTTACACGTGTAATGAACGACTACGCACGTAAATTCAATATCTTAAAAGAGAGCGACAGAAGCTTATCGGGCGAAGACGTAAGAGAGGGCCTTACAGCCATTATCAGCGTTAAGCTGAAAGAGGCTCAGTTTGAAGGACAGACTAAGGCTAAGCTGGGCAATACAGAAATAAGAACGATGGTAGACAAGCTTATAGCAGACAAGCTTATGGTATTTTTAGAGGAGAATCCCGCTACCGCAAGAGCTATATTTGATAAGGCATTGGCCGCCGCAAGGGCGAGGGATGCCGCACGTAAGGCAAGAGATCTGGTAAGGCGTAAGAGTGCGCTGGAGTCCGCTTCTCTGCCGGGTAAACTTGCAGACTGTCAGTCACGTAATCCGGAAGAAACCGAGATATACATCGTTGAGGGTGATAGTGCAGGCGGCTCTGCTAAGGGCGGCAGAGACAGAAAGTTCCAGGCTATTCTTCCACTATGGGGCAAGATGCTCAACGTAGAGAAAGCAAGGCTTGACAGAATATACGGCAACGATAAGTTAAGCCCTGTTATAACGGCTTTGGGTTGCGGTATAGGCGACGAATATGATATATCCAAGCTCAGATACGGCAAGGTTATAATCATGGCCGATGCCGACGTTGACGGATCACATATCAGAACATTGTTGCTTACGTTCTTCTTTAGATATATGCGTCCTCTCATAGAGCAGGGCCACGTATATATAGCACAGCCACCGCTCTACAGGATTACTAAGGGTAAAGAGCATAGATATGCTTATTCCGATGCAGAGCGTGACCAGATATTAAGCGAGATACAGGGTAAAACCGATATTCAGCGTTACAAAGGTCTTGGTGAAATGGACTCTGAACAGCTTTGGGAAACTACCATGAATCCCGAAACGAGAATTATGCTCCGTGTACAGCTTGAGGATGCGGCGCTTGCAGACGAAACCTTTACTATCCTTATGGGTGATAAGGTAGAACCAAGACGTGATTTTATAGAGAAAAACGCCAAGTATGTACAAAATCTTGACGTATAATTGATAATAAAAAGTAAAGTGGTAATATTCTATGTGGTTGATACTCGCTATACTGTCCGCTGTGTTTGCGGCACTTACCTCAATACTTGCCAAGATAGGCATTGACGGCGTTAATTCCAACTTAGCAACGGCTATACGCACCGCCGTTGTGCTTATTATGGCATGGGGAATGGTGTTTATAACCAATGCGCAAAGCGGACTTAATAATATAAATAAAAAGAGCTGGCTATTCCTTATACTATCAGGTTTGGCAACGGGTGCTTCTTGGCTCTGCTATTACAGGGCGGTACAACTGGGTAAGGTATCTCAGGTAGCGCCGATAGATAAGCTTAGTATTGTTATCACCGTTATATTGGCGGCAGTATTTCTGCATGAGCAGATTACCGTTAAGTCAGCTTTAGGATGTGCGCTTATCGGAGCAGGTACTCTGCTTATGGTAATATAATATTTAAAATCAAATCAATTTAAAAGGTCTGAAACATTATGCCTACTTTCTATGAAGGCGGCTTGATAGCCGATATAAAAAATCAGGTAACAGATGCAGAAAGCTATGCGGCGGCATTGGTATATACCGAGAAAAGCATAGGACATCTGAAATATAACACGCTGTACACTTTACTTTTTGCGGCAACTGCATTAGTATGCGGATTTGATGCCTATAGAAGTATAACCGTTGCAAGAATGATAATAAGCTGTGTGCTGTGTGCGCTTACGCTCGCATTTGCGGTATATTTTGCATGGTACAGAGTGCGCAAGATAGGGCTGCGTGTTAAGTCACAGTATGAAAAAAGCCCGCTTCTCCTATCCCCTGTTTCGATGGATATCTACCGTGACAGCTTCAAGATAAAGAATAAATATGAGTGCTTTGACGGTTACTGGACAGATATAGTATGCGGATATGAGAACAGCAAGCGCATAGTGCTTGTTACACAGTGGATACACCGTCCGATAGTTATCTTAAAGAATGAGAGTAACTCGGACAGCGTGGATAAGATATCACGTCATCTGAAAAATACCCTGACAAACAGATATAAGGTAAAGTAATGTAAGTAATATTGCGGAGGTAGTTATGAAAGAGATAGCTTCGGTAACATATCTGACGACAAAAGAGGATTACATAAGCTTTAAGCTTGCCGAGAAAGCAGGAAAAACCGATGACAGCGATAAGATGCCTATATATGTAATAGGTGGTTTTATGCTCGTTATGGGGCTTATATCTCAGCTTTCTACAATAAGACAGCTTACTTTGCTTGAAAAAAGGTTTATCACAGTAATGTTTGTAGTGTTTGGTGTGTTTTTGCTGGCATACTATGACTTTATCAAACCGCTTGCCGTGAAGATGACCGCAGAAAGATTTTGCGGTAAAAACGGGGACAAGCTTGTGTCAAATACAATAACGGTATATGACTCAGGCGTTAAAGTACATAACGACAGATACACGGCGGATATACCGATAAACGCAATAACCGGCGGATATGAGAATAATGACGTAATAGTGCTTTATCACTCGGTAAACGACATGGTGTTCATACCTAAAAGAGGATTGGGCACGGATAAGATAAACGATATTTCAACATATCTTAGCAAGAATGTTGAAAATTATAAAATAAAAATTAAGAAGAAAAAGGTGTAATGCCTTAAAAATACAGTAAAAAGGTACCCCACGGGTGCTGTGCCGCATAACGCTCCGCGGCATACTAAAGATAAGAGGTGCTGTAATTGAGCAGTGAAAATGTAAATTTATATCCCGACCAAAAGATAATTGACGTTGAGATAAACAACGAGATGAAAAAATCATTTCTTGATTACTCAATGTCCGTTATAGTGGCAAGAGCATTGCCGGATGTACGTGACGGTTTAAAGCCTGTTCACAGAAGAATTTTATATACAATGTATGAAAATTCACTTTATCCCGATAAGCCTTACAGAAAGTGCGCAGATACCGTAGGTTCGGTACTTGGCAGATATCATCCGCACGGTGACGCATCCGTTTACGATGCACTTGTAAGACTTGCACAGGATTTCTCAATGAGATATATGCTTGTAGACGGCCACGGTAACTTCGGTTCGGTTGACGGTGACCCGCCTGCCGCCTACCGTTATACAGAGTCAAGAATGAGTAAAATGGCAGTTGAAATGCTGACTGATATTGACAAAGAAACCGTTGACTTTGTAATGAACTTTGACGACAGACTTAAAGAGCCTACCGTACTTCCGTCCAGATATCCTAACCTGCTTGTAAACGGTTCAAGCGGTATAGCGGTAGGTATGGCGACAAATATACCTCCGCACAATCTTGGCGAGGTAATAGATGCCATGTGCCTTGTTATAGATAACCCTGACGTAGAGCTTGAAGAGCTTATGACTAAGATACAGGGTCCGGACTTCCCTACCGGCGGTATGATAATGGGATTTTCGGGCATCAGGGCGGCTTATGCAACCGGCAGAGGTAAAATAACCGTTCGTGCCAAAACCGAGATAGTCGAGGATAAGAACGGCAGAAGTAAGATAATAGTAACCGAATTACCGTATCAGGTAAATAAGGCAAGGCTTATTGAAAGCATAGCAGACCTTGTTAAGGATAAGCGTCTGGAGGGCATATCAAATGTAGAGGATCACTCTGACAGAGCCGGTATGCACATTGAGATAGACGTTAAGCGTGACGCATCGGCTCAGATAGTGCTTAATCACTTATTTGCGCTTACACAGCTTCAGATAACCTTCGGTGTTATTATGCTTTCTATAGTAAACGGTGAGCCTAAGATACTCAACCTTAAACAGATGCTTCAGCATTACATAGAATTTCAAACAGACGTTATACGCAGAAGAACTATATTTGACCTGCGTAAGGCCGAAGAAAGAGCGCATATCTTAGAGGGCTTAAAAACTGCGCTTGATTTTATTGATGAGGTAATATCTATAATCAGAAGCTCTAAGGATCAGTCAGCAGCAAGAGCAAGACTTACCGAGAGATTCGGACTTGATGATTTGCAGACGCAGGCTATAGTACAGATGCGACTTGGACAACTCTCAAATCTTGAGCGTATTAAGATAGAGGACGAATTAAAGGCTTTACTTGAGAAAATCAAGGAGTATAACGAGATTTTGGGCGACAATGCAAGAATACTTTCTATTATTAAGGACGAAGCTATAGTATTACGCAATAAGTATGCCGACCCAAGACGTACCGCTCTTGTACCTGTAAGCGGAGAGGTTGATATAGAGGACCTTATAGCTAAGGAAGAATGTGTGCTTACTATGACGCAGTTCGGCTACATGAAGCGTATGTCTGTAGATGTATATAAGACCCAGCGCAGAGGCGGTAAAGGCATTAAGGGCATGAACAGACGTGAAGAGGACGTTGCAACCGAGATGTTCATAATAAACAGCCATGATTATGTACTGTTCTTTACCAACTTAGGCAAGGTTTACAGACTTAAATGCTACGAGGTGCCGGAGTCAAGCAGAGAGAGTAAGGGCATGAATATAGCTAACCTTCTGCCCCTTTTACCGGAT
>JBJEPE010000070.1:0-45459 GCA_051881075.1 Acutalibacteraceae bacterium | reverse complement strand
AAGCAACAATAACGCAATAGTCGTTAAAATGACATATAAGAATAATAAATTTATGTTTATGGGCGATGCCGAAACAGGCGCAGAAAAGGATATGCTTGATAATTACAATGACGATGTACTTAAATGTGATGTTCTTAAATGCGGACATCACGGCAGTGATACATCATCTTCCATCTCTTTCTTAGAAATGATTTTACCTAAATACGCTATTATATCTTGCGGAGCTGACAATAAATACGGGCATCCATGTGCCGAAACGGTCACTAATCTGCAAAATCTTGGTACACAAATATACCGCACAGATGAAATAGGAACTATAACGGTAACCAGCAACGGCTCTTCAATAAGCTTTGGCGATAATACCCCATCATCCTCAGAAAGCGGCTCAGGAACTAAGTACAGAGGTAATTTTTTGAAGTGGGAAATAAACAGTACCGCGAACCTGATTGGCAACACAGTTTTTCCCTCATATCAATATTACCCGAACAACACTGATAATGTGCCGATTGAAAATTTTATAACACGTGAGAGTAATACAACCGTTGAGGTCACGTATCTGTCGTCCTTGAACGGATATAGCATACGCTCTAAGGAGTGGCTTAGGACTTCAACCACACAAAAGAAATTCTGGCTGTTCAAAATTTCCACTATCGGTTATTATGATATATGTATGAGCGCCTTAGGTAAAGTAACCGATGCAGGGCCTAAGTACTTTGATGTGGAATACAGCCTTAACGGTATTAATTGGACAAAGCTGACTGATTTCTACTTTGCGAGCGCCCCCTCAAAGCTTAAAAGCATACTTTTCAATGATGAATGTGACCTTACAACTGCATTTTATTTACCTGATGAGTTAGAAAACAAACAGGAAGTATTTATTAGATTTTTACTTGCATCTGACGAAAGATGTGCTTCTGATAACAATGCAGCGATTTATGAAAGATCATATTTTGACCTGAATAGCGTCAAGCTTTTCGGCAGCAGCACACCGTATCAATGTACTGTTAGATTTAAAGACATTGACGGCAATGTCTGTGAAAAGTGCCGTATAACACTGGGCAAATGTGCAAATGAATGCTCGCAACCAAATATAACAAGTGGTGAGCTTACCAGATACTTTTTAGGATGGTACACATATGATGTTCCTCTAACGAATGATATATCATTTAGCTTTAATGAAACACCTATAACAGGCGATATGACGTTTTATCCGCTATATACCGGTGATACCGACGGTAACGGTAAGCTTGACCTCAATGATGTTTACATTATACTTAACCATTTAACCGGGACTAAAAAGGTAGCATCTACTAAACAAACATACGCCTGTGATATAGATTTGTATACTGAACTTGACCTTCTGGATGAAAATGAGGTCGTACCTACTGAGATAAACTTACTTGATGCCTATTTGCTATACAACAATTATATAAGATAAATTTAAACTGACATAAAAACAGCCGATACGTAGAATAAACTTCGTATCGGCTCTCTCTTTAGCTTATTGCTTTTTTAGGCTGGGATCACTGGATAGAGCAATCGAGATAACGCTCAAGCTCCTCGTCATCCTTTTTCTTTTTATCTCTTACGATCAAAAATGCCGTAATTGCTGCGGTGCAAGCGGCTACAGCGGCTATAATACCGATAATCGTAAAAATACAGTTCTTCTTCTTTTTCATTGTAAATCATCCTTTCGTTATGCCATTATTTATTTAAATTAAAGGTATCTGCATATCTTATCATAAAACTTAATTTGATTTTAATAAGTCTATTTTTTATTATTATAGCATTTATTTTGCAAATGTCAATAATAAATACATCTATTTTTCATACAGTTAATGTTTATGTAATTCTCTTACGTACATTCATTTTAAGGGATAAAATCAGCAGTATTTGCATTATCAAGGCAAACGGCACATATGAATTATCAAGGGTACTATACCCTAATATAAAAGTTTTACGCCGCTATATTTCTATATACGGCAGAACGGGAGAACGATATGTGCAACAAAATAAAGCCTTACATTATATCAATACTTATTGCATTGGGTGTTGGCGGTACATCCGCACTCTTAACACGTAATAATGTGGAACTTTACAGCGGTATTCAGCGTCCGCCGCTCTCTCCTCCATCCGTACTCTTTCCCATAGTATGGACACTGCTCTTCATACTTATGGGTATCAGCGCCGCAATAATATATACCAACAATTCAAAAAGCAGTTTAGACGCTCAGGACGGGCTAATAGTATACGCAATCAGCCTTGTTGTAAATTTCTTCTGGAGTATCATATTTTTTAATTGTAAAGTATTTTTGTTCGCTTTCATTTGGCTTTTGCTCCTGTGGATACTCATTCTTGGAACTATCTTAAATTATTGTAAGGTAAATAAAACAGTCGCATATCTACAGATACCGTATCTGTTGTGGGTAACATTTGCGGGCTATCTTACGCTTGCGATATATATTTTAAATTAACCAAAAAGTCGGGTAAAAGCTCTACCGTATATTCAAAACGTAGCTTTTACCCGACTTTATGATACATATAAAACTCCTATAAATGCAAAAAAGACAGAGCATTTTGCTCTGTCCCAAAGTCTGCGTTTAAAATCAAGCCTCGTTAAGCTTACGAGCAAGGGCGGACTTCTTTCTTGCAGCGGTATTCTTGTGTAAGATTCCATTAGCAGCAGCTTGGTCAATCTTCTTGATAGCAAGACGTACTGCCTCTGCCTTTTCGGCTGAGTTTGTGTCAATAGCAATGTTAGCCTTCTTAACAGATGTCTTTAAAGCTGAATTGCGAGCCTTGTTGATAGCTGTCTTAGTTGCAATTACCTTTACACGCTTTTTTGCTGATTTGATGTTTGGCATATGTCCCACCTCCTTCTGCTCTCTGCTGTTATTCATGTACAGCTTATGATAACATTATTTTTTAAAAAAATCAAGTGTTTTTTTAGAAATACTGATTTTTTATTGCAAATTTTTTAATAAAATATATGCTTTTTTAAAAAATCGGATAAAAATTCAGTCCTGTTATGCAGTTTGGCCTGTATAAGGTTAAATATATAGCCTATTACATATAGTTTATGTGTTTAAATTCATCTCTCATCAAAGAATAATACGTTATCCTTATGAATATCTTTTAAGACAAGCAAATATATTATATCACAAAGGTAACAGAATTGAAAGGATGATTTTAAAATGGACTGGCATGGCAAAACCATATCTGAAACAGTTGCGGCGCTGTCTACGGATAAAGCTAAGGGTCTGACCGATGCGCAAGCTGAAGAAAGATTTATTCAGTACGGAGCAAACAGACTTACTGCCGCAAAAAATAAAAGCTTTTTACGAAAATTTGCGGAACAACTATCTGACTTTATGGTCTTAGTTCTGCTTGCCGCCGCAGGTATATCGTTCTTTATGGCACAAATCACCGGCAGCGGCGATTACATAGACTCGGTAATAATTCTTATCATTGTTGTAATTAATGCCATAACGGGCGTTATACAGGAAAGTAAAGCCGAAAGGTCAATATCGGAACTACAAAAGTTGAGTAATCCTCACGCACACGTACTGCGTAACGGTAAAGCGGTTGAAATCCCATCGGAAAATGTGGTCAAAGGCGATATACTCATTTTAAGCACAGGTGATTACATCTGTGCGGATGCAAGACTTATAGAGACTCACGAGCTAAAGGTAGAGGAATCGTCATTGACCGGTGAAGCGGTCGCTGTAGAAAAAGACAGCAATATCATATTAAATAAAAATTGCAGTCTTGGCGACAAAAAAAATATGGTATTCGCATCAGGGCTTGTAACATCGGGCAACGCAAAGGCTGTAGTAACAGATACCGGCATGAACACACAGGTTGGAAAAATAGCCAGAATGCTTAATGAGCAGTCATCACCACAGACCCCATTGCAAAAAAGATTGGATCATACAGGCAAGCTGCTGGGCTTTGGCGCAATAGGTATATGTATATTCATATTCATACTTGGAATTATTCAACATACAGAGCCGCTCAATATGTTTATGATATCAGTAAGCCTTGCCGTGGCGGCAATACCTGAGGGACTGACCGCAATAGTAACGATAGTACTGGCAATAGGCGTTAGCAGGCTTGCGAATAAACGTGCTATTATACGAAAATTACCTGCCGTAGAGGCACTTGGCAGCGCAAATGTTATCTGTTCTGATAAGACAGGCACTCTGACGCAGAACAAAATGACCGTTACCACCGCATACACACAAGGCGGAGAGGTAGCGCTAACGTCAGATACCGGCAAAGAGTTGCTTACCTTGTGCTGTCTGTGCAACAATACTATCTCACAAAACGGAACTATAAGCGGTGAGCCTACGGAAACAGCCTTTGTACACGCATTGATAAAAAGCGGTCTGTCAAAGTCAGAGATTGATTACCGACTTCCACGTGTACGTGAAATACCGTTTTCGTCACAACGTAAGCGTATGACAACCATACATCGCCTGCCAAACGGTAAGTACAGAATTATCACAAAAGGCGCACCCGACATTTTGCTTCCGCTATGCACATCTGTAAAAAACGGTAAGTCAAACAGCGTCATGACCGGAAACATCCGCAGAAAGCTGGAACAACAAAATATAGAGCTTGCATCACAGGCACTACGAGTGCTTGCTGTAGCATACAGCGATGTAGACGTTATACCACGCACAGAACAGCAGATTGAAAATAACCTTATATACTGCGGTATGATAGGCATGATGGATCCACCACGCCCACAGGCAAAGCACGCCGTAGAGGAATGTAAACTGGCGGGTATAAAACCTGTTATGATAACGGGCGATCACGTTATTACCGCCAAGGCTATAGCAAGTCAGTTAGGTATATTCAAAGAAAACGATAAAACCGCCACAGGTACTGAGCTTGATGCAATGAGTGATGCAGAACTAAAAAACAATATTTATGATTACAGTGTTTTTGCAAGAGTGTCACCCGAACACAAGGTTCGCATAGTAAAGGCATTTCAGTCACACGGCGATGTAGTTGCCATGACCGGTGACGGCGTAAACGACGCACCTGCATTAAAGGCCGCCGACATAGGCTGTGCAATGGGCAAATCAGGCACAGACGTTGCACGCAGTGCCGCCGACATGATATTAACAGACGACAACTTTTCTACCATAATCGAAGCAGTACGTCAGGGCAGGGGCGTATATGACAATATTAAAAAAACAATTCACTTTTTGCTTTCATGTAATATAGGAGAAATAATTACAGTACTTGTATCGTTTCTTATGGGAT
The DNA here is from genome assembly GCA_051881075.1 of Acutalibacteraceae bacterium. Taxonomy (GTDB): domain Bacteria; phylum Bacillota; class Clostridia; order Oscillospirales; family Acutalibacteraceae; genus RUG14223. Next base: position 40,185 of record JBJEPE010000070.1, on the reverse strand, counting down.
TACCTACCCCGTTGCTTGCGATACAGCTTTTATGGATAAATCTTGTAACAGATTCTTTACCCGCTCTTTCGCTGGGAATGGAGGCAGTTGATAAAAACGTTATGAAGCGTAAACCAATAAGCGCAAACAAAAATCTATTTTCTGACGGAATGGGACGCAGTATAATTATAGAAGGATGCTTTATCGGTTCCATTTCAATTCTAGCGTACAGTATAGGAAGAATATTCTTTGACATAGGCGGCGAACCGATAATCGGCAGAACAATGACATTCGCCGTACTGAGCATATCACAACTTATTCATGCTTTTAACTTAAGAAGTGACGAGTCATTGTTTAAAATCAATATGTTTTCTAACAAGAAAATGATTTACTCATTTTTTCTGTGTATGTTCTTACAGGTATCTGTAATTACAATTCCGGCATTGTCAAGTATATTTAAAACATCCAACTTGAACTTTCTACAATGGAGCATCGTGATTTTACTCTCACTGTCAACTTTAATCATCTCAGAGCTTGAAAAATTTTTCTCACGCAATGACAGAACAACATGACAGTTTAACATATATCATAATACCAATGGAGAGTTGTTGCAATTTTTTATATGTCCTTAAAAATTGCAAAACCATGTATTGATTTACTTGCGCAAAGTTTGATCTATTCATTCTGAAACAGAAAAAATATAAGCAATTAAAATTCAGAGTATTCAGATATAAAATTCAGGTGTAAAAAACTAATTCATGGTATTAGGGCCATTGCTAAGTTATTAAAGTAAAATGCACTTCAAAGCAAGTAAAACAGATACGTTTTGTATTTTTCTTTGCAATCAACACTTATTGTATATTATTTTACCATTATTCTATAGTAATATAACCAATGCTATGTAATATTTACTACGACACAAATGACTTTTAAAATATAGAATGATTAATCAAAAATGAGCAAAATATGATAAAGTCAGTTAGCTTTACACTGTGAAGATCCGCATTTTTACTGTATCTTAGAAAATATAAAGAATGGTTGCAAAAAGAGAATTGATATAATGTGCATTAAATGTCAAGAGAATAATTTGTATATATTTAGACTTTAATTGAAAACGCTAATCTGTTATCCGATTATTGCCGTAACGTAATAACAGAAAGACCGTAAAGGCATATTTTTATTTACAAAAAGAATAATATAGTTGATATATTGCTAATTGTACACAATTTAACGAATCAGGTAATTAACATTAGGTATTATATCGACATATATTACGCATAGTATGCTATATAAGACATCTATGAGCACACTGAATATTGTGAAATTAAAAATTCATAAATACGCCGGTTTATTTTTACTTATTATTCACAGCACTTTAACAATTTAAAGCTATACTTTATACGTACTCTAAGATGAACAACACATCTGAGTATATATTCTAACTCCTCAATGTACCCCCTCAAACACATTGAAAAAATTCCCTCTGCTATCGGCAGAGGGAATTTTTTATATAGCCAACAAAACAATATCGCTCATTAGGTTTACATTATAAAGGCTCAAATAAATGTTGTAGTAACAAATAGAGCCTAAATAAATCTAAAAAGAAAAGACTACAAATATATCATTTGACAAAAAGAAAAATCCGGCGATGATATACCAAAGCCGGATTATTATCTTCGTCATAATCATAAATAGATTAAAACACCAAACTATTCTTAACAATGCTATAACTATTAAATTTATAGTTACTATTAATTACATATTAATTAGCAAGCTTCTTTTTATCGCCTACGAAAATCAGCCTTGATGTGATAAAAGCCACAAACGGCACAGTAAATATAATGCCCATGGTACCGCATAAGCCACGAATAACCTCAATCGCAATAAAGTCGGTATTTATAAGCTGTACATAAGTAACACCGTATGAATAGATAAATATAATCATATTTAAGGAGCTACCTGCGAAAGCGAGAATAAGTGTGTTGGCCATAGTACCCATAGCGTCACGGCCTATATTCATCCCAGACTTAAAAAGCTGATTTGGAGTAAGCGATTTATTAACTGAATGAAGCTCATCAACAGCAGAAGCTATACTCATGGCAACATCCATTACAGCACCTAAGGATGCTATAAGCACTCCGCAAATAAGCAAATCCTTGATTTTAAGCTCACAGTCACTTGCGACAAGCAACAAGGACTCTGCTTCATCCATATTAAATCCTGATATGCCGCACATCCAACCAGCCATAACAGCCAAAAATCCTGCAAATACTACTCCGCCTAATGTGCCAAGCATAGCACAAACGATTTTCTTTTGCAGACCGCCAAGCAAATATAAACAGACAAAAGTCGTCATAATTATAATAACAACTGTCGTCAATATCGTAGGAAATCCCTTTAAAGCAAGCGGAACAAGTATAAATACAAAGGAAATCAGCGTAAAAATAAGTCCAAGTATAGCAAAGAAACCGCGTTTGCCGCCAATCAAACAAATTGATACTATAAACAGTATAACAAAAGTAATTATCAACGGTGATCGATTATAGTTGTAGATAGATACAGAATATTCGCCCTCAGACGCAGTCGATACTCTTAAAGAAGCCGTATCACCCTCATGTAAATATACATTGTAAGTAACACCGCTTAAATAGTTAGTTACCGTAACTATATCACCTGCATATCTTCCTGATAATATCTCTATCTCAAGCTTCTGTTCACCTCTGCGTATATTCTCGGTATTAGGATCAGGCGCCGTATCATCTGACAGTACAGTTAATACCTTACCAAGCTCATATTCAAGCCCACTGTCGGCTGTCGTATAATATCCGGGTTTATCATAGTTAGCATAATACACAATACCAGAGAAAATGGACAAAAACACGATAATAACCACCGCTTTAATTATTATCTTTTTCTTATTTTTCATAAAACACCACTCATATTTTTATATTTACTCTTGATTAATTATTAACTATTAATTTCTTAGTATTTAATCAAGAGTAAAATAGAATTTTTTAAATTTTTTATCCGTAGTACATAATGCAATCTATATCATCGGCCGTAAGATACAATAATAATTTTTAAGTAAAAAAGTAAAAAGGAAAAAGTAAGAAAAAAGCACAAAATGTATTTTTTAAAACACAAAAACACCGGATTGGATTACTTTTCTAAAAAGCATCAAAACAAACCCAGCGTACAGTTAGAATATAAAACTAAAATCCATTATGCTTATAATTTGCATATAATATCAAGAAATTAAAAGGAATATTGTATAAAGCAGCATTGCACAAGTATCAAAATCACGTATATACAACAGATCTAAAATCCCGTCAAATAACCTTACAAATCAGAATAGCCTTTATAAATTGAAGTTATAAAAAAGCTAAAAATCAAAATATCAGCTGAAAAAAGCACTCGATATATGATATCAGTAACATAATCGAAAATATAATCGTAATATAAAAAATTAAATTTTGTAAATCACAATCATACGTTTAAATCTAAAAAAATGTAAATTTAATAAAGCCAACAAGATAATATCAATTTATTATCAATCATAATGCACATGAACAAATCAAACTAAACTTAAATACCGCTAGTCAAATTATGAATATAATAATTACATAACAATATGTAGTCGCAATACAAATCGTTAAAACTAAAATACGCACTATTCGCTAATACTGCAATTTGCACTATTTTCAATAAGTTCTAACAAATAAAAGTATATTCAATGGAAAACGAATATGTAAAGAAACAGAAAGTAAATTACATTAGTCGCAATATATAAAATACATTCGATTAGCTTTAGATAACAACATTCCATTAAGTATAAATCGTACGTTTATATACAATTATGGGGAAATAAATTATTCTTGTCAACGAATTTTTAAAAAATAAACAACTAATAAACTACGCAAAGCTCCTGAGCAGTACCAAACATTGAGCTAAAACGTACGGCTTATCGCAATCGCCGCATTAAGTATGTGTAACATTTGGCAGGCCCAGAAACAATGCATAATTTATAAATATCGATCTTTATTAAAATCAATATAAGTTAATCGGTTAATACCGATATATCAAATCAAACTAACACAAGTTATCTCAACAAAGTCTATAACAGTAAGCTATACCAATATCCAAAATTCATCAAATGTGTAATCGTAGCATTATTACAAATTCAAGAATCGGGAATAAGGGTAATGCCACTGCAGGTTTTGACAAATTGATAGCTTCAGTTATAAAAAGTTTACATCACAAGGGTATTTGCATAAAACTCGTATGATAAAACTATTCACGCAATAGCGTTATCATACAAATAATAATAAATAAATTTCACATCACAAGGGTATTTGCTATACAAGCTATAATCATGTCAATAATTATCTATTGCGGAGATAATGTACCGATTTGATTATGACACTAATATGTGCGCTATGCGCAAGTACATGATACAAGTATTGCTACATTATATCATTAAAATAATCTTTAAATCTCAATTAATCTTTAATTGTTTTTATTGTTTTTGGATTCATAAATAAGCAACACTTTTTAATAAAACTCGCATCTTTTATTAAATAACTAGGCTCATTCAATCATCCATTCCCTATATGAGTGAAAAACACTCATATAGGACAAAGGAATAATATTTAAATTATGCGTTTTCACGCTTACGATAAGTAGCAATTATAAATGCTGCACTCATCAGGAGCATCAATACAAATGTGCCTGCTACGGTATTATCACCGGTATTAATAGGTTTATCATCTGTATTATTGTTGTCACCAGGGTTATTGTTGTCATCAGGGTTATTATTATCGTCCGGTTTATTATTGTCACCAGGATTTTCAGGCTCATCAATCTTCTCCCAAACCGGATAAAGTACGCTAATATTTGAATTTTCTGTAATTGTACTTAAATCAACATCCGGTTCTGAAGCGTTCTGCTTAGTAGACCATCCTAAGAACTTGTAACCGTCTTTTTCAGGTGTAAATTCTTTAAGTTCTGAGAGCTTCATAACTTTTGCTCCGCTGTCAAGTATTACAGCGATTGTTATCTCCTCAGGATTGTCTGGATTGTCTGGATTGTCTGGATCGTCTGGATTGTCTGGATTGTCTGGATTATCTGGGTTATCGGGGTTGTCTGGATTATCCGGTATTTTCTCCCATACAGGATATACAACGGTAATACCGGAATCTTCCGTCAATGTAGACAAATCTACATTTGGAGTATCTGCATTCTCAACGGTTGACCAACCAATAAACTTATAGCCTTCCTTCTCAGGAGTTAATTCTTTTAATTCATCAATTGTAACGGTGGTCATAGTGCCGTCAATTACTACTACTAACTTAAATTCTGGCTCAATAGGCTCTTCAATCTTCTCCCATACAGGATAAATTGTGGTTATACCTGAGTCCTTATCAAGCTTATCAAGATCTACGTTAGGAGTTGTTGCGTCAGGAGTTGTTGCCCAACCAAGGAACTTATAACCGTTCTTTGTAGGAGCTAATGCCTTAATTTGATCAACAGTGAGTACCAAATTTTCACCGTAAAGAACTACTGTTACAGTAAATACATCCTCCGGAATCTTTTCCCATACAGGATATACATCTGTAATTCCATTCTCTTCAATCTTACTAATATCAACATTAGGTGTTGTTGCATTACCATATGTAGCCCAGCCAAGGAATGTATAACCGCTCTTAACCGGAATATAGCTTGCAAGCTGTTCAACAGTCATTGAAAGCACGCCGGTCTCTGTGTGAGCATTAACATAATATGGATCTGCAAGCTTAACAATTTCATCAACGTTTCTTACACGGAGAACAGGAACTGAAACATCACTCGATCCCTCCGGATGCAAGTAGTTAAGACCTGCTGCTTCAACTTTTACGCCGTCAGCAAGGAATTTATAAAGTTCATTCTTGCCTGTTGTGCCTGAGAGAATGTAACCGTCAATAAATACGGTTGCAGGAACTCCTGAGCTGTCAGTTACCTTAAACTGAGAAACAATGTTTGTACCGTCAAGGTAAACTATATCTGATACAGTACCCTGTACCTTGAGAAGCTGACCGCCGCTTGTTGCGTAATCGGTTGCTTCCTTAGTTGTCACAAGACGTGGCTCATAAACCTTCTTAGGCTCATCGCTCAAAATCTTGTATGACATGATTTGAATTTCCTTATCACCTTGATATTCATCAAGATATCCTGTAATATCCATCTTTGTGCCTATCTCAAGACCAAGCTCAGCAAACGGGAATACTGTAGTACCTCCTGTTTCGTCCTGAACATAGATAGCGTCAAAGAATTTATTGTTTTCATTTGCAGTACCAGCAGTTACGTAGCCCTGAATACGGAATACATCACCGAGGTTGCCTGCTCTTAAATCAGCTATAGTGCTAAGCGGAAGCTCAACCTTAACTTCATTAAGAATGTTCTCTATTATTGTCTTATTAGTGTATGGTAAATCCCAAATGTTATCAAGCTCTGCCTTAACCTCAAAGTTAGACATAAATACGCCGCTTGATACGAATACTCTACCGCCGTTGTCGCCAACCTGTTCGGTAGCAAGGAATACTGTCTTACCCATCTCGATATATTCAGGGTAAATTGTGAAGTTATTTTCATCTGTACCCTGAGCAAGAGAGTTACCTTCATTATCGGTCCAGTCTTGTGAATATGTTGTGTCATGTCCGTAAACAATAGCTTCGCCGTTGCCCGGATTCACTGTGCCGCCTCTGTAAGAGCTGAATACCTGACCTTCCTTAAGACCCTCAAGGTATGGAGAATCTAAGTTATAATCGTCAAGATACAGACGGTATGGCTGGCCACCGTTGGTTACATAGTCACAAGCTGTATCGCTGTTTACTGTCATTGTTGAGCCAATAGCCTTGAGGAGTCTGTTCTCCTGCTCAGCATTTATAAAGCCCGGTGTATCATAGTAGTCAGTCATGCTACAAACGATAACAGTACCGCCTGCCTGTACATAATCGGCTACCATATTAATGAACTCATCAGAGAAATCCTGTGCAACTGCACCTGTCGGATAAGAAGCATACGGAGAATTCTTTGACGGAGTCGAAATTATAAGCAAAGCACAATCTTCTAGCATTTCAGGTGTAATCTCGTCAGTAACAACGTCAACCTTAACGTTCTGTGCTCCTGCTATAGCCTGGAAGTTACCCATGTTACCGCTATATCTACCGGTTACATAGTCGTTGTAATGTGTACCGTCAACTATAACTCTTGTAACCATTTCAGGTACTACATAGTCAAGCTGCAGTACAGAAGTATAAAGCTTTTCTGTACCATTGAGTGTACCTCTAACCTCAACTTTGATTTGAGTGTTACCCAATGCGTTATGTGTATAATCGAATGAATATGTTGGGGCTGCATACGGTTCAATAGATGTTAAACCAGCAGCGTCCAAATCAACTGTATGAATTACTTCGCCATCGATTGAGAACTCAATAGAAGAAATCTCAAGAGGTGATGATTCATTATTAAAGAGTGCAAGATTTACGTCAAGAGCCTCGCCCTTAACTGCTAAAGGTGCTGTTGTGCTGATGGATGAAATACCAACTGCCTCAACTTCGCCTACCCATACAGGAGCTGTTACAGCGATATCGCCGTCAGCCTGTGTGATCTTAATATAATAATATGAATAGCTTGATGGCAACACGAATGTTGCAGTAGCTGTATTTGCGTTAAATGTTTGGTTAGCTACTGATAAACCGCCGTTTACAATAACTTCTACCTTACCGATAGCTGAATCGGTAGGATCGTGCATATCAACTGTGATTGTAACTTCTTCGCCTACATCTTCTTTCTCAAGGATAGTACCCATGATATTATCATTGAGCTTATAGGTGATTTCGAAATCGTTATCCTCAGTTGCATAAATTCTGTAGTTTCTCATTGCATCGTAGATGTTCTCACGTGTGAGCTCGTCAACCAATGCAACTGTTCTTGCCGTATTGGCATCGCCCCAAAGGCCCTTATGGTTATCTTGGTTATTTGTAGGAGCTACGTGCCAGCCTCTATCAAGAGCACGTGTATAATATTCATATGATGGGAAGTAACCGGAACTACCGATTGCACCTTCACCGTTACCAACCTCAATCAAAGTGATAAGTTGGTCAATATCTGAATCAAAGTGTGCAAAGTCTTCAAAATCACCGAATGTTGTGCCCGGATGGTTGAATTGGTTGATAGAATCAGTAACCGTCTTAACTGTATTGTAGTAGTTTTGGAGAGCTGTTGCATATGTCTTGTAAGCTGTTTGAGTACGTGACTGGAAGCCTGCTGTATTAAATGTATTCATATGTCCGAGGCCGTTTGACCATGTCATCTCATAACCATAGAAGCATACAAAATCAGCTGATGTATACTTATCAGCAAGCTCATGTCCCTCAATCCACTCTTCACTGGCACTACCATCTGTGATAGAGCAGCTTGTATCGTTATCAAAGCTGTTAGAGTGGTCAGTTACAGATAGGAAGTCGAGGTTTGCAACATCTTGTGAAGCGTGCTTAAATGCGTCTTCGCAAGAACCTGCACCGTCAGAATAATTTGTGTGTGAGTGTATCTGACCAAATTTAATCAAGTAGTTTTCATTCAATCTTTGAGTAAAGCTGAATGTATTTACTTCACTGTTTTCATAACCGCTGAGTGAAGCATATGCTGAAACAGAGCAAGGTAATGTATCAAGCTTTATCTTCGCATCTGCATCATACTCAACCCAAGTACCGGTCTTTGTTTCTGCATTGTAATCAAAGCAGTAGTAAATAGTAGCGTCAGCAGTGTCACAAGTGAGCTTTAATGTTGCTCCCTCTTTAACTGCACCGCCGTTAGGACTGCCCTTAACAGTAGCACACTTGAACTTCTCGTAGAGATATGTTCTTGTCATACTGTAATTATTTGTTTTAGCTGAATAAGCTTTAATATAAAGAGTTGTCGGTAATGTGTCAAGAGTGATCTTGGCTGTTGAATCGTAATCAACAAAATCTATACCGTTTGTAGAATAAAGTACTTTTGCATCGTCGTAAGCTGAAAGCTCTACAACTGTGCCGTAAGGTACTTGACCTGCATCAACTGATGAAACAGGAACTCTTGGGAATAATTCAGGAGCGTTTATCGGATATCCAACAAACTTAACCTCTTGCAAATACTGTGACGCATTTGAGCCGATTGGACTACCGTTGATAGCTACATCGTCAACGACCTGCAATCTTACCAAAAGATCCTTAACACCGGATGCAATGCCCGGCAGAGCTACTGAAAAGCTCTCATACTCACCGTCTTTTGTGAGTGAAAGTACTTCTGTGTTAGCCTGTACAAAGGTTTCGCCGCCGTCTGCACTTACCATTACGTTAAAGTTCTTTGCAGAAGTTTTTGAACCTCTGAGCTTATAAGACATAGTAAGCTTGCCTATCTTAGAAGCGTCAAGTTTAAATTGATAATACTCACCTGCGCCAAGTCCTACAGAACCCATAGAACCTGTTGATGAACTGTTCTTCGGAATCTTGCCGTTAGAAAGTGTAAGAACTGCACTTGTATCTAAGTAGTCGTTCTCAGCAAGAAGGTCGCCATTTACTGCTGCTTCTGTAGGAGCAGCTGATCCTGCCCATGAGGCAAGCGGGAGCTTAAAGCTCTCATACTTAAATTGACCGCAGTCAAATTCGTCTGTATAACCGTTTCTTAACTGGAGTGTTCCGTTGTATCTTGAGAATACAGCGTAAACCTTCTTAGCAACTGTACCTGCAGAAGCATTATCCGGATAAGCTGCCGAACGGTAAATACCGATTTCATTGCCGGAAGCATCGGTAATAGTAGTTGTACCGTTGCCGCCATGCTCGCCGAGTGTCATGTTCTCAAGTACTACATACTCAGAAACATAATCCTCAAAGTTATCTAAAAGTTCTTTAACTGTTACAGGTTGTGCATCCATTGTTGGAGCCTTGCCTAATACAGTAGTTTTTTCAATATTCTGAATTTGCTTAACAGCACCGTATGTTGTTACCTGACCGGTTACTTGAATAATGTCACCGATCTCAACATCAGGAGTAGCATCATAAAGCTGAATACCGTAAACCTGTCCGTCAATTACATCCTCAAGAATTGAAGAGTTGATTGAACCTTGATTACCATATCTTGCTACCAACTGGCCTACTACGGTTACTGTACTCTTATCCTCAGCACTGTTAGCCTCTTTAACGTTGAGTGAACCTTCAGGAATCATCTCATCACTAATAGGATCCTTAATGTCAGTAGGTGGCTGAATTTCTTTAGCCGTATAGCTGAATGTCTTTACAGCAGAATCCGTATATCCATCACACTTAGCATAAGCTTCAATAGTCATAGGGAGAGTTGTAGCAGCTATCGGAGCCGTATATTCAACATAATCAGCACCGTTTACGCTATACATAATGGTTGCACCTGCTGTAGATGTGGAGAGGGTTATTTCTGTTCCCTCAGCAATAGCACCACTTGCAGGTGTTGCCTTAACAGAATCGCAGGTCGGTACGCCTTCAAATACATAATCAGCAGAAGATGCGTTACGTAATTGCGGTGTGCCCTTAAATGTAGAAACAGCACAGGTCAATTCCTTAAGTGTTGTACCGCCTACAACACCGTCAGGATATGCAGCACCCTTATAGAGCTGAACAGTACCTGTTTCATCTGTAACTGATATATAGTCGCCATATTCACCGATAGTGGCATCCTTAATAACTACATATCTTGAGATATATTCACTTGAATACTCATTAACCTGAGCGGCTGTTATAACAAGCGGTGGGAAGGCATCAGCGGTGCCAAGCTTCTCGCATGAAGTAATATCTTTTGCCTCTATAACGCCGTTATAGTTAGTAATAGCGCCTGTTACGGATACAATATCGCCTATTGTATAAGTATTCGCCTTATCATAAACAAGTATAGAATAAACTTTACCGTCTATAACGTCTTGTAAGCAAACATTAACAAGGTTTGAACCAGCTGTGCCGTAAATATAGGCAACCTGACCAACAAAATTAACAACATTACCTACTGAATTGAGAGCCTCCTCAATAGTTAATGCACCTGCCGGAAGCATATCTGCGGCGATAGGATCCTTAAGGTCTGCCGGCTCTTGCGGTCTATCAACCGGTGCCGGATCTGGGTCTGGATCTGGATCAGGGTCTGGATCTGGATCAACAACAGTTTCCACTGTGTATGTAAATGTAGCCTTTGCGCTATCCTCAAAATCAGCCTTAGAAGCGTAAGCAACTATAGTAGCTGTTTCGTTGATAGTGATGGCACCCGTATATTCCATAAATTCGCCATTGTTATAAGAATAATAAATAGTTGCACCCTCAGTAGCTGTAGAAAGTGTTACTGTGGTACCCTTATCTACTGTGCCTGAAGCAACAGAAGCCGTAACGGTTTCGCAGATATCCTCATCTTCGATGATATCCGGTACTTCGTCATCTGTAAATATAACAATGTTATTGATGTTTGATACACCTGATGAGGTGTCTATTGCATCGCCTCTAACTGATAAAGATTCAGGATTAACAGACATCTTTATATATACTGTTTCCTTATCTTCAAGAGCAGATGGCAGAGCTAAAGCTGTGCTTGTCTCTTCAGAAAGCGCACCGTCAGCATACTTTGCGAAGCTTATATCTTTATAATCTTTAGTAAGATATGTAAAGCCTGCAAACTGAGTCCAGTTCTCATTATCTGTGCTATAGAACACGTCAAATGTAGCAGGACCGGTGTTTGAAGATCTACCGCATGCGGACATATAAAGACCGCTCTTATTTAAGGTTGAAAAAGTAAGCAACCAATAAGTGTCGGAAGACCAACCTTTTGACGGGATCGAATTTGAAGACCAAGTGTTTTCAAAGGAAGTACCTACAGCTTGAAGTACACCTGTACCGGTGGTGGCATTTGCCGTGCCGGCTGCTTTGTCGATCAAATCGATATTCTCATAGTTCTCGACATCATACTGCCAAGCAACAACGGTATCGGTAACAGCATTAACTACAACGCCACAGCTGAAAACCATTGATGATACCATAAGTACCGCTAAAAAGATCGACGTGATCTTGCGTCTTAAAGTTTTCATGACCATTCTCCTTTAAGTTTTTTTGTACTGCAGCTTTTGGCTTAAATTCCGCATTTTTAAGCCAAAAGCTACAAATTCGCATACTTGCGAATATACTATACATCGTACATATTTTATCACAAACGGCTTTTAATTTCAATCAATTTTTTACATTTTGTCATATAAAAACATAAAAATTTACATTTTCGTATTTTTGCACAAATTTTTCGATTAATTTTGTTTATTGTGCCTTTTATATAAATAAAAAATTTATATTAGGCATAAAAAAACAGACCGTTTTTTCATTAATATTGTAAGATTATTTAAATTTTTTTAAATTTCAATTAAAACATTGTAAAGTTCATGCTTTTCGTATATAATATAGCTGTTGTGTTTTCACAGTGTTATAAAAATTTATCAGATTATATCTGTATACATAAAGATGCAGTGAGGTGAATAGAAGTTTTATCTTCTATATTATGGCGAAGCTTTATTTTAAATATGGTGCAATGGGCAGTTCTAAGTCTGCTCAGGCCTTAATCACTAAATTTAATTATGAAGAACGAGGCATGAAGGTTTGGCTTATTAAGCCGTCTACAGATACACGTGACGGTCAGAATATCGTCAAGTCACGTATAGGTTTATACTCAGAAGCCGATATAATAACAGAGAAAGACAATATAATAGAGCGTTTTACTTCCCTTGAGAAAGCAGACAGAAAAGCCGATGTTATAATTGCCGATGAATGTCAGTTCTTTGCCTCTGAACACATAGATCAGCTACGAACAATCGTTGATAAATTCAACGTTCCCGTTCTCTGCTTCGGTTTAAGAACAGACTTTCGTACTAAGCTTTTTGTCGGCAGTCGGCGTCTCTTTGAGCTTGCTGACTCGATAAGTGAGATCAAAACTATATGTCAATGCGGCAGAAAGGCAATAGTTAATGCCCGTCTTAATGATGCCGGCGTAGTAATAACACACGGCAATAAAATTCTTCTTGGCGGTAACGATACTTATATTGCAATGTGCCACAGGTGTTGGAAAAAGTGCATTGCAGAAACACAAAGCGAGTCTGTACAAAAATAATTTCTACTTATATAAATAACAATCGACCTACGTTTAAATATGTAGGTCGATTTTTTATAGTCATAATTATATTAAACCTGTCCTGATTTATTAATTTCCTCTTATCCTTGTATGCTCAATAGCTTTATTTTTGTTTATATATAGATTTATCTTACTTAGTTCGATTAATATTCAAATAATATTCAAAAAACAAATTTATATTTTTTCACTATTTTATTATATTTATTCATAATACAATGAGAAACAATTATACCGCGAATATTACTTCACCCGGTGATCTGTTTGTATAAATCAAGAATAAATATACATTAACTGATCGAGAGTAATCTTTCTTGCAAAGCATTACAGTCAAGAATATCTATCACATTGTCATTATTGATATTACAAAGCTTAAAAGTTGTACTGTCTATATTTTTTAATCCAGTAGAATTTGCCGTTTCTGTTCTACTTAACGTATATAGATAAATTAAATATACATCTTGCAAATTTAAAATATCATTCTTATCTACATCGCCTATATTTTTATATATCGGCGTAAAATACATTTCACTCTCAGAGGCTAATGTGCACCGCCATTCTACAAAAACCTTTTCATGATAATCTTCCGGTGGGTCAAGCACTATCTCAGTGCCCTGCTCTACCGTTTTCTCAGAAACATTATTTCCGAGTGCATCCTGCACTATAACTCTTATCTTAGGTTTTGTACTTTCAGTTTCATTTGATTGTATAAACTGCTGTATATCCAAATCTGTTTCTATACTGTTTTCTTTATCGCCGGATCGTGTTTTCAAACAGTATGTCAGTTTATCCTCTTTAATGCCTATACCGTAAATATATCCTGTTGAGGTGTCAGCCTCAAATATTTTCTCAGGAGCAACCTCATTTACATCTGTAATAAAGACTTCGCTGTCAGTATTATACAAAATCTTGTCGCTATACTCCAAAATCCTGACATACTTATCATTAAGTAACACATTTGTTGTTCCCCACTTTTTCCACGTAGTATCTACACTAAGAACCAGATTTTCGGATTCACTTGTAAAGTCATAGCTCTTTATATCGCCCTTTTTATCTACAAAATACCACAAACCGTCAATCGAGAAAAATCCGCTCTCTATATCACGCCAAAAATAATCGTCAAACCGTGTGCTTTCCGCAACTATATCGGTGTACTCCTGCCATCCTGTATGCTTAGTTCCCGACGCATTCTCTATCGCACTGTCGCTGAGTAAAAAGTTACTGTGCTTTACTCTGCCTATATTGTTATATTCCGTATCATCAAAGGTTAAGTCTGCATGATAATATTCGCCGTCGATTTTAACTAAATTCCATATATGATCCATATCATCGCTCTCGGCAAATTTATTCTCTATACCTACTAAATTAAGCAAATGTGCATATGCACAGGCATATCCGCTGCATATACCCATGCCATTAACCAATATACCGTATGCGTTGTAGTCCTCGGTGTCGCTGTCCCATTCGTCATAATTACTGTTGTACTCGGCATTGAGAACTATATAATCGTGCATATACAGTGCTTTCTCATAATCAGACCACGATGGATCAACCTTACTTAGAATCTTATCGCAGGTTTCATCAAACACAGCTTTTTTTTCTGATATTTCTTCTATATCTTCATATGTGAAGCTTACGCTGAAGTGCGTAAAAGTCGAGCCGCTCCAGCTAGCGTAATAGTATGTACTCAAATAGAAAAATTCCGGATGTTCGTCAAGTATCTGGAAGAATATCCTGTCAAAGTCATAGTATTTACTTATGCCTAAATCCAAAATATATATAGTATCCTGTAGATTGTCGATAGCATCTACTATCCTTTGTTTCAGAATTTCCTCAATCTCCGTATTTTCATCATCATAGGCATTTACGTGTAAAGTTATATCTGCGCACTTTATGCCGTGTAGGTTGACCGAAATATTCACCGCAAAAATTATCAATATTGCCAGTCCCATTGATACTGTTCGCACTATGAATTTACGCATAAAAATTACCCTTTCTCAAAAATTAAGCAAGCAGACAGAATATATTAAAAATTTGTAATCTATAACACACAAAAGATTTACTAAGACTCACCTAATATATATTATTAACATTTTAGGCAAATAATTCAAGGAAAAGATAGCAACTTTTAAATTTTTGGTTATTTATACATTTTTTTGATTACATTTTTGTTAATAATTACAATAAATTTTTTACACTTTTTTATTTAATTATTCAATCGGATTTTTTATAATACAAGTATTTTATTACTCTATTTTAGGCTTCAATAATTTTTTATAAGATATATCTATAGCAAATGCACCCAGCGGAGCAGTTATAAGAATTGATATTACCGCAGTAGTAAGTACGGTATTGCCGCATGAAAGTCCCATTGCAAGCGGAATTGAGCCAATAGCCGCTTGTACGGTTGCTTTAGGTGTATATGCAAGCATACAAAAAATTCTCTCTTTTGCGGTAAGCTTGGTTTTGACAACACAAGCAAGAACACCAATCATTCTGAATATAAGAACACCGAAGATAAGCAGTACCGTCTTAACTCCTGCCTGCTTTACATATCCTATATCAAGCGCAGCACCTACCAAGACAAATAACATAACCTCTGCCGCAACCCATAGCTTAGAGAATTTAACGGATATACGCTTTGCGACGGCTGACCGCTTCTTTTGTAATGCTATACCCATGCTCATAACACCCAAAAGTCCGGAAAATCCGATTATACCTGTCATTGTGTTTTCAAGCGTAACAAGTAAAAAAGAAACACTTAGTATAATAACCACCTTCATGCTATCCCTCATGTGAACAAGCTTGAAGAGTAGCGACAGCACAATTCCACATACTGCACCCACCAGCAGCCCAAACACTATGGATGTTGGAATTTTAACAAGGTCGAGCATTGAAAAGCTTCCGTTTGCAGCCAAACCTGTAAAAGATGTGAATAATACGATAACAAACACATCGTCAACCGATGCACCCGCAAGTATAAGCTGCGGTATGCTCTTCTGTGTACCGTAACCTTCCTCAATGATTTTCAGCATTTTAGGCACTACTACGGCCGGTGAAACCGCCGCTATTACAGTACCCAATACTGCGGATTCAAGCACGCTCAAGCCCAAAAGCCGCGGCGCAAGTAATATCATACCGCAAATCTCGAAGGTTGCAGGTATAAAACACATAAGTACGGCAGGTCTGCCCACCTTTTTAAGATCGTCTATGTTCAAGTTTAATCCTGCACGTGTAAGGATTATTATAAGTGCTATTTTTCTTAAATCAGCGGATATGCTCATCACTGTGCCGTCAAGTAGATTAAGTACGCATGGTCCGAGTATAATTCCCGTTATGACCATTCCTAAAAGCGGAGGTAATCTCAGCTTACCGAATAATCCACCCAGTATTATTCCAAACAAAAATATCAACGCAAGACTAAATAACATACTATCATTTCCTTTTTAAATTCAAATTTGTTAAAGCGCTTGTTAGGTTATTTACTTTACACTCGTATAAACATAACATAATTTCTATATAAAAGCACCGTATCTTAGCATAAAAAAAGCCGATACCCCTGTGAAAAACACAGAAGTCATCAGCTTAAAGCGGTTTTGGCAATGCCATGGGAGAACCTCATTCCCACATAATCAGGTTGTTGTAAAGTAAAACAGCCTTCTTTAAATTGTATAATAACACATTGATTTTTAAATTGCAAGTAGAATTATAAAATTCTCATAGCAGTTCTTGCGCCACCGTTCAGGTTATTCTCATACCTATCATAGCCGGATTTAACACACAGCTTGCCGACAACAAGCTGTAAATCAATATAATTATCATCTGAAGCCTTTAGGCTGTCTTTATCCTCACGGTTTTCAAGCTTATTTCCGCTCAACTCATAGTCTACTATAGCGTTTATTATACTTATAGTTTTGTCAACTTCTACATTATTTATTACATATTGATACTCAGGTGCGTGTGAAACCTCCATATCATAACGCTTCATACGCAGTTCAATGTCCTTTTCACCTCTGCCTATAAGTCTTTCTATAAGCACTTGCTTTGACGCAACATCTAAGAAGATAGTAACTATCTTGATATCCTGCGCCATTTTTCGCTCTAAGTTGAGCGTACCGAGAACGTCAATATCTTTAATGAGTATTTTGCCTGTCTTTTTCTTTTCATTTAAGATAAGTTTGTTTGTGCCGTAGTAATTTTCATGCACCTTTTCGTACTCATAAAATTCACCGGCAGCAATGCGCCTCTCAAAATCCTCTTTGGTTGTGTAATGATACGGATATCCCTCCTTTTCGCCCTCACGCATGGCACGTGTGGTAAAAGTCGGCATAAATTCAAATCTGTCACTTTCCTGTAAAAGCTTGTTGATTATAGTATTTTTGCCAACGCCCGAACATCCGGATAAAATTATCAGCATAACTGTACCCCATTCCTTATTTTTTCATTATTTTAACGACCTATAAGTATAAAAGGTCAACTTTAGTCCTTGTAGTATATAATTTTGCCTTCAATTAACCTCTTTTTCGGTTAAAAATCTGTATCCCCTGTCCTCAGAGTAAGTAACAGTTATATTACCGCAAATGTCCGTCCTGTATTCAGAAACGGAGTTTTCCTCCAAAAAACGCAATAAATCGGTAGAAATTCGGTATTCCTTTTCATCACCTGCTGATATTATTGCATATTTGGGGGCAACAGCGGTTAAAAAGTCCTTATAATATGATGACTGCCTGCCGTGGTGCGGTATCTTGATAACATCTGCCCTGAGGTCTGAATTATTTTCAAGTAATGATTTCTGAGCTTTCTTTTCAATATCTCCTGTAAATAAAAACGATGAATTTTTATAAATAATTTTGCATACTATTGAGTTATTGTTAGTATCGCTGAACTGCTCGTTTGGAGCGATTATTTTAATAAGTAAGTCTTTGTATAAATATTCATCTCCGACTGAAACCTCATTAAGCGTTATAATGTTCTTATCTTTCAGCTTAAGTAAATGCTGATAATATTCATTATCACAGATATATTGTATATCATCACACTTGGGAATATAAACAGTGCTTACATTAAAATTACTGATTATATCAAAAACATTGCCAACATGATCAATATCAAGATGTGAAAGTATAATTGCATCTATACTTGTTACTTCATAATACCTCAAATAATTTTCTATGGAATGTATCTGAGTAGGTTTTCCGCAATCTACGAGAATTTTTTGGTCTTTATATAAAATCAATGTACAATCGGCATTTCCAACGGAAAAATAGGTTACTTTAATCTCGTCATCACTTCGGATATTGTCGGACAATCCAAGATATCCCCTGATATCGGCCCATGACGGTGCGCCTATACTCTCTCCAAACGTAAAGTATGCCGATACAATAGCGATGATAAGTAAAATTATAAGCAAGGCCTTACCTTTTAAACGTCCTAAAAGCTTCATCATCTCTTTTTAGTCCTTTTTGAGTACCTTTCATTGCGATGAGCAGCTGAGCCTTTACCCTTTGCCTGTGTTTTCTGTACAGGTTTGTATCCGGGTGGCGGTGTGATAAGGCAATCATTTCCGTTGCCTACTAAATCTAGCCTGCCTGCCGCCTTTAAAGCATCAAAAACAAGTTGCTTATTTTTAGGTACAAAATACTGTAGCAGTGCCCTTTGCATTGATTTTTCTTTAGGTGTTTTAGGCACAAAAACTTCTTTCATTGTGTAAGGATCTATGCCTGTATAGAACATACAGGTAGATACTGTACCCGGTGTAGGATAAAAGTCCTGTACCTGTTCCGGATGTATATGTTCTTTCTTTAGGAACAGCGCAAGATCAACGGCATCTTTTAGCGTAGAACCCGGATGTGATGATATCAGGTACGGTACAAGATACTGTTTTTTGTTCACATAATTAGTTATCCTGTAAAATTCATCGGCAAAGCGTTTGTATGTTTCTATATGCGGCTTGCCCATTTTATCGAGAACAGCGTTTGAACAATGCTCAGGTGCTACCTTAAGCTGTCCGCTGACATGATACTGAACAAGCTCTCTGAAAAACTCTTTGCTTTTATCCTCCATAAGGTAGTCAAAACGAACTCCTGAACGTATAAATACCTTTTTAATACCGGGAATTTTTCGCATTTCTCGCAAAATATCCAAATATTCCTCATGGCTGACCTGTAGATTTTTACACGGAGTAGGCGCAAGGCACTTTTTGTTTTTACAAAGTCCGGCTTTCTGTTGCATCTCACATGACGGTAATCTAAAATTTGCCGTAGGACCTCCTACATCGTGAATATACCCCTTGAAATGCGGATTATGCGTCAATCTTTCCGCTTCATCAAGCACAGACTGCTTGCTTCTGGTGGTGATTGCTCTTCCCTGATGAAAGGCTATAGAACAAAAATTACAGCCGCCAAAGCAACCTCTGTTATGTGTTATAGAAAATTCAACCTCTTTAATTCCGGGAACTCCGCCAAGTTTTTCATAGCTGGGATGATACATCCTCTCATATGGCAGAGAATAAACCCAGTCAAGCTCCTCCTGAGTGAGCGGCGGCATAGGCCTGTTTTGTATAACGAGCATCTTGCCGTGCTTCTGTATTATAGCCTTACCTCTTACGGCATCTTGCTCCTCCATCTGCTTTTTACACGCCATTGCATACTCGGTCTTTGACTGACTTACACGCTCAAAGCTGGGACAATCTACAGCACTCATCGGCGTATATTCACTTGTCGGTATAGCGTAGCAAATGCCTCTGACATCGTATAAATCCTTTACTGTACCGCCGTTTTTGAGAATCTCCGCAAGCTGTATGGTCTGGTTTTCACCCATGCCGAAGCTCAGTATATCAGCAGAAGACTCAAGCAGGATAGACGGTCTTACCCTATCGTCCCAGTAGTCATAATGCGCAAATCTTCTGAGTGACGCCTCAAGTCCGCCAAGAATTATTACAGAATCGGGGTACAGCCGTCTTATTATCTTACTGTACACAATTACTGCTCTATCAGGGCGCTTACCCATAACTCCGCCTGCTGTGTACATATCGGTAGTACGCTTTCTTTTGGCTACTGTATAATGTGCAACCATGCTGTCGATATTTCCCGATGTTATCATAAAGCCCAGTCTGGGCTTACCGTATATTTTAAAATCTTCGTCATTTTTTATATTAGGCTGTGAGATTATACCTACCCTGTAGCCCTTTGCTTCAAGTACCCTTGATATTATTGCAACGCCAAAGCTGGGATGATCTACATATGCGTCGCCCGTAATATAAACAAAGTCTACGTAATCCCAGTTACGTTGCTCCATATCTTGCCTTGATAATGGTAAAAATGCCATTTAAGCCACCTCAATGTATAGAATTGGATCTTTCAAGCCACTCTTGATGTGACATAAGCACCTGCCTTGACTTAGAACCCTCATGCGGGCCTACTATGCCCATTTGCTCCATTTCATCAATAAGCCTGCCTGCACGTGCATAACCTAAACGCAAGCGGCGTTGCAGTAATGACGTAGAAGCTTGTCCTGCCTCGACTACTACCTTTATCGCTTCTTCCATCATAGGGTCATCGCTTCCTTCGGAATCAGAGGTACGCTTATCCTCCTTACCTCCTATGTTCTGTGCAGTTATTTGTTCTATCTGTTCAATTACCTCTTCGTCATACTCTGAGGTCTGCGATTTCTTCAAAAATTCCGTTACGTTCTCTATCTCTTCATCAGAAGCATAGCCGCCCTGTACACGCAACGGCTTAGCTTGTCCTACAGGCGAAAACAGCATATCGCCCCTGCCTATAAGCTTCTCTGCTCCGCCTACATCCAGTATAGTACGTGAGTCTATCTGCGATGAAACCTTAAGTGCAATTCTACTTGGTATATTTGCCTTAATAACACCCGTAATAACATTTACGGACGGACGCTGAGTAGCTATAACCAAGTGCATACCTGCGGCTCTCGCCATCTGTGCCAAACGGCAGATAGCTTCTTCAACCTCGTTCGGCGCCGCCATCATAAGGTCAGCAAGCTCATCTATTGCAATTACTATCTGAGGCAGTTTTTCGTTAGGATATATCTCGGCTATCTCGCCGTTTTCATCAACCTGACTGCACGCTTTTTCAAGATTTTGCTCAACAAGTTTATTATATCCGATAATATCTCTTACACCGTATTCTGCAAAAAGCTGATACCTTTTTAACATTTCACTGACTGCCCAGTTAAGTGCGCCAGCCGCCTTTTTTGCATCTGAAACAACAGGTACAAGCAAATGCGGAATACCCTTATACTTAGAAAACTCAACCATTTTAGGGTCAATTAAGAGTATCTTGACCTCTTGCGGAGTTGCTCTGAAAAGTAAGCTGAGCAAAATAGAGTTTACGCATACGGATTTACCTGAGCCTGTAGTACCTGCTATAAGCAAATGGGGCATCTTGGACAAATCTGTAACAACTATATCGCCTGAGATATCCTTACCGAGAACTACTGAAAGCTTACTCTTGGCGTTTTTAAACTCCTTAGAAGCGATAAGCTCTCGTATAGTAACTATGCTTACTATTCTGTTAGGTATCTCTATACCTACTGCCGCCTTACCAGGTATAGGAGCTTCTATTCTTACACCGCTTGCGGCAAGATTAAGGGCGATATCATCACTTAAGTTTGTTATCTTGCTAATCTTAACGCCCGGCGCAGGTTGTATCTCATATCTTGTTATAGATGGGCCTCTGGCGATGTCAACAATCCTTGCCGCAACACCGAAGCTTTTTAGTGTATCTATAAGCTTCTGACCGTTCTCGCTAAGCTCTGAAGAATTTGAAAAATCATCTGTTGGCTCAGGCGGATGAAGCAGACCGAGATACGGATACTTATATGTGGCTTCCTTTTTATGTGTTATAGATTGCGGTGCTGTAAAATCAGCCCTTACCGTTTGTATTCCGTCATATTCGGCATCGCTTTCATTCTCTATATTATCATTATAATCAGATGTATCATCATCTATGTATTCATAGCTATTTGTATCACTTTGTTCTTCGGTATAGCCGTCATCATATTCAGACGTAATAACATTGTTGTCCTCATACTCAGAATAATCTTCCTTTGTATCCTCTTGTACAGGCTTTTCGATAGGTACGCTTTTGATTCTTGCATTATATTCAATATTCTCAACAGGAACAGTCTGAGGATCGGGCTGTTTCTGCATTGGGTCAGACTTACTTTCAAGTGATTTGCGCCTGGTCACCTCTGCGGCAATTACAGATGCTATCTGATAATCAGGCAGATTTTCAAGGTTATTATCCCTTAAAAGCTTTTGAAGCTGTGCTATCTTCTCATCGGTTGCCTGCTTTTGCTCCATTTCATCTGACGGTGCATCATCGTCGTCAAGCTCAATATCAATAATATTATCCTTTTTAGAGCTACGCTTTGCGCTCTTTTTGCTTTGTTTAGTTATTTTATTAAACTTTTCTGCAGTAAGTCCCTCTGCGTCAGTTCTAACTCCGCTATCAAGCGGAACATCTATATCATAATCAGATGCAAACTGCTTTTTTCTGCCATTTACGTTTTCGGTATAATCCTCATCATAGTCATCGTCATAATCCTCATATTCATCCTCCGCAATCATATGACGGTTAATGTTTTCTTTAACGGCTTTAACAGGCCTACTGACTACTCCGATAATGGTTTTAAGTGTAATTCCCGTTATTATCATAAACAAAACGCACAGTAAAATACTTATAATTATTTTTGAACCGGTCAAACCGAATATCTTATATAGCGGATATCCGAAAATACCGCTCAATGCTCCTGTAACCTTGCCGTCTTCGCCCTCACGGTACAAAATTCCGATAGTTCTTAAGTACGAAGCATCCTTTTCATAAATGTTTGCATTGAATATGTAAAAGCTTGATGAAAGTACTACCGTAAATACAGCAATAAGCCACAGCTTACGGCTCTTGCTCTTTGCCTGACGCTCCATGGCCGTAAGTATGGCTATATACATAAGCAAAAACGGAAATACAAAGGCACATATACCAAGAGAACCCTTTACAAAATTGTGCATGGCAAGCCAAGCCGCATCTGCCTTAATACATGCGACTGCAAGTAAAAATACAGATATAGCAAAAAGTATAATCGCCCAATTTTGGGTATCGTTCTTCGCACTTTGCGCAGATTGTGCGGAAGTTCTTCTGCCCTGTGTTGCCCTTGACTTACTGCTTGATTTAGCCGTATTTGCGTTAGTTTTTCTTTGTGCAGTACTCTTTGCCCCTGCTCCTGTTTTCTTTTTTGTTGTTGAAGATTTACCTTTGGTTGCAGTTGTTCTGCCTTGCTGCGCCAAATTATCACCCCATAATCATACTATATACAACTACCGCCAGACCGACTACTGCGGTATATGCGGCAAACACATACATTCTGTCTTTTGCAAGCATCCATTTAAATAATTTGATTGCCAAAAAGCCAACTACTGCGGATGTTATCACGCCCACTATTACAGGCAGTAGTTCTATCTTTATAACAACACCCTCAGGAGGATTTATAACGTCCTTTATCTCAAGTAATGCTGCGGCAACGATGGCCGGTGTGCCCAGAACAAATGTATAATCGAGTGCCGCCTGCTTGTTTATACCCCTTAATTCACCCGCCGCAAGTGTAGAACCTGAACGTGAAAGGCCCGGAAAAACAGCGGCTAAGGTCTGTGTTATGCCTACTGTCACTGCATCTACAGGGTTAAACTTGGTTCTGCCTGCGCCTGATTTTTTAAATATACCCTTACGCTCATAACGTGCGGTAGTCTTTTTATTTGCTCTTATGCCTAAAGTAAGTAAAATAGATGTTGTGAGCAGTGCAAAGCCCTCAAGCATTATGCTTCCGTCCTCTGACCATATCTCAGCAAAATCCTTTGCACTGAGTCCGCCTGTAAACGGTATGGGAACAAACAGCAAAAACAGCGGTAAAAGTCCGAAGAACAACATCCAGAGCATATTTTCTTCTCTGGTCATTTTGCTCCATTTAAAGTTGCCCGTAAATATCTTTTTGATCATCTTAAAAAATGCAACTATAAGTCTGCCGAAAAGCTTATAGTAAACCGCTATTACTGCAAACAGCGTACCTATATGAAGCATTACGTTAAAGAATAAATTACTCTCGCTAACACCTAAAAAGTGCTGTGTAATGGATAAATGTCCACTGCTTGAAACAGGTAAAAACTCTGTTAAACCCTGTACTATACCCTGAACTATGGCATCAAAAATCGTCATATATGTATCATCCTTTCTGAATATACCCCCTACTTTCGGTGTAGGAGTATCTGCAATATGTTTTACTTATGAATTATATGTAACAAGCCTGCTGTTTTAAGCATATATGCACGGCAAATTTGCAGCATAAAAACTTTCACAGGCTTTGATTTTTTACTTTTCACTATTGGTATCTTCACTGTTCCCGTCATTTTTACTGTTCGACGGTAACTCGCTCCGTTGCGCCCTGTCATCATCTATCATTTTATACAGGCAGTCAAGAGCATCGCTTAATGTACCGACGCTGTCGATAAGTCCGACATCTACGGCATCCTTGCCCTCCAGAATAGTACCCACATCCATAACAAGCTCGCCTACGTTCATAGCAAGCTCATTGTACCTTTCGGCAGTAATTGATGAATTGTCAGCCACAAAGGTATTTATACGGCTTTGCATACGCTTAAAGTATTCAAATGTCTGCGGCACACCAAGCATAAGTCCGTTCATTCTGACAGGATGTACCGTCATAGATGCCGACTTGGCTATAAACGAGTGCTTTGCCGCTACCGCAAGCGGTACGCCTATGGAATGTCCGCCGCCTAAAACCATAGATACAGACGGCTTCTTCATACCTGCCACAAGCTCTGCTATAGCAAGCCCAGCCTCAACATCTCCGCCTACGGTATTTAAGAGGATAAGCAGACCGTCTATTCGCTTTTCTTCTTCAATAGCTACAAGCTGAGGTATAACGTGCTCATACTTTGTAGTCTTATTCTGTGAAGATAAGATATAGTGTCCCTCTATTTGCCCTATTATTGTCAGGCAATGTATAAGATACTTGCCGTTGCCCGTAATTATAGATCCAAGCTCAAGTATACGGTCTACCTGTTTTTCGTTTATCGGTTCATTATCATTTTCTGAAGAATCATGTTTATCCTTTTCATTCGGATTTTCAGACGGGTTTCTTATTATTTGATCATAAAAATTCATGTGTTCACCCCCACGATATATTTTGTGAGGATTATCGCCTAATAATACATTATATATTATATCATTTTTCACTCTGCACATCAAGTATAAATCCAAATTGTAATTATTTTTTTAATTTTGTTTTTTATTTCTTTTGTAGCATTAAAAATTACTGAATATACTATATAATATTTTGATAATCAATTTAAACAAATTATATATTATAGGTGATTCTTTTGAACGATAACGTCACAATGGGCATAGTAATAGCACTGCTTATATGCCTATCAGCTTTTTTTTCAGCTATAGAAACTGCTCTGTCATCAGCTAACACTATAAGGCTCAAGAATAAAGCCGAAAACGGCGATAAGCGTGCCGCACGTGCAATGAAGCTTATAGATCGATACGATAAAGCTATAACTACTATACTAATCGGTAATAATATAGTAAATATCGGCTGTTCTTCACTAGCCACCGTATTGTGCATTAATCTGTTTTCCCCAGGCACAGGGCCGCTTATAAGTACTGTAGCAACAACCCTTGCCGTGCTTACCTTCGGTGAAGTTCTGCCAAAATGCTTTGCAAAAGAAAATGCGGATAAAATAGTTATTGCCTGTGCAGGTGTACTTAACATTGCCGTTAAGCTTTTTACACCTTTTTCGTTTGTGTTTTTAAAGATAAAATCCTTTGCAATGAAGCTCTTTAACACATCAGGTTCAGACACTCCTTCCGTTACGGAGGACGAGCTAAAATACATAGTTGAGAGTATTGAAGAAGAGGGCGTTATTGAAGAACAGGAAAGCGAGCTGGTACAAAGCGCTCTTGATTTTGACGAGAAAACAGCGCAGGAGATACTCACTCACAGAGTAGACGTTACCGCCATTGACATAAACGACGATATTGACACAATCAAAGATATCATATTAACGGAACGTTTTTCACGTATTCCGGTTTACAAGGATTCTATTGACAACATAATAGGCATACTGCATACACGTGATTTTCTGGAAGAACTTATCTCAGGAAGGACACCTGACTTAAATAGCATTATTCAACCGGCATACTTCATTTATAAGACCAAAAAGCTCTCTGCTCTGCTTACCGATTTTAAGTACAAGAAGCTTCACATAGCTATTGTTGCGGACGATTACGGCGGAACGCTCGGTATAGTAACCATGGAGGACCTTTTAGAAGAAATCGTAGGAGAGATTTGGGACGAGGACGAAGAGATAGAAAAGAAATTTACTAAGCTTGACGATAATAAATTCGAGGTCATAGGCGACATGGACTTTGACGAGTTACCAGAGCTTTTAGGATTAGATGAAAGATACTTTGAAACCGACTGCAACAGTGTGGGCGGTTGGATACTTGAAAACCTAGGATATATTCCTGAAAACGGCTGTCGCTTTGACTTTAAGGATTTAAATATAGAAATCACAGACGTAAGTGAACAGCGAATAAATAAGCTTATTATAACAAAAAACATAAAAGAATCAGAAGAAAACGAGTAATACTCACCATAAAAGGTCATTAATCACTCCGTCTTAACCCTATGCTTATGTAAAGGGTGAAAGGCGGAGTATATATCATATAGCAATATTACAACCGTATAGGTCAATATATTGCCGATTTTACGAAAGGATGATTATTTTGAGTAAGGAAGGACAAATCAAAATCAATACCGAAAATCTTATGCCGATAATTAAAAAGTGGCTTTACTCAGATAAGGATATCTTTATCCGTGAGCTTGTTGCCAACTGCTGTGACGCCATTAAGAAGCTTGAGCGTTTAAGAGGTATTGGCGAAGCGGAAGAAAGCAATGCTAACCCGGAGGTAAACATAAAGCTTGATAAAGACAATAAAACCATTACCATAAGCGATAACGGCATAGGTATGACAGAGGACGAGGTAGAACGTTATATTACGCAAATAGCCTTTTCCGGTGCTGAAGAATTTATTGAAAAATATAAGGATAAAGGTGAAGGCGAAGCCGGTATTATCGGACACTTTGGCTTAGGCTTTTACTCGGCATTTATGGTATCTGACAGCGTAGAGATAGACACGCTCTCTTATCTCCCCGACTCTAAGCCCGTACACTGGGTAAGTGACGGCAGCACAACGTATGAGATAGGCGACGGCACACGCGATACCGTAGGTACTACCGTAACACTTCATATAAGCGAGGATTCTTCAGAATTTTTAGACAGCTATAAACTATCTCAAATGCTTAATAAATACTGCAAATTTATGGCCTATGATATCTTCTTTGATGACGGTCATAAAAGTAATAAAGCAGATGAGCAAGAGGACGGCAACGCAGAGGAAAAGCCGATAAACAATAAAACTCCGCTATGGCTTAAAGCACCTAAGGATTGTACGGATGAAGAATATGAGAGCTTTTACCATGAGGCCTTTGATGACTTCAACTCTCCTCTTTTCTGGATTCATCTGAATGTTGACTATCCGTTCAACCTTAAAGGTATTCTGTATTTCCCGAAGCAAAACGACAAGCTTAAGGTAATGCCCGGTCAGGTAAAGCTATATTGCAATCAGGTTTATATTGCCGATAACATCAAGGAGGTTATACCGGAGTTCTTAATGCTCTTAAACGGCGTTATAGACTGTCCTGACCTGCCTCTTAATGTATCAAGAAGCTTTTTACAGAATGACAAGGACGTTGAGAAGATATCAAAGCATATCACCAAAAAGGTTGCAGACAAGCTGACTTCAATCTTTAACAACGATTATGATAAATACACATCATATTGGGAGGATATCTCTCCGTTTGTTAAATTCGGCTGTATAAAGGATGAAAAATTCTACGATAAGGTAAAGGATATTCTCCTCTTTAAAACTATAAATGACGAATATCTAACATTCGATAAACTTCCTAAGTATGATGATAAGGTATTCTACGTTACGGATGAAAACGCACAGGCGCAATATATAGCAATGTGCAAAGAAAACGGTATAAATGCCGTACTTCTGACGCACTCTATAGATAATCATTTTATCAGCTTCTTGGAATATAAAGAGAACGGAACTAAGTTTACCCGTATAGACTCTGACCTTAGCAGTGCATTAAAAGCAGACGGTAACGATGAAAGCGAAAACAACGATGAATTAAAGGAAATATTTAAAAATGCGCTGAATATAGAAAACTTAAAGATAGAGACAGAACACCTTAAAAATAGCGAAACTCCTGCCGTTATACTTATTTCTGAATATGAACGCCGTATGGAGGACATGAACAAGATGTACGGCGGAATGTTCGGAAGTATGGGAGCTACTACAAATACACTTGTTCTTAACCTTGAGAACAGCATTGTAAAGTCTGTCAAAGACTTAGACGAGGCAAAGCGTGAGCTTATCTGTAAGCATATATATGATCTTGCGCTTATCGCTAACAGACAGCTAACCGCAGAGGAATTATCCGAATTTGTCAAGCGCAGTGCGAAATTGCTTGACATGGCAGTGAATTGATCATAAAATATAAAACAAATCGCCGTAAGTTTTGAACTATCCGGCGCAAATGAACAGTAAACAAAAACTCCTATGGTAGAATGAAATAAACTACCATAGGAGTCTTTTTTTATCTCATGCCTAATGTACTACACAAATACATTTAAGCTTAGTTTTTGAGAAAAACTAAATAAAAAAATTATATAAAAACGGTATTAAATTGACGGAATAAATGATGGCATAAGTTGTAGCTTAAATAGGTTGCTCTCGTGCATTCTGTCAATTTTTTCTTTTATTTCCGGGCTTGGTTCTATTCCCTCACGGATGTATTTATCAAGCGTTTCATAAGTAAATCCGAGGTTATCTTCATCCGTCTTTCCGCAAAGGCCGTCAATAGGTGGCTTGACTATGAATTTCTCCGGTAAACCGAGGTGTCTTCCTATCGCCTTGACCTCTTGCACAGTAAAATGACTGATAGGGCTGAAATCTCCTGCGGCATCTCCGTATCTGGTAGCGTAACCGACCCAATCTTCAGAGAGATTGCACGTATTTGCAACTCTTCCGTTTACAGATTGCGATACTGCATATACAGTAGCCATACGCACTCTTGCAGGCAGGTTGAATTTTGTTTGATTGCTTATCTCTATACTGTCGCCTATAGCGCTGTAAATACCGTCAACCGCTGCCTTTATATTTACGGTTATATTTCTTATATCCAAAAACTCGCAAAGCTCTTGAGAATAATTAATATCATGCTGTTCGCCCTGCGGCATAAGCACGCCAAAAACTCTGTCCTTACCCAGCGCTTTACAGCACAATGCGGCCACTACTGAGCTATCCTTACCGCCTGATATGCCGAGTACGGCGTTACAGCCCTTTCCGTTCTTTTCAAAAAAATCCTGTATCCATGAAACACATTCGTTTGTTGCCTTTTCTACATTAAATTCATACATTTTTATCAGTCCTTTTTTATTAAGATATACCGTTAAACTCCTGATAAAGCGACTTAGCGTAGCTGTCTGTCATACCGCATATAAAGTCTGTTACCAACATCATACGCAGATAAAGCTTCTCTACATCATCCTTATCCTTAGAGTACTTTTCGTATATGTATTTATAATTTTCGGATATTATAGCCACAAGCTTCTCATTTACTGCATCAAGCTTTTTATCTTTGCCCGTATCATAGTCAATGATAGCATTCATAAACTTATCCATTAAAAATTTAAATATAGCGGATGCACCTATCTCAAGCTTCAAGATAGCAGGCGTGCGAAATGCGTACCTATAGGCAATATCTCCGAGTGCCTCTACTATCACTTTGCCGTTGCCCTCTTTTAATAGCTCGTTATTATAAGAACCGTTCATTATTGCGGTGTAGTTGTCGGTAAAGGCGTTAGTCGCTAAACCTATCATTTTACCCTGTACATATATTATCCAGTTCTGCACAGCGTTCATGTCTGATGAGGTTATATTGTTTCTCTTGGCATTTTCAAGCTTTTTTTCCAGTTTATCAACTATGGCGTTGTATGCGTTAAAGTCATCTTCACCGTTACATTTTGCTGTAAACTTTTCGCTTCTTAGCTCACGCAAAAGCACATCATAGCTTAACAGGCCCTTTTTAACGGCGTCCTCTATATCCGCCGTCTTATAGGCGATATCGTCAGCCGCTTCAAGAATATATGTGAGCGGATGACGGCAATCTTTTGCCCCGGTACACGATGTTATATCTTCAAAAAGCTCTTTTTCGGAATAGTAATATCCAAGCTTTTTCTCCTTAATAATACCTGACCCTTTATTAATATGCAGGCTGTCAACGGGATATTTGATAACGGTATTCAGCAGTGCGTACGTAAGGTTCATGCCGTGCTCATCTACAAGCAAATGAAGCTTACCTACCATACGCAGAAGATGGGCGTTACCCTCAAAGTTTTCAAAATCTTTTTTCATTTGTTCACTAAGCAGAGTATCTATCTTTTTGCCGTTAAACTCCAGCTTTGAAAGATTTTCTTTAAACCAAAGTCTTATTGCGTCCTCTCCGAAATGACCAAACGGAGGATTGCCTATATCATGAATAAGTCCTGCACATTCCAGTACATCACACGCCTTTTGCTTTACATCATCGTTTACCTCGCTGTCAAGCCCTTTTTGAATTATATCTGAAAAAATATTCTGTCCCAAAGACTTGGCAAAGGAGGAAACCTCTATGGAATGTGTAAGCCTTGTACGCACAAAATCACTTTTATCAAGCGGAAAAACCTGAGTTTTATCCTGCAATCTTCTGAAAGAGGCACTTCCTATTATTCTATGGTAGTCTTTTTGAAATTCACTTCTTAAATCAGGACTTTTGTTATTGTCTTTGCCATGATTTTTTCTTGCTCTCTGCTCACAGAGTAAACTGCTCCACTGCATAAAATCTCACTTGCCTTTCAAAAAAGCATTATCTCTCATTTAAAGGTGCGGCTTTTGCCCGACGCCTTGATGAAAGATAACTTTCAAGTATAATTACAGCCGCAACGCTGTCAACGGCATTTTTGCGCTTTTTTCCTCTTGTATTGGTTTCGTTCAAAAAATGATGTGCAGTAACGGTAGTGCCTCGCTCATCCTGCATTACGGTTTCTATGCCGCTTACTTCAGTCAGGCTTTGGGCAAAGAGTCGTGCGTTCTGTGCGCTTTCACCCTCCGTACCGTCCATATTCTTAGGCAAGCCGACAACAATAAGCTGTACCTTGCGTTCTTTTGCAAGTGCCGATACCTTATCAATTAGTCTTTCACGATTATACTCTGTAATATTTGCAACGGGTGAAGCAAGCGTTTCGGTAATATCGCAGATAGCTATGCCCGTTCTTGCCTTTCCCCAATCCACAGACATTATTATCATAAGCGCACCCCGTTAAAAGTTGCCGCCGTTCCAGCCCCAATGCTCGGTTTCTTCATACTTGATATAAATTCTGTCGGCAGGTATATCAAGCTCATCGTTTATAATCTTTGTAAGCTCTGCCGTCATTTTATCGTATGCGCTATTGCTTGCACTGCCTAAAATGCTTACCTCTAAGTAAGCCGCAGTACGGTCGTTTTTACCCTGAAAATAGATTCTGCAATTATCCTCAAAGTTAAGCATTAGCCATGTTTCCGTCTTGCCCGGAAAGCACTCTATAGCCTTACCCAGCTTTGACTTTAGTGCAAGCTCCTTTTCCTTAGTTATTTCTACAGTTGTTTTTGTGTTTATAAATGGCATTGTAATTCCTCCATAATTAAATTTTGATTTAAGCATATTTATAAGTTTATAAAATTATATATTTATTTTTGTTCTTTGTCTATAGTTTAAATAAAAAAATGGTAACTATGTATATATTTTATCCTCTAAATTAATTTATAATAGTTTAATAAGTAAAATTATGACTTTTTTTTACAATCCGCTTTATATTTTTCAAAATTTAATGTATAATATACAAGTAAAAGTATTTTGAATGTATTTTCAATACATTACGGGATCTACCCGAAATACCGTACACATTCAATTAATTTCATATAGGAGTGAATTAAAATGCCTTTAGTAAACACAAGAGAAATGTTTAAGAAAGCATATGAGGGCGGCTACGCAATCGGTGCATTCAACGTAAACAACATGGAAATTGTTCAGGGTATTACCGAAGCTTGTAAGGACCTTAACGCACCTGTTATCTTGCAAGTATCAGCAGGCGCAAGAAAGTACGCTAACCACACTTACCTTGTAAAGCTTGTTGAGGCCGCTGTTCAGGAGACAGGCTTGCCAATAGCACTTCACCTTGACCACGGCGACAGCTTTGAGCTTTGTAAGAGCTGTATTGACGGCGGATTTACATCTGTTATGATCGACGGCTCACACTATGACTATGAGGATAACGTTGCTTTAGCCAAGAAGGTTGCCGATTATGCTCATCAGTACAATGTAACTGTTGAAGCAGAGCTTGGCAGACTTGCAGGTATAGAGGACGCTGTAAACGTATCTGACGCTGACGCTTCTTATACCGACCCTGCACAGGTACAGGACTTTGTAGAGCGTACAGGTGTTGACTCACTTGCTATCGCTATCGGTACAAGCCACGGTGCATATAAGTTTAAACCGGGTCAAAAGCCACAGTTAAGATTTGATATCCTTGAGCAGGTTGAAGAAAGACTTCCGGGCTTCCCGATAGTTCTTCACGGTGCATCTTCAGTTATTCCTGAGTTTGTACAGATGATAAACCAATACGGCGGACAAATGCCTGACGCTATCGGTATTCCTGAGGATATGCTCCGTCAGGCTGCTAAGATGGCAGTATGTAAGATAAACGTTGACTCTGACCTCCGTCTTGCTATGACAGCAACATTACGTAAGTATCTTGCTGAAAATCCGTCACACTTTGACCCACGTCAATATTTATCTCCTGCACGTGCAGCTATCAAGGCTATGGTAGAGCATAAGATCAATACTGTTCTCGGCTGTGCCGGAAAAGCTTAATAGGCGCAATATTTTATAATCTTTAATTCATTTATAACATTAAAAACAATCTCCCATATTTACACTTATATAGTGCATATATGGGAGTTTAATTTTTATAAAATTTTATTTAAGCACGACTCTTATTTATCTTATGACTTATTAGAATCGTCCGCCGCCACCGCCGTGCGATCTTCCGCTGCTTGAATGGTGAGTTGAGCTGTGACCGCCACTGCCGCCGCTTGAAGATTGTATCTTAGTTGTAGTTACTCTGGTATCTACAAGTATATCACTTTGATTTGTAAGGTTCAGATGTCCCTGTTTCTTATAATCAAATGTGCTTGATACTCCGGTAAACTTATAGTCTTTTTTGACCTTTTTATTATAAAAGAAGCCAACTAAAAATGCAACTATCAAAGAAACTAAGAAGCTTAACGGTGTAAATGTAAGGCCAAATAATCTAACGGTAAATCTAACCTGTGACTCTACACCCTTAATAAAGCTCTTTGCACCCTCATAGTTATTGCTATATTTAAGTTCAGAAGTTATGTCATCTGTTATTGATTCTATATCGGAATCGTTTAAGTAATCTATAGCAGCACCGCAAGTCGATATCCATGTGGTACGCTCATCCATATTAATAAGCAAAAGCACACCGTCATAATTTTTACCGAAACCAAAGCCGTTATAATCATAAAAATCATCGGCATATGCCATATCGGATAATCCGTGCGTGCTGTTTACAGTAACTATTACTATGTCAAGATCTGTTTTCTTTTGAGCTTTGTCGATAAGACTTTCAAGATCCTGTTCTTCTTCATCGTAGAAAAGCTCTGCAAAATCAAACACTCTACGGTCGCCGCTTGCTGTACTTGCATCATAGATAATATCCTCATAAGCACTTGCGGGTATCGTAGCCGCAACAAGCATTACTATAAGCATCATTGCCGTAAGCAGGGCTGTTAATCTTTTAGTACTTTTCATCATAACAACCCACCTATCAAAAATACTATAATAAATGCAATAAGTGCATAAATGGCTGACCACCAAAACAGCTTTTTCTTATCTACAGGTAAATCTCCGTATATCTTTCCACTTTGTCCGTTCATAGCATATACAAGTATTTTACCCTCAAACTTATATGTAAGAATCCAAACAGGAAGTAAAGTGTATTTCCATTCTTCCGTAAGTGAAGTGAGGTCAAGGTTGGTTATGTTTACGGAAGAATACTGTGACATGGTATCTTTATAAGTAAGCCTTGCATACTCATCTATCTTTTTATTAACGGATTCTTTCAGATCATCAGGGCCTACATCTCTCTTTTCTGCTTTAAAGCCCGACAGATACGGCATAGAGAAATCTACAAGCTTAGAGGGATCAAACGGATGCACATATTCAAGCATGAGCTGGTCTTCCTTTTTAAGTGCAGGTGACGGAATACCGTTAAATGTAATATCACCCTGACGTACCAGTTGATACTTCTTTGTTTCCGTATAACGCGTATCGCCAACCCTCCATGTACGCACTATGTTACCTGTTGCGTTAGCACAGCCGTCAACATGGGTATCTACTAAGTAATACGGAAAATATACACCGGAAACCTTCTCAAAGTGCTTCTTAGAGAAAAATCCACTCGGCAAGTATTTCTTTTTCTTGCAAAGCTCCTCAAACCTTTTAATTGCCTCATCACGTGAAAGAACGAAAGGTATAACCTTTTCAGGCTTAAATTCACCGGAAAGTCTGCCGCTTAATACTACCGGGTTCTGGCAATAATAACACTCTGTAGCAGCGGTAGTGTCGGATGTAATTACCTCTGCGCCACAGCTTGGGCAAATATAACAAACTGCATGAGCATCAAAATTATCATCATCTGCATCTGCCTGTACGGGTACCGGCTCGGGATCAACGTTATTTTGATCATCAAGTGACTTATCCCAATCCTTATAGTATTCATCAAGCTCCGGTTGTGTAAATCTGCTTAAGCAATACTCGCAATCAAATGCCTGTGTAGCAGGATTAAACGATAATCCTCCGCCACAGTTAGGGCATTTGTAGGACACAACACTCATTGTGTACAGTACCTCCTTTTACAGTAATATAATATTTATAATATCGCTGTGTAATATCGTTTGCGGTTATCCTCAAAATGAAGATAACCGCTTTATAATAATCAGTTAGCTTTAAGTAAAAACAACTTAAAACAAGTTTACAAGATACTTATGCAAATTATTTTATCAAACCCAATCTCTTTCATCAAACAAATCGCCGCAGTTCGGGCAGAACTTAGGTGTAGGTAATGACATATCGGGTTCATAGCCGCACTTGTCGCACTTTAATTTCTTAGGTGCCTCTGCCTCAGGCTTTTTTGAACCGCAGTTCGGGCAGAATTTACCCTTATTCTTTGCTCCGCAGGCACAAGTCCACGTTCCGTCATCTACAGGTGCAGGTGCCGGTTCAGGCTTCTTTGATCCGCAGTTCGAGCAGAATTTACTCTTATTCTTTGCTCCACAAGCGCAAGTCCATTCGTCACCGCTTGCAACACCTACTGCTGCACCTACTACCGGAGCTGCTTGCTGTTGCGGCTGTTGCGGCTGATTGTACTGCTGTTGTTGCTGTCCATACTGCTGTTGCGGCTGACCGTACTGTTGTTGTGGCTGACCGTACTGTTGTTGACCGTACTGTGGCTGACCGTAAGGCTGCTGGCCATACTGCTGTTGACCATACGGTTGTTGACCATATTGATTATATTGCTGTTGTTGCTGTTGATATGCCATCTGCTGTTGGTTAGATGCAGAAGCCGCCTGCATAAAGCCGCCGCCTGCCTGCATACCGATACCCATACCCATAAAGCCTGCCATTGCGCCGTTTGCGTTGGAGCCTGCTGCTTCCATACCTCTTGCAACTGCGCCCTGTACATAGCCTTCTCTTACGGTAGGATCGCTGAGCATAGCACCCTGACTGCGAATCTTGATAAGCTCCTTAGACTCATCGTCATAAGAGATGTTTGCAATACCTACGGACTGTACCTGCATACCTCTCATCTGGTTCCAATCCTCGTCAAGGATATTAGCCATATACTTGCTAAGCTCCATGCTCTTAGAAGAAACGTGAGATATACGTATGCCGTCGGCTGACATTTGGTTCATTGCTGACTGAAGCGCACCAAGGAACTCTGAGAGATATTGCTCATTTATATCGTTAATTTCTACTTTAGATGCGTTTCTCGGAATTGCCTCTGCATAAAAACGGAACGGATCTGTAATCTTTATAGAATATGTACCGTGAGCTCTTAAATAAAGCTCTGCATTATAGAAATTATCAAAATAGTTAAGAGCGTTCTTTGTGCCGAACTTAATGCCCTTGATCTCTTGTAAATTAAGGAAGAATACCTTTTGTGCAGTTGGTGTAACTCCACCGAATTTAATACGGTTGAAGGACTCCTTAATAGTATCGCCAAACTGACCGTTAAAAAGTGACGGAAGCGATGAATTATCTACTTTGTAATAGCCGGGTTCAGCAGTATAGTCAACTACCTTACCGCCATCAACAAGCATCATGAACTGATTGTCGTAAACGTGAATGATAGAGCCGTTTGAAACTGTGTTATCGCTTGCCTTGGTATTTTGGTTTCTACCGTCATTTCTTACCTTAACGCCGCTGGTAAATACAGTCGTGCTACCCATGTCGTCAGCTTCGAGAACCTCTAACCACTGATCTGCGAGTCCACCTCCGATTGCATTTATTGCTGCCTTAATAATACCCATGAAAATCACTCCTTATCAATATTTCTTTCGAGAGGTAGTTACCTCTCTGATTTTGTTAAAGCTCCATGAATAAATATTTATTTCTCTAATGCCGCTACCGCAGTAAGCGCACACCTTCTGACCTACAGAAGATATCGGCGCACCGCAGTTAGGACAGTTTAGACCGATTGATTTATCGCCCATTGATGCAGATTTGATTTTGTTGATATCCTGCACATATGTAAGCTCCATTTCATAAACGGTTTGCTTCTTTAAATTATCGCTACCGCTTATAATATTACCTGCCTCATTCTTTGTGAAGTTGAAATATTCCACGGCAGATTGCAGAAAAACGGTGCAAACTCCGTTTTCTTTGGTATATCGGCAAATCTCCGTCCTGTGGATGGATATCTGCTCAAAATATTCTTTTAAACCTGAAATCTCTAAATCAGCGATAATTGAAGATACCTGCCCTTTTATCTCATCCGAGGCATTGCTCAGCTTTTCCATATCTTTTGCAGAGATAGCCAACAGGTAAGATTTAAGCAGGTTTTCAGCCTTTTGCTTAAACTCAGTATAATTAAATTCGGGAAAATCCCTTGATATCTGAGGTAAATATATTTTAGTCATGGCGGGGATAGAACGCGGCGTTTCCGCAAGCTCAGCCTGTTGCTTTTTATATCCCTCTACAAGGTTACTCGTACCGAAAAGCGAACGTGACAGAGTTGTTACAGATCTTCTCACTTTCCTATATACTACATATCCTCCGATAAATATACCGGCTACAATTACAAGGCCTATTATAAGACCTGTACTGACACCCTTCATAAAAAATTACCACCTTGATATATAATCCCTTTCTATTATACTATATAATATTTGTAAAAGCAAGAAAAATTTATTAACATTGCCTTTTGATTTGAGTATTAACGAATTATGCTTCACCATCTGCCCACAATTCTTAGTCAAGTATATAATGCAGTAATATTTAGGCACATAGCAAACATATAGATTGAGAGAAAAGAAAAAGGGAGGCTTTTTAAAAATGACAGAATTTCACCCGGAAGGACGGCTTATTGATACAGTTGACAATAAAAACAGCCTAAAAGGGCTATCGCAGCTTGCCGAGGCTTGCCATGAGGGAAAGATACTTGAGGCAAGAGCTGTAGTATGCGACTCTGAGCACAACCTTATAGTGGACTTAGGCTGTGCAAGGGGCATTATACCTAGGCTTGAGGGTGCTGTAGGCATACGTGAGGGCGTTATAAGGGATATAGCGGTGATATCAAGGGTAAACCGACCCGTATGCTTTGTTGTAACGGGCTTTGAAAAGGCAGAAAACGGAGAAAGCATCGTTATGCTGTCACGTAGGATAGCACAGCAGCGCTGCATAGACGAGTATATCTCGACATTCCGTCCCGGAGATGTTATTCCCGCACGGATAACTCATCTGGAGCCATTTGGTGCATTTGCGGATATAGGCTGTGGCATAGCCTCATTAATGCCGATAGACACCATTTCGGTTTCACGTATTGACCACCCCAGAGAACGCTTCAGCGTTGGTATGGACATTACAGCCGTAGTCAAATCGGTAGAAAACGGCAGAGTAAGCCTGAGCCATAAGGAGTTGCTTGGTACTTGGGAAGAAAATGCCGGAATGTTCTCTATAGGGGAAACAGTAGCCGGTATAATACGCTCCGTAGAGGACTACGGCGTATTTGTTGAGCTTACCCCTAATCTTGCGGGTCTTGCAGAGGCAAAGGAAGGAATATTCACAGGACAGCAGGCAAGCGTTTACATAAAGAACATAATACCAAAACGCATGAAGGTAAAGCTTATCATAATAGACACCTTTGATTATTCCTACAGCCTGCAAAAGCCAAAGTACTTTTACACAGGCACACACATAAACAGCTTTAGGTACTCTCCGCAGGAATCAGAGAAGCTTATAGAAACCGTATTTTAAACTTCCGTCATGTACTCATACGCACCCTGTCTGCACCAATCAGGTATAGACAGGGTGCTTTATTCTTTACATAATCTTATGCACATATACTTTTTATCGGCATTTTGCACTATATTCCGTATGTAATTTTGTATATTGCTACAAAAAG
The DNA here is from genome assembly GCA_051881075.1 of Acutalibacteraceae bacterium. Taxonomy (GTDB): domain Bacteria; phylum Bacillota; class Clostridia; order Oscillospirales; family Acutalibacteraceae; genus RUG14223. The sequence goes on along the minus strand of JBJEPE010000070.1, from coordinate 1,052 downwards.
AAATTTTATTTACAAAATACGAATAAAATTTACTTTTATTTACATTATTTTATGCTAAAATTAAGATATAAGGATATATTTTCTACTCTATTGTTTAATTTACGGCATGAAAGGAATGTAAAAAATGAAACTTAAAAAAAACATAACGGTATTTGCAAAAAAGGCTTTGGTCTTACTTCTTGCATTAATTTTTATTATGCCATATGTGCCTGCGTCTAAGGTATATGCTGCATACGTTTTAGGTACATATAAGGTCACAGCGTCATCACTAACCATACGCTCCGGTCCCGACACAACATATTCTGCCCTTGGTTACTTGAGCAACGGCGATGTAGTAACGATAACTGAAATACAAAACGAAAAATGGGGTAAATTTACTAAGGACGGTATAACAGGCTGGTCAAGCATGGCATACATGGAGCTTATAGAGGAAGGTACATCAACCACCATTTCCGTAGGCGATCAGATAACGATAAACGCCGGTGCAACCAGCTACGGAACTACAACTGCATTTGCAAGCTTTGTTTACAGCAATGTGTATGTTGTCATTTCTATTAGCGGCGACCGCGTAGTATTCGGTCCTGACTCCAGCAGTGTCACAGGTGCGGTTGCATTAAGCGACATAACTAAGGTGGGTACAAAGAACTACTATGCCGCAGGTGAAAACAAAATATATGCTAAAGGCATAGACGTTTCTAAATGGCAAGCAAGCATAAACTGGACTAATGTTGCCGCAGACGGCGTTGATTTTGCTATATTACGTGCCGCCGTTACCGTTTCGCCCGGTGCCAGCGTAGGCAAAGATTCATACTTTGAGACAAACTACGCTAATGCAAAGGCTGCCGGCATTGATGTCGGCGTCTATATGTACGGATGCGCAATAACTACAGATCAGGCTATAGCTGAGGCTGACGGACTTTATAATATAATTAAGGGTAAGCAATTTGAATATCCTATATATTATGACGTTGAATACGAGGATCAAAAAACCGTAGGTAAAACCGCCATGGCTAACGTTATTATGGCGTTCATTAGGCGTATGGAAAGCTACG
>JBJEPE010000069.1:0-45625 GCA_051881075.1 Acutalibacteraceae bacterium | reverse complement strand
GCAGAGATTATAACTTTGTAATCGATTTGCTATAATTCAGTATCTTATTATCTTAATCTCTGTTTCCCCATCCCCCGACCCCCTTCCCCAAGGAAGGGGGAGGAACTTGCAGGGGCTTCGCCCCTGCACCCGAAAAGTTGGTTTATCGCACTATATGATAAACAGCGACCTATTTGCAAAATCCAGTAAATCGGCTATTTGCAGAGGTTCACTCTTTGCAAACGTAATGTTAATATATCTGTCAGTCAGATTGACGGTGAAGCTTCATTCAATGTAACGTGGTACGATTAAGAGAGCATAGCACGCAACGTAATAACTAGACTAAACCGGTAGCGTTGCACTGCGCAAAGTACGACTATCCCACTACATGAAAAGCAATCATATTATCTGAACACACAAAAAACACCCGTATATGCACCGTTAAGTACATATACGGGATTTTTGATTTAATCATTTGCGCATAACTTTGCGCATATTATTTGGCGTTACGTCTTCTCTTAAACATGAGTACAAATACCAAGCAAAGTGAGGTTATCATTAACATAACCGTTAAGCTGTAATTTGTTGTGTCGCCTGTTTGTACAGGTGCATCGTTATCTGTAACCGTAAGTACCTCTGCGTCTGCTGTCTTTGTATCGGTGCTTGTCTCTATAAGGTCAAAGTCACCTGTGTAAGGTACTTTATCATGCTTAATGTCAGAATTTTTACGGTCGATGCAAGAGATAGTAAACACTGCGCCGTCCTTGCTTACAGTTATCTTATAACAGTTTTTATTTAACTGATATCCGCTTGGAGCCGTTGTCTGACGGATGTAATATGTACCGTAGATAAGCTCTGTTATCGGGCCGGTACCGTCGCTGGTTGTTCTGATAGTACCTACCGGAGTAACCTTATCTGAGCCGTAAATGGTGAATACGCCGTTTGCAAGCTTTGCCTTATCACTGCCTGTAAGAACTGTCTTGATAGTAGATCTGATGTATCTGTTCTTGAACTGAACATCAATGTTTTCGTCCTCAATTACCTCAACATTTTGTGACGAAGGCAATACATATGGTACCGTTATTGCTGTCTTAAGCTCTTCTATCTTATATTCACCTATAGGTATGTGTACAAACCTTACAATACCGTGTTCATCGGTAAGCAATGTCGTATTGATAACCTGACCGTTATATGCCACACCTGAGAGCTTAAAGCTGAAGCCTGCTATCTCACCGTCAGATGAAAGTGTAAGCATAATACTGCCATATGCAAATTCGTTGTGGAATCTTGCCACTCTGTTTATTTCCTCTGCATCTGTCGGTGTAGCATCAGTAGATGTAGCCGCATCAGTATCATTGTCATCGTCATCAACCGTAACCTGTGCGTAACCGTACTTATCAACCACTATTGATACAGGGTCGCACTTCTTATACGGGGATTTCTCATCAAACAGCTCTGTTACGGTATATTCACCGGCAATGATATCGGTGTAAACACGTCCATCCTCGTCTGTTTCAAATATACCCTCAAACCATTCGCCGTTCTTCTGATATCCTTCTACTCTGAACTTAACACCCTGAACCTTGCCGTCCTCGGATGTCTTGATTATCTCAAGAGGACCTCTCTCAAGCTCGTTGTCAAAGGTTACCTCTGATGTATAACCTGACATTATCTCTGTGTTTTGTGCAGCAGGGAGAATGTAAGGCTCCATTATTGTAAGTGTGTTTCCGTATTGATCCTGTATAAGCTCTTCTATTTTATAGTTACCTACTACAAGATCCTTAATAACTATTGAACCGTTGGTGTCTGTTGTAAAGTATTCTTCGTATGTGTTGCCGTTAGCAAGAAGCGCAGTTACTCTGAACATAAAGCCTGCAAGTCTGCCTGCCTCTCTGTCTTCGGCAGTCTTAGTAATGATAAGATCGCCCTTCTTAAGCATATTCTTAAAGTAAACTCTGCCTGTGGTATCCTCATTGATATATGAGTAACCGAGTGTGGTATCCTGCGAGATAACCGTTGCATAATAGATACTCTTTGAGTCTGTGATGTCTACCGGTATCTTAGAGATTTCAGGCTTGATCTTTCCGTTTTCGTCCAGATCGTTTTCTTCATCTATTGCGCTTAAATTGTACTGAGTCTTGCTAAGCTCTGTTACAGTATAATTACCTGACAGTAGTCTTTCGTTGATAAATGCTACATTTACCATCTTGCCTAATTCAGGGTCATACTGCTTATCAAACTTATCTGCATCAAATGTAAACGAGCAGTGCATTCCTGTCTTAGAGTAGCCCTCTACGTAAAATTCAACGCCGTCTACATAATCGTCCTCAGATGTCTTGTAGATTTCTATGTTGCTTGTTTCAAGCTTATTGTAAATAGTCGGTAATATATTGGGGCTGCGGTCAAATTGGTACTTAACCTCTATGGCCTTTGTTTCATTGTCGTTTACATAGCCTATATTACCCTTTGCGCCTACGCTGGTAAGCGTAAAGTCATAATTGTCGGTTGATACCTTGAGCGAGTTATTCTCGTTGATTATCATCTTATTCATAGTAGAGATAATATCTGCGATAATGCCCTCAATATCTTCTGCTCCCTGATTTTGGAGAGCTTCTCTGAGTCGGGCCTTGATAGCATTTTCGCCCTCAGTATACGGTGAAAGGTGATCCTCAAATATTCTTTCAAGAATCTCATCAGCCATTTCGTATTTGCCTATAAAGTTTAACTTATATGTATTTGGATGTAACTCCTTAACGAAGTAGTTACCTACATGTAATCTGATAAGCTTAACTGTACCGTCGTTGCCTGTGGTTACGTATGAGGAGAAGTTCTGTACATCCTCATAGTCAGAGTTCGGGTCGCCATATACAAGCAGCTTAACGTTGCTCAGAGGTTTGTACTCTGCGGTATCGTCTGTATAAACGTTGGTTGCAAAGCTGTCGTCCTCTTCACCCTTAACGCTTATTACTAAGTCGGCCAATATCTTAAGGTAGTTTATTATAGTAACGGTCGTCTTAGGATATGTAGGATTAGTGCTTGAAATCATTGCCAAGCTCTCTTCGTAAGTCATGGTCTTATCAGCAAGTACTGCTGATTCTTCTTCAGGCTGTACAAATATGTCTGTGTTAATGATTTCTTCTACTGAGTAATTACCTACAACAAGGTTTATACTTGTTGTACTTGTTACGCCATACTGTCCGTACTTAACAATGTTAGGATTAATGGTAATGTACTTTTCGTAGTAGTTATTCTCATTGATTATACCTGTTATCTTGAAGATAACATCGCTGATATCGCCGCCGTCAGGGGCGTCCTTAACGATTTCAAGGGTATTTATGTAAGGTATATCGTGTACATAGAACTCAGCGTCCTTATTGTACTCTATCTGTACCGTACCCTCATTATCCTTGATATTGTAAATCTTATTTGCGTTTGTCTGTACCTGTATAACAGTGTACTTTCCTACGAATACATTAGCAAACTTGGCAATGCCGTTTACGTCTGTTTTAGCGGTAAATGTAAATTCCCTGTTAAACGGATTTTCATTTGCCTTAGAAACAATGGTAAACAGAATGTTGTCAACATCATGTACTAAGCCTGTTGTGCCGTCATCAAGCAATATATCGGTAAGCATCTCTGCTGTAAGAGTAAGTGTCATTCTACCTGTCTGACGCTCGTTAAGGAATACTATACCGCCGCTTGATTCAAATATTGAGTCTGATGTATTTGTTATAGCTATTGTCTTTCCGTCCTCACGGATATTTATTGCATAATAACCTGTATCTCTCAGATATCCGTTAGGTGCTGTAGACTGTATGAGTACATAGTCTCCGTACGGCACATTCTCAATAATGAGCTTACCTGCTGAGTTGGTAATAAGTACGCTGTCATCACGGTAAACTCTGTCTATACCTGCCTCAAACTTGCCGCTCTTGTTTACATCCTCATAGAGTGTAAACGTAGCCTTGTCGCTTGTATAATCTATTATTGGCTTACCGTCGGTCTTATCATAAAGCATAAGCTCTATAGAACCTAATATAAGTCTGTTTTCTATATTATAGCTTACTTTCTGACCGTTTGTTTCAATGCTTGGCGTCTGAGTTGCCATATTGGTAAGCAGATATCCCTCAGGAGGTGTAAGCTCCTTGACTATCCATGTACCGTAGGGTATATTTGCAAACTCAAAGTAGCCTGCCTTACCTGCATGACCTGTATAGCAATACTCAAGTGCATTCTCCAATACAAAATTAGTTTCCGTCGGTTTAAACAAACCGAACAGAGCGTAATTAATCTTTATATTTGTGTTACCCTGCTGTACCTTATATCCGCTTATTGTACCACGCTTTGCGGTATTTGTAAGTGTTGTGTCACGTTCAGGGTTATCCGGATTAGTAGGCTTAACAACTATATATCCGCTATTGTCAACGGTGTACCTAAGACCGTTGCTCTCATAGGTTGTGCCTGCTATGGCATTCTGGTAATAGTCAAAGTCTACATAGTGAGGTCTGTCATCTATTACATAAGCAATATGTGTGCCTATCTCTTTGATTAAGTAGCTGCCCTGTGGCAGGTCAACATCGAATGTACCGCTACCTAAGCCCTTTGCAATATCGGTAACGCTCATTGTAACGGTTGCAAGCAATCCGCCCTGCGGTACCTTATTACCGTTTACTGCCGTAATGCTTCTGGCGGCATAAATTCCGAACTTAACCTGTGCAACCTCTCCGCTGTAGCCTATGTTATACTTTTCTATCTGCTCCATAGACTTATCAACCGTAACGTGTACCTTTTGGCGGTTGTTATAATATGTTACGTTTGTAGTAACACAGCGGTTTTCTTCATCTAAGTTGTTCAAATAAACATACTTTGCCACTGTATCAAGCAACATTCCCTCAGGGGCTTTGGTCTGCACAATTCTGTACAAGCCGTTGTAAAGCTCCATTGAGTACGCGTCGCCGTTTGCATCCGTTGTTATTACGTCAACCGGCTCTTCATTTGTAACAAGAGGTATGCCGAACCTGTCGTAATATCTTGGATAACATTTATCTGCCTGTGTACTGTTATACGCCGTTATCGGATTAGCGTACTTGACCATATCACTCGGTATATCATCAAACGCCGTAGGACTTTCAACGGCATATATCTCATACGTGCCGCCCTGTAGTCCCTGTGACAGGTAGTTAAATCCGTATGTTGTAGTTCCTCCGCTTGTTGACTGGCTAATTGACTGTAGTCTTTCGCCCTCATCTCGCAGATGTATAATATTCTTTTGCGGGTCATTTGTGAAGTAAACCGTTACTGCGTTAAGCAGTCGTCCGTTCTCATCAAAGCACCTTGCGTCATAGCCTATGGCAATGGTTTCGTAATCGCCCAGCTCATACTTGGCTCTGGCAAAGCCCGTAGCAGCATCTATCTCATGTATCTGATAGATACCTGCCTCTATCTTCTTTTCTGTGGTAGCTATACCGTATTCATTAGTAGTAAAGGTATATCTCTTTTCGCCAGTTACCAGGTTTTCATAAATCGGAACATAATCCTTGAGTATTGTATCGTAAAGCTTATATGTAGCGCCTGTGAGAGCCGCTGTTCTGTCGTCTTCCTTAGGCCATCTTGCAGGGCTTATCTCTCTGTCAAGCTTAACAACTCTTAGATACTGTGAGTCTATATCGTTTTTAATATACAGATAAACGTTATTATCGTTATCAGGGTCATCCTCTGTAAGCTGGATGTAAACCGCCTTAGCTACCTCGTAGCTGTTCCACGATGTTATCTGTTCAACAACATAGTGACCGTACGGAAGCTCTAGCGACTTACGGATACCGTTTACGTTGGTTATCAAGTAGTCCTGCTCGGTAGAGTAGTTGCGTACATCCGTTCTTACATCTATTTGCTCCTGCTCAATCTTCTCAACAACGGCAGGATCCTGCATATCGTATTCTCTGGGGTTGTCATGGTCGTGGAGGAGAGGATCTGAGTACGTGAGCTGCTCAGGAGTGTTTGAAGTAGGCGTCCACTTAAATTCTTTGCTTAAAAGATATACTCTGAATTCAACGCAATATTCATTTAAACCCTCATAAACGTCACCCGGACGTACAGCCTTAACCAAGGTAATGGTCTTTTTTAATACCTGGCTCTTGGATATATATCTGTTGCTGTCTGAACCCTCAACGCCGGTCGGACCGATTATTGTATTCTCAACCTTTTCGACGCTTGTATTATATCTGTCTGTAGTCTTAAATCTGTTAGCATTTGCGCTGAAGCTGATTACCGCAGGGTCTGCCGTTCCGGGCAGGTATCCCTCAGGCGCCATATCTTCTCTGGCGGCGTATCCGTCTGCACAAGCATAATAATCTGTTACAAAGTAATAATGTCCCGGTAGTACATATCCGGCAAGTGTAGGATCTGCGGCAAGCAGGTCTTCCGCTGACTCGGTCATGTAGTCCTTGAGCAATCTGCCGTTATAGTAGAAGCCAAACTTGGCTCCGCCAAGCTTTGCGTCGCCCTGCGGTATATTGCCTGTTTCTTTATCCTGCTTCTCAACAATTGCTCTGAATGTTTTAAGTTTATTTGTAAACGTTAAATCAGCCTTATTGCTGTTATTCATATCGTTATACCACTTAACGTTTACGTACTGTTTTGCCGGCTGTACAAATTCATTTGATAGATAGATTTCTTCTACCTCATAATAATATTGCTTGCTTGCATTCTCAGGTAATTCTATAAGGTCATGTGTATAATCTATATAGTTACCAAGATCTGAGTAGTAGTAATCGTTAATGAGTATATCGTTGAATATTGCACGACCGTCCGGATCAGTATATGCCTCATATACTGTTTCGTAAGCACTGTTTGCTACTGCGCTTGATGTAAGATTACCTGAAGCGTCCTTACCGTACTGGCCGTAGTATGCCGGCGGCTGTGTTGTGCCTGACTCTATTGCCGCAAGGCTCTTAACGGTTATCTTAAAGTGAAATCCAGCCAAGTTTGCTCCCTTAGTGGTAGGCTTCATGGTTTCCGTATCTATTGTTTCGGCAACCTTTTGAATTATAATTCTACCTCTTTTAAGCCTATTGTAGAAAGTTCTGCTTTCCGGAATAACGGACGAGGAGCTTCTCCAATAGATAGGAGCCTTTTGGTCAACGGCTATCTCGTAGCGGCGTGGTGTTTCTACGGGAGTAATAGTATAGTACCATGTGGCATCGGTTGTTGCGGCATCATGGCTTATGAGTATATCCTCAAATACTATCTTGCCGTTTGCATCTGTTGACTTGGTAAAATCTATAGTATATAGTTCTGCGCTGTCCTGTATTGTGTTCTCTGCGCCTGAGGGGAGGATAAGCTTGCCCGTCTGTGATTCTTTGTTCTCGCTTGTCTGACGTGAAGCAAAGCAAGTACCTGTAAGTCTAAACTTAAATCCCTCAAGGAAGCCGTCCTCAGTGGTTATATTAACCTCCAAGTTGCCTCTCTTTAACTGATTGTAGAAGCCAAGTGTAGACTTATTCTTCCATCTGCCTGCCGAACCCGGTCCGGGGCCGCCCTCATTATAAAGACGTGCGTCGTTCCATACTATATAGGTGGTCTGTGATAAGGTCTGAATATATCTTGACGGTGTGTTTATCTCTTCTACCTTGTATTTGCCTGTTGCAAGGTCAGCGGTATTTTGACCGTCCCAAGTTATCGGTAAATTTTCAAATCTGGCTATACCGTCCTTATTAGTGGTTGCGGTATATGTAAAGTTATTGAGTTTTTCTCCATATACGGTAGTGCCTGCGCCACCCTGACGGTATGCGAAAGATGTACCTGTAAGCTGGAATGTAAAGCCCTCAATAAATCCGTCCTCGGATGTCTTGGTTATCTCAAGCGAGCCTCTCTTAAGCTCGTCTAAAAATTCAATCTTTTGAACATCTGTAAATCTAACGCTCACTGTCTGTGAGTAAGGCGCAATGTATCTGGACGGAGTTGCTATCTCCTCTATAACATAACCTGTAGTACCGGAGATAGGTATATCCTTAAACACTACCTCAGCCGTCTTCCACTTAACACCGTCTACAACGGTAGTTTCTGTAACGGAATCCTGAGCGGTAGTCATTGTATATATTCCCTTTAGTATCTCGGTACCGTCCTTGCTCTGTAAAGAGCCGCTTCTGTACTGTGCGGCACTGTCCATAGTTACGTCTGTAACCGTACCGCCGTTTATCTTGTCTTTACCTGTCTGCTCATATGCAAGCGATGTAAATGTAAGCTTGTACTGTCTGCCTACTACTAAGTTATCCTCGGCACGAAGTACTACTCTTATATCGCCTCTCTTCAGCAGGTTAAAGTACTCAACGTTTGTTGTTTCGCTCTTACGCTCTGCGTCGTTAAAGGTTATCTGAACCTTTATCGGATTAACTATCTCATTCTTAACCAAGGTTACTTCATCGGATAGACTGTTTACTATATAACCCTGTGTATAGTATCTTTCCGGAACGTTCTCCTGTGTTAATGTGTAGAAGTTATCGTCACCGGCATCGCCTGACATAAGTATATTCTTAAAATAAACATAACCGTTAGCGTCTGTGTATGCTACCTCATCTACAGGTATTTTTGCAAATGACGTACCCTGTAATCTGAATCTGTGACCCTGTAGCACGCCGTCCTCTGACCAAACCTTAACCGTGAGGTTGCCTCTTTTAAGCTTATTGTATATACCTATCTCTGTGTTAGAGTCCCAACCTATCTCTGCTATAGCGTTATCCGGTTTAATGTACTTATACTGCTTTCTGCCCTCATCGGGGTAGATTTCTTCAACCGTATATGTACCTATAAGTATATCGGTAAATACTGCGATACCGCTGGCATCGGTTGTTTCAACTGTATTAGGCCTTACGTACTTATATATATCAAAGCCTGTTTCCTTATAAGCTAAGGATTCACCGTAAAGACAGAATTTAACATTCTCTACAAAGCCGTCCTCAGATGTCTTTTGAATAGTGAGTCCGCCCTCTTTGATAACATTAACAAAGTCCTTTGTAGTGGTCTGACCCTCTTTGACTACAATAGTCTGGTCATTAGCCTTAACATAAAATCTCTGTTGATTTTCGCTTAATACCTCTGTAATGGTATATGTACCTATAAGCAGGTCGGGGCTGCCTGTTTCATCAACAAACCTGGCTATACCGTCTGCCTTTGTTACGGCAGTAAGGTTATAGGCATGGCCGCTGTCAGAAACACCTGTAAGTCTAAAGGTAAAGCCTGCACGGCTCTCATAGTCGGCATATTTTTCCGGTTCTATGCTTACCTGAGCTCTGCCCAAGCCTCTGCGCAGCTTATTCTGTACATTTACGGTATATGACTTACCGGGTGTACCGTAAACCTTGTCTATGCTTGGTGTTACATAGTAGGAGTCTAGGTTCATCTCGGTAATGGTATATGTACCGTACGGTATATCGTTTAAAACAGCCTGTCCGTTTTTATCTGTAGTAACAATATATGTTTCAGGTCCTGTAACCTTAAATTTAATGCCTGAGGTCTTAGGATATGTTGAAGCACCTGTTGTACTGTTTACGGTTTCAGATGTTTTATTTATTATAATGTTAATCGTATCGCATTTAACTATAATAGAATCTGTTGCAGTAACGGTTCTTTGTGTTTCCTTAGGTATAAGCATAGGTTGCAAACCGTCGGCATCAATATAATATTCACCGTAATAGTAGGGGACAGATGAGGCGGATGTAGCAGTAAGCTTTACGTTTATAACATCGGTAAGCTCAGTTGCCTTTATTCTGTAATAGAAATCTCCGTTTACATCACCGACTCTGGTAAATTTAGAGGTAACATTCTCTATCTTATTATCTACCGTAGCGGATAATGTTACAGAAAATTTGCCCTCACCCGTAAGCCTTAAAGTCTGCGTACGGAAGTAACCGTCCGACTCGTATAAATCGTGGTTTTCCGCATTTGTTCCGTCAGATGCGTACAGGATAGAAACCGAGCAGGCAGGACTGTCTACTATATCTGTTTCGCCCTTTGCGATAAGTGCATTGCTGACAACATTATTTACGCTGTCACCGATACCCTCAGGGTCCTTAGACCACTTTGTAGATACCTGGCCGCCGTAAGCACTTATTGCAGCCTGAGTTGCATAGTATTTCACAAGAAAGCTCTTAGAATCCAAAGAGCTGTCACCAAGCCATGTATCGTCTGATATAAGGCCGTGACTCAAAATATAGGCATAACCGTAATTGTCCTGCTCGCTGTGGTGCAATGACACGTCAAATTCACTGCCCACTGTACTCTGATTGGCACTTAAGCTGTATGCAGCATATGTCTTGCCGTCCATATCGAACACTCTTACGGGAAAAACCGGGCCGAGATAACTTGCATTGCCTTTTTGATAAATATGAATTATCGAAGAAGCCGCATTTACATTTGTAAACGTGCCGCCCGGTACCATTCCAAAGAACATTATCAACACAAGTGCAAGTGCTACGACGCTTCTAACGGTTTTTTGTGTTTTTCCTGTTATTTTGTTCATGTGTATTCTCCTTTCTCAAGTTATAGTTTGATTCCTCTTTTGCATAGCAATACGTATTTTTAAAAAACGGATTTACCAAAGCATTTAATCATTGCACAGCATAGCAGTCATGTAAAGCTGCATAATTTTGCAGGTAAAAGCATTTCGCTTAATTTGCGGCTATTATAATGGCTGCATATTATGCAATATGTAAAATGTTTGATATAGTAATAAAGCACAAATATTCTATGGCTTACACGTAGACATAGATATAATTATACTTATACATATAATCCTATATACTAGGATTATACAATACTATTGTCAAAAATACAAGTATTTTTGATACTTTTTTTGCTTTTTAATGCAGTATTTTACATATAAAAAATAGCTATGATACACTTTTGTGTAAATGTGTATAAATAACCACAATATACAGATATTTATGCTACTGCTCACACAATTTTTAATATTTTACACAGGGCAGGGGAGTACTAATGATTTTGTTTTATAGTTAAATAGCTCTATAATAAAATACACCCTCCTGTTTATCAAAACGGAGGGTGTTGCGCTTATATAAATCTAAAGCCCTAATTACTACTGCTTTTTCTGTTGTCTTTTTCTTGTGCGGTTTACCTCTTGCTGATGACGGGTCTGCTGTTTCTCTTCTGTGAAATTAACTGCACGTATAACAGATATTATCCAGAATATAAGAAATAATCCTAGTACGGCAAGGCACACCTTAGCCTGTATAAACATTTTATCGGTATAAAGCGAAGAAAATATTATAATAATACCAAGCACCGCTACTGAGTTTACCATCATTTTTATAAAGTTGATTTTAACAGGTATGAAGTTAAGGATGATCACCAGCACCAATGCAATAGCAATAATCATGTGCTGTTTACAAAGATAGGGGAGAGAGGTTTCTTTACTGCATACTATACAATCATCCTGCCGCACCTCCTGTTTATTTATACTTTTTGGCTGAGCTGACCTCGCCGCTGATGTAACGCTGTGTGCGTACACTACAGATGCACCGTTTGCATTTTCACTGAATACAAATACGGTAAGTAGAGATATTACTGTAAGCATTACAGATAAAAATACTTTGATTTCTCTTTTCATAGTCCTGAGCATAGTTTGCCATTACCTACGCCCGTCTAACCACCTTTCGTATAAATATATTTATGTTAAATAAAATTAAGTTTTTATTATTATCAAAGTCGATTAACAAAAATCATGCCGTATAGCACCAAGGTATTTTTTGTTTATTATGTTGTATTATGTGTTTATTTCTTCCTTTTTAAGCCGTCGTTTTTCTTTTGTTTCAATTATATTATATTTATTTTATTTTTTCAATAAAAACCCATAAAAAAATGTCACCCCGAAAAAATTTTTTCGGGGTGACACGGTTTACATTGATCTGCTCACCTTAAAATATTATAATCTTTTTCTTACGCTTTCGGTTTGCTGTTCGCTCTCATCTTCCTCACGCTTCTTCTTGAATACGAAGAGTACAAGACAGATAAGTCCGCAAATCATCGTTGTGTAAGCTATCTTCTCTACAGGTGTATTATCAGATGTCTGTACAGGGTTACCCGGTGTACCCGGAACAACAGGAACATCCTGACCCGGTGTTGGATTTATAGGATCATACGGACCCGGAATTACCGAGTTCTTCTTATACAATCCGCCGTTAAGGTCTATATTATCTCTCGGTCTTGTTATATCAAAGATATACTTAACCGACTCAGGATTAGATGAGCTGTCCTTAATAGGTGCAAGCACTATCTTATCCTTGAATGTTGCTTCAGGATAATTAAACTCATAATTTGGCTTTAAGCTACTGTCATTTTTACCGTTGTTCGTTCTGTACTCTGTAGGTACGTATGGCTTCGGAACATCTCCGAGGTGAATCTCGTAACCTGTAAGGTACTTCTCGCCGTCGATTTCAATAAACAGTGGCAAATCGCCTATGCTAAAGTTACCGTTCTTATCCGTGTAGACTGTCTTAGTTTGATCTTCAACCTTATGCCAGCCGTCCTTATCGTAGTAGAACTCGTCAATTATTACAGGTATATTTGCTATACCCTTTTCATTGCCGTCTATGTAACCGTTGTAATTTGTATCATCCCATACCTTGCCATTCAGTTCGCCGTTCTTATATCTGAGCAAGCCGCCGTTTGTACCTGCAACAAGTACATCCTCGTCTATGTCGGTTATATCGTACAGCTTTCCTGTTGCGTCATATCTGAGATAATATTCATTGTACATTCCGTTTGTACCTGTTTGTGCCTTTGAAGCAACTGCAATGTACTCATCAGGCTCTGTAAGCATTAACGTTGTTGCGTTCAGACTGCTGCAGGTGTTGAGGTCTGTAGTCTGTCTGTACTTAGTTACTGCAAAGCCCGTTGGTAATTCCTTAACCTGTAAGGTATAACCTGCAAGATATCTGTTATAACCGTCGGTTATTGTGTCATCGTCATCAACGTTGACTTGATCATCATCGTCGCCTGAGTCACCGCCGCCGTTAGTATTTGCAAGCTGCTTAATGTTAAGCCTATTCTTACGGTTAATTACTATACCGTTGTTCGGGTTACTGAGCATAAGAGCCTTTTTGCCTGCGCTATAGAAGGAAGTACCGTCTATGCTCGGTCCCTGATTATCGTTATTATCACCTGTGTTACCGCTGTCTGCATCGCCGCCGTTTGTATCGTTGCTGTCGTCATCACCCGACGGTGTGGCGTCAGTAGATGTTGATACCGGTACGTCTACAAAGGTAGGCAGGTTTTCAAACAGGTAAACACCGTTTACATCTGTGTAATCAAGCTCTGTAAAGCTTAAATCTTTTATCCATTGATTTGTTGTTGTGTCGTAGTAGTATCTGTAGAGATATACGCCGATATCTTCAATTCCGGGTTCGCCGACCTCAAGAATACCGTCATAATCGTCATCGTCCCAGATAATACCGCTTATGCTGCCAAGCTTGTAAGACTTTAATCCGCCGTCATAGCCTGTTATAGACTTAGCTCTTACCAAGTCATATGTAACACCTGCATATGTAACGGTAAACTTCTCGTTCATGTCTCTTTCTTTCTCTCTTGCAACGATGATGTACTCGCCTTGCGGTGTGAGATCGAGAGTACCTACCGTGAGGTCACTGTCTATGGCAGGATTATCGCCTTGTCTGAATCTTGTAACTGCCCATGAGCCCTTATTTACATCTATTGCACCCGGAGTAGTATCCGTAGGATCTATATCGGGAGCTAAGTTGTTGATAAGGTCTGCGTTAAGCTCCTCGTTGATATCGAGTAACTTGAGTGTGTATCCGGCAAGCTTTTCTTCACCGTTTACACGTACTACTGTTGGCAGATCTTCAAATTTATAAATTCCGTTTGCATCTGTAAGAGTTGTTAATGGAGTAAAGGTTGTATCAGCTACCCACTTATTCTTTTCAACGTCATAGTAGTGGCGTGAAAGTTCAACCTTAACGTTCATAAGTCTGTACTCATCATCCTGACGTATGCCGTCATAGTTATCATCATTCCAAACTATACCGCTGATTAGGTTGGTTTCGTACTCCTTAACACCAAAGTCGCTTATGACCTTATCCTCCGGAATAACCGGATCGTAAGTTCCGTCTTCCTTCTCGGTTGCAATTATTACAATTTCGTCTTCAATATTTCTTGAACCCAAGTCGAAGTCAGGATCCGTCGGCGCTTCGCCCTCAGGAATATCGCCTATTCTGATGTCATAGCCTGCAATGTGGATCTTACCGTCATCGCCTATTACATATGTCGGCAGATTGTTAAACTCATAGTTACCGTCTCCGTCTGTCTTGGTAGACAGCGTAGTATCGGTCTTTATCCATTCGCCCTTATCTTCGTCATAGTAATAAACATCGGCGTAAATGTCGTAGTCCTTCTTGCCGCTTTCTCCGTCATCTCTTACTGTATCGCAATCCTTATCATCGAATACGCTACCCTTAATATTACCGCCTGATGAGCAAAGAACCAATGCGCCGCTGTGACTGCTGTCTGACTCGCTGTCTTCACTACCGTCATAGTAGTAACCGTTGTAGTAGATAGCGTACTCACTGCTTGTACTGGTTGTGCCTACATTCTCGGCTATTATGATGTACTCATTATTCTCTGTAAGTTCGCCTGTAGCGCTTATAAGGTCATTATCATCCGTATGGATCTTGCCGTCATTATATACATGATACTTAGATACGGTGTAGTTCGGATATGTTTGTCTGAGCTTCTCCATATCTACGCTAAGCTTGTAACCATAGAGATAATACTTACCTGTACCCTCATTTCTGAAGGTTTCAAGTCCTGTAAATGCGTAGTCACCGTTTATATTGGTGATACTTGTAGCACGTGTATAAGTATCGTCAAGATTCCACTTGCCATCCTTATATACATATCTGTCAAGATATACTACAACATCCTTAAGACCGTCTTCGTTCATTGTATGTATGCCGTTGTAATCAGCATCATCCCAAATAGAACCGAGTATAGTGTTTCTGCTTATTCTTGTAAATCCACCGTCATATCTGATTGGATCAGGATTTGGATCTGCAAGTGTAGGTGTACCTATTGTACGTCTTGTATCGTATGTGATTCCATTATAAGTTACCTCATAAATTGAATCTGATGATGTGGTCGGTCTGGCTACTATGAGGTATTCATCCGATTTATTATCAACCATCCAATACTTATTATCTATTGACTTAAGACTGCTTACCGTTACGCCGTCCGCATCTGATACACGGTACTTGGTTATACCGTACGGTACTATGTCGGATGTCTTGGTAGGATCTGCTACCTCTATCTTATAGCCCGTTAGGTATAGATTATCGTCGCTGCCCCAGATAGCACCCGGCTTATTAGTAAATCTGTAGTTGCCGTCTTCGTCAGTTTTTGTTGTTTCTTGTCTGTCTGCAAGCTCTATCCACTTAGAACCGTTGTAATAATACATATGTAATGTTACCTTAAGGTCCTTGATAGGCTCGTCAGGCTTTTCACCTGTAAGATCATAAATACCGTCGTACTTAACATCGTTCCAGATAGTACCTGTTATCTGCGTTGTTGCGTCATATCCTCTTAAACCTGCGTTATATCCGTCACGCTCTATGCCTGTAACCATTTCGTACAGAACGTTTCTCTTGATATTTCCGTAGGTATTAACAGATGAAACATCAACCGTGTACGGTGTTCTTCTGTCCGATGTAGTTTCTTCAGCTACTACTATGCACTCTTCATAAGGAGCAATTACCCAATCTTTAAAGCTATTTGCAAGCAGGTCGCTGTCATCCGACTCAGTAACTCCATTTGCATGATACTTGGTTACACTGTAATTATGGCACAGATTATCTGAAACCTCGTTTACGACATCTATCTTATAGCCTGCCAGCATATAGGATGTATTGCCGCCCTGAATAACTACCGGTACATATGTCGGCAGATCGTCAAATCTGTAGAATCCGTAATCATAGTTACCAATGTTGTTATCCTTTAATTCGTGGGTATCGGTATAAATCGGTGTAAAGTTAGTGTTCTCTATCCACTTACATGTATCTGTATTGTAGTAATACTGAGTAAGCTTAAGCTCAACAACCTCCTGTACAAACTGTTCGCCGTCGTCATACTCACCGTCACCGTCCTGTGTCGGATAATATGTAACTCCGCCGCCTGCAGTATATATAGTACCGTTATCATACCAGAAGTAACCCTCTATAGAACCTGTTCCAAACTCTTTGTAACCGCCGTCAAAGCGATCCATAGCGTCTACGGACTTAACTATATCATAGCTTACTCCGTCAGGACCCTTAGCGATGTACTTCTCGCCGCTTACATTTTCTACGTCCTTCTTAGCAAATACCAAGTATTCCTGACCCTTTGTGAGGTAAAGCTTATTGTCTATAGTGGTTATATCACTGTCATACAATGGCCTATTGTTGTATTCCTTAGTATCTACAAAGCCGACTGCATCGTTTGTATTTGCTCTTGTTATTGCAAAGTTAGCCAGTTGCTTTTTGTATGTTTCGTTATCGCCGTCAATTCTTATCTTGTAACCGCACAGATAAGTAATGCCGTTTTCTACGGTGTAAGTATCTACATCCTCAAACTTATATTCACCGTTGCTGTTGATGTTCTGTCTTGCTGCCTCGCCCGAATATACCCAAATATACTTTGTGGCATCATCAGGATCCGGCCTACTTACGTACTTATCAAGGATTATCTGGATATTATAGATGTTGCCGTTCATAGCAGATTCTATAAATTGACCGCTTTCGTTTACATCACGAATACCGTTGTATCTGTGTTCACAGTGAGGATCTGCACAGCCGCAGCTACCGTCGTTCCAGATAAATCCGCTTACCTCACCCTTAGAGTAGGTTGTAACACCTGCTGAGAAGTCGTTGTAGTTAGTGCTCTTAACTATATCGTAATAGTAAGGCTTTGTAGTGTCTACAGTATAAGCACCTGTGCTTGGATCTATCTTACAACTGTAATTGATAGCATATACGTTATCTACATTATTACCGTTGAAGCGATCCTTATAATGCTCCTGAACTTCCGCATCGGTAAGCTGTCTGGCAGCTACCAGGTATTCATCGCTCTTTGTAAGGTATCCGGTCTTATAGTCAAGATCGCTGTCCTTGGCTTCACCGTTTGTCATTACGTTTGCCTTAGTAATAGCAAAGCTATCAGGCACTGTTGCCATATTAATCTTTATCTTGTAACCGTAAAGGTAAACATTACCGTCCTCTACAAGATAAGTTTTAATATACGGATTATTGTTGTCGCTATAGAAGAGGTAGTGACCGTTGTCGGTATTTACCGTCTTGTTAAAGCTTGTATCACGAACCCACTTGCCGTCGTTGTTGATGTTGTAGATATATCTTTCAAGGCTTACGCTTACTACTGCATCACTGTTTGTGATGTTAGTGTCAGAATCATCTCTGATACCGTTATAATCGTAATCCATCCAGATATCTCCCTCTATTCTGGTATAGAGGTACTCAACCATACCTGCGTCAAAGTACTCTGCCTTATCAGCAGCCTCTATGAGGTCAACAGTATAGCTGCCTGTGGTTTCTCTTGTGATATTCTGATTTACATTTGTGTACTTAGCTTCAGCACCGCTGTTCGGATTTTCCGCAACAAAGTGCGTTTCTTTTGAAGCTACGTTGATAGTATGTGTTGTGTTCGGGTTATTGTTTCCGCCTATCTTGTTTGCCACAGCCTTACGTGCAGGTATGATAAGCTCGCCCTCAGCAGTAAGATACATTGTATCTGCAATGAGGTCACTGTCTACCTCTGCACCTGCAAGACCCGACAATCCCTTGTAGTATCTGTAAATAGTAGGTGCGTACCTGTTATCCCAGCTTGTTACCTTAAGGGTGTATGCTGTTGGATAAACCGCATCGTCCTCTGCTATATAGATATATGACGGAACATTTGCAAATGAATATCTGCCGTTTCTTACGCTGTTGTCGTTTATTGTATCTGTAGCATATTCGCCGTTGGATATCCACTTGTTATCCTTATAATAGTACTGATATAGCGTAACCTTTACAAGATTGTCTGTATCATACTTATTATAAGCTTCATCGTTGCTGCCTACTGCAGTATCGTATATACCGTTGTAATACTTCTTATCGTCGGTGTCTTCTACAAAGAACTGACCAGTGATATTAGTAGTAGAAGCGTACTTGGAATAAGCACCGTTGTACTCGTTGCTTATATTGTTTGCACGGATGATATTGAACTGTGTTGCGTTAGCATTACCGTCAACATTACAGTTAATCATATACGGACTGTTGTTGCCTGCTGTGTAAGGATCTGTACCAACTGAGCTGTCGGTGCTTTCCTTTTCATCTGCAACGGTAAATCTTAACTGCTCAATGTTATTATCATCGTCAACCTTTGTTGTAAGCCAGTATCCGTACGGATAATCGTCTGTAAATACCTTTTTGGCCTTAACCTCGGTAGCTGCATCCTTAAACTTAACCTTTGACGCATCAAGCGGTTGCTGCTTAACGTAGTAAAGGTCGCTGTCTATTTCTCCGTTTACGCCCTGCTTAAATCTTGTGATTGCGTAATTCTTCTTAACATCAAGATATCCTGCATCGTCTATTACAGCCAAGCTGTACTGTGCAACGTATCTTGCTGTCTTACCGTTTTCTACTATATCTACATAAGGTGCTTTACCTGTAAATGTATAGTATCCAACGTGTACGCCTGATCCTGTTGCCCTAACATCGTCTACTTTTGCGGTATCTATATCAGAGATATACCACTCGCCGTTCTTATAGTAGTACTGTATCAATGCAACGTTTACGTCATAGGCTATTGCCTTTTTGTCAGAGCCGTCAGTTGGGAGCTTTCTTATGCCGTCATAGTCAACGTCCTCCCAGATGTAGCCCTGAATTGTAGATGTCTGATACGGGATTATACCTGCGTCATAGTGGTTACTGCTTGTGGTTGCAGCCACAGGAGTTTCCGCTAAGTCGTATTTAACGCCCTTATACTCAACAACATACTTATTGTTAAGCTCGCCGCTTGTATCGCCCGAACCGTTGTCTGCTGTTTCGGCAAGAACTATGAAATCATCGCCGTCGTTCATATCAAGCTGTTGCAATGTGTGAACATCTTTTGTGAAATCTCTTGTAAAGCTTGTAAGAGGTGTTAATCCCTTAAATGTTGATAATGTGGCATCCTCAATGTACAGGTCGCTGTTAACAACATTGTCTGCGCACTCTACAGAGAACTTAGTCGCCGCATAACCTTCAGGTATTCTTTCAAGTCTTACCTTATACAGTGCAAGGTACTTTGTTCCGTCAACCTCAACATACGGACAGTTATTGCTGAATCTATAGCTGCCTGTTGTCTGAGTTGAAAGGTTTGCCTTGCTGAGTTTAACCTTGCCGTCATTATGGTCAAAGTAATACTGATCAAGTATTACAGTTGCTTTAACATTTACTTCGTTGCTATCTTTTATGCCGTTATAGTTTGCGTCATTCCAGATAACACCTGAGATAGTGTTTGAACCGTTTGAATATGCCTTAACACCTGCGTTATAAACATCTGTTACGGCTCCTATGCTGTTAGCAAGATCATATGCTACCGCATTTGATGTACCGTCCTTATAGTCATAAATGATATAAGGTGTATTTGGAACATCTGATGCGCTGACTGCTTCAGCCAATGTAAAGAAGTCGTCTGCCGGTGCTGTAAGGTAGTTAGCTATCGGATAGTTGCCGGTCTTACCGTATACGTCTGTGGTGGTCGTCTGACCGTCTATAGAGTATGTAGGATAACCGTAACGCTCAAAGTCGTCTTCACTTATCCAATCGCTGTCTATGCCTGTTCCTACTCTGTAGTGGGTGATAGCATAGTTCTTATTAAGCTCTCCGTCAATTCTTATTCTATAGTATGCAAGGTAATTTATGCCGCCTACATTAATAAATGACGGAACGCCTGTGAATACGTATTTGCCTGCATAAGTTCCGCTTGGCTGTACCTTTTGAGGAGCTGATGTTGCGTTGAGTACAAACTGTTGCTTAGTAGTATCATAGTAATACTGCTCATATACAACACCAACACCGGTAAATGATTGTTCACCGTTGCGGATACCGTCGTAAGCCCTGTTTTCTTCCCAGATATAACCTGTTATAGTAGAGGTTTCGATTGCCTTAAATGCTACGTCGATATCATCGAAGGTATCGGTACTTCTTGCATTTAAAATATCATAGTAGATAGGATCATCTGCTGAGCCTAATCCGTCTATTGTCTTAACCATTACTTTCTTGGTGTAATAGTGGTTATAATCAAGGCCTGCGTATGTATCATTTGCTCTTGGATTTACGTTTGCAAGATTTGAACCGCTGTTTGTGCCCTGTTCAGCCACCTTAGCAATAATGATCATTTCGTTGTCGTTATTGTAAGTGTTGCTGTCTGCGCGGTTAATTCTTGAAACTGTAAGAGGAATATTTGTTACCTGCTCGTTTTCGTCAATGTAACCCTTACTTACGTGTTCGTCTGTGTTATTTACCCAGTACTTAGTAAGTACATAGCCGCTTGGTATGCTTGCAAGATATACCTGATAGCCTGCAAGGCAGTTATGAGTTACGGTCTCACCGTTTATCTCTTCCGTTACGGTTATGAATGTAGGTAGATTGTCAAAGCTGTAGGTACCGTCTGTTGCTGTTAATCTCTTTTCGGCATACTTTAAGCCGTCATTCTCATAAACAACATCCTTTGTGCCTTCCTTTACCGTTCTGCCGTTGCGGTTGCTAAGCTTCCACTGCTGTGCAACGTCATCAAAGTAATATTCTTGCAACAGGATAGTAAGCTGCTTGTACGGAGCCTCCGTTATCCTTTGTGAGCCTACGAGTACGTCCTTATCGTAAATACCGTTATAGTTTGTTGTGTTGTCACCTGCGGCTGTTTCATCAACCCATGCGAAGCCGCTGATTGAACCGAGCTGTGGCTTGAGGATACCGCCGTTAATACCGTTGCCGTCCTCAACCGTATAATTAACTGCTCTTAAGTAATCATAAGCATTGCAATAAGCCTTGTTACCAAATACATCATCTCTTCTGATAGGCTCTGCGTCATAGAGGATATAAGGTTCAAAGTATGTTTCCTCACTCTGTGCCGCTGTGATGAAGTAGTCGCCGTTCTCCCATGTAGTCATGTAGTACTGTGCCTGATTGTTTGCATTGCCCTTGCTTGCGCTATAGAATAATGAATCCGAATAGTCATACTTAAGTAATTCCTCAGCCCAGTCATTATATATAGTCGGTTCACGTACCTCACAGTGATGAGGTGCAATCTCAGGAACATCCTCATTGTATGCGATGAGAGTGCTGTTTAGGTATCCCTTTCCGCCCTGATTGAATCTTGTTACTGCATATCCGTTGTAATCACTTGGCAGACCGGTAAGCTTGATTCTGTAGTACGCAAGCTTTCTGCCAAGGTCTATCCTATCGGTTACTACGGTAAAGTATGTAGGAACATTCTCAAAGATATAGTAACCGCTTGCATAAGCATAGATGTCGGCCGGATCGGAATCCTGTGGCTCATAAGCCTTGAGTGTCTTTGTTGTTATATCGCCGGCAGTCCAACGGTTATACTTGTAATTACCGTCTGAATCCTCAGATAGGTAATATGCCTCAAGCATTACATCGGCACCGACAACACCGTTCTCTTCGTCTGTCTGATAAATACCGTCATACTGATATTTACTTGTAGCACTGCTGCGATCATCCCATACATAACCGCTGATAGTTGAATACTCAATCTTCTTAAGACCTATGCTGAAGTCGAGCAAACGTTGTGCATCTGCGGTATCGTAGTATGTTGTTGTATCTGTGGTCGGGTCATAATTAAAGCGTAGTGAAGTTGGTGCTATTGCATTTGCAGGATCATCAAGCTCACCGGCTATGATTATGAATTTAAGTTGTTCTTCTGTGTATGTCTCGTTGTCAATATCAAATTGATCAAGTCTGTGTACCGTTATATTGCTGTTGCGCTCAGCGGTATTTTCCGTTGCGCCTATTACATAGTTTTTCTTTTCCGTCGGATTACCGTCTTCATCAGGGGTTTCTATATCAAGCCAGTAATCGTCGCCTACTATGTAATACTTATTGCCTGTTGGGTTTTCAACTTCGGAAGGTGTTACCGCTCCTATTAATGTCTTGTTATTATCATTGTCAAATACAACAGGAGTCATAAGCATATCGCTGTTTACCGTTGACTGATCTGACAGTTTAGTAAGCGTATCATCCTCAAAGTTATTAACCTTAAACTTAGTTAATGCGTATTTGTCGAGAATAGCCGTATTGTCATAAGTATTTAAAGCGCCATCCTCAAGTATCTGTATATCGTTTCTATCCTCAAGGCAAATTCTGTAGCCTGCAAGATAGTCGATGTTATTAACAGTTATGAATGACTTAACATTCTGGAACAGGTAAACACCTGCTTCGTTAGTAGAAACATATCTGTCAACAGGAACACCGTTTTCATCGGTGAGTCTTCTCCACTCATATGTTGACGGATCGTCCTTATCGGTGTAGTAATAGTAGTACTGCTCAAGTGTTATTGCAACACCCTCCATACCTTGCTCTTCATTGTCCTTAATACCGTCGTAGTCCTCATCTTCCCATAGCCACTGGCCTAAGAATCCGCGGCTGCCGTCGACAAATCCGAGACTTATGGTATTGTTTGTCATGAAGCTTTGTCCCTTAAGACCTGCCGCCTCGGCTCTCTCCAGAAGATTTCCGTCATCATCCAGAATATCTCCGTCATAGATAGTATTGCCGGTACCGTCCTTTGGAACCTCTACTGTAAACGGTCTTGTTCTGAAGCCCTGTAATGACTTGATAAGGTCGTTATCATATTCATACTTAACCGGGCTGTTGGAATAGATCATCGGTGTAGGCTTAAGAATAACCGTTTCAAGCTCTCCTGTTACAGCATTCTTTACTACTCTGGAGCCGCCTTCGGCAGTTCCGTCGTTTAGATCTACTGCTTTAAGAACATAACGCCTGTCTGCCTGCAATCTAACTGTATATACACCGTTTTCATCGGTAACGCTTATGCAAGGTACACTATCACCGTCAAGTGCAACGGTATCTGAAATGTTACCGTCCTTATCTACCTCGTATGCTGCTACCATGATATTCTTGAGAAGCTGCTCATTTTCCTGACGGATACCGTCACTGTAGAGCTGGCCGTCTCTGTTACTTTCGTCAAGCCATGCAACACCTGAGTAGATATGTCCTCTTGAAACGCCTAAATTAATAGATGTCATACGGTAATCATAGATATCATGCTTAGTAAGCTCAAAATCGCCGTCCTTACCTACAACCGTAGTTGTATCTGTTACAAGCGGCATAGGTATAATGCAGTCTACCGTTTGAACAACCAAAAGTCCGCTTGGGTGTTCAGCCGATGGGGTAGAGGTTTCTATAGAGGTTGTAAGCTTATTGCTGTTTTCTACCATATTTTTGTATTCGGCATCGCTTAATCCTGTATATACTAACTTACCTTGTCTGTAGACGGCTATATCGTATGAATTTTTGCCGTATGTGGTCGTTTCGGTTACTATTGTTTCAACGCCTGTCTTTGGATCAAGTATCTTCTTATTGATTGTACACGCTGTGTTTTCAAGCTCTTTTTCATAAGCTTTGATATTTTCATCGCCTGTACGGTCGCCGTAATTTTCACCGAGTGTGGTTGTTGTTACGGAATAGTTGCTGTACTGATCCGGGAATGTAAATCTCAACATATACTTCTGATTCGGTGTAAGGTTCGCAAACATATAATAACCCTTGTTACCGTAATAGTCAGTTTTTGTTGTATATGTTATAGGTCCGTTAAATGTTGTTGTGTATTTGCCAAAGATCGATCCTGACTCCATTGGCTTGCCCGTTGCATCGTCAATAACGGTCCAACGTGTAACTCCGCCGGAATCCTCAGGTTGAATATCCGGTATAATTGCCTGACCTTCGCTGTTGATATTATGTCCGTTCTCAGACAGAAGCTCAACCAATACGCCGTTTACACCCGGATCATCTTCTCTGTTAATTACGCCGTCACCGTTAATATCAGCCTTATACTTTGCATCCAGCTCAGCGTCGTTGATATCAAGCGGATTCTTTTCGGTTTGGATCAAATATCTTCTATTTTCTCCGTGGGTATATTCAGCCTCGCTCATATAATCCTGATCGTAGTTGTAATCTACCCATACATAGCTTCCTATATAAGCCTTATCTGACGGAGCATATGTATATGCACCGGCCTTAAAGGACTCATTACGTGTAGAATTTGACTGTCCGTCATATGATGCCCACTTACAGAGGAATGAGTTCCATGCTGTATAAGGCTGGGCCTCTCTAGTATATTTCTGAGCGTCAAATTCAAGCTCACCCGTATGCGGGTTGAGTACCATTGCGTCGATTTCTCCAATATGCTTAGGTACATTAAGAGGTGTATCAAGATCATACTTAAGCTCAAAGGTTATGCCCTTTTGCATTGTATATTTCTCGCTAACCTGCATAAATATTGCGCCTATGCCTTCAATAAGCTCTTCGTACTCTTCGTCATCAATATAGCTTGGGTTACTCTTACCGTCGCTCAGGGTCTTGTGTGTATGATGATAAAGAATATCGCTGAGTTTTACAAAGTAATCGCCCTTATAAACATTACCGGTATCGGCCTTTTGCTCTGCTGTTTCCCTATAACCGTGCTCATACATACTCTGTAGCTTTGTAAGATTATCGGTTATATCAATTCCCGGCAAAACAGGAACGATTACGTCTTCTGATGTTTCAACCGTTGTTGTCTTCGGATTGCCAAAGTCATCATATACTATATTGCCATCCTTATCAGTCAATACAACGTCATTTCTTTGTGTCGGTCTTGTTTCAATAGTTTTATTAACCTTAAACTTATAAACCGATTGGCCGTCAACCGTACTTACCTCTCTTGTTATAGGACCTACCCATAATTCATATGCGTTAATAGGATCAAGAGTATTATTTTCAATCGCCTTCTTTGTTTCTTCAAAGTCAGCATTATACATTTTTATCTTATCAACACTTATTATATTGCGGGTACCTTCCTCGTACTGCGGCTCGTTTCGTATTACTTCTATTGAGTCGACATCAAGTATTCCTGACCATTGCGAGAACCTTGAATCCGGTACGCCGGAAATCGTATTCTTATATACATAGTAGTCACCGTAATACGGTAAGTAGTCGAGTATATACGGATACAGGAAGTTAGACGTAATATTTGTTGAGTTTGAACCGTTTTCAATAGTACAGTTGTACGAAAGCTTACTGCCTTCAGGAAGCTTTGTAGGAATGTTGTCAGTTCTGGTTTCAACATCTGTTTTGGTATCCTTTTCAAGGTTCATGGTAGTGTTTGTTTCAAATCCGAGAGTATCGGAAGTGATTGTGATTGCCATGTCCTCAAAGCTGTTGTTATTTACGTTACGGCTATCAACCTCATAGGCTACTGTTCTTGTGGCACCGCCGTTTACATCAGGAATAAACGCATTGAAGCTACCCTTCTTAAAGCCGTATGCCTTGGCCTGTAGAAGCTCGGTAAGCATAATGCTTGTATTTGTTTCTTCAACAGGACACATAAGCTCTATTACTATTCTGTAGCCCGGTTGCAGAATGCCTGAGAACTCATAGTTGATAAGCTTTCTGTTATAAACCGTATTGTTTATAGGTTTATAATCAAATGTAGGACTGTCTACGTTATGGGCAACACTATGCTCAATATACGGCTCATACTTTGCATCGGTATTTGTTGCTATATCATAGTCCTTGTCGGGGTCATAGTCCTCACCGGTCATTACCTGAGTTATATATGCCTTAACAGCTAATTCGTCTTCACCCATCTCAACATACTCGCCGTATTCGTTTTCAATATGCCAGTTCCATTGAGGAGTAATACTGTCACTGTTATAAGCCAGATATTCAAAGTCCGACTCTGCTGATCCGGCAGACTCTACACCGTTTATTACTTTCTTTTTAGCTACCGTCTTATATCCCTGATTTACTTCTATACTGTCATCACGGATAAGGTAGCCGTTTTCATCACGTGCATATGTTCCGTCTTCATTCTTCTTATAGAATTCTACCTGTTGGAATTTACCGTCCTGCATAGTTTCAAGATAAGGAAGTGCAACAACTATGTTCGGGTCGGTAACCTTATCCTCACTTGCCAATGTGTTTTTATACCTTACAGTATTCAACATTTCAGATGAGAGATTCTTGTAGGTTATCTTATACTTAACCATTGTACTGTTATCAGTATTAATGGAACTGATATTATTTCTCCACTCAAATTTAGTGTATTGATTACCGCTGAAGTAGTACTCATCGATATCAATACCTAAGTAAGGCACCTCAGGGTCTACAAAGAAGCCTGCGCGGCTCATATTTGAAGTAAGAGTATACTTATAGTCATCGTACTTGGTATAAATAGTAGCAAAATGGTTGCTGTGCATTGCATATGAAAGGTCATTATTTACAGGAGAACTTGTCATAACAATTCTTATACCGTTTTGCACTACGCCGTTACTCTTACCCAATGTTTCATCAACATAATCAGACAATGGGTATTTATGAATACCGGCATTGGTATGATACTTATGTTCATCATACTCATTCATTTCCTGTATTCCGTCATGGTAGAAGTCAGCGTCTACATTAAGACGGAAGCCTATAGGAACAGGGAAGTATTCAGGTGCCTGAGTGCTGCTGAAGCTCCATTTTGCAGTTCCTATCTCTGCTGCTCTGTTAGAGAGCATATCAAGGTAGTTTACAAATGAACCGTTCGATTCGTCAAGCTTAACGGTATCTTCGTTTACTGTCATTGTTGTGTCAGTATGTACAATAGTTTCAAAAATTTCTTCACCGTACATATCAGTGCCAAGAGATATCTTTTCTATTGTGTCTTTAGAGGATACGTTAATGTTCTTTACGCTTACTGCGCTTAATGCCGCTTTTTCTTCATCTGTAAGAGTAAATGCCTCTGCTTTAATTACCCAGTTTATCTGCAATATCTGCATTGTAGGATTAAAGCCGCTTATATTCTCAAAGATTGTATCGTCAAGAATATCATATTTGCCGTCATTGTTATCATCGGCATTTATGACGAGCAACTGATTCTCATCAATACCATAACCCTTTGCATCGCCTACTCTAACCCAACCAAGCTCTTTACCTGCGATAGCATTACCGTCACTGTCAGCATTGATATTGCCCAGATATGCGCCGTCCTTCTTAGAACCTTCCATACGCTGGTAATTTTCGCTCCAAGGATTACTTGCCAGTAACACATACGGATATACCTTTAAATGCTTAGAAAGTATATTGTGATATGCCTTATAATAATCCTGCATCTCTTTAGTTGAGGTGTAGTAGCTGTAATATTGTCTGTAAGTATTTTTTTGTTCTTCTGTAAGTGAAGTGAAATTAAATCTTCTTTCATAAGCTTGCTGTAATTCATCAGTAAGCAAATAGAATCTGAAGTACTTCTTATAATGCTCCTGCATACTTGTAGAAATATAACGGAAGTAATATCTCTCTTCGAATTTTGTTCTGATTGCACGCGGTAATTCTTCGTATGTTATGTAGTCATCAGCAAGTGCTCTGTAATCAGGCAATGCCCATGAGCCTGTAGAAACAAAGTGAATAATCGGCTGATTTTCATCGCCTACACCGATTTCCTGCTGATCCTTGATTGCCTTCATTTGTCCCCAGTAAGGAATTTCATAGTTTACTATAAATTCATTGACTGATGATCCTATGTTTACTGCCTGGTCTACAAATATGTCAATTTCATCAGATCCCTTAAATGTCGGATCCTTAGTCATAACTCTTATAGAGTCAGGGTCACTAACAAGGAGTGAAGGCTCTAAAGTATCAATTCTTACAACGGTGCTTGTCGACTTAACCTGAATATAACGTGAGTTGGATGTTGTATAAACATCATCAAAGTCACCGTCAAGGTTATAATCTACATCCTTGTCGCTATCATCCTTAACGGAATTTACCCATGCAATTCTGTTACTGCTCTGCTCAGAGAATCTGAACTCGTAACCGTAGTATGAGAGATCATCCTTGTACATTGTAAGTCCGTCAGGGTCAGTCAGCATATACATCTTAGAACCGTTATTATAATAATGCTCTCCTTCTGCACTGCGTAACTCTCTGGCAAACTTACCTGCGTGCTCGCCGTCAGCTATTACTGCAAACGCACCGTCTGATTTATCAATCGTTACATACGATTTGCAGTAGTACTGTTCCCAATTAACCTCTCTTACATCAGTATTGTTAATTCTTGTTTTAAGCTTAACCGTAAGTCGGCTGCCTGACTTGAAGTAGCCTGCCGGCTTATGGCCTGCTACAAAGCTGCTATCATCTTCGCTGTCAAACAGCGTATCCTTTGGTGTTGAAAGTTCTATAACAAGCTTTTCTGACGGAGGATTATCGTTTGTTGTATAAACATACGTTCCGTCTTTATTAACACCTTCATGATCATTGAGATTTTTAACTATCTCAAAGCCGCCGCCTAACTCTATCCACTCTTTAACGGTACACTCGTACATCTTACCGTCCTTAGCGTTGTAGTACTCAAGAAGGACATCTTCTTCGATATTATCAACATCCCAGAAGGTTACTAAGCGTGGAAGCTCATATGTTACTACAAACTTAGCATGATGTATAGCACTGTCATACAGGTAAGGATAAGATGTACTTTCTGTTGTATTTTCAATAAGAACATTGTACCAGAGTACATCACTGTAATCAAACTTACCGTCTGTGTATAGATGCGGATATGTTGCGTCTGTTTCAGTATTACCGTCCATAAGAGGGTCAACCCACGTCATGTTGTTGGTATCTGCTTTGTTTACGCTTACATATTTAAGATTTTTTGCACCTGAATTGCCTGATGTCCTGTAATCTATGTTTACAGTATCTATGGCATTAACGCTGGTATTGCTGTTTGTTGTTACATAAGTATTGTTTCTTAATCTTGCCTGTGATAAAGCTACAACAAGTGTGCTGGCAACACCCATATCATTAAGTCTGTCTTCGCCGAAACAATCGACATCGTGGGTGGTTTTATTGTTGTAGTTAAAGTCATTAGACGCTTCTTTCAGATTACCGTCAGCGTTTAAGCCCTTAGGTGTAAGAAGCTTGTCACTCTTATAATACGGCAGACCCTTATCCTTACAGATGTCTTCTATATTAAATAAGTACGCATTGTCCTTACCCTTATCATTAGCCGCTATACTGTTTTCTGAATTTTCATCGTAAACATACATTCCTTCATATGGCAATCTTTCACCGGAACCGTTATTAACTGAGAAATTTAACCGTCCTATGCTATCCTTACGTACATTGTCGTTGGTTTTTGAGAGTACAGTGTACGGATTACCGTCTATATCCTCATCAACAAGGAACTTAAAGTCATCCATAAGACTTGATACGTATGTTCTTATGCTCTCATATGCTTTACAAAGTGCCTCTTCACGGTATTCTTCACCGGTTGCCAAGCTGGTAACAGTCTTGTCCGGCTCTGAGCTTGTCATTATCTTAAAGCTGAAGTTGTAAAGCTCATCGCTGTTGATAGCAGTTGCAGCGGCTCTGTGATTTGCTATCTGCTCTCGGTTTAGATATACGCCGTTGCCTGAGTTGAGTGCGGTATAATCTTCAGATACAATCTTAACAACATATCTGTTGATACTGCTGTCATACATACAGGTTGCCGTATATTTACCCTTAGAAGGATTAGCTGTCTGATCCTGACCGTTTAAGGTAAGGTCAGCTACGCTTGTACTTGTGCCTGTAGCCCAGTCCACCTTACTTACATAAAGTTCAACGTACTTCTTGGCATTGTTGGCGTTATTCTTATCAAAGCGTGACTTTTTACCGTTTAAATCATCCTTAGGAACGCCTATAGGAACAACTTCCTCCGGCAAAATAACAGTCATAACAGGGGAGAAGTAGGTGCCTCTTTGTCCACCGTCTGTTTCGTAGTTGTGATAGCAGTTATTCCACCAATATTTATTCTCAACGTGTACGGTTACGTAATTTATCTCACCCTCTGAGTCAAGATAATAATCAGATATGTTAGTACCGTATTCGTTAGCAGGCAGTCCGTTTGAATTAACACCTGCTATAGTAGTCCAGTTACGTATTACCGGAAGTCTTTCAGTTGCCCTTGCACCTGTTGCGGCGGCACGTGTATGGTCATCGTAAGCATAAATATTGTAAATATCACCTACATTGCTACTTAGGTTATATGTATATCCATCAGCATAATGATATTCAACATTGATAGTTGCTGAAGATTCATTAGTTCCATTAGCGTAATAACTTGATGTAAGGTTACCCATCGATATTGCTTTATCAGATGATTTTGTATTAGTAACCTCAATATGCTCAGTAGTATTAATTTCATCACTGTGTACGTTATAACCGTTTATATACGGTGTATTAGGTGACATACCTGAGTAATACAATGTAGTACCGTCTTTCCAATACTGCTGATACATAATATTCGGATACGTATTGTAGTTTGTCGGGTTCCAAACGTAATCCATTGCAAGAAGTCCGTTTCCGCTCATTCCCGACGCATTGCCTCTTTGATTGTTAGGCATATTAAGCGATGAGCCGTCAAAGTGATCATAGTCATAGATCTGATAGTAGTAGTGGTTCTGTGAACCTGCTGCTACATATGGCTCTGTTATAAGTCTGTCATAGTACATAGCCTGTACGGTTCTGTTTTCAGTTTCAAGCGACTCTGCAACGTGACCTACAAGCTGTACTTCTTGATAGTAGTTTTTATTAGATCCTCTGTTGAACCACTTACCGAGAGTTGATTTTATTGTTATCTTAACAACCCATGGGATACATTCATCAGCAGGATAATAGTTATTTGCCGTATAGCTTTCTATATCTGTAAGGCTACCGCTTGTGCCTGTTCTTGTACTGCTGTTAATGCTTGGGTCTTGGTCTGCCTTAGGAGCAAGATACTTAACATCATCTATAGGAGTATCCGGTGTTTGTATAAGCTCCACATCAAACAGGTTCTTATCGGTAATTACCGTACCGCCTACCTTGATGTAATTGACAAGAACATTGCCGTCCTCGTCAAATACAGGCTCCATACCGTTAGCAAATGTATAGGTAAATACTGTACCGTCAAGATCCCAGTCACCGTAGTTGTAGGAAGAAAGGTTGATGTTGAATATCTCGTCATACTCTAGTGAAGTTACCGAATTGTCATCGAGGGTATCGTTTATATTCTCTTCCCAATTATAATAATCACCGATCCATATTTTATTACTATCAGAGTAACTACGTACAACGTAATTATACTTTGGATTTACAGCCTGTGCGGTCTTATCGCCGCTTGTTGCCTGGTACTCAACATTACCGCTTAAGCTCTCGATGCCTACTGCACCCGTAAGCCATGCGGTGTTAAGATGTAATCTTGTTTCTGACCAAACAATAGGTGAGGACTTGGACTTATATGTTGCGTCATCCTCATACTTATTGCCGGAACCCTTATTCCATATATCGCCTATGCTGGTTCTGTTGTTTGTAATATACTCAGCCCAGTCACGCTCATAAGTCGCATTGCCTGACTTGCTGTAGTTATTTACATTAGTACCCCTTGTTGTATATCTGGTGTGTGTCGGCAGGTTAGTTCTTATACCGTTTGTTCCTATATCATCAGCTTCATACTGTACTGCCTGCATATTATTTGCGGTAGCCATATCAAGGTCAAACAGTACATTATTGTTACCGCTTATTGCAGCAAGATGAATGGATTGACCATAAGCACCGCCGGACTGTGTATTTTGTGTAGCACTGCCCGGTACAAAGCTGTATGAATGGTCGTGAAGCTCCCATAGCTCTACCTGTGCTATGTTAGTCTTTTCGTTGATTTTAAGCATTGAGGTAAAGCCTATATCATGGATAAGTAAATTCATATCCATTACTATTCCGCTGTTATTAATGGCATTTACTTTATTTACGGCATTTACATCTGAACCGTTAGCATTACCGCTACCGGTAAAGCCTTCACCCATTGGGTAAGCCTGACCGTAATGATTGTAGGCCGTATAGTAATAGTAATAGTTAGAATATGTATAATATTCACCTATTCTCGGGAAGTATGCCGGGTGAACAGCCTGTACTACGTTTTGGTTTGTAGAGCTTGCTGTATCATTTTCATAAGTAGATGCCGTATATACGATAGGCAGATTTTCAAGTCTGGCGCTTGTTCTGTACCATATCTCTATTCTGTCGCCTACAGGCATTACTACCTCGTTACCGCCCGCATCTACTATAGCAAGCTTATAGATATTGTAGCTTATTTTATATACATTGGACTTATCGCTTGCCGGCTTCCAATCGTTAAACTTCTTGGAGCAGTCGTTTACATTATTATAACCGTCTGTATATATTATTGCTCCGCCGTAGTCATACTCTTCGCTGTCCTTTTTCTCAAGAGTGATTTCAAGCTCGTAGCCTGCTGCTCTTAATTCCGCAAGACTTGAGTAAACTGCGGTTACAGTATTGCCGTCTCTTGATGTATGAGTCCATCTGAACTCTATATCAGAGGAAGATACGCTGTTCTTATCGTCAATATACTTAGTGTATACCTCATTGCTCAGGTATTCAGGCAACTTATCATAGAATACCGGATTATAAATTGCACCCTGAGTTGAGGACTGTGCTCCGCCTGAAATCTCATTGTACCTATTGAATACCATCATTCTCTGATACATTGAATCTCCGGGACGGTAGCTTGTCTTTTGCTCTGCATTAGCGTTATATGTAGCCGATGCCTGTCCCTCGGTATCAAATACCTGAGTATGTACGGTTACTACCGCTTTATCTCTCCATACTACATGAGTAGTACCGGTAATCGTATTCATTACAACATTCTTTTCAAACAGCTCTTTTGATATTTCATCGCCGTTTGCATCCACTACAGAGGTGTACTCTGAGTGTACATGAAGCATTGACTGATGCAATGTTACATATGCGGTATATGTATCGTTGAGTGCGCCGGTAGAAGTACGTGTGTTTTCGTATCTGCCAACACCGGTAAATGTAAGTACATTACCGTACTCTGCCGATGTAAGTAATACCTTTTGCTTACTGCTGCTTGCACTGAAGTTTGAGCCCGTGTAAACACTTGTGTTGTCAAAGCCCTGTACATCGTAGTAAGTCCATCTTACCTGTGCAACCTTACGTAAGAAGGTTTCGCTCTTGATTCGTGTAAGGTCGTCACCCGTTAAGTCAGGGTCGCCTGCCTGTGTTTCATCAAGGTAATAGTAGCCTGTCTGAGTATTACCGTCTACGTCTGTATATGTTCCGTAGTAGAACGTACCGCCGTAAACCCAGTTACTTGAACCGTCTGATATACCGTCATAAACTCTACTGTTACTGCCTGATGCAAGTGTACCTGTTATAAGATTACCGAGCTTGGACTTATCGTCGTCAAGCAGGTACTCTACCTTAACCTTAGAAAGCAGAGGTACGTCAGTTACGGTATCTCTTACGTTATCTGAACCAACCTCTCCGCCTATTGTTACATTAGAGTGGTTAAAGTAAGGATAGAATCTCTTAGTAAGAGAGAATCCTCTCTTCTTATTATCATCAAGGAATGATATGGTTTCAGTCATTGTGTCAAGCAAATGTCCTGTTTCATTCCAGATATTTGTGGCCGTTACTTTTGCCGGACGCTCGTCATAGCGTTCCTTATCGTCATCAAATCTGTAGGTTACGCTCTGGTTTGTGACCTGCTGATGTCTTATTGTATTATACGCTGTTACTCTTATAGATCTATAACCGTTATTACCGTTTAGCGGTCTGTTCTTAAGGTCGTTATTCGGTATCTTCTTAACGATCTCTTGATACATGGCATTTCCGGTTACTTGCTCATAAGAAGCAGAGGTATAGTCCGTGTTATAATCCGCGTGATTTTCAAGCTGAGCCGTTGGAGGCGTGCTGCCGTTAGTTAAGCTATACTGAGGATACTCGTGCTTTGGCATAGTCTGAACATAGCCGGTAGCTGTAATCAGACTGCTGTTAACATACTCGGTATTACCGGGTACTACCTGTGTCCTGATTCTTATCGCAATACTCTCGCCCGGTAAAATCTGATCGTATGTTCTACCGTCATAAGACTTTGTAAGATCCTTATATGTAGTGCCTGCAGCTGTAGCATCGGCAAGGTTCTTAGTGCCGTCGCCCAAAGAAAATGCAGCGTATCTATAAGCAGTATCGTTGTATGTAGTTACATTTGTATTTGAGTCTGTAGTTTTATCACCGTCAACATACAAATAGAACTTATCTTTTATAGCTGTTATAGCTGAGTCTGTAAATGATGATTTGCCGAAAGTAGCCGTAACACCGTCTTTTGTTATATAAGACGTAATATGCTTACCGTCGTCGTTTATCTTAGTTCCGTCACCGCTCTGCCAGGGAACGGAGTTTGCAATTTCCCACTCGACTATACGCTGTCCGACAGGTGCGATAAAGTACATATCCGTATGCTCCATAGGAAGCTCCGCACCGCTAGGAACAGTAACTGTAAGTATGTAGTCAACGTAGTCATAATGGGTAAGATTATTAGGGCTTACATATGTCACGTTGTTACTTATCTTTGTGTTGTCACTTCTATCGGTAGAATCCTTATCATATGCAAAGTAATACATATCACTTGTGTTGTAGTATCTTTGCATAGTATATGTCATTGTAGACACATAGTTACGTACAAAGTAAGAGTCATTAACTGCAATGCCTCTTGCTGTATTCGTCATATTAGGCTTACCTGTACTGAAGTTTACATAATGGCTTATATCTGCATTTGGGTCACTTGATGTGAATACTGTCTGCAGATAGCAATACTTCTGATATGATGGGTAAGAGTTAAATTCCTTACCAAAGGTTGGGGTAGAGGTTTCATCCCATATATCATCCATAAAGTTGTCGTATGTTCTGTCAACGTAATATCCGTCATAACCGTAGGTATAACCTTCCTTATGGTTAAATGTAAGATACTCGCCGTTGTTAAGGGTTGTGTCGTTGTTAAGTCTGTCGGGGTACATAGCCTTAAACTCGATTTTGAAATCACTTGTATAAGGTCTTACATACTGTGTACAGCCTGTAGCAACCGTATTAATAACACTTGCTCCATTGTATGCAGGTAACAGATTAAGGGCAAAGCCGATTTCATTATTAACACGTCTTATTTCAAATTCCCTTATAAACTGCTCTACATTAAATGTATAGTAAAGTGTGCCCGGTGTCATTGTGGGTATCGTAGTTGCATCCGGTAAATATACATAATACTCATATGACAAACCGTCTGCTGTAGGCATATAAGCAATCTCTTGCTTAGTATGCGCACCGTCATGCTTAAGAACTATAGGTAATGAATTGCCGTTTATTGTTATCTTAAAGTTGGTTATATTAAACCAATTAGTTGTAGCATCTACAAATTCTTTATCTATATAGATGTTTTTTAAACGGAAGTCATTGTATGTTCTTCCTCCATACACATAGCTCAGTGTATTTGTAACAGTCGCACTGTCTATCTGTGCAGGTCTGTTTCTTCGGTCTGTAAGGAATGCTTCTTCAATCTTTTGGTTAGCAATCTTAGCACCGAAGGTAAATAATGTAGGTGTATTGTTATCTATCTTATTGGCAGGTGAGTTGTAAACCTGATCTCTTACATAATCGGTTACAGCCGTGCTGCTTGAAAGACCATCTTTGTCTGACGGGATATTTGATGCACCTGCCCGTGCGCCTATGGCCGTAAGCCAGTAGCCGCCCTTGAACGGGATAACATAACCCATCATTCTTGCACTGTCACTCGAGCTCTTCTGTGTACTTGGATCATTGTTGGTACGGTAGGTTAAGGTCACATTGTTAGTACCCCAACTATCTTCATATATAGTTTTGATGGTGTACGGTCTGCCGTAAATCTGCATATCAATATTACCGCTCTTAATTACTTCATTAGCAGGTAATTTTGAATTAATATAGCTGAAATCCCATGTACCGGCATATCCGTACTCTGCCTCAAGCTCACTTCTAGTAACTTCCTTTGTCTTATTCATTTGACCCGGAACATCCTTAAGATAAAGCTTAAAGCCTGTTACAAATGTGTTTTGCGACAGTATATATGTGTTTGTTGCACTGTCAAAGGTAAAGGTTGCTTCTTTATTTATAACTTCACCTTCCCCTTCACCCTCGCCTTCACCTGTGCCCGGATCTTCTGTTCCGTCTGTATCAGTTGCATTGGTATCTGTTGCGTCTGTGTCCGTAGCATCGGTATCTGTTGCTTCACCGGGATCAGGCTCTTCCGGCTTATCCGAATCCTCAATCTCCGGTAACTCTTCTTCCTCAGGATAGGAGGCCGACATATCAAAACCGAGATAGTGCTGCTTTTGACCCTTCTTGTCATGCTCAGCGTCTATAGCAGAAATATCAACCGTATTACCGGCGGAATCAGTCTTACTTGATATGTCTATAGTAACCTTTGATGTTGCATTTGGATTATTAGGATTACTTGTAATATTAGAGAATGTTAATTCTATCTTATCAAGATACTTGTAGATAGATTCGTTTATACCTATACCCTCCGTAAGGAAGCCCTTAAAATCATAATCAGGGTCGGGCATTATAGGAGGAAGATCTTCGGTAATAACCAACTGGTCTGTATACGTAAACTTGCTCAGCCAGTCATCTCTGTCACAACGGTATACCTTATATTTGTCATCGAGTGCCGCACTCAATGATGAGTAATCGGTATTCACCGGCATACCTGATCCGTGACAGCTACACCCATAGTTATTAGTACTCTGTCTCACTGTAGTACCTGAGGAAGTCTTATAACTACCCTTGTAATAGGATATATCGTAGTTATTGTAGGTTGAGCCTGTATAACCGGCATTATTTCTTTCCAGATCATACAGATCACCGAACTCTACCGAATCATTATATTCTCTTGCTATATATCCCTGTACGCCCTTTGTTATATTGTCGTTATCGGTACGTATATCTACATATACAACGCTTATCTGATGACCGGCTGTATATGTATCACTATAAAGGTAATATCCGTTGTGTTGGTGACCATACCACCAGTGGTGCCAGCAGCTTATTGTGTAATAGTAGTAGTAGTTCTTATAGCTCCACTGACTGCCGTTGTTTGAGTCACCTACAAAAGCATTTGCCTTAAGAAGGTTATCATTTATAAGACCGCTTGCGTCCTTTAATGAATTCTTCTTGGTATCACCGCTTGTTATGCGCCTTTTACTGCGTTCTACATCTTCAGTGCCGGTTTCTGTTATTACAGTCTTGAGCACCTTACCGCCGATCTCTATATCAGATGTAACATAGCACTTAACCTGTCCAACCTTGATAAATCTACCGCTAACCTCAAAGGCTGCCTGTGTAGATGTATCAAGCTGTGAGAACCATGTACCGTAATCAGGTTCGTTTGGCGTCTTTCCGTCAGCCTTAAATTGATCACGGTTAATATCAATGTTAAAGTGTATCTCCTGTGCACGTACACACGTGTTATAGTAAGCCTGTGTATAAACGTTAGGAGCCTTATAGTAATTATCAAGATCGTTATTAAACAATGCGGTTACATCAGCAATATATCCGTCGCTGTCTACATTAGCCGTAAGTGCAGCTAAGTCTGCAAGCAAATTAAGCTTCGTGTGTCCTGCCTCGTTTGTATTTGCAGCCGAATTATTCCTGATGCTGTCTCCGCTTACCTTAATTACTGTACCGTCAGTATATTCAATGGTTACGTAATTAATGTAGGGGAGAGCCCTGTTGTCAAGCTTGATATAATATGAATCAAAGTATGCCGTAGGTATTTCCATCTTAACATCTACCGTTGCAGCGGTATTGTATGATGCTGCCGTTATGTAGCCCATTGATCCTTGCTCTTGACTTGA
This sequence comes from Acutalibacteraceae bacterium, assembly GCA_051881075.1. Classification (GTDB taxonomy): domain Bacteria; phylum Bacillota; class Clostridia; order Oscillospirales; family Acutalibacteraceae; genus RUG14223. The sequence continues at coordinate 7,605 of JBJEPE010000069.1, read as the reverse complement.
ATATCCTACTGCTGCACCTGTACCGTAATAATTATCCAGTCCGTCCATAGGCAATGTTCCGCCAAACTGTAGGTACTGCCTGAAGTCAGCCGCATAAGAACCCATAGCCTTGTAACCTATTTCAAGCTCTGAGTTATCTGCGTCACCGTCCTGAGCTGATCCTGCTCCGAAGCTTTCAGAGAAGAATCTGTTAGTCCATCCGTCATGATAGGCATGGCCTGTTCTCAAATGCTCAATAGCGGTGGCAGCCTTAGTATATTTGTCACCTATTGGGTTTGTTGACTCAGAGTCATAGTAGAACGCTATTGCCTCTGTGTCGTAATACATTTTTGAGATATATGCCAATGAATAATCACTATATGTGTTGTTATATGAAAATCCGTAATCAGATGTATATGTATCTTTTTGTAGGAATCTTCTAAATTGACCGTAATAGTGTTTAGTCACAACATTAAATCTATCTTTTGCATTTATCGGGGAATCGTCATAACCGTTGAACGTCATCTTATTCTCGGTTCTGTCACCCGTTGTTATATACATTCTTTGACCGACTATCTTAACCTGTGTAAGAGCAAATATACCAAGGATAGATGTATTGGTATCATTTCTTAAAATGCTCTCAAGTTCAAGGTCGGTAAAGCTGAGAGTATCACCTGTAAAAGGTATATCCTTAATATACTCTACAGAATTTAGTGCAGAGGCATCCTGCTTATAAACCTTAAATCCCGTAATATTTACAGACAAATGTTTATTGTCATCGTCATCACTGAATATAGGCTCAAGCCAAACCGTTATCTTATTATTGTTTGCCTCGTCATATCCCGTGATGAATATACCGTCCTTTACCCGCTGATTTATAGACAGTGCAGGATCATAGGTTTCAAATAATTCTATAAGCTTACGTGTTATTGAGAAGCTTGTTACATGGAATCCTGAGTCCTTTTCAGCGGTAGAAACATTATTTACATTTGTTCTGAGTGATGAATTGCCGTAAGGAATATCTACGACAATTTCTATATCGTCAAAAATAGATTTCGACTTATTAGCAAAATCGGCAGTAAATGTAAAATCTCTATCATAAGGCACGCCTGTTATTGTATAGTTGCCGTCACTTGTAGATGCCGACACAATCTTTTCATCTATATTACCGTAGTAAATATGAGTATTTACACTAAAGCCGGTATTGTCTAAAACAAATCGTGCGCTGTCAGATCTATCATAACCTGTAATAAAAGTTGTAGAAGATGTCTGTGTTGTTTGGAATATTGAGTTACTGCTTGATGAAGTATATCTCTCACATTCACCGTAGATCTTAACATTAAGAGGTCTGCCGTTACTGTTTTCATCATATGTTATATGTCTGGCAAACTCGTAGTATGTTATATTGATCTTTTTTAGCATATAGAATATCTTGCCGTTATCCTGCGCAATCTTTCTAAGCTGCTCCATAGTGATTATAAAGGTATCGCCTGATGTGGTGATATCACCGTTTGCAATAAGATCCTGTATATCATCATATGTAAGCTTAAGCTTTACCGTTCCGTCGTAATCAAAGAACTCTATATAAGCCATTTCGCCGGAATTTATATGATCGTAATCAATAACTATCCTATCAGTTAAGAATCCCGTTATAACAGGTTCGTTATTGTCATATCTTGTTCCTATACGGCTTAAGTTATCGATATTCATGGTTACGTTCATAGCTACTCTTTTGCTGCCGTCTGTATCATCATCAATACCTATCTTAGAGTAAGAGCTGTTCGTAAACCTGTACTCATACCAATCCTCTTCAGCCTTATTATAGGTTGCGTTGAACTGTATTGACTTATTAGGTATAGTACCTATCTCTTTCTGCAAGAGCTGGCTTGTACCGTCATCTACCGTTCTGTTTACCGTTGTATTTATCTGAGGATTGATAACCTTTATTGAAAAGGCTGAACTATTGGATGAGCTGAACACGTTTGTTTCTGTACCTACCATGTAGATACTTGCAGATGCAGAGTGCGAGCCCTTCCAATCGGTTATGCCGTAAAGTCTTATTTCAGGACATTGATTGTTGTTTGCATTGTAAACTGCTCCGTGATAGTTATTGAAATATACACGCACGTTTTTGAGTAGATTGAGAGAGGATTTTGCATTTGTAGTAAAGCCTGCTTCTTCAAAGTTTACCTTTACACTCTTGCCTGTTGCATCCCCTGTAACATCAAATGACATATACTTGGCGATTTCATAATAAACGGTGTTTGTGTTATTATTTCTTATTGTATCGCCCTCAATATAGAATTTGACATTGTTATTATCAAGATAGTAAGAACCGTTAGCATCATTCTCAGGTGTCTGAGATTTAAAGCCGGCTTTTAACTCATCTAAGCTCATAAGTATTATTTTTGGCTTAGGTGGGTTTGTAGTTGACCATCTGTTACCGTTGCCTACTAATCCCCAAGTACTGTCCTTGTCGTATAGCTCTATCTTAGCTACACTGGCGGTATTATTTCTTATTAATACCTCAAAACCGGTTGAGTCAAACTCAGTAGTGCTCGGACTGGATGAAGTTGTCATCTCTAAACGTGCCATTGCTCCGTCACTTGTTATAGGTGAGTTTGACGGAATAAAGCTATAGTATACCTCATCCTTCTGACCAACCTTATTTGGAACAGACGTATTTCTGCTCTGATAATAGCTGCTGTCATATATATTTGTAATTCTGTCGTCCCATACAGCATAGGCATAGATATCTGCCGTTATCTCTTTACCGTTTAGCTTACCGGTTGATGAACTGGTAAATTCACTGATATTAAGACCCGTTCTGATATTCCATGAATTTGTAAATCTATTATATCCACCGATATATTTGTTATAGTTATTGTCTGTAAAGAAGCTTGCGTTTGTTGTAGATATCTCCTGTGTATTGTCAGCACCAAAAATCTCAACAAATAAGCGATCATTTTTGTTTGGATAATTGGCATTAATATTGGCAAGTGACAACGATTCACCGGATGAATCGGTACTGTTAAAGTATTTAAACAAAATATCTACTCTGTTTAGGTACTTAATTGTAGATGTAGTTCCATCCGTACCCTGACCTACAATATCATCTGTTACAGATTCTCTGAGTTTTATTCTATAGTTACCGTAGTCATCTACATACGCACCGTTTTTCGGTGTTATTGTAGTTCCGGATACTGTAAAATAGTCTGAAAACTTAAGTAAAATTGAGGCTTTTGTATCTGTATCAAATACGTTTATATCATTCTCTATCTTTGATTTTTCATAACCTGACAAAATAAGTTCTTCAATAGTAGAGTTTAATATAAGATTTTTACTTAATACAATTTCGGTTGCCTCAAGACCCACAAGCTTATTTTCTATATACAGATTATCTATTGTAAGCACTGAAGGATGCAACATAGATATACCCCTGTTGCCAAGATAAAATCTTTGACCGGCAACCGGCATATTAAGAGGTACCTCTTGTGGTGTGCTGGGATTTTTTGTTTCTACCTCAGCAGTTACCGCATTGTAATACGAACCTGTTCCTGATATCTCAGGAATTGCATCGCCTACCGTTATAGAAGCACTGTCAGTATTTTTAACCTGCTCACCGTATCCTGTAGGTGATCCGTCTGCGGTATTATAGTATTGTCCTAATATAGTGGGATTTATGGTCAGTTTATAAATATAGCTGGTATCCTCATATCCCTTTGATTCGTATAATATACGATCATACTTAGTATATTCTACTGTATTATCATCCTTAGCAAAGTACTTTGCGTCATAATCCGTAGTACTGCATATATATTTAATACCCTGCGGGTAGAATATATATTGTCTACCGCTTGTATCCCACAGCCAATATTCATTATAAGCTTCTGCATTATTTGTAAACCTAAGCTTAATCGGAAAATCACACATTATCTGAACATTACTCTTAAATGTGGTATATTTGGGTATTCTGTATGCAAGCCTTATTTTAAACAATCTTGTAAACGAATAACCGCTTCCGGCCTTTGCCTCTACCCAGTCTTCATCTTCAAGAGAAGAAGCGTCTAATATATACTGATCTCCGTTACGTGTAAAGCTTAATCCCAACTCGCCCATAGATAAGAACTTAGCCTCTTCACCGTTTGAAAAGCCGAAATACAGTATTTTGCTTAAATCATTCTTATCCTTTACCTCCCAGCACCACTTTGTATTAAGAGTGCTGCTGTAAGTAGGAGATGCGCTTGCATAGGAAGGACTTGCGCTTTCGTCATTTGTAGGTGAATAGAATACATCCGTAATATCTCCGTCCGAGGGATCTATATTAAGAATGATTTTACTAAGACTCATATTTTCCGGTAACGTATCGGCAATTTCAGAGTTAAATAAATCTATATTACCAGTATTACCAAAATCGCCTATATAGTAGCTGTCAGTATCAAATAATTTAACTATCTTATCCGATTGCTTTTGTCCTATACTGTCAAGAACATATTTGTTATATGTAAAAGACACACGCTTTGCATTAAAACAATATTCAGCGTTAGGCAGCAATGACGTAGGTGTACCCATAACACTCTGTGACCACGAGGTACTTCCGTTCTGATCAAAGTAGATAGTACCTATGGTTCTCATTTTATTGTCATATTGTTGTAAAAACGTTGATGTGTAAGGAATAGCAATAAGATATGTCTTTGAGGAATGATAATTGTCTACATTCGGATCATTCTCCTCCTGCAGTTTCTTTATCTTTGTCGGGGAGTATATTTTACTGTACTTATCCTCTCCGTATTCTTTGTCTATCTCTCTGCCAACCTGAATAACAAAGCCTGACTGACCGTTAAACTTATACGGCAATGTCTGTAGATTAAAGTCACCTACATTGCTGAAATGCTCCATGTCTAACGCATTAAGCTGATTATCGTCAAGCTCCGTAATATCATAGATTAATGCGCCGCCGGCATCAGGTACACCTACATAATATTGATATAGGTACTGTTCCATTGTAGGGTTATCATAGTCGACAAACTGTACGTGTGATGCGTCTACCTCTTCACCGTCCGAGCCGCCGGAGTACAGCCACATCATCATATCGTTGTTATTAACGCCCCTATGACCGTTTACACTGTCCAGATCGTTAAGCGGCACCATAGTAATAGCAAAAGAATCTATCTCACTGTTTATTTGCGTAGAAGTATTAAGTATAGATGCCTTATACACCATGTAATTATAGTGCTGCCATGTTACGGTATTTGTTACTTGTTTGTTATTATTAGTATCTACAAACGGAGTAGGAGTGTTTTTTATCTGTTCCAGCTGTACTTCCCATGTTAAGTTAGAGTTAATAAGAGTTACACAGGTATCGTGCTCAACATTCTCGGCAAGTGTATCCCACTTTGTTGAGTTACCCAGGTACTCCGTCTGGTCACTTTTAGTAAACTTTTGATAAGATGTACTTAGATTACAGGTACCAACGATGTTTTCCGGCAAATTATTGTAGCTTTTGGTAGCCGGATCATAATCGTTTGGATCTGCAGAGAAAAATCTGAATGTAAACGTTGGTGTCTGCTGGTTTTTAACCTTAAGCGTACCAAACGAATACACTGTGATATGATCTCTGTAGTAATCGTCATTACCTGTGCTGATAACCGAGCCATCGTTAGCCGCCTCAATTACCCAGCCTTCCTCAAGCTGTACCGAAGCTGCCTCGATGCCAAAGACTTTTTTGATATCGTAATGGGTTTCATCAATAGTGATTCCTTTAGTCATTACGTCATCAGGTAAAGAACCCTGATATTGAAGAAATGCGCCTCCCGTAGTCTGTAGTATATACGGCAGATCAATGGTTATCTTTACGCTACTGTAATAGCCGTCGGTAGATCTCGGTCTGGCAACAACAGTACCGATAAATTTATCCGCCTGACTTATCATGTACGTAAATTTACCCGTTTCAACAGGAAAGCCCTCAATATCCTCAATTTGTCTCGGCATTCCGCCGCCGGCCAGATAGAAATCCTGCCAATAAAGATCCCATGCCGGTCCTACTTCATCAAGTGCCCGTACTACAGGCATTGCGTTAAAGCTCACTGTTATTGTACCGAATACCATAATGATCGCAAGTAAGATACTTATACAGCGTCTTGCGGAATCAGATATTGTTCTTTTGAAATTATCCATACGATTCATCTCCTTTCTGATATGTTAATTGATTCGATTGACATAGTTGTTTGCAAAAAGCGTGTTCCGTATATTTGCAGCTATACTGACACTCTTTTTTTAGTACATAGTCTGTACTAAAGCGTAAAACTGAATTATAGAGCTTTAATTGTTGCATCAGACTAAGCACTCCTTTTTTGCTAAGTTTTTATTAGTTATTTAAACTTTGCTGTGGAATTATTCTTTAAAAGAATTATAATAATCCTAATTTTAAAGAATACAATTCTACTTCCAATTTTATACTAAAAGAATTAAAAATGCAATAGTATTTTTTATAATTTTTCCATTTTTTTAGGTTTATATAAAAATTCTGTAATTGCCGATCTATTCTGCTTTCACTGGAATTTATTTTTTGGTAACTTTTGAATAATAATTTCTATTTTATTAAAAAATACGTACTTTTATACCGATTAAAAAATACAGATTTTCATCTTAATTTTATTAACATTTCATTATAAAAATCTAAAAATAGTCACTTCGTTTTTATGAGTAAAAATTAAAATAAAAACGGATTTAAATTACGCATAAAAACAACAAAATCCCCTTTATTTTATACACTTACATATATGCGTATAAAATAAAGGGGAAATTTCTTTAATTTAATATAAACTTATGAGTAATTATTATTCCTCTACAGGCTCCTGTACCTCTGCATTTTCGTCATTTTCCGACTCTTCGATAGCCTCAGAGTCCTCTAATTCGTCTGTTTCTTCGTCCTGATGCGGTGCTCTGGCAACGGTAACTACCCTATTGTCGTCATTTACACGCATAAGGGTTACGCCCTTACTCGGACGCTTACATATACGTACATCCTTAGCCGCAAATCGGATTATAATGCCGTTTGAGGATATCATAATTATATCGTCGTCAATATCTACCGACTTTATTGCGGCTACCTTACCGTAATCCTCAACATGATAGTTGGTAAGTCCCTTACCGCCTCTTTGCTGAAGTCTGTAGTCGTCCACATCAGAAAGTCTGCCATAGCCCTTTTCAGATACCGTAAGGATATATGCACCCTGACGTACCCTAGCCATACCTACAACCTCGTCACCCTCGGCAAGAGCAATGGCCTTAACGCCTCTTGCCTGTCTGCCCATAGGACGGACATCGGTTTCTCTGAATCTTATAGCCATGCCTTCTTTAGTTGCGATTATAAGCTCATCGCTGCCGTCTGTCATTCTTACCCAGGCAAGCTCGTCACCCTCGTTAAGCTCAAGCGCTATAAGTCCGCCCTTACGGTTGGTGTTATAAGCATTAAGCTCAATTCTCTTAATAATGCCCTGACGTGTTACCATGATAAGATATTTATTCTCGTCAAACTCAGGCACCTTGATAAACGACGTTACCTTTTCATCCGGTAAAAGGGGCAGAAGGTTAGCTATATTCATGCCCTTACTCTCTCTGCTT
>JBJEPE010000068.1:0-45753 GCA_051881075.1 Acutalibacteraceae bacterium | reverse complement strand
TGGTATATGAGCATTTAAACTCGGCTGAAATCCAGAAGCGTTATTTTTCCGGTAGATCCGATTGGCTATCGGCTTTTGAGCATATTAACTATGCTAATGCCGTTTTGAAAAAATTAAAAAAATAAGCAGTTGATGAGGGTAATCGCACAGGATTTAAAAGGTTCTGTGCAATTTTTTTGCAACAAAAACCCCCGGCTCAGCCGGGGGTCAAAAAAGCTTAAGCTATAAGCAAAAAAGAAAACCATAGTTTGATGATAGATATCTTTGTCAGATTGATATTAGGGTATTAAAATTTTGCCTGAGTTTTTCTTTATTAACCGCAATGATGTCAGGTCAGTTTAAGAAATCCCCTTAAAAAGAATCTTTTGTGATATCTTCGATCTGTTTCTTTTCAGCAATAGAAGCAATCTCTGCACAGAGATTTTCATAGATAGGGGTGTTTATTTCCGTCAGTCGCTTACCTGAACGGTAACGGCTCAAAGTTGCTACAGACCAACCGGAAACCTCGCTTAATTATTTTGCGGTAAAGTCCGATTTTTTCTATATTATTTATTAAGCGTTTTATAAAAATTAATTATGCCTTACATCCTAAAGGTATTTTAATTTAAATAGCATGCTTTAAAGAATTTACTTTCTTAGCGTTATTTTATTAAAACGACTGTTAAGCACCATTTCATTTTCCAGATATTGAGCTATCCTGTCGGCAACGGCGGTTATGGCACGCCCTACTCCCTGAACGGATAAGTCCACACACGGTTGAACCATGGAAACGGTCAACTCTGTCCCGGATATCTGTTCACTTACAGAAATAGAAAAAACACTCTTGTTTCCGTATACCGACATTTCGGCAACAATGGTCGATGAATCTGTTTTCTTATATTGGACGCCGTCCTGATCAAGTACATCATACACAGCAACAATTACATATTGCCGTACATACGGCAAGATTCTTTTAGTACTGTTCATTTTTCTCCTCCTTATCGTAATACTTGCGGAACATTCGTCTGTGTATTGTTTAGCTTCAGCCGTTTCTTTTTTATTCATATTCAATATATCCGCTGATCGGCTGGGTGTACATATTGTCATCGGTTACGGGTTGATATCTATTTCCGTCATATACATCGCTAAAGCCGTTGGTTGCACGGTATATTTCATTAGTTTCGCTATCATAAATGCGCTCATATCCGAGCGTTGCGTCACTTTGCTTCTGGCTGATAATATCTTGGCTTTTATTGCGGCTTTCCCATGAGGACATCATTCCGTCCATTATCTGATTGGCGTTTTGGCTGAACTGCATTGCCTGCGCTACTTTCTCATTGCTTGCCTGAGTGGTCGCATTTACAAAGCTATCGGAGTATTTTATTGTTTTCATACACTTGGTAAGCAGGCTTTCCCATTCGATAAAGGTGTCCTTGACAGCGGTAATCGCCATGATGTTGTACGCCATATAATAGCCGCCGTCTACCGTTTCCAATAAATAACCGTTCATTCGTCCGGTACCAACCGGAGTTGCGCCGAAATCCACTACTGAGGCAGAGAACAGTCCCTCACCCTCTTTGCCGTTATCCGTGAAGGTGGCTCTCAAAAGCTCATCGCTAAGCGCATAGGCTTTCATGCCGCTCGTAGATGCAAAACGTTCGGTCACGGTGAAGTTCTCAAAGCGGGGGAATGTATATCCTGCATAGCTCGTATCCCTTGATATATTGTCGATACACTGAGGCTGAATTTGATAAAACCCTTCGGTAGACGGATTTTTCATTACTGGAGCATCCGCCAAAACAGCATACATTGCATTTCCCAAGGTATAACAATTGTACTGCCATCCGGCTTTGCCCTCTTCGCAGTGCAGAAGCGGTTCTGCTTTCAGTTGTATAAACATCTGATTTACAGGTTCGTTCGGGTCATAAACTCTGATGCTGTGATAGATATTGATGCCGCCGGCAGTGACTTTCCAGCCCTTCGGTATCGTTATACTGAAATCAGAACATTCGTAAAGCTCGGTCTGCGCCGCTTTTGCTGCGGTCTCGGTAATTTTCACATTCTTTTCCGTCTGCACGGTTTTTGTTCCGTCATCGTTTATAGTAGTATTATTTCCGGCGCTGTTTCCGGTAATACGCACTCCGCCACAGGCGGTGAGTGAAGTAAGAAGTGATGCAGCTATCAGCAGCGGAATGATTCGTTTTTTCATTATGTTTCGCATTTGTTTTTCCTCCATTTTCTTATTATTAATAAAGGCTGTTTATCTGTTGATGTACATCCTTGGGTATCTCTATATCGCCGAATCTGTAATCACTGTATTCCATTTCTGCAGGAATCAGATTGGTAAGCGGTAAGCATTTGTAATCCTTCGTTATCACATATGACTGTGTGACCGTGGCGACCTCGTCATAATACTTACTGAGCAGTTCGATCTTTTCCAATCGGTACTGATTGCCTCCGCCGAACTTCGGAAGGTATTCGGTCTTAGTGCCGTCGCTGTTAGTTATTTTCTGCATTTGGTCTGTCAAATTGTCGGGCACGGCGTCGTAAACGACCTTGTAGAACGCTCTGTCGGTGACAAGGATATTTGAATTAAACAGCGTCAGAACGGTTTCTCCCGATTCCATGGCGGAGCAATTTACGTCCCAAATGATGTATCCGTTATCTTTGTCGTCGAAATAAATATTTTCAAAATCGTCGGATTTTATCTGCCGTAGGGTGCCGGCGTACAGCTTGCCGTCTGCAACAATGAGATAAGTCCCTCCGACGTTCACAAAACGGTCGATACTGTTTTTAAAGTCGGGAATTTCAACAAGGCTTTTCCCGTTTTGGGAGTAGCGGTAGGTATGAGTAAAATACGGTGATGCGAACTGGCTTTCTTTCGATGTATACGGTCCACTATTCAGAGTAGCCTCAACCTTGTATCGCCGTCCGCCCTTATAGATCAAATCCAAATCCGCACCGTTGAAATCCAATGAGTGCAGATATACCGGATTTTCCGTTAGCGGAATATCTCCGACCTGAATGCAGTTGCTGCCGCCGGGCAATGTATTATCGCAGCAAAATTTGTATATTTTCCCTTCGGAAACGAAAACCGAGGACAAATCGGCTTTTGCAGCGGCAGGGTCAGTATCGGGAAATACGATATTGAAATCCAACAGCCCTTCGCCTCCGACAAAAATCTTATAATCCGATGAATCAAAAGAAATCCCTCTCTGGGCAAGCAATTCCTGCTCCAATGTGGTAGGCTCGGAAACTTGTATTACAGGCTCAGAACTTTGTGCTGTAGACTCGGGATTTGGTTGAGATATCGGCACACTTGACGCATTTGATTGTATGTCGGATTCTACTGTAGACGGTGTTTCCGGCGGATTGCCGTTTTCTGCCGAGCAGCCACACAGTAATATGCTCACAAGCAGAAGTAATGACAGAAATTTTATAGGCGGACTTCCGTTTGAGCTTTTGTTAATTGTATGAGATTTTGCAGTTGCATTTTGTTGCATTTTTGTCTCCTCCTAAATTCAAAGTTACTTAAATACTGCACTAATTATATAAAATATAAGACCCTTTTGTATATAAGGGAACTCCGCCAATTTGCGAAAAATCGGGTGGCGGAGTTCCGCCATTTTAAAAAACAAGGCAAAAAGACATAAAAAATCCGCCTTCTGCTAAAAGAAGGCGGTAGAATACACATATAAAAATATATATTAAAATAATTAATTATCATTGTAAATGCGAATCAAACCGACACGGGACTTGACTCCGGTTTTTCCGTAAATTGCTGAAATATACCGTTCCAACGTCCGTCTTGATATGTAAAGGCTTTCTGCGATTACCTGAATGCTGTCCTCGGTATTGACCAGACGGTTAAACACCTCTGTTTCCCTTGGCGTTAAAGAAAAACTTTCTGAAAATTGCTGTAATTTATCCTTTTTCTCCAAGTCATTGGCTACGTCTGCAACTGTTTCTTTCGCACTGTCTTTCATTTGGAAATAAGTATATGCGGCTACTACGATTATAACTGCCACAAATAAAATTAGTGCTATGATAATTACTGCGATATTATTTCCGGAGGTCAGAAGTGCCAAGGATCCGTTTGCAATAACGGCAGCTGTTATATTATTCACTGCACGCCCCATACCGGACCACAGCTCCGGAATTTTCATATAACAGGAAATTTCCATAAAAGCGGTTGTAAAGAATACGGCAAAAAAGCCTGCCGACATATAGAATACAAACAGTCCGATTAAAAACGGGCCACCAAAGCTGAGTATGGCTATACATATGGTAGACAGCATCATTACGCAGTACATAATAAGGCTCATAAACTTTCTGTTCTTTATGTCAAACACAAATCCCGCAGCCAATCCGCTTAATGCAAGCAGTATTCTCGGCCACTGTCCGATATCAACCGTTCCTGTCGCATGGACAAGCGTCACCGCATTATCAAGCGTACTGAAAATACACGTCATCAGTACAACAAGCAAGATTAGAAGAATACCTGCCGAAGTTCTATTTGATTTTTCTCCGGAGCCGCTTTTGCTCTTTTCCGTATCTGCTCGGATAGGCTCAACCTCATGTTGTTCGTCATATCCGGTATGTATCTGTTCGGTTTTAATCAACAGAAAAACAAGTACAAGCAAAAATATTGAAAGAATAACGGCCTCCACAGTTTCCATATTCACAAAATTGTTGTTCGCAAACTGTAACAGTATGCCGAACATATAAGAAATACCCACGATACGGGCTAAATACTTGTCGGTTTTAAGCATACACACCGAAGCATAATAAACAGCACTGCCAAACAAGCCGAGAAACAGGAATAATACAAGTCCTGAAATCAAGGTTGCCACATAAGATGTGTGCTGACAAATCAGGAAAATACAAAAAATAGAGGCAAGGGAGATTAATATGGTGCAGACATTCCTACACTGTTTTTTAAGAAAGCGGTTGAAAATCGGATATAAAAGGAAGCCCGCAGTACTTACTCCCAGTGCATAATTTTGGGCGAGGACGGTCTTTTCTTTAGATGCCGTAAGTGAAATCATATTGTCATATAAATATTCCGCCCCTAAAAACAAAAATGTGAAAATACCCATCATGATAACGGCGTTTATGTATGGTATGATTTTCTGCTTTCCTAAATCGGTTTTTTGCGTAATTTTTGTCATTATACTGCTCATGATACCGTCCCCCTTAATTGCTATCATGGATGAACTCCATGATGTCATTTGGAGTACAGTCTAATGCACCGCAAATCTTGCCTACGATATCCACGGCTATGTTTTTACCCTTGTTCATTTTTGAGATAACATAGTTGCTTATCCCTGCTGGTTTTTCAAGGTCTTTCTTTTTCATGTTCTTATCAATAAGCAATTTCCATAGTTTTTTATAACTTACAGTCATACCTGTTTCCTCGTTTCTAAGGTGTTTTGGTAATCGGTAACAGCTCCGGTTAAAAGAAAGACGACCGATACATAAAAATTTTAATAAAAGTATAGCATATTTTATCGGGAAACACAAGGTTTTATAAAGCGTTCGATTTATTTCTACTAATTATAGAGACAGCCTCAAACTAGGATACATTATCCTTCTGACTGCCATCACCGTAACAGGTGTAGCCCATTTTATACAGGAATTTCTCTCTATTCTGCAATGCAGAAATTACGGCGTACCTGATAAGGTGGCTAAAATTATCAGAAATAAAGTCTTAGTTAGTGATTTATTCAGTTTTCAAATTTCAAGTGAAATGGCTTCCGTTTTCATGATTCGGAATTAACCACTCCACTTGTTTTAACTGAAATAGGGTTTTTCCCCCTAATTTCCATTAGCTGACGGAGATGTCACTATCACCGTGGTGGGCAGAGCGGCTTATCGAACAGAAAATCAGCGAGTTTAACATACCGGTCGGATTTAAGAAAGCGAACATATCCTTTAAGAGTAATGGAATGAATCTGAAAAAGGGCGTAATCATCGGTGCCATAGCGAGAGATGAAAGGGTTTTAATTCCAAACGGAAATGACGTTATTCATTGCGGAGACAAGGTCTTTGTGTTGTCTGAAAGTTATCTTGAAATCCACTCCCCAATGGATATTTTTGCATAGCTTTTTGAAGTTTTTAATTTTTGGACACTTTAGACTTGAAAATCATTCATCTCATGAGTATAATATTATCAGACAAGTATATTCAGAGGTGTTTTATGAAACTGTATCACAAGAAAATGATTGCGCCGATTATCATAACCGTAATATTTATTTTATATTGCGGTATATATTTCGGTGTTCTGATTAAGTCGCTAGACGGACTTTGGAAGTACCTGTTAGGCATTGTTCCCCTTGTACTTGCTGTTGTAATGGCAGCGGTATGTTTTGAAAGAATAAAAGAAATAAGGAGTGGAGAAGAAGATGATCTTAGTAAATACTGATTACATTACGGGTAAAAAGCTTGAAATGCTGGGCTTGGTTCGCGGAAGCACCATTCAAAGCAAAAACATAGGCAGAGATATTACCCAAAGCTTTAAAAACCTTGTGGGCGGTGAGCTGAAAGCATACAATGAAATGATGAATGAAGCGCGCGCCTTGGCGACCAAGCGTATGGTGGATGAAGCCGAACAGATGGGAGCCGATGCAGTGGTTAATGTACGGTATGCCTCTGCCGCTGTTATGCAGGGCGCGGCTGAAGTTATTGCATACGGAACAGCCGTAAAGTTTATAACTGAATAACGGTAAGAAAAATGAGAGTCAAAAAGAGCAACAGCGGATTTTCCGCTGTTGCTCTTTTGTCTATCGGTATGGGGCTAAATGAACGAATTAATCATTAAATATGTATCTTATAAGGTTTTAGATCATCTTAATACAATCTTAATACACACGATTATATCTTTATACGCATTTAATTGAAATTAAGATAAAATAAAGACGATATAATTGTAAAGCTATATCTGCTGTGAGGTGGCATAATGAGAATAGGACGTAGTAATAGACATATTTCGTCTTTTCAGATTATCATATTGAGTTTTTTTTCAGTTATTATGATCGGGACTCTGCTTTTGATGCTCCCGATTTCAACAAGAGTGCCGGGACATGCTCCTTTTAAAGATGCTGTTTTTACTTCAACATCTGCCGTGTGCGTTACAGGACTGGTACTGCATGACACCGCAACCTATTGGTCATCCTTCGGACAGCTTGTGATTATGCTTCTGATTCAGGTGGGCGGAATGGGTGTCGTGACTACTGCGGCATCGGTCGCCATTTTCTCCGGACGGAAAATCGGTCTTATGCAGCGCAGTACGATGCAGGAGGCGATATCGGCTCCGCACGTCGGCGGAATTGTCAGAATGACCGGCTTTATTCTGAAAGTCACCATAATTACGGAACTGATTGGAGCAGCGCTGCTTGCTACGGTATTCTGTAGGGAATACGGACCGTTGCAGGGCGCATGGTATGCGTTATTTCATTCAGTTTCGGCTTTCTGTAACGCCGGCTTTGACTTAATGGGAATCAAAGAGCCGTTTTCTTCATTGACCTCATATGCAGGAATCTGGACTGTAAACGGCATTATTATGCTGCTGATTGTGTTTGGAGGCATTGGATTCTTCACGTGGGATGACATCAGAAATAATAAATGGCATTTCAAGCAGTACCGAATGCAAAGTAAGGTTATACTTACCGTCACGGGTATTCTTATTATTCTGCCTGCGCTTTATTTCTTCTTTTTTGAGCTTTCAGAATATCCTATTCCGGAACGCATCTTGGTGTCCCTGTTTCAGTCGATTACACCAAGGACGGCAGGCTTCAATACGGCGAATTTGTCCGCTTTCAGCGAAGCAGGGCGGATGTTTATTATTGTCCTGATGCTGATCGGCGGTTCGCCGGGATCTACGGCGGGCGGTATGAAAACCACCACAGTTGCCGTTCTGTTTTCCTCCGCATTCTCAGTTTTCAGAAAAAACGAAGATACCCACTTCTTCGGAAGAAGAGTAGCGTTTGAAACGGTGCGTAGCGCCGCAACGATTGCGCTCATGTACATAACATTGTTTTTGACAAGCGGAATTATCATCAGCAGAATAGAAAATTTGCCTATTCTTTCAGCGTTGTTTGAAACAGCTTCAGCTATTGGTACGGTCGGACTTTCGCTCGGCATAACACCAGAACTTAGCGTTATTTCGCAGATGATTCTGATTCTGCTGATGTTCTTTGGCAGAGTAGGCGGACTTACACTGATCTTTGCGGCATTTTCAAAATCAAATTCAGGATATTCAAAATATCCTCAGGAAAAACTTACGGTAGGGTAAAGGAGATAAAAGCGATGAAATCTATTTTACTGATTGGACTTGGCAGATTCGGCAGACATATCGCCATCAAACTCCATGAATTAAATCATCAGATTATGGCAGTGGATAAGCAGGAGGATCGTGTAGAAGCGGTGATGCCCTATGTTACAAACGGGCAGATCGGCGACTGTACAAATGAGGAATTTCTCCGATCCCTCGGTGTCCGCAATTTTGACGTTTGCATTGTGGCTATTGGCGATGATTTTCAAAGCTCTTTGGAAACGACTGCGTTTTTAAGGGAACTTGGTGCAAAAAAGGTGGTATCAAGAGCTGCACGGGATGTTCATGCCAAATTCCTTCTTAGAAACGGCGCTGACGAAGTGGTATATCCCGAAAAGCAACTGGCTAACTGGACGGCTATCCGCTACAGCTCTGATCACATCTTTGATTACATTGAATTAGATGACGGTTATGCAATTTTTGAGATTGGCGTTCCTCAGAGCTGGATTGGGAAAACAATCGGGCAAATAGATATTCGGAAAAAATATAATATTAATATTATGGCGCTGAAAAAAGACGGAAAGCTGGACATGAACATTTCATCTGAAACTCACCTGGATCCGATGCAGACAATGCTTGTACTCGGAGATATGAAGAGCATTCATAAATGCTTTCGTATCTGAAAGGGGGAACAGAGCAATGAAACCGGTTTATATTGCCCTGATTATTGTAGTTGCTGTTGCCCTGCTTATTTTCGGATATTTTTTGATGAAACAGCTTGACTGTTTTTTGGCAGAGAATAAAAAGAGAATATCGGCTGGCATCAGTGTAAAGCAATCAGACGGACTGCGCATTGCTTTTGAAAATCCGGTAATTATCTCCTCTGTTTCAGAAGGCCTCGAATTGCTATCCAAAAAGAATCCGGACTGTAAGCTATATTTCTTTATAGGTACGGCGGAACAAATACATATTGCTTTGGAAAATAACCGCATAGACATAGGGTTTGTTCTTTTGACAACGAGAGATGACGCTGCGGTACCTCTCAGAAAAACCGATTATTATTCGGATACTTTGGGGTGCTCGGTTGAACTACTTGAAGCAGGACAGCAATATATCGGTCTTTTGAGTAGAAATGATAAAATGGTTACGCAACATAGAAAAATGCTTAAGGAGCTGATTGAGTCGATTGGATGCGATAACGAATTTTAATCGGATTTTTGTAGAACTAATACGGGTTTTGTGATATAATCTTTATGCAATCTTTTTCCGATATCCCGCTTATTTTCATTCAATTTATATGATATCGGATAAAATAAAAATAGAAATTATAGAAATCGGAGGCGGTAGAGATGGCAGAAGACAGACAAGATCCGGAAGAATTACTCAGAGCGATTCAGCGTGAGGAGCCGAGTGATAACAGAGGACATCTGAAAATCTTTTTCGGCTATGCTGCCGGAGTAGGAAAAACGTATGCGATGCTGAAAGCGGCACACACTGCAAAAAGCCGGGGTATTGACGTTGTCGCAGGATATATAGAGCCGCATTCGCATCCGCAGACAACCGCATTGCTCAGCGGTCTGGAGTGTATCCCTACTCAGATAGTGGAATATAACTCCATCGTTCTGCATGAATTTGATATTGATGCTGCCATCTCCAGACATCCGCAGTTGATACTGGTGGATGAATTGGCGCATACAAACGCAGAAGGATGCCGTCATGCCAAACGGTATCAGGATATTCAGGAACTGCTGAATGCCGGCATTGATGTATATACAACGGTCAATGTACAGCATATCGAAAGCCTTAACGATCAAGTAGCCTCCGTTACAGGCGTTATGGTCAGCGAACGTATTCCGGATTCAGTTTTCGATAATGCCAATCAGGTAGAACTTGTGGATATTGAACCTCAAGATCTGATTGAACGCCTGCAAACCGGAAATGTGTATAAAGAAGTACATGAACAGCGAGCAGTTACTAATTTTTTTACCATAGATAATCTGACCGCTTTAAGGGAGATTGCCCTGCGCCGTTGTGCCGATCGTGTAAATCTTTTGACTGAGCAGGCCCGTATTAAGAAAAACGGTGATTACCATACCGATGAACATATTTTAGTCTGCTTGTCATCTGCACCGTCCAATGCGAAGATTATTCGGACAGCCGCCAGAATGGCAAATGCCTTTCACAGCACATTTACGGCTTTGTTTGTTGAAACACCGGATGTCCCGACCATGAGCGATGAGAACAAAAAACGGCTGCGTTCCAATATGAGGCTCGCAGAGCAGCTTGGTGCGAAGATTGAAACGGTATACGGTGACGACGTACCGTATCAGATTGCGGAATTTGCAAGGATATCCGGTGTATCCAAGATCGTCATCGGCAGAAGTGCTGTTACACGAAAGCATCTGTTCAGCAAGCCGACGCTGACGGAAAAGCTAATCGCCGCCGCACCTAATCTTGATATTCACGTGATACCGGACGCATCCTCGGCTATATCAACCTATCATACCGCTAAAAAGAAGCAGAAAGGCAGTGTGGTATTCTCTGCGCCGGATATTCTGAAAAGTACCGGTATACTGATTGCAGCAAGCCTTATCGGAGCTGTCTTTGACAGTTTGGGCTTTTCCGAAGCGAACATTATAACGGTTTATATCCTTGGTGTGCTTGTCAACTCGGTTGTTACCACAAAAAGAATATATAGCCTGATTTCTTCCATTGTCAGCGTATTTATTTTTAATTTCCTGTTTACCGAACCGAGATTTACTTTTCATGCATATGACAGCAGATATACGATAACATTTCTTGTCATGTTTTTAGCGGCGTTGATTACAGGCTCTCTGTCTGTCAGGCTTAAAAATCATGCAAAGCAATCGGCGCAGGCTGCATTCCGTACGAAGATTCTGTTTGACACTAACCAATTACTTCAGCGGGCTGCGGGCAGGGATGATATTATTTCTGTTACTGCAAATCAGTTGGTAAAGCTGCTTGATAAAAATATTATCATCTATCCTGCGGCTGGCGGCGAATTGGAGAAGCCTCGCATCTTCAGTGCCTCTGAGGAATCGATCGGTAAGGAATTTACTTCAGATAACGAAAGAGCGGTTGCAAGCTGGGTACTCAAAAATAATAAACATGCAGGAGCAACAACCGATACTTTATCAAGCGCCAAGTGCTTATATCTTTCCATTCGTGTCAATGACCACGTTTATGGTGTTGTAGGCATTGTTATCGCCGATAATCCTTTGGATGCCTTTGAAAACAGCATTATGCTTTCCATACTCGGTGAAAGTGCCCTCGCTATGGAAAGCGAAAAGAACGCCAAAGAAAAAGAAGAAGCGGCGATTTATGCCCGTAATGAGCAGCTTCGTGCAAACCTTCTTCGTGCGATTTCCCATGACCTTCGTACACCTTTGACCTCTATATCCGGAAATGCCAGCAATTTGCTGACAAACGGAGAAGCATTTGATGCAGAGACAAAGCATCGGCTCTATTCCGATATTTATAACGATTCGATGTGGCTGATTAACTTGGTTGAAAACCTGCTGTCAGTTACCCGCTTGGAAGACGGACGTATGAATCTGCATATTTCCGCTGAGCTTGTCGAGGATGTCGTAACGGAGGCATTGCGCCATGTCAACCGTAAAAGTGTGGAACATAATATCACTGTGGAACACAAGGATGAATTTCTCCTTGCGAAAATGGATGCAAAATTGATTGTCCAAGTTATAATTAATATCGTAGATAACGCCATTAAATATACACCGCCCGGGTCAAATATAAAAATTCTGACAGAACGCCAAGGCGATAAAGCAGTCATTCATATTTCGGATGACGGACTCGGTATTACCGATGAAGTTAAGCCGCATATTTTTGATATGTTTTACAGCGGAGCCAATAAGGTTGCGGACAGCCGCCGCAGTTTAGGACTTGGCCTATCGCTGTGCAAGTCTATTGTAACGGTTCACGGCGGCACTATAACGGTAAAAGATAATAAGCCGCAGGGAGCGGTATTTTCCTTTACTCTCCCTGCAGAGGAGGCACATTTGAATGAATAAATATATGATTTTAGTTGTGGAAGATGACCCTTCCGTTAAAAGCCTGATCACCATGACGTTGCGAATGCACGAATACCGTTTTTTAACCGCAGCTAACGGTGCTGCCGCAATCATGGAAGCGTCATCTCACAGACCGGATATTATTCTTTTGGATTTAGGACTTCCGGATATGGACGGCGTCGATGTGATTAAAAAGATAAGAACATGGTCCAACGTACCGATTATAGTTATCAGCGCACGCAGCGAGGATACCGATAAAATAGATGCGTTAGATGCCGGGGCCGATGACTATTTGACAAAACCGTTTTCCGTTGAGGAACTGCTGGCACGTTTGCGTGTAATGCAAAGGCGGATTTCCATTATGCAAAACGAGAACACTACAGACGATTCTGTATTTACTAACGGTATGCTCCGTATCGACTATGCGGCCGGATGTACGTATATGAACGGCGAAGAACTTCATCTTACGCCGATTGAGTATAAACTGTTATGCCTACTTGCTCAGAATATCGGCAAGGTTCTTACTCATACCTATATCACACAGAAAATATGGGGTAACAGTATGGAAAACGATATTGCTTCACTTCGTGTTTTTATGGCAACACTCCGAAAAAAGCTAGAGGCGGTTCCAAATTCTCCGCAGTATATTCAAACCCACATCGGCGTTGGATACCGTATGATGAAGGTAGAATAATCCTTGCAGAAATTATAAAGTAACTTTGTTAGCACAGCATAAAAATATGATAAAGCAGGTGTAAACGTTTTAAATATAATTGATTAGATTACTGAACTATCGGGATGCTTGATACCAATTTATATTTAAACTGCTACTATAATATGTTACAGACTAAAGATAAGTAGCATTAAAAACAATTCCATAATTTACATAGTTAATTCATCAATTATTTCAATTATATTGTTGAAAAAGATGAAATAATACACTATAATAAACAAGTTAAAAGTGTAAAATAATGAATCAAATCAAAGAATATAAGGAGGATATGTATGAAAAGGTTATGTAAATTAAAATATGGAATATCATATATTGTAGTATTTATGATGTATTTCACGTTTGAGATGTTCACAGGCACGGCCTATGCGGCACAAACGCTTGAAATAAGCCTTAAATCCGTTGACGGTAATACCGTAAGTATATCATGGAATGAAATAGATACTGCTACTGAGTATCAGGTATATGTGTCAATGACGGAAGAGTCTGAGCCGGAACTGATTTCATCTACCGCAGATACACAGTATACACATACGGATTTGCAGTGCGGAAAGACGTATTACTATCAAATAATTGCCATAAATGAAGAAGATGAGCTTGCAACAAGCGAAATAAATGCTGTAACTGTAATTCCCAAAGCACCTGAGCTTAATAAGGCTACAGCGAGTAATAGCGTTATAACCCTTAGTTGGGGAGAAATAGCCGATGCAGACGGATATATTATATATCGCTCAACCGAGGATAATATTTACACAATGCGTGAAATAACGGGTATATATGACGGTACTGTTACAACATTTTCCGATAATACTGCGTTACCCAGTACTCAGTACTATTATACCGTATGTTCTTTTGTCCTTGGTGATGATATTAGTACTTACAGTGAATTTTCAAACACAATAAAAGCACCTGTCTCTACATTCAATACTCCTAAAATAACAGCTACAGAGGCGGTAACACCAAGAAGTATAAAAATAACATGGCAGGATAGCTATATCCCGAACGGATACTATGTTTATAGGTCAGAAACTAAAACTTCAAATTGGGTAAGGATAGCTACGATAATGAACGGTGAGGCAAGAGAATATACCGACACGACAGCTATTCCGACAAAGACATATTATTATACAATAAGGTCATATACAAAAATATCGGGTGAAATATATAGAAGCTCATATGTTAAGACAGGTGTACAGGGATCTACAAGCATGGGTACCCTTACGCTTAAATCAGCGGTAAGTGTGGGTGCAACATCAATAAAGGTTAGTTGGAATAAAATAAATGGTGTTGACGGTTACTATGTTTACCGATCTGAAAACTTGGGAAAAAGTTGGACCAGGATAGCACAGATAAGCGGTGCAATACTGTCGTCATATACTGATACTACCGCAGTATTCAATACCCAATATACCTATACTGTACGTGCATTCGTCAAGGCTGATTCTGTTACATATAGAAGTGGATATAACCGTAGTGGTGTTACCTGTAAGGCTGCATTGGTAAGGCCGGTTATAACATCTGCGGAGAGTAAGGGCTGTACTTCTATAATAATACAATGGAGTAAATCCGCAGGCGCCAGTGGATATTACCTGTACCGTTCGGAGGATGAATATACAGGATGGACTAAGATAGCTACCCTCAAGGGAGATTCAACCGTATCTTACGATGACTCCGATGTAACGGTAAATAAGCAGTATTACTACACTATACGTGCGTATAAGTCTTATAACGGAAAGACCTATACAAGCACAAGAAAGACCCAGGGGGTGCCGGGTAAGGCAGAGCCGCTTGTACCGGAGGTTACACCTGTTACCTGGGAGTATAATTCGGTAAGGCTCACTTGGAATAAGATAGAGCAGGTAGACGGTTACTATATTTATAGGACGGTCAATTCTGATAATACGGGTTGGAAGCTTATTAAGAATATAAAGGGCAACAGTATTACCAAGTATTACGATGAGGATCTGGAATGCGGTACAAAGTACTACTACACTATGCGTTCATACAAAAAAATCAACGGTGTTATTGTACGCAGTACATATGTCAAGTACGGAACGGAGTGTACTCCAATACCGCCTAAGCCAAATATCACGGCCGGCAGACAGAAGGATAATTCGGTTGTGGTAACATGGGCGATGATAAAGGGCGCCGACTCATATGCCGTGTACAGACGGGAGCAGGGTGGAGCATGGAGCAAAATTTATATCGCACCGAGCAATGAGTTCTATTATGTTGATAATCCCGAATACAACGGCGTAGTATATGAGTATGCTGTCAGAGCAGTATGCGGTAAAACAGCAAGCAAATACTTTATTACGCCTGTTACGGATTATTTGTCCGTTTGTAACTTCGATATAGATTATGTACTGACTTTTGTCAAGAGTGAGCTTGGTAAAAACGGTAAAGAGATGGGATATACTACAGATTGGTGCGCATTCTATGTAAACAGATTGCTTCAAAAAGTAAACATCAATTTAGGATATACGCCATGCCCAGATGATGTTGTTATCAAGGCGGTAAATGCAGATAAAGGTGTTTACTATTCTTTCAGAGAAAAGAATATAACCACTATTCGTAATCAGCTTAATTCAGTAGGACTCAGTAATATAGTAAATACCGATAGAACAAAATTTACACCGCAGAAGGGAGATATAGTTATTTTCCTATGGAAAGGTGATGAAAGTAAATATAACTGGAGTCACATAGGCATAGCAACAGATTTGCGGGGCAATTATCTATATACGGTAGAGGGTAACACCAGCAATAATATAACTGCATTTGAGGACGATGACTATGATAAGCTTGTAGTTGCCGACCGTAAAAGACTATATTTGAGTGATAATTCAGAAATAGTGGGTATATTAAGAATGAAATAAAATCTCCCTTTAAAGCAGTTGAAAAATTAAGTTTTGTGTGCTATTATATCCATGTAAAATAATTAAGCATAATACGAATCGTGAAATTTATTGATAAATTACAATAAGTAATAGCAGATAATACTGTAATTATTAAGGGGGAAACTACTTGATGTATAGTGGATTTAAGGCTTGTATAAAAGGTATTACTATGATGATACTTGTATCGGTTATGCTTATAAATATGCAAGGATGTAGCGATAAAGTGCTTATGCCGCAGCTTGATAATTGGATAGGTACATATTCATATCATGAAGAATTAAGTATGATAGAGCCCGGTGTGGAGGGGCTTGATATAAAGATTAATTTATATAAAGAAAGTTCTGCATATATAGCTGAGATATGGGCTGACGGCTCAGATGTTTGTGTAAGAGCAATAGCTCAGGTATTCGGTGGCGAAGATAAGGCGGAACTCAGGTATTATAAGAACTTTGACGAAGGTACTGAATATGAAAACGGCGAGCTTTTACTCACTCTTTTTGACGATGACGGAGATATATTGACTCAATGGGGAGCGATACATCCTGTAGGTAATAATTATCAGCCCAAAGGTGTTTTTCTTATACCTAAGTATTGATTATGGTTTACATATGTCAGCTATAAATATAAATAATTATATCAGATAGGAGATGTATCCCTGTGGATAAGACAGAAACACTGAGGGAGTATATAAAATCAGCGCAAAATATTGTATTTTTCGGTGGGGCAGGAGTATCCACAGAGAGCGGAATACCTGATTTTCGCTCAGTAGACGGACTGTATCACCAACAGTTTGACGACCCACCGGAAACCGTACTGTCGCATCGCTACTTTTTTGCACATACCGAAAAGTTTTTTAAATTCTACAAATCTAAAATGCTATGTGAGGGTGTTAAGCCAAACGCCGCACATATAGCACTTGCAAGGCTTGAGGAACAGAAAAAGCTGACAGCCGTGATAACGCAGAACATAGACGGCTTGCATCAGCTTGCAGGCAGTAAATGTGTGTATGAGCTTCACGGTTCTGTTAAGCGTAATTATTGCTTGAAGTGCGGTAAATTCTATGATGATAAATATATTTTGCACAGTGACGGTGTACCCAAATGTGAATGTTCAGGTATTATTAAGCCTGATGTAGTCCTGTATGAAGAGCCGCTTGACGATGCTACCGTTTTAGGTGCAGTCAAAGCTATACAAGGTGCAGACCTGCTTATAGTCGCCGGCACATCGCTTACGGTTTATCCTGCTGCGGGACTTTTAAGATACTTTAACGGTAAACATATAGTACTTATTAACCGGGATGAAACATCTTTTGATTCCAGAGCTGACCTTGTGATACGTGAGAAGGTCGGCGAGGTATTATCAAGGGTAGTAGAGTAATATACTTAGAAAAATGCAAAAAATTATCGCCTGTATTTTGAATACAGGCGATTTTATGTTGCTATATAATTATGAGTAGTGACCGGCCTTTAATCCGGAAGAAGATTTTTTATTTGTCTTCTTTTCCTGCTTACGTTCTTTAAGTATTTTATCGTACTTATCCTTGTGCTTTATTCTGTAAATTGTTGATATAATAACATACAATATTCCGATTATGCCTAAAGCGAGTAAAACATAACCCGTGTAAAGTATCCATTGACTGTCATCTTCATCGGACCCATCGCCCGTATTGTTTTTAATGAAGTTGAAATCCTTAAGACCCATGTTTGCATTGCCTATGCTGGATGTATCAAAGTTAAGAACAATGTTCCAGTCGTCAGCATCCAACTCATTAGTATCAATAACGGTGCTTACATCGTACAAAGATGCTACGGGGTCGCCCTGATAGGAATAACCCGGATCATAGTAGTTATTATCGTCGTTGCCGGGTATAACATATTCGGGCTGTGATTCAGAGCTTTCGTTATTATTTTGTACAGGGTCATTGCTGGTATCTGGTATGCTCTCATACGGATCTTCGCTTGATGTAGGTTCATCTATGGGAGGTTCTTCAGACGAAGGCTCATCGCTGAAAATAGGATCTTCGGATGAAGGTTCATCGCTGGGAATAGGATCTTCGGACGAAGGCTCATCGCTGGGAATAGGATCCTCGGACGAAGGTTCTTCACTAGGTATAGGCTCGACCGACACATCAGAAGATATTATCGGATCTGTATCCGGCTCGCCTATGGTATCTACCGCATTTGCGAAGGTAGTGTAGCAAGATATATACATAAAAGTTAAAACTGAAATAATACAGGCAAAAATTCTGCGCTTGCTGTTCATAATTTAACCCTCCGAATTTTTCAAATGTTTTGCATAAATTATACATTACCCTATTCTAATTTACGCTAATTTATATAATATCACATAACGCATATAAAATACAACCATAAATTTATTAATTATTTGTTAATTTCACAATTTGCGACAAATATTTGTTTGTTTTTTGCATATAAAGTTACGTATACGGTAATAATGTTAGTGTGCGGGTAATAATAACGCAAAAGGGAAGGAGTTTTTATAATGATAACGAATAGTGATACGATCAATCTGCTTAAAGAGTGTAACTCCGGCTGTAAGATGGCTACCACAAGTATGGAGCATGTAATGGGTTACGTAAAGGACAAAGAGCTTAAGCAGCTTATCAGCCAGTATAACGACCGTCATATTTCTTTAGGCGATAAATGTCACGCACTGCTGAATGATTACGGATCAAATGAGCGTGATCCTCATCAGATGGCTAAGGCTATGTCATGGGTAAATACCGAGGTTAAACTATCCCTAAACAGTGATTCACGTCAAATTAAAAATATCTTAATAGATGGCTGTGCAATGGGAATTAAATCTATAAGCGGATATATAGAGCAGTATCCGGCGGCAAATGATAAAAGCACCCATATAGCATATGATCTAATCGGTATAGAAAAGGACTTTATGTCAAAGCTGTCTGTATGACAGTTATTTACAGTAGGGGTAGCTTGCTTTAGCTACATCTACTTTACATAAGATTTATCTACCGTTATTACCGCAAAGCAAGCAGGGTCAAATTCTAATATAAGCTCAGATATTTTACTCTTTACTTCATTATCGCTAAGTTTATAATCAAAAGGTACCACAATATCAAATATAACGTTTGTATGTGTAGGACCTGATACCATGCGGAAATCGTGCATTGAAATATTGCTGTCAAATTTATTTATTATGCCTTTAACTTTACCTTTGTATTCATTTACCTTTTCATTATTGACATCAACAGGATCCATATGAATTACCGCAAGGCAATTAAGCTTTTCGTTAAGCTCGTTTTCTATATTGTCAATAGCGTCATGTAACTTATATATGTTCCCGTCACCGGATACTTCACCGTGAAGACTTATCATAACTCTGCCGGGGCCGTAATCATGTACAATAAGGTCATGTATTCCGATAATCTCTTCATGAGCCATTACAATATCTTCAATGCTTTTTACAAATTCAGGTTCCGGCGGTTGACCTAATAGCGGAGATATCGTTTCTTTAGCGGCAGTTATGCCTGCTCTGAATATAAATATGGAAACCAAAATACCGCAATATCCGTCTATATTAAGGTGTGTAAACCAAAATACAATCATAGAAAGTAAAACTACAGCAGTTGCGATACAGTCACTGAGCGAGTCGGAGGCTGTGGCGGCCATAGCGGCTGAGTTTATCTTTTTACCAATGCTTTTGTTGTATATAGCCATATAAAGCTTTATCAATATAGAAACAACAAGAATTGTTATTGACAGCAGGCTTATCTGTGTATTTTGCGGATTGAATATTTTTTCAACGGAAGATTTGGCTATTTCAAATCCCATAAGCAAAATAAGTAAAGATACTATAAATCCCGTAATATATTCTATTCTTCCATGACCGAACGGATGGTCCGGGTCAGGCTTTTTTGCGGCAAGCTTAAATCCTGCAAGCGTAACTATAGAGGATCCTGCGTCTGAAAGGTTATTGAAGGCATCAGCAGTAATAGCAATAGAGCCGCTTAGAATACCTGCAAAGTATTTGCCGGCAAAAAGCAGCATATTTAATACTATTCCCATAGTACCCGCAAGTATGCCGTATTTCCCTCTTACGTCCTGATCGTCTGTGTTTTTGTAATCCTTAATAAATACCTTTATCAAAAGCTTCATCATAATATGTATTCACCTCAAATTGTAATGTTGTATCGTGGTCTGACATTGTTATTACATATTTTAATTTAGATTATATCATCCAAAAGATGACAAATCAATACAAAGTATGCTCGTTTTCAGGCGGCTTTTATATTATATTATGTTTTATCGTTGCTGTCCGGTAATTGGAATGTAATTACCACAGTAAACTTTTTACTTTCTGATATATAGTCAGAAGTTATATTTCCTCCATATTTTTCAACAACTCTTTTTATACTGCGCTGACCTATGCCATGCAGTCGTTTATCTGATTTGTGACTTATCATTTTGCCGGCAGAGAACTTAGGCGGTGTATCGCAGGAGTTCTCTATGGTTATAACTAAAAATCTCTCTAGCTTTAGATTTCCGGAAAAATAAATTTGCTTTTCTGTCGAATTTTTTGCGGCTTCAAGTGCATTTTCAAGCAGATTGTCAAATAAAGACGTTATGTCATGCTCTGACATAAAGCTAAGATTAGTGTTTTGTATGTTTACGTCAAGGTTAATGCCTGCGTCCGAACAAAGCTTGAAGTATCTGTGTGTTATCAGATTGAGAAGCTGATGATTGCAGTATGTAACTGAGTTCTTAATTTCAAAGTCCTTATACACTCCGTCAATATACTCCTTAAGATTATTACCTTGCTGTAAAACGACGCTGTTAAGCTCATCTATAGATGAATTTTTGCCATCAAAAGATTTTATTTCGCTCAGCTTGTTTTTCATTTCATCTGCTTGCATATCGGCAAGCATTGCTATTGAACACAAATGATTTTTTATGTCATGTATAAGTATGCGTGAACCTTCGTATTGCTCCTTTAATATATGATAGTACTCAATGTTATCTTCGGCTTTTTGCTGTTCAAGCAGCATTTCAGTGTATTTTTGGTTTAATTTTATGGTTTCTTCATGTACATAGAATACGATAATATTTGAAAAAAGAATTATAACATTACTCAGGATCAGCAGGGTTTCGTAAGTACCGCTAATGTTGTAGGCATCACAGGTATATATTGTGACAACCATAAACAGCACAGATCCAAGCGGGAATGTACACATAAGTAGTGACCACACAGTCTTATCACTATTACTGTGTTCTTTTGCAGATAATTTTGCGGTAAAATAAACGGACAAGAAGTACAGCAGCTTACCAAGTATGGTATAGAGAATATAATTTGTCGAGCTTTCATATGCGTCAAATACATCCTTGCCGAATAATGCTTTCAGCACAATGGTGACTATACATTCCGTAGCCGTCATAAGCACAAACAGCATTGCAACGCTGAATACACTTGACCTTTTATTTCCTGAATAACCTATAAAGATTATTGCAAGGTTGCTGATTACAAATAGTAAAAGATTTATAATAGGTATATCTAAGTGACCTAATAAAAATGAGATGAATGCTGTGACGAAAACCAGAAGGATAAGCTTTTTATTGCCGAA
The DNA here is from genome assembly GCA_051881075.1 of Acutalibacteraceae bacterium. Taxonomy (GTDB): domain Bacteria; phylum Bacillota; class Clostridia; order Oscillospirales; family Acutalibacteraceae; genus RUG14223. The sequence continues at coordinate 24,221 of JBJEPE010000068.1, read as the reverse complement.
CTTACGCTCATACTTTTTATCAAAATAAAATATAGAGATAAGGCTTTCAACAAAATATACAAGAGCATATCCAAATTCCAGCATTATGTCAAATGTTTCTGCACCGTGCATTTTATATCACCGTCCCTACATATTTAAAAAATTCTGTTTTAAAATCATTATAGTATCTTCTGGATATAGGTATATCTATGGTATTGTCGTTATGCCTGAGAGTTACGTCCGTTTTGCGGATACTTTTAATATAATTCATGTTTACTATATAGCTGTAATGCGGTTGTGCAAAGCAAGGAAAGCGAGTGAGATTTTCTTTCCATGTATTAAAACTTTTGCCGGACAGATACTCTTCATTTTTAGTTATTATGCGTACCTTTTTGTCAGCTATGGTAACATATATAATATCATTGGTAAATACATTTACGCAGTTATCCGGACTATCAATTATGATATTCTGTGTATTGTTTTTGTATAAATTTACGGCGGCAGAGGTGTTCTTTAAAAACCTTTCTTTATCAATGGGTTTAGACAGAAATCTAAAAACATTAAGTCCCATTGCATCGTCAAGGTAACCTTGATGAGAGGTTATTATAAATATGATGATGTTTGGATTTGTAGCCTTTAGCTTTTTAGTCAGTTCAAGTCCGTTGACCCCCGGCATTTCTACATCAATATATGCCATGTCAAAGGTTCTGCCGCTTTTCAGCATTTCGCTACTTCCCGTAAAACAGAATATCTCAAACTGATATTTATTTGTTTGGCTGTATTCTTTTAAAAAAGCTGTGACTTGATTTACTATAAGTACATTGTCATCACATATTGCAACATTCATAACAAAAACCTCGGTATTTATTGTAGTGTAAAATATTTAAAATAGTGTGTAAATTGCCATTTTTTCCGATATTTTAACCGTTTTTTCTAAAATTCAACACTTGATTTTTAAGTATGCTATAATCAGGCTAAAGGAGTTGATATTTTATGAAGAACAAAAATATCTTTACAAGCAAAATTGCAAAGCTTGCGGTATCATGTTTAACATTAGTTCTCACTCTTTCGGCAAATTCTTCAGGTTGCTTTATAGTATATCAGCCGAAAACGCCGGAAAAATTAGCAAACTTTAAGAGAATTAAGTGATAAGAACAGTATCGCAGAGGATCGCCTGTGCATTATGCAGGAATGAAGCCGATAATGAAAATCAGGAGCTTTATTCATATGCAATATACGTTGTGCTTTTGTCAGTATTACATATAGCAACCGTGACTGTCATAGGCATTGCACTTTCAACACTTATACAAGCGGCAATTTTTTACCTTGCATTTATATTGTTGAGAAAGTGTGCAGGCGGTTATCATGCTTCAAACCCTATAAACTGTTACATTTTTTCTGTCTGTGTAACAGTAGCCGCAATGCTTATATTAAAGCAGGTTATTAAGTATAACTCCTTTAACGTTTATTTAATTATAGCAGAGCTTATCAGTATAGCATTGATTATTATTTTAGCCCCTTTAGACACAAAAAGCAATATCTTAAATGACAAAGAGAAAAAACTTTTGAAAAAGTTATCTATTATGCTGGTATTGTTAGAGTCTGTAATAGCTCATATATTCATTTGGTCAAATAAGCTTGAATATGGCTTACCTATAGTATTCGCAATTTATCTTGTTGCTCTTGTGCTTTGCATGAGAAAGCTTCAAATGATAAAAGAGCGTAAAACAGATGTTTCAATCAATGGATGACCGGTACGATTACATAACTTAGGTTTGATGTTATATCAAACAATAGATCCCATTAGTTAGGCAGTATTACTGCCATACTGCCTAACGCTTTTTATAATTATAGGCAACAACTAAATTTTCATAATATTACCCCTTATTACCCACATTTGCTTTATGCAAATGTGGGTAATAAATTTACTTAAATTATTAAATTTTTATACACTAATTATTACGGCATTATATTGACACAACTTGATAAATTTGCTACAATTAACATATATTTAGACAATATTTTATACATTTTATGATATTTTCTGAATTTTAATTTAATATTGAGAGGCGAGTTGTAATGAAAACAATGAAGCGAATAATTACGGTTATACTTTCTTTGACAATCATTATTTCAATGTGTAGCGTATCGGCATTTGCCGCAACAGACACATACAAGCAAAGCTTAATTAATGCCGGTTTCCCGGAAAGCTATGCTTCAAGACTTGCACAGCTACATGAGCTACATCCTAATTGGGTATTTGAGCCGGTTAAGGTAACTGAGCTTAACAGTGCATTTACATTTGATTATGTAGTTGGTAAAGAAACAGAAAATCCAAAAACGAACTTGGTGACCACAAGCTCATGGGCTCCTTCACCGTGGAATACGCTGGGTCAGGCAAACTATACTCCTTACTATGAGAGCAGTAATACTACTTTATATGACTCAGGTTGGAGACAGGCAAGCAAGGCTGCAGTTAAATATTTCATGGATCCAAGAAACTTTTTAAACGAGATTGAAATATTTATGTTTGAGTCGCTTGAATATAACAGTGATGTACATACTGTTGATCGTGTTCAGACCGCATTGGCGAATACATTTATGGGCGGCAGTAATATGTGCGATAACGATATAACATATTCACAGCATATATGGAATTGCGGTGTTAAGTACGGTGTTAGCCCTGTTGCACTTGCCGCACGTCTCAGATCAGAGCAGGGCGGAGGCGGAAGTCCGCTCGTTTTGGGTACGCTCGGTACAACTCTCGTCAACTATTATAATAACAAGCCTGATTACGACGGTAACGACCCTATATGGGGCGATGTTAAAAAGACCGATGTGTTTGACGTTAATGAACTTAAAAGCTATGATGGCTACTATAACTTCTTTAATATAGGCGCCTGCGGTACAGGACGCTTCGCCATATATCTTAACGGTGCTAGAGAGGCAGTTGCAGGCGGTTGGGATACTAAAGCAGCGGCAATAGAAGGCGGTTCACAAAAGTATGCTGATAAATATGTAAAGGATCGTCAAGCAACAGTATACTTTCAAAAATTTAATGTTGACCCACGCTCAAGCAGAGCTCTTTGGGGACAATATATGCAGAATATAGCGGCACCTGTTACAGAGAGCCGTACATCATACAATACATATAAATCAGCAGGTATTATTGACAAGGCATTTAAATTCCTTATTCCCGTATACGGCGGTATGCCAAGTACTCCTTGTCCTGACCCGGCCGGCGGAAATTCATATTACAGTCCGTCAATAACTACTACTGGTACACCTGATACTCCAGAAACACCTGATAAACCAACAGATGATTCAAATGTTTCATATAAGGTACGCTGCGGTTTATTCTCAGTTAGATCAAATGCTGATAATCTCTCAGCAAATTTAAAAGCAGCAGGTTTTGATAATTATATTGACATAGAGAACGGTCAGTATGCGGTTTATTCAGGCGTTTACAGCGTCAAGGCAAATGCTGATGCCAGAGTAGCCGCAATCAAGGCGGCGGGCTTTGATGCCTGTATAATTACAGTAGGCGGTACTACTGCACCAACTTCTTACACGGCAACATCATCCGTGGCAGGAGGTTCAGGTACAGTTAAATTCAGTAACGGTTCAACATCTATAAGCGCAACAAGCGGTTCAACAGTTAGTTTCACCGCAACACCCGCTACAGGATATAAGGTAACTAAGGTAATGGTAAACAGTACTGCGCTGAGTGTATTAAGCAGCGGTGCAGCAGCCACGTATAGTTTTTCAATGCCTGCTCAGGCAACAACAGTGAGCGTAACATTCGGCAAAATTTCATATAAAGCCACAGCAAAAGTAGCAGGCGGATCGGGTACAGTTACATTCAGTAACGGTTCAACCTCAATGAACGGAACTGTCGGCGATACAATGAAGTTTACAGCAACACCTGCTTCAGGCTACAGAGTAAGCAAGGTAACGGTAAACGGTACTGCATTAAGTGTAACAAATAGCGGTAAAACAGCAACGTATAGCTTTTCAATGCCTGCAAAGACAACAGCTGTAGAAGTAACCTTTGCTAAGCTGTATAAGGCAACTGCAACAATAGCAAGCGGCTCAGGTACAGTTACATTTAGCAACGGCGCAACCTCAATGAGCGCAACAAGCGGCACAACAATGAAGTTTACAGCAACACCTGCTTCAGGCTACAGGGTAAGCAAGGTAACAGTAAACGGTACTGCATTAAGTGTAACAAATAGCGGTAAAACAGCCACATATAGCTTTTCAATGCCTGCAAAGACAACAGCTGTAGAAGTAACCTTTGCTAAGCTGTATAAGGCAACTGCAACAATAGGAAGTGGATCAGGTACTGCTACATTCAGCAATGGATCAACCTCAATAAGCGCTATAAGCGGCACAACAATAAAGCTTACCGCAACACCCGCTACAGGATATAAGGTAACTAAGGTAACGGTAAACGGTACTGCTCAGACTATACTAAACAGCGGAGCAGCATCTACATATAGCTTTAAAATGCCTGCAAAGACAACAGCAGTAAACGTAACATTCGGTAAGATTTCATATAAGGCAACGGCATCGGTAGCAAGCGGCTCAGGTACAGTTAAATTCAGTAACGGATCAACCTCAATGAGCGCAACAAGCGGCACAACAATGAAGTTTACAGCAACACCTGCTTCAGGTTACAGAGTAAGCAAGGTAACTGTAGACGGTAAGGCATTAAGCATATTAAATAGCGGTAAAACAGCCACATATAGCTATAAGATGCCTGCAAGTAAATCAGCGGTAAGCGTAACCTTTGCTAAGCTTTATACTGCAACAGCAACTGCATCAGGCGGATCGGGTTCGGTATTATTCAGCAACAACGCAACATCAATCACAGCAATAGGCGGTTCTAAGATAATGTTTACTGCAATTCCGGGTACAGGATATAAGGTATCTAAGATAACTGTAAACGGTACTGCTCAGACTATATTAGACGGCGGTACAACAGCCACATATACTATCTCAATGCCAGCAAAGACAACATCGGTAGTTGTAACCTTTGCTAAAGAGTATAAGGCAACGGCATCGGTAGCAAGCGGCTCAGGTAAAGTTAAGTTCAGCAATGGTTCAACCTCAATGAATGCAATAGGCGGCACAACAATGAAGTTTACCGTAACACCTGCTACCGGATATAAGGTAACTAAGGTAACCGTAAACGGTACTGCACAAACCATATTAAACAGCGGTGCGACAGCTACATACAGCTTTAAAATGCCTGCTAAGAATACAACTGTTAGCGTGACTTTCGGCAAGATTTCATATAAGGCAACGGCAACGGTTGCAGGCGGTTCAGGTACGGTTAAGTTTAGCAACGGTTCAACTTCAATGAATGCGACAATGGATACTACAATGAAGTTTACCGTAACACCTGCTTCAGGCTATAAGGTAAGCAAGGTAACAATAAACGGTACTGCACAAACCATACTCAAAGACGGTGCAACAGCAACATACAGCTTCAAGATGCCTGCAAAGACAACAACTGTAAGTGTAACCTTTGAGAAGGTAGCTTCTACAACTACAATGTACAGAGTACGTTGCGGTGTGTTCTCAGTTAAGAGCAATGCAGATAATTATTCCGCTAGTCTAAAAGCTGCCGGTTTTGATAATTTCATAGAGTGCGAGAATGGCGAATACAAAGTATATGCCGGTTCATATAGTGTTAAGGCTAATGCCGAAGCTCAAGTAGCCAAAATCAAGGCAGCCGGATTTGACGCTATAATAGTTACCGTAACTGTTTAAAAATGCTTTTAAAATACTATCTGTAGATATAGTTTAAATAAAATAATTGAATAACATTAACCTCCTGTATTTATACCGCAGAGTATAGATGCAGGAGGTTTTTATATTTGAGAAAATATTTTTCAAAAACCTATTGACAAATCTGTTTACAAGTTGTAGACTATAGTTGTCTACAAGATATAAACAAACGTTTTTTATGTCAAAAAAAGAAGGAGGTAAAGGAAATGGAAGAATTACACATGGGTGCCATAGAATCAAAATTTGCTGATATTATCTGGAGCAATGAACCTGTAGCAACTACCCAGCTTACAAAGCTGTGTGAAAAGCAATTAGGCTGGAAGCGTACAACCACATATACTGTGCTTAAAAGGCTTTGTGAAAGAGGAATTTTCAAAACCGAAAACAGCATAGTAACTTCTCTTATATCAAGGCCGGATTATTATTCAATGAGAAGCGAAAGTGTTGTTGAAGAAAGCTTCAACGGATCATTACCTGCGTTTATTGCGGCATTCACTGCACGTAAGAAGCTAAGCGATAGTGATATAAGCGAAATACAAAGAATGATAGACAGCTATAGAAGGGGTGAGTAATCAATGGATAAACTTTTGTTTAAGCTGATAAACATGAGTATCCCTGCCGGATTGCTTATAATAGCGGTAATCCTGTTACGCCTTTTATTTAAGAAAGCACCAAAGTCATTGCGATGTGTAATGTGGGCGTTGGTAGGTATAAGGCTTATCTGTCCGTTCTCACTTGAAAGCTTTTACAGCCTTGTGCCAAGCGCAGAGGTAATAAGTCCCGGTATAACTTACTCCCAAGCACCGCAGATAGACAGCGGCATACCGATAATTAATAATACGATAAATCCTGTGATAAGCGAAAACCTTGCACCGAATATAGCAGAGAGCGTATCTCCTATGCAGGTTATCGGATTAGTCGGTTCTTATGTTTGGCTTATAGGCTTGGTGGTAATGCTTATTTATGCCTTGATAAGCTATATAAAATTAAGACGAACTACAGCGGAGTCACAGCCCCTGAACAAAAAAGTATGGTTGTGCGATAGGATAAATTCACCGTTTATTCTGGGTATAATCAGGCCAAGGATATATGTGCCGTCTGCGATAGACGGAGATACATTAAAGAATGTAATAGCACATGAAAAAGCGCACATTAAGCGTCTTGACCATCTATGGAAGCCATTAGGCTTTGTATTACTTGCAGTCTATTGGTTTAATCCTCTTATATGGGTAGCGTATATACTGCTGTGCAGAGATATAGAGCTTGCCTGTGATGAGAAAGTAATTAAAAATATGACTGCCTCTGATAAGGCAAATTACTCAGAAGCATTGCTTAAATGCAGTACAAGGGGCAGAAGTATAGCGATGTGTCCGCTTGCCTTTGGCGAGGTAGGAGTTAAGGAGAGAATAAAACGAGTATTAAGCTATAAAAAACCTGCATTCTGGATAATAATCGCCTCAATTCTTGCCTGCATAGCTGCGGCTGTATGCTTTCTTACAAACCCGACAGGAAAGGACGTAGATGATAAGCTTGACCGTTATATAACAGATGTGATTTTGAAGCACAATAAAGTAACAGAACCTACATATGAGTTTGCCTGTGAAGATCATATTGTACTTGGTGTTAAGAATAACGACGATAAAACAACGGTATATATGGTTGTTATGTTTAGCGGCTATAATTATAAATCAGGAGATATAACAGAGGAGAGTAGCTCGCATATTCCTACAGTCATAACCGTTAAGTCAGACGGTAAAGGCGGATATACCCTTGATGAATACTGGACGCCACGTGACGGCGGATATTATACGGATGATATCAAGAGCAAATTCCCACTTGCCATGCAGTCGGATGTGTTCAATTTATCGGACTATGCCGAGAAACAGGAAAAATCCTGCTATAATAAGGCAAAATCTCATTTCCTGTATAGAGCAATTAACGGCGAACAAATGGGTTTAAATGATATCAGTAAGAGGAATATATATTTATATAATCCGATAAATAATTATAACTTCAGCTACTCGGAAGGCTGTGTACAATTAATTTATGTAGATCCGGATGAGGATATTGATTCAATATTACCGATTTCTATGCCGGATATTACTTTTTTCAGAGATACCGGAAAGTGTAGTTTAAGTCTTAGAGATAGGGCTAAGGAATTTTCAGAGTACACATATACTTTAAGTGATAAAAGGCTGGTTATTAAAAATGTTGATCTCGGCTATAATTATGTGTTTAAGGTAAAAGGCTCAAGCTTTATTTTCGATGAAAAAAGCTCAGATAAGGAAACAAAGGGCGATATAATCGACGGTACGGAGTTTGTATGTACTAAAGCTTGGGAGGATGAATCAGACTTATATGGTTGTGCATACATAGATATTGATAACGATGGAGAGATGGAGTATTGTAAAATTGGAGACGGAAATACATGGTATTATTCATCACTTTTATTTAGTGCAGGCGATAAATATGCCACTATGTTTCAGTTCCATCATAAACAGACATTAAGATTTGTCGAAGACATTAACGGAACGGTGCTTTTATGTGGAAAAAATTATGAAGATAATACCACTAATTATTACAGCATTTCAGTTGAGAATAACAATATCGTTTTGACGCAGGTTGGCGAAAATATAAATAAAGATTTTGATTTAACGCCAATTACATTAAATAATGATATCGGTAACAGTAAACCTACCGTTAATTCATCTGACGTGATAAAAACAATAAAAACCGATATGTATCCATGGACTAGCGAGATGCTGTCAGATTGTGAGTTGGTTTTACGTGTTAAAATAACAAATGACCTTACAAATAAGAATAGCTACTTTAGTTACGTAAATTCCGACAGAAGAAACTTTATATCAATGCGAACAGCAGAGGTATTGAATATTTATAGAAATACCACCGCTAAAGAACTTGACGATGAAATCATCATTATGGACTATGCAGCAATAAGTGATGACAGAATGTTATATTTGGAACATAATGAAGAACAGCTCAAAAAAGACTGTGAGTATTTAATATTTGCCCGAGGTGTCGGTACTAACGGTAATTATTTGTTATATTTAACTGAGTGTGAGGAGAAGTTAAACCTAACTGAAGGTATAAGTCCAAGCAAAAAGCTAGATGAAATATATGATTATTTGGTTGAAGTTTTTGGAAATTCAAATAGTGATATAAACGCAGTACAAAAAATGATAGAGAGCTACAGAAAGGAGGAGTAATCAATGGATAAACTTTTGTTTAAGCTGATAAACATGAGTATACCTGCCGGATTGCTTATAATAGCGGTAATCCTGTTACGCCTTTTATTTAAGAAAGCACCAAAGTCATTGCGATGTGTAATGTGGGCGTTGGTAGGTATAAGGCTTATCTGTCCGTTCTCACTTGAAAGCTTTTACAGCCTTGTGCCAAGCGCAGAGGTAATAAGTCCCGGTATAACTTACTCCCAAGCACCGCAGATAGACAGCGGCATACCGATAATTAATAATACGATAAATCCTGTGATAAGCGAAAACCTTGCACCGAATATAGCAGAGAGCGTATCTCCTATGCAGGTTATCGGATTAGTCGGTTCTTATGTTTGGCTTATAGGCTTGGTGGTAATGCTTATTTATGCCTTGATAAGCTATATAAAATTAAGACGAACTACAGCGGAGTCACAGCCCCTGAACAAAAAAGTATGGTTGTGCGATAGGATAAATTCACCGTTTATTCTGGGTATAATCAGGCCAAGGATATATGTGCCGTCTGCGATAGACGGAGATACATTAAAGAATGTAATAGCACATGAAAAAGCGCACATTAAGCGTCTTGACCATCTATGGAAGCCATTAGGCTTTGTATTACTTGCAGTCTATTGGTTTAATCCTCTTATATGGGTAGCGTATATACTGCTGTGCAGAGATATAGAGCTTGCCTGTGATGAGAAAGTAATTAAAAATATGACTGCCTCTGATAAGGCAAATTACTCAGAAGCATTGCTTAAATGCAGTACAAGGGGCAGAAGTATAGCGATGTGTCCGCTTGCCTTTGGCGAGGTAGGAGTTAAGGAGAGAATAAAACGAGTATTAAGCTATAAAAAACCTGCATTCTGGATAATAATCGCCTCAATTCTTGCCTGCATAGCTGCGGCTGTATGCTTTCTTACAAACCCGACAGGAAAGGACGTAGATGATAAGCTTGACCGTTATATAACAGATGTGATTTTGAAGCACAATAAAGTAACAGAACCTACATATGAGTTTGCCTGTGAAGATCATATTGTACTTGGTGTTAAGAATAACGACGATAAAACAACGGTATATATGGTTGTTATGTTTAGCGGCTATAATTATAAATCAGGAGATATAACAGAGGAGAGTAGCTCGCATATTCCTACAGTCATAACCGTTAAGTCAGACGGTAAAGGCGGATATGCTCTTGATGAATACTGGACACCACGTGACGGCGGATATTATACGGATGATATCAAGAGCAAATTCCCACTAGCCATGCAGTCGGATGTATTCAATTTATCAGACTATGCCGAGGAACAGGAAAAATCCTGCTATAATAAGGCAAAAACACACTTTCTTTATTCGGAAGTCAACGGTGACCGTATGGGTATAAACGATATAAGCGCAAGGGATTGCTATCGGTATATGCCAATAAATAATTATGTATATACCAAACCGGAGGGATATTATGTTTTTGGTGGCGACAAACCGAATTATGTCAGGGACGAACAATACGTAGGCTTTGGAAAATCTACGACCGAGTTCCCTGAAATGTTCTTTGACAGAACCGATAAATCATGCAAAATAAGCTTTTTAGATAAAGCAAAGGCATCTGCTAAATATACATATAGCACTGATGATAATAGACTTATAATTCAAAATGCCGATAATGGGTATAAATACGTGTTTAATTTCAAAGGCGGTAACATCATTTTTGATGAGAAAAGCTCGGATAAGGAAACAAAGGGCGATATAATCGACGGTACGGAATTTGAGTGCTATAATGCTTTCATGATTGATGGATCTGATTCATACTGCAGTGCTTACATAGATGTAGACAATGACGGCGAAATGGAGTATTGTAAGATAGGCTTGGGAGATGTAGAACAATTTTCTATGATAAAGTTTATCGCAGGGGATAAGTATTGCAATATGTTTGCACGTCATTCACAGAATTTATGCTTTGTTGAGGATTCTAACGGAACGGTGCTTTTGCGTGGTGAAGCACGGGAAGACCATACGTACAATTACTATAAGGTTTCCGTAGAGAATAATACTATTGTCTTAACTCAAGTAGGCGAAAATATAAATAAAAACTTTGCATTAAAGGCTGTTAAATTGGATAACAGTTTAGATAGTAATACTAGGATTTATCTGTCTGACGCTAAGAAAACAATAAGAAGAAGTGCAGGATTGGAAACATATTCATTGTTGACAGCTGACCCGGCGCTGATTCTGCGTGTAAAGATTACAAATGAACTTACTAATAAAAACAGCTATTTTTGCTATCATAGTAAAGAAAGTAGCAGAAATATATCACTAAGGACGGCAGAGGTTACTAAGGTGTATAAGAATACAACCGGCAAAAAGCTTGGCGACGAGATAGTAATAATGGATTTTGCGGCATTGAGTGATGACGGAACCCTATATACCTCATATACCCACGAACCGCTAAAGAAAGATTATGAGTATGTAGTATTCTTGGGTGATACATATGTAGATGATGAGTCTATATATTTTGCATCGTGCAGAGAAATGTTTAATGTAACCGATGATATTGAGCTTAACCAAAATATAGAAGCGGTATATAAGTTTATGCTGGAGTTTGCAAGTGATTCGAATAATACGATAATCAGTGAGGTGCTTGCGGCAGAGCCTTTTGATGAAGACGTGGTCTATGATGAATTTTATGACCCGATAACTATAAAAACCGAGTACGGGGATGTAGTCATACGCAGACCTATATTACCTGAGGGCAGAGATAAACGTTACATAATCAACGACAGAGTTACATATAAAGAAGAATAACAAATAAAATAACGTCCGTAATTGCACCTTTTGGCACAAATACGGACGTTGTTTTTATCTTATTAAATTATCTCTAAAAATATATCAGATAAAATCTTTAACTGTAGAAATAATGTTTTCCTGACTTATTCCAAATATCTTAAGCAGTTCTTTTGCAGGGCCTGAATAGCCGAAGCGGTCATTGATACCTATCATCTTAACCGGTACAGGACATTCCTGAGCAAGCACAGAGGCAACGGCTTCGCCTAAGCCGCCTATAACGCTATGCTCTTCAACGGTAACTATCTTTCCTGTTTCTTTAGCGGCTTTTATTATAAGCTCTTTATCAATAGGCTTAATTGTGTGCATATTGATAAGTCTTGCGTTAATTCCGCTTTCCTTAAGCTCATCTACCGCCTTTATAGCCTCTCCTACTGCAAGACCGGTAGCTATAACGGTGATATCGTTACCATCACGCAATGTTATGCCCTTGCCTATCTCAAACTTATATCCGTTGTCGGGATCGTTAAAGCTTTCTATAGCAAGTCTGCCAAGTCTGATATAAACCGGGCCGTAATACTCGGCGGCGGCCTTTACTGCGGCTATCATCTCATAGTGATCCGCAGGATTAAGTACTACCATGTTAGGAATAGCACGCATAAGAGCTATATCCTCACAGCATTGATGTGTTGCACCGTCTTCACCTACTGATATACCTGCATGAGAGCCTACTATCTTAACATTCAGCTTAGGATATGCTACGCTGTTGCGTACCTGCTCAAATGCACGTCCTGCTGAGAACATTGCAAATGATGCGCAGAACGGAATTTTGCCACAAGTTGCAAGTCCTGCGGAAATGCCTACCATGTCACACTCTGCTATACCGCAATCTATAAAGCGATCCGGATATGCTTTCTTGAATATTGATGTCTTTGTAGCGGCGGCAAGGTCAGCGTCAAGCACAATTACCTTGTCATTTACCTTTGCTACTTCACATAAAGCTTCACCAAAGCTCTCTCTGGTTGCCTTTTTTACCATATCTGCCATGATTATCCCTCCAGTCCTGCTAATTGAGCCTTAAGCTCAGTCATAGCCTGCTCATACTGTTCTGCGTTTGGTGCGGCGCCGTGCCAGCCAACCTGATTTTCCATATATGATACGCCCTTGCCCTTAGTAGTTCTTGCTACAATGGCGAATGGCTTGCCTTTAGTAGCTCTTGCCTTATTGAATGCTGCCTCTATCTCGTCAAAATCATGACCGTTAATAACAGCAACCTCAAATCCGAATGCTTCAAGCTTCTTGTCAATAGGCTCAATAGAGCAAACCTGTGAAACAGGGCCGTCTATCTGTAATCCGTTACAATCTATAATAGCACAAAGATTGTCAAGCTTATTGTGAGCCGCAAACATACAGGCCTCCCAAACCTGACCTTCTTCCGATTCACCGTCACCTAAAAGTGCGTAAACTCTGTAATCCTTTTTATCCAGCTTTCCTGCAAGTGCCATACCGCAAGCCGCTGATAAGCCCTGACCGAGTGAGCCTGAGCTCATATCAATACCGGGTGTACCCTTCATATCGGGATGTCCCTGAAGCATTGCACCAACATGACGTAATGACTTAAGCTCATCAGCGGGAAAATATCCTCTTAGTGCTAGTGTTGAGTAAAGTCCCGGACAGCAATGTCCCTTAGAAAGAACAAATCTATCTCTGTCCGCCATCTTGGGATCATCAGGGTTTATATTCATTTCTTTAAAGTATAAATAAGTAAAGATGTCTGATGCTGATAGAGATCCGCCGGGGTGACCGGATTTTGCGCTATATACTGCCTCAATAACGCCCATACGAACCTTACAGGCAAGCTTTTGTAATTCTGTCTTGTTCATAATTTATCCTTTCCGCAGTGAACTGCTAAAAACTAAAAATAATACATATTTATCTTAATATATTCAAATCAATTTATTTTTCTGAATTAGAATAATACAATATTCTTAACGATTTTTTAAGATAAAAGAAATATATACTTAATCAAACTTAATATATAGTGCGTTGTGCATATGTAATTATTCTGTTAAGAGTGGAAAATCTTTTTAGACAGTCCGCTTTTTTCAAGACCTAACGCAAGCGGTATGCCGAATACATAGCACACGATAAGTTCGCCCAAGCCTACGCTTAAACCGGACGCAATAAATGCGGCAACGGTAAAGCCCTCAGGCATTGTGTATGATATTAATGCGCCTACTATTACAGCATTAAATACAACAGGCGGAAGCGGTGCTAAAAACGGTATCTTGCGTATTCTTACATTACGTAATGCTCTTGTACACAAGGCGGCAAGCAAGGTTGCAAGCGTTCCGAAAATGCAGTCAAGTACGCCCACAGGGCTGGCAAGATTAGAGAGAAAGCAGCCTATAGTAAGCCCCGGTATAGCGCAGGGAGTGAATATAGGTAAAATAGTGAGTGCCTCTGATACACGAAGCTGATTAGCTGTGAACGACCATGCCGAGCAGATAAGTGTGAGAGCCGCATATATAGCAGCGATCATTGCGCTTTGAGTTAAGTATAAGAGCTTTTTGTTTTTCATTTTTTCACTTTCCTTTGTCTAATAGTAATATATAAAATTAACCGCTGAGCTATACAGCGGTTTTATGCTGTATGTTGTTTTCTGCCAAAGAGCAAAACAGGTATAGGAACGGATAAGAGTAGTATATCAAAATACCCTTTTGTTATTTTAACTTAAATCTCTATTGCTCACTTTCTTTATATTACTGTTCTCCTTGGCGGTGTTTATGGAGAAAATTAACATTCTGCGAATAGAGCCGCAGTCATGTAATACGCTTTTGGCTTTGTTGCCTGCTTGTACCGCTTCTTTCAAGCTGATTACATAAAGAGTAATGTCCTTTTATATTTTCAGACAGTCCCAATATTTTAATAGCAAACTTTGTAGATAATGAAATCGCGCAGAGCGCGATGAAATCCGAGTACCCTCGGATGAAATCTGCTTAGCAGATGAAATTAAATCCACCAATCCGCTGATCACAGCGGATTTCATCTCCGCAGGAGATTTCATCAGCAAAGCTGATTTCACCCACCCGACAGGGTGGATTTAGTTGAAAATAAACACCTTTTGTCCGGTAGACAAAAGGATTACATAAAGAGTAATGTCCTTTTATATTTTCAGACAGTCCCAATATTTTAATAGCAAACTTTGTAGATAATGAAATCGCGCAGAGCGCGATGAAATCCGAGTACCCTCGGATGAAATCTGCTTAGCAGATGAAATTAAATCCACCAATCCGCTGATCACAGCGGATTTCATCTCCGCAGGAGATTTCATCAGCAAAGCTGATTTCACCCACCCGACAGGGTGGATTTAGTTGAAAATAAACACCTTTTGTCCGGTAGACAAAAGGTGTTTATTTTCTGGTGGAGATGATCGGACTCGAACCGACTACCTATACGTTGCGAACGTATCGCTCTACCAGGTGAGCTACACCCCCAAATATAAAACTATATGTATTTTTTGAACATATAAATTATACAGCTATTACAGCCTAAAGTCAATAATTTTTAAATAGACTAAAACGATAATATATACAATAAATGTACAATAATAACATACCTGCTATAATAAAAAGGTCATTGTTATTATTTTAATACCTTATTAAAATAGGGTTGAATTTTTAACAAATGCAATGTATAATTAATATCTACAATAGTTTTTTTAATAGTAAGTCAATAATACAATATCGATTTATTTATGGGATATCATGAAAGGATTTGATTTAATGGCAAATAAGAAGAAAAGCGGAACAAAAAGATACAATATGTTTGTTAAGGTAGTTGCAATAGTTTGTGCGGCGCTTATGCTTGGCTCTGTTTTACTTACTGTGGTAACATCTATTTGATATAGGAGAAACATATGCTAAAAAAATTATTATCATCCCTGCTTGTAGTCGCTTTCGCAGTATGCTTTTGCGGTTGTGACCTTAAAAGGCCGCAATCAGACGAGTCAGAAAAGGATTCACGCAAATATCTTGCACTTGATACCGTTATAGATATCACTATTTACGGCGAGCATGACGATGTTTTTGATACTATGGAAGAGGCTCTTGATGATTACGAGGCACGACTCTCAGTAACAGAGGAAACAAGCGAGATCGCTATGCTTAATAAGAGCGGCGGAGAATACAAGAAGGTTTCTACAGATATTTATAACATAATCAATTCCGCCAAACGTGTACACGATATGACCGACGGCGCATTTGATATATCGGTTTATCCTCTGGTTAAGGCATGGGGGTTTACAACTGATGAGTATAAAATTCCTGACATGGAAGAGATAGAACGCCTTAAACGCAATGTAAACAGCAATAATATCATGCTTGACCCCGATACATTAAGCGTAAGGCTTATGACAGGTATGCAGATAGACTTGGGTGGAATAGCCAAGGGATATATTTCATCAAAGATGATAAGCAGTATGGAGAAGTCCGGTGTAGAGTCGGCTATAGTTTCATTAGGCGGTAACGTACAGGTACTCGGTACTAAGCCTGACGGCTCTGCATGGAGAGTAGGCATACAGCATCCTGATTATTCAGACTGCTACATAGGTGTACTTTCACTTATAAATGAGGCGGCCATAACCTCCGGCGGATATCAGCGTTATTTTGTTCAGGACGGCAAGACATATCATCATATAATAGACCCCGCTACCGGCGCACCGGCAGAAACGGATATTGTATCTGTTACAGTAGTTACCGACAAGCCGATAGACGGCGATGGACTGTCGACTGCGTTTTTTGTAATGGGTACTGAAAAGACACTGAAATTTTTGGACGAAAACCCTGAGTATAAGGCGGTTATCCTCACTAAGAATTATGACCTTTTAGTTAGCAAAGAGCTTAAAAACAGCTTTGAGGTAAGTGACATTATGTCCGACGCTAACATAGTATATTTTTAATTAAAAAGGGAGAAAATGATGAAAAAAGATACCGATAAAATCAGTATAATAGGCATGATATCAGCGTGCGTACTGGCTGTATTGATGCTGTGCGTACGCTTGCTGACAAAAGAATCGGTTAATTGGTTTTCTGCTCAGATGTTTATACCTCGTGCAGTATATAAAACTCAGATTTTGGTGTTCATTGCATTTCTTTTCAGATACAATCTTATGCGGTTGAAGAAATCTGTGGTTTTCGGTGCTATACCGAGTTTTAAGCTTGCGCAGACTGTTATATGTCTGCTTACATTGGCGATAGGTGAGGCCGAGGTAATCCGAAATGAAGTGCAGACTCCCACTCATAACAGTGCGCTTATAGCTGTTATCGCCTGCGGTATGGCATTTTACAGTATAGCTGTAATTTGGGAAAACCGCCGCCTACGTGACTTTAAGCTTATTACAGCTAACACATTGCCGTTTTTGATAGTTTGTCTTTTGGTTGTCACGGTGTCGTTGATAGACATTATTAATACTATAATGTCAGTTGGTGCTTAATGATTCTGTTTTTAATTTTATATAATCTTTATTGCCTGTATTTATGTGCTTTTATCATAAATTCAGGCACTTTTATTTTCACTTAATTAAAAAATACCTGAAATTATGTAAAATATACTTGACAAAATGTTTTTTATAATGTACAATCAAGTTAAATCAAAAATAAAGGAGTTGTTCGTATATGAACAGAGCATATGTTTTAGGATTAATAGCCGGTGTTGTGTTTGTATTAATTTTTGTTCTTATTACTTATATTACAAATAAAGAGAGGGGGGAATGTCAATTTGATGAGCGTCAGATTCTTGCACGTGGCAAGGCGTTTAAAGCAGGACTTTTTACGATGATAGGTTATTTTATGGTTTATGCCTTTATAGACCTTTTTGAGATACAGTGGTGTCAAAGCTTCGTAGGAATAATGCTCGGTATATTTTTGGGAATTACCGTTTTTGCTGTTGTGGCAACGCACAAGGATGCTTATATTGCAATGAATGAGAAGCTTTCAAGACTTATTGTGTTAGGAATATTTGTTATTGTATCAAACCTTATTGTAGCGGTAGATAACTTTAATGACGGTAAGATAATAGTAAACGGTGTGCTCACAAATGACAGCTTAAACCTTTTTATAGCAATAATTTGGACGGTACTGCTGGTTGTTCAGATATTACATATAATTAAACAAAAAGCTGTTGAAAGAGAAGATGACGAGTAATGAAAAATTTAAAATTAAAGTCTGCCCGTGCCGCACTTGATATGTCACAGCAGGCACTTGCCGATGCTGTAGGAGTTTCACGTCAGACGATAAACGCTATAGAAAAGGGTGATTATAACCCTACCATCAAGCTGTGTATATCAATATGTAAAATACTCGGTAAAACGTTGGACGAGTTATTCTGGGAATGATACGGTATACATAATAGCTGGGTGGCTGTTATAGGATAAACTTTATAGGAAAAACAGGATAATTTTATGAATAAAAAGCACCTTTGCAGGCAACAATACTTGCGGAGGTGCTTAAAATTGAGCAAAATTAAATTTCAAGGTCTTAATAAGGCAAATAATCAGAAGAAGAAAAGTAACAGAAGCTTTTACATTGCACTTGCTGTTTGTATAACCGCAGTAGGTATAGCGGCATGGTCAACATATAGCAGTGTTATGAATTACCTTAACCCCGATACTCCTGCCACAGTTAAGCCCAGTACATCTATAGGCAAGGCAGTAAGCGGTATTACAGACGGTAAGAACGACGGCAAAACGCAATCATCATCTGACTTAAACAGTACATCATCTAAGCTGACAGAATCCGTTGCAGGGCAGGAGGCCGATATTGAGCCGGCCGATAATGACGAAAAGGCAGACAACGTTGATACTGAGCCGCTTACACAGGATAATGAGCAAGCAATAGAAACAGGCGCAAGCGTTACACCGGTAGATACACAGCTTTTAGGCGCACTTATTTATCCTGTAGGGAAAACTATACTGAAAGATTACAGCGGAGAAAATCCCGTATATTCTGCCACATTCGGAGATTGGCGAGTTCATAGCGGAATAGACTTTGCGGCAGATAAGGGCGCTGCCGTTAAAGCAATGGCAGGCGGAGTTGTTAAAGAAATTTACAGCGATGATTTGCTTGGTGTTACTGTAGTAATCGAGCATAACGGGGGATTTGTAGGATATTACAGCGGATTGGGAGAAACAACTCTTGTTAGGCCGGGCGACGCTATCAATGCAGGTGATATTATAGGATCTGTTAAAAGTGTACCGTCTGAGATTTCTGACGAACCGCACCTACACTTAGAGATAAAAGTGGGTGATACTTTAGTAGACCCTATGGAGTTTTTAGATAACAGAGATTAATGTTTTTTGCCGGAAAATTTGTGTGTATTTCAAGAATAAAAATGTAAAAAATCTCCCTGAGCAGTGCCATAATCGGTAGGCTTCGGGAGATTTTTAGTCGATATAACAAATTATATCAATAGATATAAAATTACGCTTCTTCACGCAATATTGCTTTGGTTTTAAGCCAATTTGTCCAGTCTGTGTAGTATTCTGCGAAGATGTGAGTACCGTCAAACGTGTAATCACTGCGTAAATTTCCACCGTCATCATCAAATATAGGATTTACGTCAAGATAGAATATGGTCTTGCCGTCCGCAAGCTTTGCATACTCGCTGTTAATAGCGTTAATTTGCTTGTTGTTACAATTCGGGTCGGTAGATGAACGGTTTTTATCAACGTGCATATTGGCTTCAATGAAAATGATAGCATTTGGCTGCCACTTTCTTACCGCCTTGACAAAATCATAGTAACGCTGGATAGTAGAGCTTCTGTCAAAGCTTATCTCATTAATGCCCAGCATAATATATATCTTTCCGTACTGCTTGCTGGCCATAAGTGTTTCAAAGTAACATTCACCAATACCGTCTATGTAGCAGGTTGAATCATACACATTATATGTACTCATGCCCGTATTGCAGAAGTAGTCTGCACCTTTAAGCGGAGAGTAAATCTGTAATCCGTTTGTTCTTGAATCGCCTACAAACAACGCATCTTCAAAGTAGTCGTCAGGAGCATTGGTAAAGTTAGGGTTTATCTTGCCTGTATTAATCTTTGATGATGCAGATGATTCCGGCTTAGGTTCGGGCTCAGGTTCTGGTTCAGGCTCTGGTTCAGGCTCAGGCTCTGGTTCAGGTTCGGGTTCAGGCTCAGACTCAGGCTCTGGTTCAGACTCAGGCTTTGACGATTCTTCCGCTGATGATATCTCAGCCTCGCTATCCTCCTGTGAAGATGAGCTTTCTATTATATCAATGTCGGAGGGATAATCGTTTGCGTCTGTTTGCGTTGCGGTGAGGGCGTCTGTTTGCGTTGCCTCTATAGCATCCGTATCCGTTGCAGCTATACCAAGCTTTTTCCTTACAAAATTACGTGCGACAATAAAGAACAGCAGTAAAAGAATTGCGGCAAGTAAAATACATACGGTATTTACAAAGACTTTCTTTTTCATCTTTATACCTCCTAAAATCTGAAATACATAAACGGATCGTTAAGACCTTTATACAGGCAATATACGGATACACCGAATATAGCAAGTAATATAGGTACAAAGATAAGTTTATTCTTGATTTTTGCATATATTTTAGACGGTAACGGAGTACAGAAGATAATCCCTATAATAAGCAGTATTCCGTATGATTTACCGTACTTTATGTAATCGTTGGGGAACAGATTATTCCCGCCATAACCGAACAGTCTGTTAAAATATATACTCAGTTTTTTCAGATCACCTATTGCGAATATAAGCCATGAAAGCGGTATCAAAAATATCATGTATATATGTGAAAGTATTCTGCATTTTTTAAGCAGTCTGCCGAATACCGTTTTTTCAAGTGCGATAAATACAAAAAGCACAAAGCCCCATAATAAAAAGTTCCAGCCTGCACCGTGCCAAAATCCCGTGAGAAGCCATACTATAAGCAGATTAAACACAGTTTTTATTTTTCCTTTGCGGTTGCCGCCCATAGGTATATATACATAATCCTTGAACCAACTGCTCAAGGTTATGTGCCATCTGCGCCAAAATTCAGTCATGGAGCGTGATAGATACGGATGATTGAAGTTTACGGGTATATCTACGCCTATCATTTTGCCTAAACCTATAGCCATAAGTGAATAACCGTAAAAATCAAAATATAACTGCATACTGTAGGCTATTATGCCCATCCACGCCAGTGGGGTAGATATGGAAACATAGCCGACCGTGTTTATGTCATACCATAGATTTCCTATTTGGTTTGCCAGTATTACCTTTAATCCCATACCTATTATAAGCAGGTTTACGCCCTCGGTTATTTGTTCGCCGTTTATCTTATGTTCTTTAAGTGACGGGCGCACATCACCGTAACGTACTATAGGACCCGATATAAACTGCGGAAACATCAAGTTATATGCACCAAAGTCTATGGGGTTTTTCTCGGCCTTAACAGTACCGCGGTAAACGTCCGTCAGGTATGATACTATCTGGAAAGTATAAAAGCTAAGACCTATAGGCATAGCAAGCTCAAAAAGTGCTATTGAGTGGTCACACTGCGGCATACAGATCTTTAAGACATCGTTTATACATCCTATGAAAAAGTCGAGGTATTTATATACAAACAGTATGCCGAAGTTGGCAATTACAGATACTGTAAAGAAAAACTTTCGACATATTTTAGTTTTTTCTATCAGGATACCTGCTATATAATTAAATAGCAGGGAGTATAAAATCAAAAGTATATGTATGGGACTTTGCAAAGAGCCGTAGGCAAAAAATACTGTACTGAAAAGCAGTAAAATCAAATTTTTTAGCTTATTTGGTACAAGATAAAATATGGCTAAGAAAAACGGCAAAAATAAAAATAAGAAATCAAAACTGCTGAAAACCATTTTTTACCTCCCGCTACAATAAAATAAAGTTGATTTTATATATCTGTGTTGTCTTTTTCGTTGCCGTTTGTTTGGCGCACATGGGCGACAATATTCGGTATTTGCTTTAACTGTGACCACAGTAATATTATTATCTGTCCCGGTATTCCCAATGTAAATACAAGTGGTAGATTTATGCCGTTTATCATACACGTGATGAATACACACGTAAGCACAGACCACATAAGAAGCGATATAATAAAGAAATTACGGCGCTTGTTAAACCAAATCGTGTTTAGTACAAGCCATACAGTAAGTGATACCGGTACAGCATATACAAACGCAAGCCAATGTATTTTGACGGCATTGGGTATTGTATCTATTATCATATAAACAAGTGTCGCAATAAACCATACAAGTAATATAGCCATGCCGGTAATAAATCCGTGATTGCGAATCTTATTTGCTTTTACTTCATCATAATCGGTATCATTTGTGTCGTTAGTATCATTTATTATAGGCGTCTGTTCGGGCTTGTTTTCACTATGCTCCTCCTGTACTAAATAGTCAAGCGTTACATTAAAGATTTCTGCTATACTTTTAAGAACAGAAATATCAGGAACAGACTCGGCACGTTCCCACTTTGATATTGCTTTATCTGAGTAATTAAGCTTTTGAGCAAGCTCAATTTGCGTCATATTATACTTTTGACGCAAATCTATTATATTTTTAGCGATAATAGGTTTTATGTTTTGCACGTTGTTCACCTTTACATAAATTTTACAAAAAATGCTTTATTTAATAAAGCGCATGGTATACAATATGGTATCATATTTAATATGTATTTATTAATTCATTTTTGTTCCGCTTTATCGGAATACCTATTAAAATGTTATTTATAATAATGTATAACTTATAACGTTCTTTCAAAAACAGTAAATACCGTAGAGTCTTGCGTTTTGCCATTAATATGTACACTTTTATATTGGCAAAGAGCAACGAGCTTATTATAGCATATATCTTTTTATAAATCAATGGGGTAAAGCCCGATTTTTACTGATAATCTACAGCCCACTCTACCACCGGTAGAGTAAGAAAAAACCGCTCTACAGTACAGCAAAAAAGAATTTAGTCGCTAAATTAAAGAGTAGGTTGTATTTTATAAACAGTTATGATAGAATGTGTAGCAATGAATTCGAATTACTGTTAAGATATTGCTAAGATATAGATAAATTTGGAGATGATTTATATGAATAATTATGTAATTTTTGCTGACTCTTCTTGTGATATTCCTCAGAATTTGCTTAAAGCATGGGGTATTAAATATTGCGCAATGACATTTAAATTTGACGGAGAAGACAAAGAGTACTCAAACTATGATCTTGCACCGAGTGAGTTTTATCAGAAGATGAGGGACGGCGGTGTCGCAAAAACATCCGCAATTAATGTTGCAAGGTTTAAGGATTTTTTTTCTACGGTACTTGATGAGGGTAACGATGTTTTATATATAGCTTTTGCCAGCACATTAAGTACAACATATAACTGCTCATGTATGGCGGCAGAGCAATTAAGAGAGGAATACCCGGACAGAAAAATAATAACGGTAGACGGTTTAACAGGTTCGGCAGGCTACGGCTTACTTTTATATCTTACAATGATAGAAAAGCAGAAGGGTGCAAGCATTGAGAAGGCGGCAAAATTTGCCGATGACCTTAAGTGGCGTATGTGTCAATGGTTTACGGTAGATGACCTTGTTTATCTTAAAAGGGGCGGCAGGATAAGCGCAGCTACAGCGGTAGTAGGCAGTTTACTCGGTATTAAGCCTATCCTTTACATGAATGACGAGGGAACTATACTAAGCGTAAATAAGGTAAGGGGCAGAAAGGCCGCCCTTACGGCATTGGTAGACAAATACGGCGAAACTGCAACTGATGTAAAGAACGGTAAAGTTTTTATTTCACACAGCGATTGCTTGCAGGATGCCGAGCTTTTGAAAAAAATGCTGCACGACAAATACGGCGTAAAAACCGATCTTATAGTAGATATCGGCCCGGTAATGGGAGCACATTGCGGCCCCGGCACAGTAGCACTATTTTACTTGGGAGATAAAAGATAATAAGCTTTACTTAAACACTTTGCAATTAAATAAACATAAAAAATATAGAGGAGCATAGGCCAAGTGTTCTAAAGGACACTTGGCCAGTTTTATTCGCCTAAAGGCGAGTTGTATTGTTACGCAGTTGTACTCGGATAACGCCGAGTGGTATTGTCTTCGGCAGTTTTAGGGCAAATAAAATATCTCTAAAATCATTGATTTTAATATCACCTTTGATTTATCAAAAATATCACTCTGTGTGAAGCACAGAATATCACTAACAACTTGCACCTTTATCTGTGATATGGTATAATTATTTCAAGGCGGTGATAAAGTGTCTCAATCTCAAAAAATGCGAAATGCATTGTCTAAATATGTCATCCCTAACCTTACTGAAAAAGGCTTTGTTGGCAAATATCCGCATTATAAAAAAATATATGATGACAGAATT
>JBJEPE010000067.1:0-47578 GCA_051881075.1 Acutalibacteraceae bacterium | reverse complement strand
TCTACAATAAGCGAGGCTCTGCACTTGCAACGTATGCCCTTAAGTGATTTAAGGACTTTGTCAGTAACCTCAATGGGGCATAGTGAGGGGAAAGGCTGAGATATATCTATCCCAAGTGATTTAAGCATAGCGAATATACTTCCGTCACTGCCAAGCGACGGACTTGCCATGCCACCGCAGGCAATTACCGCTATATCGCTTTCCAGTGTTTCATCGCCGCAGTTTATAATATACTTTTCGTTATGCTTTGTTATTGATTTTACTCTTGTGCCAAGCTTAAGCTTAATGAAATCATAAGAATTTATCTTAAGTATAAGGCAGTCAAGTACGGCGCTTGCTTGGTGTGAGTAAGGATATACTCTACCCTCGGTATCCTCCGTACAATAAAGACCGAGAGCGCCGAAAAGCTTAAGGATACGGTTACAGTCATATTCAGCAAAAATTGATTCGCTGAAATATGCGAAGCTGCCTCTATAATGCTCACGGCATACATTTGTATTTGTAAGGTTACATCTGCCGTTGCCTGTTGCGAGTAGCTTTCTTCCGAGTTTCTGTTCTTTTTCAATAATAGATATTTCAGCTTTTATTTTATTCTTTAGTAATAAATCGGCGGCTGTCACAGCATAAAAAAGCCCCGACGCACCGCCACCTATAACCGATATTTTTAATGTATTCACATTTATCACTCCTGAGGTCAGGCAAATAAAGATGCTATTACGGCAAGACCGCCGTATGAAACTATTGCCATGATAAGGCCTGCAGTAACAATGCCTGAGAATATGCTTATAAATGACTCTTTGACGTTCATTCTGAAAAGTGAAGCAACAAGGGATCCTGTCCATGCGCCGGTAGTCGGCAGAGGTACCGCAACAAATACATAAAGTCCGAACCGTTTATATTTATTTATCTTGGCAGAGCCTTTGTTTGCCTTGTTTTCAAGCCATATTACCAGTTTTTTTAACCTTGTTTTCTTCATCCAAGTTAATATTTTATCAACAAAAAGAACTATAAACGGAACAGGAAAAGCATTTGCAAGCATACATACCGGCAACGCTATACGCCAGTCTATACCAAGCAGTGCCGCAGCAAGCACACCGCCTCTAAGTTCTATCAGCGGCAACATTGACAGAAATATTACCACAGCCATGGGTGGTAAGGCACCTAGCCATCCGACGAGTTTTTCTACTAAACCTTCCATTGAGTACCTCCATGTGTTTTTAATAAATTTATGCGTTATATCATGTAAAAATGTATTCTGCAAATAAAGTAATAACTGCCGTCATTCCGGCACATCTATTATAGGCAGACAGTAGTTGTTTGAAATCAAGTAGTGATTATAAAGCGTAACGCCTATGCGTGAAAGCTCCGCTTGCAGTAGGTTTGTCATGTCTATATCATCCTGTGACGGAAACATAAGTCCGCTGGGATGATTATGCGCTATAACCACTATGCTTGCGTCAAATCGGTAAACAAATTTTATTATTTTTTCTATAACGACGCTTGCGCCTGTTTTAGCGCCATGATCTATAACGCCAAGAAACAGCTCACGCAAAGTAAGATCATACAAGCCGAGTATAAGCACCTCTCCGCTGTTTCTTTCGGTAAGGCCGATGAGCTTTTTTCTTAGTGCATTTTCATCAAGTCGGTGTTTATTATCGTAGAATTTATCGTAATTATAGTATGTTGCAAGCTGTTGAATAAATTTAATAAAAGTGGCGCAGTTTGGCGTAAGACCCGAATCTATTAGTTGCTTATAATCAGAGTCAAGTATAGAAACGATAGAACCGTACTTTGACAGCAGATCATGCGCTATAGGATTGGTATCCCTCATAGGTATGCAATTATATAGTAAAATTTCCAGTATCTCATGCTCTTCAAAGCAATCGATGCCGAATTTTAAAAACTTTTGGCGCATATTTTGTCTATGATTTTTGTGCCTTTCTGAATTTACGCTTTTAAATGTCGGCTTAGGCGGTTTTTTAGTTTTAGGTTTATCGGTTATTTCTTTTTCCGTAACGATATCCGAGTCATTTTTCTTTTTTGGCACGTATGTCACAAACCTTTCTGAGTAATGAATAAATTATAAGAAAAAAACTGCAATAAATCAAGATATTTTTTGTATATTTTTGTATATTTATTGTAATAAATTATAAACATATGATGTAGTCATGCAAAAATAACATTAAAAATACGACAAACAGGCATAAAATGTTTATATTTACAAAAAATCTGAATTTACTTGACAAATAAGCTGAGTGTGCTATAATCTAAATGAAATTTTGATATACCACTTATCAAGAGTGACGGAGGGACAGGCCCTATGAAGTCCGGCAACCTACATTTGCAAGGTGCCAAATCCTGCGGTAATACCGAGAGATGAGATAACATACTACCGCTTGGTGCTTGCCGCCAAGCGTATTTTTTATGTTTTAGTGAAAGGAATTGATAATATGAGCAGACATTTTTTTACATCTGAATCCGTAACGGAGGGACATCCCGATAAGGTTTGTGACATAATTTCAGACTCTGTGCTTGACGCAATTTTAGAGCAGGACAAGAACGCACACGTAGCCTGTGAAACCACGGCTACTACAGGACTTGTGCATATAATGGGAGAGATAACCACAAGTGCTGTTATTGATACTGCCGCTATAGCAAGAAAAGCTATAAATGATATAGGATATACCAACCCGTCATATGGCTTTGACGGTAATTCATGCGCCGTAGTTCTCTCTATAGACGCACAGTCGCCTGATATAGCAATGGGAGTTGATAAATCACTTGAGGCAAGGTCAGGCGATGAGGACGAGCTGTACTCTACAGGAGCAGGAGATCAGGGCATGATGTTCGGTTTTGCTTGCGATGAAACACCTGAGCTTATGCCGCTTACCATTTCACTTGCACACAAGCTTTCAAAAAAGCTTACTGAGGTAAGAAAAAACGGTACACTTAAATATTTACGTCCGGACGGAAAAACACAGGTTACCGTTGAGTATGACGATAACAAGCCTGTAAGAGTTGATACTGTGGTTGTATCTACTCAGCATGATGAGGATGTTACATTGGATCAAATTAGGGCTGATATAGTTAAATATGTTATAAATCCTGTTGTAAGTGCCGATCTTATGGACGGAAACACAAAAATATTAGTAAATCCTACCGGAAGATTTGTTATAGGCGGTCCTGTAGGTGACAGCGGACTTACAGGCAGAAAGATAATAGTTGATACTTACGGCGGATATTCACGTCACGGCGGCGGTGCATTCTCCGGTAAAGATCCTACAAAGGTTGACAGATCTGCCGCTTATGCCGCACGTCATGTAGCCAAAAACATTGTCGGCGCAGGTCTTGCACATAAATGTGAGATACAGCTTGCTTATGCAATAGGTGTTGCAAAGCCTGTTTCTGTTATGATAGATACCTTCGGTACGTCACAGTACAGTAACGAACAGCTTGCCGAGGCTGTAAACAAGGTGTTTGATCTTCGCCCTGAGGCAATTATCAGAAACCTGAAATTAAGAGAGCAAAGATACTCTAAGCTTGCCGCATACGGTCATATGGGACGTGAGGATGTAGGCGTAGAGTGGGAGAAGCTCAATAAGGTTGACGAGCTTAAGGCGGCATTAGAGTAATCCATAAATCAAAAAGTACAAAAAGATGCTGCATATAGTATGCGATCAATTTGTACATTTCATATCACATAAAAAGGGTCTGTAAAAAAACTTATCGTTTTTTACAGACCCTTTTCTGTGGAATAAAATGAAATAAAAGGAGTAAGGTAATAATTAAATGAATAAAAATAAAACAGTACTTATATCATTGGTAATTATAGTATAAAATTATTAATTTGTCAATAAATTTATATCTTATAAGCTGAATTTTTATGTTTTAGCTAAAAATTCCATACTAAAATTGGATATATTACATAGTTGGTTTATATACGATTACATACAAAAATATATACAATTAAATACTTTATCTGTGCTACATTTGTTCATTTTACGTATTTTTTACCCACTAAAATGGGCTGTAAAAAATCAATCTCAATAAATTAAGAAAAAGAATTCTATGCAAAAGCATAGGGCTCTTTTTAAAAAAATTGAAAAATATCAAAAAAGCTAACAAAAGAATAAAATATGCGGACGATATTATTTGTGACAAATAATATTATCACTTGTAATTTGAGATGTATTCAATCTTGATTGCAATGGAATTTTTATGAGTAAAGCAAAAAGTATCAAAAGAACTTAAATAAATAACTGTTATGATAGAATTTTAGAAAATTACTTGTAAATTATTTAATAAAATGTTATTATAAAATATAGGCATATAAGATTTGCCAAAGTAAAGTTACGCTTCATTTGCGTATATCAACGGAAGGATGACTAAGAATTGGATAAAAAGACGTTTTATATTACTACACCTATATATTATCCGTCAGGCAAAGCACACATAGGTCACAGCTACTGTACTGTTGCCAGTGATGCCATAGCAAGATATAAGCGCATGGCAGGCTATGACGTAATGTTCCTGACAGGCACAGACGAGCACGGTCAGAAGATAGAGCTTAAAGCCGCCGAGGCAGGTGTAACTCCTAAGGAGTATGTAGATAAAATAGTAGAAGGCTTTCAGGATTTATGGAAGCTGCTTAATATATCAAATGACAGATTTATAAGAACTACCGACGATTATCATGTTAAAGCCGTACAAAAGATATTTAAAACGTTGTATGATAAGAAGAAGATATACAAGGGTAAGTACGAGGGTTGGTACTGTACACCGTGTGAGTCCTTCTGGACAGAAACACAGCTTGTTGACGGAAAATGCCCTGACTGTAACAGAGAGGTAAAGTGGGCAGAGGAAGAGGCTTATTTCTTCAAACTTTCCGAGTACTCTGACAAGCTTCTTGATTTATATGAGGAACGCCCAGATTTCATTCAGCCCGAAAGCCGTAAAAATGAAATGATAAGCTTCATTAAAAACGGACTTGATGACCTGTGCGTAAGCAGAACAAGCTTTACTTGGGGTATTCCTGTAGACTTTGACCCCAAGCACGTAGTATATGTATGGCTTGACGCACTTACTAACTATATTACTGCTATGGGCTATAATTCAGATAACGAAGATGATTATAAAAAATACTGGCCTGCCGATGTTCATTTTGTAGGTAAAGAAATAGTACGTTTCCACACTATAATTTGGCCCGCAATGCTTATGGCACTTGATTTACCGTTGCCTAAGCAGGTTTACGGTCACGGTTGGCTTTTGTTCGGCGATGGCAGTAAGATGTCAAAGTCAAAGGGCAATGTAGTAGACCCTGTTATTTTGTGTGAACGCTACGGAGTAGATGCGATAAGATACTTCCTACTAAGGGAAATACCTTTCGGCTCCGACGGTGTATTTACTAACGAGGCGTTGATTAACCGCATTAATTTTGATCTTGCAAATGATCTGGGAAATCTACTCTCAAGAACTACCGCAATGGTAGAAAAGTACTTTGGCGGAGTTATTCCTGCCGATAAAGAGAGCGATGCTTTGGACGAGGAGCTTATAGAAATGGGCACATCGCTTAAAGTAAAATATATAAATAATATGGACGGCTTCCAGTTCTCTAATGCACTGGCCGATATCTGGCGACTTATAGCACGTTCCAATAAATACATTGATGAAACAATGCCGTGGGCTTTGGGTAAAGATGAGAGCAAGCGTGCAAGACTTGCCGCAGTACTGTATAATCTTTGCGAATCCTTGAGAATAGTTGCAACGCTTATAGAACCGTTTATGCCATTAACCACACCAAAGATATTAGAGCAGCTTGGTGTAACCGCAGAGCTTGCCTCATGGGATAATGCAGACAAGTGGGGTATATTACCAAGTGACACCGTTATCAAAAAGGGTGAAACATTATTCCCAAGAATTGATGTTGAAAAAGAGATAGCAGAGCTTGACGAGATACTGCTAAAGAAAAAAGAACCTGAAGCTAAACCGGAATATAACAAAAAAGCACCTGAAAATGTTGCGCTTATCGGTATTGAGGACTTTGCCAAGGTTGACTTAAGAGTAAGCGAGATAGTAGCCTGTGAAACTGTCAAGAAAGCGAAAAAGCTACTCAAGCTTACAGTAAATGACGGTACGGCAGAGAGAACGGTTGTTTCAGGTATAGCTAAGTTCTATACTCCGGATGACCTTATAGGCAGAAAGGTGATACTTGTATCTAACTTAAAGCCTGCAGTGCTTTGCGGCGTAGAGAGCAACGGTATGATACTTGCCGCAGACAGCGGAGAAGATAAGATAAACGTAATATTTGTTGACGATATCCCAACAGGCAGTAAGATAAGATAAGCGGTGGTAAAATGAACTTGATTTTTGACAGCCACGCTCACTATGATGATGAGGCTTTCGACGCTGACAGAGATGAGCTTATTCAGACCTTGCCTGATAGGGGAGTGTGTGCCGTAGTTAATGCGTCTGTAAATTTTGATACCTGCAAGGCGAGCCTTGACCTAGCTGATAGATACCCGTACTTTTATGCAACAGTAGGTTATCATCCGGAACACGCCGCACAGGTACCGACAGATTACATCGAGCGTTTGCGCCGTCTATGTGTTGAAAATGAAAAAGTATGCGCAATAGGGGAGATAGGGCTTGACTATCACTATGAGGATGCACCAAGCAGAGAGGTACAGATTAAAGTAGCCGAAGAGCAGATAATGCTTGCAAACGAGCTTGATATGCCGATAGTGTTTCATGATAGAGATG
This sequence comes from Acutalibacteraceae bacterium, assembly GCA_051881075.1. Taxonomy (GTDB): domain Bacteria; phylum Bacillota; class Clostridia; order Oscillospirales; family Acutalibacteraceae; genus RUG14223. The sequence goes on along the minus strand of JBJEPE010000067.1, from coordinate 40,819 downwards.
CTCATGCAGACACTATGGAGCTACTAAAAAAGTATAAGCCCAAGGGGTTGGTACATTGCTTTTCGGGTAGCGTGGAGATGCTGAAAGAGGTTATTAAGCTGGGGCTTTCAATAAGCTTAGGCGGTGTAGTTACCTTTAAGAATGCCCGTGTACCGCTTGAGGTAGCACAGGCAGTTCCGCTTGACAGATTACTGCTTGAAACGGACGCACCGTACATGACCCCTGTGCCATATAGAGGCAAACGTTGTGACTCATCTATGATAATTTATACGGCAGAAAAAATAGCCGCCCTGCGTGGAATAACGACAGAGCAGCTATTAAGTGCAACAAAAGAAAACGCCTGTAGGCTTTACAAAATTGATTTATGAGTAAAAAATATCTGCTCACATTGTTCTTTAAAGTTCAATGTGAGCATAATTATACTCAGCCCTTCGGAGGATAGGAATCTCTTCCGTGAGAATCCTTTTCTCGAATTTGACCATTAGTGCCATGAATCACCAACTCGGAATGTTGATTCTGAGAAATTGCACGTGCTATACCGATTGCCTCTTTTTGAGTTGAGGTTCGTACAGTGGCTTTGGTATTACCAGAACCCTTTACCTGCCACCCTCCCTGAGGATGTGGCGTGACGTGTTGATTCTTACCCATAGTACCACCTCACTTCAAACGAGTAATACGACCGCAATGCGGACACTTTGACGGATTGGTTACGGGAATAATTTTTCTCCCACAACCGCAGATATAATATCTGTACTTTATTCTCATAAAAAATCACCTCATAGTTTCATAATATTATATGTAAACACATTTTGATGGAAAAGCCTGCTTTTTTTACCTTTCTGAGGACAAATTTCATATTGCATTCGGAGAAAAAGTGTGGTACACTATGGTTGCAACACGACAGAGTACCTAACCGTGCTTTTGTCACTCTACAGGCACCGAGATATCAATCGGTGTCTTTTCTTTTCTACCTCTGATGTGGTGTTTTCAAGGATTTGTCCGTATTATAGCACACAGAAATCATATTGTCAATATATTTCGTAAAATAATTTACGTTTTTACTCTTTTCGTATATTACTTGACATTTCAAAAAGGGCGTGTTATAATAAATCAATCGTTAATTTATGGAGGAAAATATATATGTCAAAAACTCCTGTAACACCAGAATTAGCAAATATGTTAAAAGCGCTTCGTCTTCAAAAAAGCATTCAAGCCAAAGATCTTGCTGAAAATATAGACAGAAGTTCTGCTTATATTACAAAACTTGAAAAAGGAGATGTTAAGAACATTGACAATGATTTGTTAGATTCTATTTTAAGTTTCCTTACTGGCGGAGACACAGAGGGAGATGAACTTGTAGAAAGAATATATGCTATTCGTAAACAGTACCCCTCTGAAGATGAAATTGAAGCACAACTTTGGTTTGTTAATTTTGATACTGTATTAAGACGTCTACCTATTCCAGAAAAGCTTATTTTATGCCTTAATGATAGAATATCTACCAATACTATTGAGCGATCAGTGCTTCTAAGAAGAATTAATAACAACGAAGCTTTAACAGAAGACGAAAAAACTGATGAATCAATCGAGTTCAATAGATGGTTCTCTCCCAAGAATAATAATAGTGCCAAAAGAATAAAAATTCTTTTAGATGAAAATGATTTTAATGATATTTTAGATCGGAAAATTACATTTGCCTCCTACATATTCGTTTTTTCCATTGCTTTTTATATTTTAAAAATTGAAAGATTTGGAGAGCAAGTAATAATTAGTAATGACGAAAACGCTAAATTAATGTGCGAAACTACAGACTTGCTAAATCAGTATAAATTTTATTCACTTGCCGAAAAAAGTAAAAAAATTGCAAATGCTGAAACGCAAGAACAAATTAATGAAATTTGGAATTCATTTGATACAGAAAACCAAGAAATCCTGTCCGATATTTTATCGGGATTTAAATTTGCTTCTGAGCTAGATATACAAACAACAAATATTCGTTTAAAAGCCTTTAGCTCAAATATGCATTGGGATATCTGGTTTATGCTAAAACTTATTAGTTGTAGATATTCTGACCTAGATGAATTAAGTGCGACTATGAAAAAAGAGTTTTTAAACGAAATAGAAGCCCTTATTTTAAAATATAAAGAACTACCCAAAGCCCAAAAATCTGTAGAAACATATTAATTCTAAATATAAAACCAAATATCAGCAAGTACACCGCCACGGGAATCCCGTGGCGGTGTTTGGTTTTAATATAAATCTTATATAACTTACCACTTGTTTCTTATACGCTCTATGGAACAGGGAAATTTTTCAAGCTTAAGCTCTGTGCCGTCATCAAGCTTAACAACACCGTCAAGATAGGAGAAAACTTGATTTTGATCGCTAAGCAAAAATGTTACTTGAGTGTAAGCCTTTCGATTAATTATAGGAGTACCCTTTACCTCAAATCTTCCGTCTGATGAGGTTATTATAAAGGGCTTGGTATAATCGTCTTTATCGTGTTCATTCTTGCCCCAGTTTACGATTACTCTGTCCAGCTTATGGGCTATGCCGTTTAAGAAAAGCATATTTTCGCTGGCGGCTGATGTATCGCCAAAGCCATAGCCTATATTAAAGGCAAACAAATCTCCGTTTATATAACCCTGACCTTCGCCCCATATCCATATATTGTCGAATGTCCATACACCTCTGCCCCAATCCATCATGGTTAAGGCTTGATCAGGATTATAATATATTTCTAAATCACCAAATTTTACAGTACCCTCGGTACGCATACCATATATTTTTTGATTATAATAAAATGCACGCTTATCGTCTTCAAAAGGAGTAGCTATGACCATTGAATCTTGCGGAAAACGATCTACTTTAAAATGTGCCTCAAAGTCAGTACCGTTATTATCAAAATTTTCAAAAAAACAATCAAATATGCGGACTGTGCCGTCATTTTTAAATGATATACGGTTTTTTCCTTTACCAAGTTCAACATCACCGAATCTGCTGGTAGATGGCAGGTTTGTGTGGCCTTTAGTAAACGGTATCATAATAGTTTTTGTAGTTTCGCATGGCGTTTCAAGATCAATTATGCTTGCACTCATCAATCCCATATATGAGTTATCGGCTATGGTAAGAGCAATATTATACCTATTGCCCTGTATAAGATAATAGTCCCACTCTTTAATTCGCATTTTGTTAGCCTTAATATCATTACGGTTATATTCCTTTACCAGCGAATAGGCGTAACCTGCTTGATTTAATTCTCCCTTTTCATTTAAAAGCTTGCCGTATGTAAGTTTAGTTTGCATAATTATCCTCCTTTTATAATAAAATACCTATTATATATATTATATATAAAAACAGGCGAATGTGCAACAATAAAGTTAAAATTATACAATTACCTAAAAATATTATATACTGTTTAATTCATGATGTCAAGTAATATTATGTATGTGCGACACAGCGCACATTAATTCTTTATGCTGTTCTCTTGCACAAATATACTTTGTGGCTTTTTACAAACCGGGCACATATTAGGTGCGGTTTTGCCCACATGAAGATGTCCGCAGTTTGTGCATTTCCAGACCACCTCATTATCTTTAGTATAGACCTTGCCTGCCGCTAAATCAACACGCAAACGTTCAAAACGTTCTTCATGAGTTTTTTCTATATTACCTACCATTCGCATAACTGCGGCAATCTCTGTAAAGCCCTCTGCCTCAGCAATTTCCGCAAATTCCTTATACATCTCTGTCCACTCGTAATGTTCGCCTGCAGCCGCTTCAACTAAGCTGTCCAAAGTAGTAGGTGTATTTCCTCCGTTAAGATAATCAAACCATATACGTGCGTGGGCCTTCTCGTTATCCGCTGTTTCTTTAAATATATCTGATATTTCCGTGTATCCGTTTTGCTCGGCAATTTGTGCAAAGAAAGTGTACTTATTTCTTGCTTGTGATTCTCCTGCGAATGCCGTAAGAAGGTTTGCCTTAGTTTTACTCTCATTAAAATCCATATTAAAGCCTCCGTAAATTTAATTATTTTTGCAATAGTTTTTACATGGGTATAGCATTTCTCCATGATATCGGTTTTATTCATATTAAGATGTTTATATAATAATTAAAATTAAAACGAATTAAAGAAATCTCCCGCAATATATCCGTAGATATTATGCGAGAGATTTTGCTGAAATATTTATTTAAAGAGCTATATTAAAAGCTTATTTCAGATACCTTTGAAAAATCGCTCAATGTGAATGACATACAACCTACCTGACTTACAACATAGAGGTAGTCGCCGATATATAAGCCTCTGAGAGAATCACTATATGGATCAATATAATCATCGTTATAGATATCGTCAAAGCTATTAAATACAAAGTCTGATATAACAGCCTCTCCAAGCTGTGTAAATCCGTTATCTCTGTCATAAGTATAGAATGCGTAGAAGAGCTTTTCGCCGCCCTCAAAGCCGTCCTCAGATACCTCATCATCATAGTTGCCGTATATTTGTGCAAGAGGTATGCCTATAAGCTGCTTTTCAGGTGCAACGAGTATTGCCTTGTGGTTTTCAAGCGCAGGGGATTCATAGAAATTATAAGAATATTTGTTATTTTCGTCTGTACCGTACTTATAGTTACCGATTATATAGTTAGCTATTTGCTTTACATCGGCTTTATCAGATACATCAAACATTGACATTTTAATACCGGTTGTTTCGCCGTCTTCTTCATCAGCGTCTTCACCAAAGCCAAATAAAAGGTCATCGCTGTAAACGTGTAGGTATTCTGAGAAACCCGGTATTTTAAGCTCACTTAATATTTTAGGCTCTTTCGGATTTTTAAGGTCAACGGTAAATAGCGGGTCTGTATTCTTAAATGTAACAAAATAACCGATTTCACCGTCAAATCTTACGGACTTGATGCTCTCACCGAGTGCAAGGTGGTCTATAGAGCTGACAAGATTGAGATTGCTGTCAAAGATGCTTAAAGTGTTCCAATGCTCCCAGCTATCAGACTCGCCGTTTTCTACACGGTCGCCGTCATGGGTTATTGCAAGTCTTACAAAATCCTTATATTCATCAATAGCAAATTGATTAATTAGGTGTCCGTTAATAAGGTTTGATGCTTTAAGGCTTATTTGTCCGTCATTAAGCTCAAACTTTGTAAGCTGAGTTTGGTTGTAATCATAAAAACCGTCTGTAAGTTCTTCGCTGTAATTTCTATTCCAATCAAAATTATAAACGGTATCATACACATATAGATTCTTTGTACTTGAGTAAATATCTTCACCGCTGCCAAGAATTGACTTGCTATCTACTATCTTTCCGAAGTCATCGACATTTATACCGCAAACGTTAAGATATTGTGCGTTGGTAAAATCATCTAGCATATATATATCGTCAGAGCTTTCCGTAACATATGAATCACCCTCACGTAATGTAGGAACAAAGCTTTCCGGGATTTTTTCATTTATATTGCCCCTGTAAATGCCCTCTGTTGTTACAATATAAAGCATATTGTCTATCATTCTGGAGGAAATATAACTGCCGCTGATGCCTATGCTGTTTTTAAATACAGGGGTTTGTCTGTCTGAGTAATCATAGAAAATAGCTATTGTTTCATTCTTTGTAGCATAAACATGGATAGGCATATAGCAGTCATTCTGATTTGTTTTGTTATAGAAACCGTAAAATCTGTTGTTATGATATTTTTCAGCTATTACTACTACCTCGTCACCGTTTAAAAAGAGTTCAATATAATTAATATTATATTTAAAATCATCTTCTTGTTCATTGTCATCATAGTAGTCATAATCACCTGCGATAATGTTTGAGATAAAGCCGTCTGTATGCAAATCGTTAAGGGTTTCATGAGAGTTATCTATAGGGTTAGTAGGTGTAGCGTCCGTAGCTGTGGCAAGCGGTGTTTCCTTTGCCTCTTCTATTACAGATTTAAGAAACATATCATTAAGCTTCATAGATGATAAAAGCTTTGTTTGACCGTTTGATGCCTCTACAGCATAGATAACATCCTCATCTCTGTCTATATAGTAAATGTATTTTCCGTCCGTTTTTACTATATCGGATTCCTGTGCGCCCTCTACCTGATTGTTTGTGTCGGAGAAATCTTCATTTTCGTACGCATTATTTGAGCCTTGGCTAATATTTTCATTGGCTGATGGAGAAAAAGTACCGTTGGATTCGCCTTTAATTGATAGATCATCTGATAGACCATCAGGAGATATAAAACCGTTAAAATAGTCATTATATTCGGAATCTGATTTCATGGATAATAATTTATCATAAATATTTGAGTAATTCTCAGTCTTACTGATATTTACCATAGGTGCTTTGCCGCTTGGCGAATAGGTAATATCACCGTTGCCGGACTTGCCCGCAAAGCGATATACTCCTATACCGGTTGCAAATATAAGGACGGCAAGCAGTACGGAAACATACGGTACAAAGTTTCTTTTACGCTTAACTCCTGTAAGCTTGCCCTGTACGGTCTCAGGAGAAATACTTTCGGGTATTTGAGAATTTTCTGCTTTTGCGGATATGCTCTGTAAAAAATCGTTATCGTTTAACATGGATATCTTTCCTTTCACATTTTAATTATGTATTAGCGGGTTCCAGTGCTTCTCTTAGCTTAGCAAGCGCGCGTGAATACCTTGATCTCACGGTATTACGGTTCATATCAAGTATCTTAGCTACCTCTGCACTGTCATAGTTACCGAATACGGTTAAGGATATTATCATTCTGTCATCCTCGTTAAGTGACATAAACGCATTTTTAAGGTCTATACTTGTATCAAAATCACTTGTTTCAGACTCAGTTTCTGCCAGAGCGTCAATATCTGACGGTATATTGTAGTATTGTGTAAGCCGGCGTTTACATTTTGCAGACAGTACCTTAAACATCCAGTTTTTAAATGAATTTTCATCACGCAGTTTGCCGATAGTAGCAAAGCAGTCTGTCACGGTATCGCTTACTGCATCCTCTGCATCCTGTCTGGTCCTTAGTGTAAAGTATGCGTATTTGTACAGATCCTTATATACCGCACTGTATAACTGTGCAAAAGCAGCAGTATCTCCTTTTTTTGATTTTAGTACAAGCTCTTTAAACTCATTTTGCATTTTAATATCCCCTTATCGTTGCCTTACATAATATTAGTGTCAAAAAAATCCACATCTGTTGCATTGATTATACAATATTTTTTTAAAGTTGACAACATATTTACAAATTTACTTAATTTTTAGCCGTGTTACTTTACATTTTAAGTTAAAACATGATATACTAATATTACATTAAATCCACACAAGGGGGAGCTTTAAATGCTGAAAAAAATATTATCAATAACTTTGGCAGTAATGCTTATCGCTTTTATGACGGTAGTACCGTCTGTAAGTGCAGATACCGACTCAAAGACGGTTATATTGCATTACAACAGACCTGACGGCGATTATGACGGCTGGAATATTTGGATATGGCCTGACGGTAAGGACGGAAAATCAGTTAAATTTACCGATACCGACAGCTTTGGCAAGGTTGCGTTATACAGCTTTTCCGGTGACAGCAAAAAGGCGGGAGTTATTGTCCGCTTAAACGACTGGGAAGCTAAAGACATCGAGGACGACAGATTTATAGATATTACGGGCGATGTTACCGAGGTATGGATAAACAGCGGTGTTTCGGAGATACTTACAACTGCGCCGCAGGGTGCTGAAAAGTATGATTATGAAGCAGCACTTTCACAGCGACAGGAGGTAAGCGTAAGCGAAAATCAGATTAAGCTTAACATACATTACCGCCGCTACGATGCGGACTATTCAAACGGCTGGAACGTTTGGCTGTGGGAGCCTGACAAGGACGGTGCGGCATATGACTTTACGTCATCTGACGATTACGGCGCAATAGCTACTGTAGGTGTTAGCGAGAGCTCACAGACAGCAGGCATAATAATAAGACTAAATGAATGGGAGGCTAAGGATGTATCTGATGACAGATATATTGATATGACAAAGGCTAAAAACGGAAAACTTGATGTTTACTTGCTTGAAAGCGATGAGAAGATATATTACGATAAATCTGAGATAGACCTGACACCCAGATTTTTATCCGCATATTTCTTGACGGCTAATACCGTAAGCTTTAGATTATCTGAGGCTATAGACACTGCAAACGATAAGCCGGCAAGCTATAAGCTTAAGGATAGTGACGGCAATACCGTTGAGATTGCGAAAGTGGATTTAGGCACAGAGAAAGAGGCAAGAGAGGGAACTGTTACAATAGCTGAAAATTGCGATTTCAGCAAATCATATACACTTGAAAGAGAAGGATTTTCTCCTGTAAGCGTATCTATGAGCAATGTGTTTTCATCAAAAGAGTTTGAGGACGCTTTTGCTTATGACGGAGATTTAGGCGCTATTTACAGTAAGGACAGTACTACCTTTAAGGTATGGGCGCCTACGGCAGAGAGCGTTAAGCTTAACCTTTACAGCGCAGGTTCAGGCGACAATCTTATTGAAAGCGTAGATATGAGCAAGCAGGACAGAGGCGAATGGTCATATACAAAGTCGGGCGACCAGAACGGCGTGTACTACACATACTCTGTTACAGTTTCCGGGAAGACCGAAGAGGCCGTTGATATATATGCTAAGGCTGTAGGTGTAAACGGTAAACGCGGTATGGTTATCGACCTTGACTCAACTGACCCTGACGGTTGGCAGAATGATAAAAGCCCTGAGCTTGTGAACTTTACGGATTCTATTATCTACGAGCTTCATATAAGAGATATGTCTATGGATTCAAGCTCAGGTATTAAGGATGAATACAAAGGCAAATATCTTGCATTTACTCAAACAGGAACAAAAAATGACAGCGGAATGTCAACCGGTATAGACCATATCAAAGAGCTTGGCGTTACTCATGTACACCTTTTGCCGGCATTCGACTATGCCTCAATAGATGAAACAACACTTGATAAGAATAACTTTAACTGGGGCTATGACCCTGAAAACTACAACGCACCTGAGGGCTCGTATTCTACAGACCCGACTAACGGTGCAGTAAGAGTAAACGAATTTAAGCAAATGGTGCAAAGTCTGCACAATAACGGCTTGCGTGTAGTTATGGACGTTGTATTTAACCATACATCGGCTACACAGGACTCTAACTTCAATAAGATAGTACCTGATTATTACTACAGAAAAGACGGCGAGAATTTCTCAAATGCTTCGGGTTGCGGTAATGAAACAGCGTCAGAGCGAGCAATGATGCGTAAATTTATAGTAGATTCAGTTGTATATTGGGCGACCGAATATCATGTTGACGGCTTCCGCTTTGACCTTATGGGAATACATGATATAGAAACAATGAACGCAGTACGTGAGGCCTTGAATAAGGTTGACAGCTCTATTCTGATATACGGTGAGGGTTGGACAGGAGGCACATCTACGCTTGCCGAGAATTTAAGAGCAGTTAAGGCAAACACATATCAGCTTAATGAGATAGCCGCATTCAGCGATGATATACGTGACGGCATAAAGGGTAATGTTTTTAATAGTGCAGATAAGGGCTTTGTAAGCGGTAAAACCACAAGCGATGAGTCTATAAAGTTCGGCATAGTTGCGTCTGTTCAGCATGATCAGATAGACTATACTCTTGTAAATTATTCTCAAAAGGCATGGGCTGCAAGTCCGTCACAGACTATCAACTATGCTTCTGCACACGACAATCTTTCCTTATGGGACAAGCTTGCCACATCTAACGCAGATGATGACGTTGAAACAAGAACAAAGATGAATATGCTTTCAAGTGCCATTGTGCTTACATCACAGGGCATACCGTTCTTCCAGGCGGGTGAAGAATTTCTGCGCTCAAAGCCTAACGCAAGCGGTACCGGCTTTGATGAAAATAGCTATAAATCATCGGACGCCACAAACAGCCTTAAGTGGAATACGCTTACCGATAATGCAAAGGTGTATAACTACTATAAAGGACTTATAGCGTTCAGAAAGGCTCATCCGGCACTAAGAATGACTACAGCAGAGGATATCAACAACAATCTTAGGTTTGAAACAGATACCGAAAAGAATGTTATAGCCTATTCAATAAACAATAAGCCAAACAACGAGAGTGCAGAAACCATATTTGTTGTACTGAATGCTAAGAGAGAAAAGACAGAGGTCAAGCTGCCTAAGTCAGGTAAATGGAGCATTTATGTCAACGGTGAAAAGGCAGGCACAGAGGTTATCAGCTCTATTAATGGTGACAAGGTAACTGTTGACGGTATATCATGTATGGTGCTTATATATGAAAATTCTCTTGATATGTCTAAAATGGCACTTTACGGCGGAATAGGACTTATCGCTATATTGATAATCATTCTGATAGTTGTTATCGTTAAGCCGAGTAAGAAGAAAGAATTGCCTGCCGACTGATAATTAAGTCTACTAACAAATAAACGGTTATAATTATGAAGAATTACACCTCACTAAATGAACATTTAAAACAACGCTTCGGCGATAAGGTATACAAGCTTGCATTAAACGGCAGCATGACCTGTCCCAACCGTGACGGTACTAAGGGGGATAGGGGCTGTATATTTTGCAGTGCAGGCGGATCGGGCGATTTTGCGGAAAGCGGTTGCCTGCCTATATTACAGCAGATAGAGCTTGCAAAGCAACGAGTAAGCAAAAAGATAAAAAGCGGAATGTATATAGCTTATTTTCAGGCATATACAAACACCTATGCGCCCATAGAATACCTTGAGAAAATATATACTGAGGCAATATCACACCCTGATATAGTGGCGCTTGCCATAGCTACACGCCCCGACTGTCTGCCTGATGATGTTATAGAGCTTATTGCACGGCTTAACAGGATAAAGCCCGTATGGGTTGAGCTTGGTTTACAGACTATCCATCAGCGCACAGCCGACTATATCCGCAGGGGCTATACCCTTGATGTATATGACTCTGCGGTGAAGCGTCTAATTGAACACTCTATAGAGGTAGTAACTCATGTGATAATAGGCTTGCCGGGCGAGAGTGAAGAGGATATGCTAAGTACCGTAAAATATGTTTGCAGCGGTGGCATATCAGGTATAAAGCTGCAACTTTTGCACGTGCTTAAAGGTACAGATTTGGCACTTGATTATAGTGCAGGTAAATTTGAAGTGCTTACAATGGATAGATATATTGAAATAATACGCAAGTGTGTAGAGATAATTCCAAAAAGTATTGTTATCCACAGACTTACGGGTGACGGAGCGAAAAAGGATCTTATTGCACCGTTATGGTCCGCAAATAAAAAACTGGTCATATCTGAGCTTGCAAAGGCTTTGGAGCAATAGATAAGTTTAACTCAATAATTATAAGCGTAAAAATATCCCCTGACGGATCAGTAAAAATCCGTCAGGGGAATTGTAATATTGTATGTTTTATCAGTCATTAAAACTTAAAACTGTTTTGCGTAAGCCGTCTGTAAGCTTAATCTTAGGCTGCCAACCGAGTGCCTCTATCTTAGCGGTGCTGAGTCCAACCCTTGCATATTTGCAATAGCTTGAATCGTCAGTGTGTTTGTAAGCAACATTAATGCCCTTTTCAGGGAAAAGCTCAGACAGCATGATTGCAACGTTTCTGATTGCCATAGGCTCGGTTTCGTTTGCTATGTTGTAAGCTTCGCCAATCTCACCTTTCAGCATAACCAGGAAAATTCCTGCCACAGCGTCGGTAACATAGCAGAATGCACGTTCTGCAAGTCCGTCACTTTTCAGAATAATATTTCTGCCTGCTACGGTATCGCTTATAAAGTCTGCCATAACTCTGCCGTCATTACCTATTATCATGCCCGGCCCGTATGAATGTGCAATCCTCGTTACTGTAAAAGGTACGCCGTACTGTATGTTATAGCTTTTGAATATGGTTTCTGCCATTCGCTTACTTTCGGGATAGCACGAGCGAGCATCGAGTGGGTCAAAAACTCCCATATCGTCTTCAGATATAAACTCTACTCCGTCAACCTTGCCGTACACCTCTCTGGTAGAGGCAAAAACAATATTTTCTATACTTTTGTTACGTGCAAATTCAAGCACATTAACGGTACCCTGCGTATTTGCGGCAATAATTCCTACAGGATCGTTTTTTATGAAATATGGGCTTGCATTGCCTGCGGCGTGAAATATGTAATTTACATCTCCGTAATAATCTATAGGTGTGCATATATCCTGACCAAGCAGTACAAAGCGGCCGTCACTTAAAAAGCCCTCAAATTTTTTCTTAGCCTTTTGCACATTGCGTACAAGTGCAACCACCTTAATGTTATATCCCTTTTCAATATTCAAGTGCATAAGCGCAAGGGTAAAGCAGTACGCAAGCATACCGTTAGCACCTGTTATCATTACTGTTTTATTGTTGAGCTTCTCAAATGGGATATCCCTTGAGGTAAGCTCGTCAATATCCGCAAAAAACTCTTTGTTTTTATATAAAAACATAATGTTCGTCCTTTCATGCTAAATTACAACTAGATTTTATCATTTAAATTACGTATAGTCAATATAAGTTTAGCATAAAGGCAACAAGTAACATTGGATAAGCAGGAGTAATATACTATTATTAATGCCTATTTTATTCATGATTATTTAAAAAATCAGGAAATATTTACATTACATTTTATGGATAAAACTGTGACCTTTAACGTGCATAAAAATAGAGAATACAACGCTTTAACGGGCATTAATGCTTATATACATGGTAAATAACACCAGCCTGCAAATTACTATTGCTTTTTGTCTTGCAGGCGATTATTATTGATTATATAAACAAGTTATGAACGCATACAATGAAATGTATATCACTGACTTATGTGCTTGTAACCTGCGGATTTCTGATAATTATAAAAACTCCTTGTCACGAATGGAGGCTATCGGTATGACAATAGAGCAAATTGACAGTAACAGGCTTTTGATAATCCTTGAGAATGAAGAAATGCAGGGGTATTCACTGGATTTTAACCGCATGGGACTTAATGATCCGAATTATAAAGAGATATTAAAGGAACTGTTGACTATTGCAGGCATGAGAAAAGACTTTGAAATAAAAGGAAAAACGTTGCTTGTTGAGGCACTTACACATAAATCAGGGTGCTTGTTTATAGTTACCGTTTTACCGGAATGTAATAACGTGCTTAAAAGAAGGTATAGAATAAAGAAAACAAGAGGAACTATGATATACGGCTTCTCAGATGCTGAATGTCTTTTGTCGGCAATAGAGCGGCTGTATAAGCAAGGATATGCCTTTGAGAACAGCAAGCTGTACTATAACGGTGAATATCACCTTGTTATTTATTACGGCAGCGGTGTACCGATAAGGGCTATATCCATACTGGAGGAATACGGCACTAAGGAGCTTGCCGGTAAGATAAACTTGGCGCGCATTGCTGAAAAATCCAAGCTTATATCGGGTTGCCATGCTATACTTACCATAGGCACTCACCTTGTGTAGCTTATCATATGTAACTGAATTACCCACATTTAAACCTTATCTGATTAGGTACAAATGTGGGTAATTTATTTTATATGAAATTAATTTTTATCATTTTTAGAGTTTATTTTTAAGAAAGCCTTGCCCTGTTCAATGAAAATTTCTTGCTGCTCAGGTGATAGCTGACGAAATATTCTAAGTAAGTCCTTTTCGTTAAAAGTTTTTAAATTTTTGCTTTGACAGTCCAACATATAATCTGTAGTAACATTGAAATAGTTTGCGATAAGCTTTAATGTTTCAAAGTCCGGCTCGCTTGTTCCCTGTACATATCCGCCTAATGTAGATACGGGAATATGTAATTCTTTAGCTAAGCTTTTTTGTGTCATTTCCCGTTCCTCCAGCAATCTTCTCAATATCTCTTCAAATTTCATTAGTATCAACTCCTAAGTATATATTTATAATTAATACTAGATACTAGTTGACAAAACTAAAATATAGTTGCATAATCAAAGAAAGGAGTTGATTTTATGACGGATAAGATAAGGGAGTTGAAGTGTTCAAACTGTGGCGGAGAACTGATTTATGATGAAGCATCATATGTTGGTGTATGTAAATTTTGCAATTGTTCTTTTGTTTATGAAGGAATAGATGAACGCTCATCTACTAAGCTTCTTCAGAATGCAGAGCTATATTTTACTAAATTCAAGGATATTCCATGTGCAAAAAAATACTTTGAAGAAGCAAAGGAGCTTGCACCTGAAAACTTTAGAACTTGGTGGGGTTTACTTAGAGTGTGTACTGATAACTTGTGCAATTTAGACATCAGTCTAAATACAATAGGTGAAATAAAGGAATATATAAAACGTGCTATATCAGTATCGCCCGGAAGCATAAGGTCATATCTAATTGAAAAATCTAAGGAATACATAAAAAAGAGCATCGAAAGAAGAGTTAAGTTACTAAATTCTATTGATTCCGATATAGAGGAGAAAAACGCTGAATGGCACAGCTTAAATTCAGATAATAGCTCACTGTATAAAAATATTAAAATACTAAAAGAAGCTCAACAATGCCGTGACAGTTTGGAGCAATCATTAATAAAAGGTGAGGATGATTTATCACATTTAGAGCATAAGTATGAAAGAAAGAAAGTCGATTTAGATATTGCGACAGGTTGTGTTATGATGTGGATTATTGTTGCGTTTATTATATGTTGTCTTATTAAAAATTTTACGTTATTGCTAATATTAATTGCCATATTTATTATAATGAAAATTGCTTCTTCAAATATGGATAAAAATAGAAAAGAGTCAATTAATCGTTGGAATGCTAATAAGCAGAAGAAAATAGAAAAAATTGAGAAATGCGATAGCGATATTTCAGGCTTTAACAAAGAAATAGCAAAACAAAAGAATAATATCTATGCTATTGAACAAGATCTTTCATATTTACGCAATCAACGTACCATGTTAAATAAAGAAATGTCAGAGCTAAATATAATACTAAAAGACTTTAACTAAACAAAATAAAATGATATAAAAATAAGCCGGGCATTACATGAATGATGCTCGGCTTTAATACGTATAATATTTATTTTTATTGGACTACTCTTTATCCATGTAAAGAATTAAATATCCTTACTGCTCGCTGTGCGTCCTTAGTCATTGCGGCTTTAAGGTCGTCAAGTGAGTCAAACTTGTGTTCGCCACGTAAGTGCTTTATGAAAGATACCTCTATATCTTTATCGTATAAGTCATCAATGCCGTCAGACTGTATCCATGTTTCCATTATGGGCTTGTCAGAGCCGACGGTAGGCTTTATGCCTATATTTGTTACAGAGGGAACACGTACTCCGTCTATTGTTGCAAAGCTTGCATAAACGCCGAATTTAGGTAAAACAGCGTCCTCCGGTATATATTGGTTTATAGTCGGCGCACCAATCTCTCTGCCAAGCTGTCTGCCGTGAACTACGGGTAATTTATAGGAAAAGCACCTTTCAAGCATTGTGCAGGCGGATATCATATCACCGTTTTTAATACAATCCCTTATACGTGAAGAACTTATAGTGTCACCCTGATACAGTACCGGATTGTTTACGGTAACTATTATACCACGCAGTCTGCACAGGCGTTTCAGGTCTTCGCAGTCTGCCACACCGCCTTGTCCGAAATGATAATTAAATCCGCAGAAAACACGCTTTGCCTTTAGCTTTTGAACTAAAACGAAGTCTACGAAATCCTCCGCTGAGATATTTCTCAGGTCTGAGAAATGCAGGCAATAAAGCTTCTTTACGCCTATATCATTCATTAATTGATGCTTTCTGTCCTCGGCAATAAGCAATTCCGGGGAAGTACCCGTAACAACAGCCTTAGGCTGTTCGGAAAACGTAAGTACGGCAGGCGTTAGCCCGTCATACTTCGCACCGTCCACCGCAGAGCGAATAACGGTACGGTGACCCTTGTGCATACCGTCAAAAAAGCCGAGAGCAACACTTGTACGGCTGTCTGACGTTTTAAGCTCATTGATAATTTCCATCATATCATCCTCTGTATTAATCCGTATTATTGCAAAAAAGCTTTAAAAATTTAAGGGAGTTTTCCGCTTCCGTGATCTTTCCCAATCCTATAAATTCATTGTTTGCAGAGTAAACACGCATTATTGCTTTATCCTTTGCACCATTTAAGCTATGCAATCTGTCGAGTGCAAGACTGCCGCCGTTTTTAAACCTTGCTGTCTGAGCAGGGCTTACCTTAACCGTACCGTATAAGGAGAACAGACTTTCGGTAGGCATAATGCAGGCTTCAATATTAAAGCCTTCTTCACGTAGCCTGTCTAAGCTATATGCTTGGTTATCCAAGAATCCGCAGGCACGTGTGCGCCTTAGCTGTGTCATAACCGCACCGCATCCAAGCATAGCACCGATATCACGGCAAATACTGCGAATATATGTACCCTGAGAGCATAACACACGTATGGTTGCTTTTTGCTCCTGCTCATTAAAGTCCGTCATATCAAGCTCATGCACCGTTATGGGGCGTGGGTCTAGCTCCAGTACTATTCCCTCACGTGCAAGCTCATACATACGCTTGCCGTCTTTTTTTATTGCGGAATACATAGGGGGAACCTGCATCAGATCACCCACAAATTTTGGCAGAATCTTCTGCATATCTTCCACCGTAACACTTGTGCTACGCTCACTAAGTACATTGCCAGTTATGTCCAATGTATCTGTTTCTATGCCGAAACAAAGCTCGGCTATATATTCCTTGCTGTGGTCGGGCATGAATTGCTGTGCCTTAGCGGCATTGCCTATCAAAATAGGTAAAACACCTGTGGCCATAGGGTCAAGTGTTCCTGTGTGGCCTACCTTTTTTGTTTTGCATAGCTTGCGTACTATTGCGGCTACATCAAATGAAGTAAAGCCTTGCGGCTTATCTACAATTAATACACCGTTCATTGCTTTTGTGCCTCAGCAATATATCTGGCTGCTACCTCAGCAAGCTTACTCTTAATCTCCGGTATAGTACCGGAGATAGAGCAGCCTGCGGCGGCAACGTGTCCTCCACCGCCGAACTCACCGCAAAAGGCGGCGGCATTTATATTATCGTTAGTGCGTACCGATATCTTAAAGGTATTGTCTGCCTTTTCACGCATTGTAATTCCGATAAGTACTCCCTCTATTTTGCGTGGTATAGAGGCTATGCCGTCAAGCTCATCTTCCTTAACGCCCGATTTGCGTATCATGTCAAGTGTTACGTAGATTATTGCGCATTTATTGTCTGAGAAATACTCAATACTGTCAAGCACCTGTCTTTCGATGTCAAGCTTTGCACGTGACTTTGTTTCAAACATAACCCTATTGATTGCGGCGGCATTACAGCCACACTCCATCATGTCTGCGGCAATGCGGTAGCTGTCGGGCGTAGCATTGGTATATCTGAAACAGCCCGTATCGGTTGAAATTCCGGTATAAATGCAGTCGGCTATACTTTTAGTTACCGTAATGCCCATAAGCTTGATTATCTCGTATATTATCTCAGCAGTTGCGGCTCTTTGACTGTCGACATATATATACTCGGCAAACCGTGTGTTTGAGCTATGGTGATCAATGCAGATATCCACATTGTCACCATAGGTCTGCTGTAATGAGCCGAGCAGCTTTTTATCGGCTACATCAACACTTACTATGCAATCTGCTTCAAAGTCCTGCTGAGTTACACCTGACATAAGATACTGATATTTATTTGATATTACATCAGGGCATAGAACCCTTGCCTTTTTGCCGATTTTCTGCAAAGCCTCACAAAGAGCAAATGCCGAACCGAGAGTATCTCCGTCAGGGTACTGATGTGTAAGAATATAAAAATTGTCGTTACTTTTTAACTTCTCTGTAATTTCAATCAATGTCATTGTTATCATCGGTGTCACCTTTTATATCCAGCTCATTTAGTATTCTGGAGATATTTGCGCTGTATTCTATAGAATCCGTTGCAAGGAATACGAAAGCCGGCACACGCCTGATGCTCAGCCTTTTGCCAAGCTCAGTGCGTATAAATCCCTCTCCGGCCTTTAACCCCTTAACGGCATTCTTAGCTGTGTCGATGCCCTCCATAGAGCTTACATATACCTTGCATTGTGAAAGGTCGTTAGATACATCTACCCTTACTATGGTGATGAATTTATCTTTAACTCTTGGATCCTTCATAATGCGTAATATTGCAGTAAGCTCACGTTTGATATCCTCACAGGTGCGCTGTAATTTATGTCCTGCCATTGTGACCATTCCTTTTAATTAGTTTTAAGGGTTTATTACTCTGTGTATTCTTCTATGGTGTAAACCTCGAATACATCGCCCTCTTTAAGATCGCTGAAGTGTTCAAGGCAGATACCGCATTCATAGCCCTGTGCAACCTCTTTAACCGAATCCTTAAATCTTTGTAATGATGCTATTTTATCATCGGCTACTATAATACCGTCACGTACTATACGTACGCTTGATGTTCTTGTAACCTTACCGCTTTGCACGTAACTACCTGCAACGGTGCCTACGCTCTTAATTTTGATAACGTTACGGCATTCAGCTCTACCGAGTGTTACCTCACGTGTCTTAGGAGCAAGCATACCCTTCATAGCGGCCTCTATTTCTTCTATACAGTCGTAAATTACTCTGTAAAGACGCAGGTCAACGCCCTCACGCTCCGCAATCTCAGCTACAACAGGTGTAGGACGTACGTTAAATCCTACTATAATAGCATTTGAAGCGTTTGCGAGCATTACGTCAGATTCACTTATTGAACCGACTGCGCCGTGTATTACATTTACTCTTACCTCATCATTTGAGAGCTTTGCAAGTGATTGCTTAACGGCTTCAACAGAGCCCTGTACATCAGCCTTAACGATTATCTTAAGCTCTTTAACATCGCCGAGCTGCATTTGGTCAAACAGATTATCAAGGGTAACCTTTGTCTGCTGATTGAACATATCTTCCTTTTGCTTTGTCTTACGCTGTTCAACAAGCTCTCTGGCGAGTCTTTCGTCAGAAACGGCGTTGAATACGTCGCCGCCCATAGGAACGTCGTCAAGGCCTGTTATCTCAACCGGAATAGATGGGCCTGCGGATGTTACCTTATTGCCCTTATCATCCGTCATTGCTCTTACTCTGCCTACGGCAGTACCTGCAACGATGATATCGCTTACGTTAAGTGTACCGTTCTGAACAAGTACGGTGGCTATAGGACCTCTGCCCTTATCAAGTCTTGCCTCTATAACCGTACCCTTGGCGGCTCTGTTAGGATTAGCCTTAAGCTCCTTCATATCCGCAATAAGTGTAACCATCTCAAGCAAGTCCTCAATGCCCTCTTTTGTCTTAGCGGAAACAGGGATACACGGTGTATCGCCGCCCCATTCCTCCGGAACAAGATCATATTCTGTGAGCTGTTGCTTAACGGTTTCGGGATTTGCGCCCGGCTTATCCATTTTATTTATTGCTACTACTATAGAAACACCTGCGGCCTTTGCGTGGTTGATAGCCTCTACGGTCTGAGGCATTATACCGTCATCTGCGGCAACTACAAGTATGGCTATATCCGTAACCTGTGCACCTCTGGCTCTCATAGTGGTGAAAGCCTCGTGACCCGGTGTGTCAAGAAAGGTGATATCTCTGTCATTTATTTTTACACGGTATGCGCCTATATGCTGGGTAATACCGCCTGCCTCGGTGGATGTTACGTTTGCGTGTCTTATTGCGTCAAGAAGTGAAGTCTTACCGTGGTCAACGTGACCCATAACTACAACTACAGGCGCACGTGTTACAAGGTTATCGTCATCGTCCTCACTGTCATCAATAATTCTTTCCTCAATGGTAACAACTACCTCTTTTTCAACCTTTGCATGAAATTCCATGGCGGCAAGTGAGGCGGTGTCAAAGTCGATTACATCGTTTATGGTAACCATTGTACCCAGCAGGAACAGCTTTTTTATAACCTCTGCGGCTGTAGCCTTAAGGCGTACGGCAAGCTCTGCAACGGTGATCTCATCAGGTATAGAAACAGTAATAGGCTTATTCTTTCTGTCATTGGCTATACGCTTCATGCGCTCTGCCTCTGTTTCTTTACGTGAGTTTTTCGGCTTACCCTTTTGCTGAGAGCGCTGTGTTATCTTCTGCTTGGATGCCGCATTTTCGTTGCGATATTTTTCAGATGCCATGCGGTCGTATTTCTCGTTGTATTTCTCTATATCAACATGAGATGCTCTGGTATCTATAACACGCTTTCTTCTCTCTATACCCATCTCAACGCTTTCAACAGGCTTGTCGTCACCGGCATTTTTCTGTTGCTTTGCGTCCTTTTTAGAGCTGGCCTTATTCTTATCCGCAGGCTTTGATTCCTTTGTATCTTTTGCATCTTTTGCGGTTTTACTCGGTTTTTTATCATTTTTTTCGGATTTTTCCGCTTTATCGGCCTTTGCCTTCTTTGCAGGTTTTTCTTCCTTGTTGGATTCATCGGCAACGGCTTCTTCATTCTTCTGCGCAGAAGCAAAGTAAGCGTTAAAGTCACTTACTGCCGTTTTTTGTGTAAAATAATCAAAAATAAGGTCAAGCTCCTCTTCACTGAGGGCCGTGGTGCTTTTCTTAGGCTCATCGTAATGCTCCTGCAAAATTGCAACTACGTCTTTACTTGATACATTGAGGTCTTTTGAAAACTCATGTACTTTGTATTTTTTCATCATAGTTTATATTCCTCCCTATAGGTATCTGCTGTCATGCTCTTTAGCTTTTTGGCAAAGCCGCCGTCGTTTATTGAGATGACTGCCGTAAGCTTGCCTAAGGCAAAACCCAGCTCATCTTTAGTATATGACAGCTTAACAATTTGTATATTAAGGTCACGGGCTGTAAATGTGATTTCATTTTCTGTGTGCTTAGATATGTCTGATGCAAGTAGTATAAGCTTACTTTCGCCTGTTATTACAGAACCTTTAACGGGGTCAAGTCCCATTGTCAGCTTACCTGCTCTACGGCAAAGTCCTAAAAACGACAGTACCTTATCGTTCATTCCTTTGCACCTTCTTCTGTAAGCTGCTGCTCCATGGCGTTATATATATCATCCGGTATCTTGCATGAAAATGCCCGTTCAAGTCTTCTTCCCTTACGTGCAAGCCGTAAACATTCTAAGCTATGACACACATAAGCGCCTCTGCCGGGCTTTTTACCTACAAAGTCAAGTGAAACCTCACCCTCTGCTATAATGTTATTATTTTCATCCTTAACGTCAGGTGCCTTAACAACTCGTATAAGTTCCTTTTTAGGTTTCATCTCGCCACAGCCTGTGCATTTTCTAAGCGGTATTTTTCTGGGCTTCATTAAGTGATCTCTCCTTTATGGATGGAGTAATTATTCCTCTGCCTGTGCATCTTCGGTTATTTCGGCAGGCTCTTCTTGCTGTGCGTCCTCGTCTGTTTCACCGAAAAATCCGCTTTCCGGGCGTATGTCTATCTTCCAGCCTGTTAATCTTGCGGCTAATCTTGCATTTTGTCCTTTATTACCTATAGCAAGTGAAAGCTGGCTGTCCGGTACGGTTACTCTACAGCTCTTTGCAAGCTCATCCAATATCTCCACCTTAACTACGCTGGCAGGTGAGAGCGATGCGGCAACAAACTTAGCCGGATCTTCGTTATATTCGATTATATCTATCTTTTCGCCGCCAAGCTCATTTACTATAGATGCAACTCTTATGCCTTTAGAGCCTATGCAGGCGCCCACTGCGTCGACGTCAGGATTTTTGCTGTAAACCGCAAGCTTTGTTCTTGAGCCTACCTCTCTTGAAACTGCCTTTATCTCAACTGTTCCGTCGTATATCTCAGGTACTTCAGTTTCAAACAGTCTTTTTACAAATCCGGGGTGGGTTCTTGATATGATAGGCTTTGCACCTTTCTCGGTTTCCTTAATCTCGGCAATATAAACCTTGATAAGCTCGCCTTCCTTGAATACCTCGTTGCCTACCTGCTCACTCTTAGGCAATACAACGTCTGCTTTGCCTATCTTAAGGGCAACTGCACCTGACTTAGGGTCAATTCTCTCAATGGTAGCGGTAACAAGCTCCTGCACCTTGCTTTGAAATTCCATGAGCATATGTCCCTTTTCTCCGTCACGTATGCCCTGACGGATTATGCTTCTTGATGTCTGAACTACTATTCTGCCAAACGCCTTAGGGTCGAGCAGTATTCTTGCTTTATCGCCTACATTCAGCTTAGCATCAATATCTCTTGCTTTACTGAGTAGTATTTCTCTGTTAGGGTCTGTTATCTCTTCAACAACCGTTTTAAGAAGATAGGCTTCAAAAATACCCTTGTCACGGTTAGTAACTACTTCTACATCATCGTTACCGCCATAGGTGTTTTTGCAGGCTATCTGAATTGCCTTTGTTATTTGACTTATCATGTAATCAAGAGGAATGCCTCTCTCCTTTTCTAAGTCTTCTAATGCTGTGTATAAATCACGGTTCATTTTTTAATCAATCCTTTCAAATGTATTATTAATTTGTCATAATTTTAATATGTTATAAAGCGAAGTGTGCATTTAAATGCGTATCATAAATAATTATATGCACTTTGCAGTATCATGCGATAACCTGCATGAACACCGTTTAATCAAAGTCGTCAAGCTTTACCCAAACGGTGTCTTTTTTCTTGATAGTGAGTGTATCGCCGTCCTCATTCTCAATAACAAATTCATCCTTGCTTTCTTCGGCAAGCTTACCGAAAAGCTCTTTGCCAATATCGGGTATCGGGCGTATAAGCTTAACCATTATGTCAGCGCCGATAAACTGCTGAAAATGTTCTGTTCGGGTAAGCTCACGTTCAATGCCGGGTGAACATACCTCAAGACAGTAGCTCTGCTCTATTGGGTCATTGTCATCAAGCGGCTTATCTATTGCTCTGCTTACTTTTTCGCAGTCCTCAATGTTTACGCCTCCGTCCTTATCAATGAATACTCTCAGATACCACTGTGCGCCCTCTTTAACATAGCGAACGTCCCACAGCCTTAATCCAAGTTGTTCTATTATAGGCTCTACTATACTGCGTACCTGCTGTACCGTGTTGCCGCCGTTACGCTTTTTATTTTCCATGATTTCACCTCTACATAAACAAGAGAGCGGGTCGCCCCACTCTCTTTTAAATACTTATTAATCTACAATACAAAGTTTATCATATAATGCGGGATTTTTCAAGCCTTTTTGTCAATAAATTTAATATACATAAAAAATAACGAATTATTACGGTGGGGAACACATAAATATTTGTAAAAGATTACATAAAAAGCAGGTCATATACCTGTCTGCGGTAATATGCTCAAGTACTGCAATACTGCTGTATGGTTTAACCGGCATTTACTGCGTGTGATAAATAAATAACGGTAAGGGTGTATTTTATGGATAGGAAATTACTGAAAAAATTTGAGATTGCCGGTGCTGTATTTACATTAACAGCAGGCATTATACTTCACTTTGCCTATGAGCTTACAGGCGGTGCAATGTGGACGCTTCTGTTTGCATCTGTAAATGAAAGCGTTTGGGAACACGTCAAGATATTCACAATGCCATATTTTGCGTGGGCGGTGGTAGAGTTTTGCGTATGTAAAACGTATTTTAAAAGATTTTTTGTAGCTAAGATAGTGGGGCTGTGGTTTTTAGGCGGTATTACAATAGGATTCTTTTTCCTTTATTCTTCATTACTCGGAAAGAATGTACTGATAATAGACATTATCAGCATAGTTGTATGGATAATATTTGCGTATGTACTGTCATATAAGCTGTATATGTCATCAAAGCCTATTGAAGTGTGGTTTTCTCCTGCACTTTTTATGCTTGTACTGTATGCGGCTATGTACTTCAGCTTTACGGCCTGCCCGCCCGAAGCAGCTATTTTCAGAGATCCGATTACAGGAAGATACGGAATAATACCCGAAAACATAGATACAGGTGCTTTTATGCTTGATATTGATTCAGGAAAAATTACAATATAAGTATTTTTTAATCGCAAATTTACGGAAAAAATAAAAAATATGCAGAAATCTCTTTTATTTTCCATTATGATGTGATATACTAAATAAAAGTGTGCTGTTTTTCGGAAATGGCTCTAACAGTGCTAAATAATAGATTTTATATATGTTTAGATATTCGGAATGGTGGAGAATAAATGGCTGAAAAAAACAACGTAAGAAGTACTGCTGAAGATATAATAGCGGGTAGAAATCCCGTGAATGAGGCTCTTAAAAGCGGAAGAGCAATAGACAGCTTATATGTTTTAAAAGGTCAGCATACGGGAACTCTCTCTGCAATAATAGCCAAAGCAAAGGGAATGGGTATAACAATTAAAGAATGTGACGTAAAAAAGCTTGATTATATGTGTGCAGGTGCGGTACATCAAGGTGTAGTTGCAGTTGCGGCAGTTAAGGAATATTCATCTGTAGATGATATATTGGCATATGCCGACAGAAAAGGCGAAAGCCCCTTTATAATTATCCTTGATGAGATAGAGGATCCTCACAATCTTGGGGCTATCATACGTACGGCGGAATGTGCAGGAGCGCACGGTATAATAATACCGAAGCGGCGTTCTGCAGGGCTTACCTTTACGGTAGGCAAGGCGTCCGCAGGTGCTGTTGAGTATCTGCCTGTAGCCAGAGTTACAAATATTTCAGTAGAGATAGATAAGCTTAAAGAAAAGGGTGTTTGGATATACTGTGCCGACATGGACGGCACCACATGGTGTCAGACTGATTTGACAGGGCCTATAGCGCTTGTAATAGGTAACGAGGGCAGCGGAGTAAGCAGACTTGTTAAAGAAAAATGTGACGGAGTACTTTCGCTGCCGCTTTTAGGCAGGGTAAGCTCGCTGAATGCGTCCGTTGCGGCAGGAATAATCACATATGAGATATCACGGCAAAGAAACGGAATAAAAGCAAAATAACTGAAAGGGTGGGACGATAAGGAATGTTTGGATTATTTGGAAAAAAGAATAAAGCAAATACTCAATCAAAGAACCCTGATACGGTTGATATATCACAGCATGGCGTTGAGATGGAGGAAATTTTCAGTACTACCGAAAAAAAAGTAAGGTACACTAAGACCGACCCGCTTACAGTACCTAAGCAACCGCGTAATTACGGTAATAAACAAAAACAGCAACAGCAACAAACCGTAAAATCGGATGATATGTCTATAACAAACACTACCTCAGTTACGTCTATTATCAGAGCATTGGGCAATGCCTTTAATAAAATGGACGGAGATATAGGCGAAGAGATAGATATCAATGAGCTTACCGAACAGGTGGAAAAAGCAAAGACTATAAGCGAAGCCCCTGTTATTGTACCTGAGGCAAACGAGAGATATATCGACTTGGGAGACATTGTCGTAACCGATAACATCATAAAAGATAAGGTGGAGCATGAGGAACAGATACCTACAGATATAGTGCCTGAAAGTCCGTATGAGCTTATGAGGAATATGTATTCTTCAGATAAACCTGATGAAGACGCCGTTATAAAGCCTATTACGGATATGATCTTAGTGCAGCCTCTTGAGATAAACTCATTATCCGGCAAAAAGGAGGAATTTGTCAGTATATCAGCAAAGCCTGAGGGCAGCAATATTAATATGAATGGTATTGACGATGACGATGATGACGATGACTTTGATAATACCGGCGAGGGCTTTAAGGGCATTGAGAACATTGATATAACAGGTGATATTGAGATAACCGGTGACATATCCGTACCGGATTATGCTGTGCCTGAGCAGACGCAGAGCGTTGCTGATATAATATCTGAGATAGATGACAGTATGACCGATGATTTTGATGACGATTTCGATGATGATTTTGACGATGACGATTCGTCATACAGCAGACTTCATATTACCGGTCAGCTTGCTAAAAGGGCAGTAGAGGCAGCGGCAAGTAAGTCTATACCGAAGACTGAGCAGACTGCATATGCACCCACAGGTGTATTTGAGGATATCAGCTCAAACAGTACTCATGAAAGGGTAGAGGATGTTCAGGTACATACAGATCAAGATGGAATTAGCAGCAAAGGTGATACGCATGAGGTAATACTGGAAAATATACGTGAGCCTGTAACCTTTAACAGTAACGAAGATGTTGGCGGAGTAGAGCCTGATACGATAGAGGTAGTAGTGCCTGAGTCACAGAATACGGCTAAGACTGTGCAGGAGGATGAGATTTCACTTATTAAGAGTGTATTTAACAAAGCTGTTCCGGCTGAACCTATTGTGGACGAGCCTTTCGTTGAAGGCGGCTTTGCGGAAAAATTCCCTGAACATCAGCAGAAATATGCACAGATATACGAAAATCTCTATTCTAAGCTTAATCAACCGCCTACAGAGAGCAGATACGAAAAGTTCTTCGGTGCGCCTAAGCCGGTAGCACGTGGAACATCATCTGAAGCGGTGGTTGAAACCGCACGAATAGAAAAGGCCGAAATAGAGCGTGCGGAAAAAGAATCACAAAATCAAAAAAGTGAGAATAAAAATAAATTTGTTGCTCCTCCTTATGAATATCACAGTCCTCAAAGAGGCATAACGGTAATATCAATGTCAAAGACATTTACCGCAGTGCTTAGAGAAGCGTACCTTGCTTACTCCGATAAAAAAGAGGAGGACGAGCCAAAGGAGAAGCGTTGGGAGCCGTCTGCGTTTGATGTTGACCCACCGCAGAAATTTACTATTACTATTTCTTCAAAAAAGTTGAAGGAATCACGTGAAAGACGTGAAAAACAACAGCTTGATGAGCTTGACAGTATGGACTACGGTTCTATAATAGCCAAGCCTTTTAAGAATGTTGACGATGAGTCATCCGCTGACGGTAATACTTCAGAAAGTCCTAAGTTTACCAGCATACCTAAAGAAAAAGAAAAGAAAAAGCGTAAATTTAATCTTTTCAGCAGTGAAGAGGACGATAATCCTCTGGATGATCCTGAGAATACGGACAAGCCGCTTAGTATGATAGATGATTTTGAAGACCCTGAGGACTTTAAAACAGTCAAGACAGAGATAAGCATGAATGTGCATAAGCTTGTGTTTAAAACGACTGTGGTACTTATAATTTCAGTAGTACTTATAGGCATATCGTTCTTACAACGATTTGTACCTGATAACATAATGCTGATTTTGCCTAAAGCACCGCTTATGTATGTATTCTTTAACTTTATTCTGCTGGGTGCGGCTGTTTTTGTATGTAACGTAACGCTTACCAACGGACTTTCCGCATTGCTTTCGCTTAAAGGTAACTCCGACACGGTGTTGGCGTTTACCTGTGTAACCGGTTTAGTTCAATGTATTTCGGCGTTTTTCGCAACGGATGAATTTTATAATAAAGAATTAAATCTTTATGCACCTATAATATCGTTGGCGTTACTGCTGAACTGTGTAGGTAAGCTGATAATGATGCTGCGTATTCGCCGCAATTTTGCTTTTGTTGCGTCAGAGGATGAAAAGTACGCCGCAAAGATATATACAGACGAGAAAAAGGCTCAAAAGCTAATGACGGGCATACCGGTAAGTAAGCCTATAATAACATTCCAGAGAAAGACGGGATTCCTTAAGAATTTCTTAAAGCTTTCATATTCTCCTGACCCCAGCGAGGATGCTGCAGGCAGGATAACTCCGCTTGCAATAATAGGCTCAATAGCGGTAGCCGTTGCATACGGATTTATAGCCAAGTCATTTATCGGCGCATTGTCTGCATTATGTGTGGTTGCGGTGGTATTTACTCCTGCGGCAGCACTTATAGCCATAAACTTTCCGATAAGCAAGCTTTGTAAAAGAGCTTTAAGCAGCGACGGTATGCTTGTAGGATATCCCGCTGTAAGACAGTTCAGCGATTGTAATGCAATTATGATAGATGCTAAGGAGCTTTACCCTAAGGGTTCGATAATCCTTAACGGTATAAAGACCTTCAGCAATCAGCGCATAGATGATGCCATACTTGCCTGTGCGGCAATGTTTAATACCGTAGACAGCACAATGACAGGTATATTCGACAGCATGATAAAGGGAAACCTTAAAGTACTTACAAATGTTGAGAGTGTAGCCTATGAGGACGGTGACGGACTTGTAGGTTGGGTAAACGGTGACAGAGTGCTTGTCGGCTCAAGACATCTGCTTGAATTACACGGCATAGATCCTCCCGACATGAGTTATGAGGATAAGTTCAGATACGGCAACAGACAGATAACATATGTTGCTATATCAGGAGAGCTTGTTGCCATGTTTATAACTACATATAAGGCAGACCCGGTAATATCTGCATCGTTACAGAGAATGGAGTACAACGGCATAAGCTTCCTTGTTACTACCGTTGACCACAATGTGACCGCCGAGAGGATATCCGATGATTTCGGTATATTCTACAGAACGGTTAAAATATTACCGCATGATGTTGCGGATTACTGTAAGAATGCGACATCTAAGTATGAAGAAAAATCACGCTGTTATGTTGCCACTAAGGGAAGCATAGCATCGCTGGGCAGAGTTATCTCAGGATGTGTAGCTATTAAGAGCAGACTTTCAATGTCTATAATCATCCAGATGATATCTATAATACTGGGTGTACTTACGGTATCGGTGCTTGTACTTTATTCAGGATTACAGTTCTTAGGTACGGTAGAGATACTTATATATGTACTGTTCTGGTCGCTTGCATCTATATTTGCTCCGCAAATTTATGTTGATTATTAATAATTAATGAGGTGAAAGGGCATAGACCCGATATAATATGAAAATAGCTCCATCTGTTTTATCCTGCGATTTTTCAATAATGGGCAGTGAGGTAGAAAGAATTACTAAGGCAAAGGCCGACTATGTTCATTTAGACGTTATGGACGGTCATTTTGTTCCGAATATAACATTCGGCGCACCTGTAATCAAGTATTTGAGAAAGTACACCGATTTACCGTTTGATGTACATCTAATGATATCTGAACCGCTGAAATATATTGACGATTTTGCAAATGCAGGCGCAGATATAATCACGTTCCACGTTGAAAGTGACTCCGATATCAGAGCTACGCTTGATAAGATAAGGTCACGTGGTGTTAAGGCAGGACTAGTAGTAAAGCCAAATACACCGATAGAAACGGTTTTTCCGTATCTTGATGATTTATATATGGTTCTTATTATGACTGTTGAGCCGGGCTTCGGGGGTCAATCCTTTATGTATGATATGATGCCAAAGGCAGAAAAGCTTAAGGCTGAGATAAACCGCAGAGGATTAAGTACGCTAATTGAGGCTGACGGCGGAATAAATGCCGATACCGTTGCAGTATGTGCAAAAGCAGGCGTAGATATAAGTGTATCTGGTACAGGCATATTTAAAGCACCGGATGCCGCTGAGGCTATAGCTGAGTTAAAGCGTTTGAGCGTCTGATATCAGGCTGAATTTTTTGATTTATTTATATAAAAATTAAAACGGGATGTAAAAAACTGCAAGTTTTTTACATCCCGTTGTTTTTGTGTTTATTAGAGTTCTTTATGATTTTTCTCCGTTTTTACATTTATTACATCTTCCGTAAAACGTAAGATTGTGAAAATCTACATCAAAGTTATATTCACATTTCACAAAGTAGTCCAGCCGCTTATCAATTTCAACACGGTCTAAGTCTGTTACACTGCCGCAAGTATTACATATAAAATGTGCGTGCGGTGATGTGTTATAATCAAAATGTTCCTGGCTGTTTACTACGCCGACAGAGGCTATAATACCGTTATTTTTAAACATACTTATATTGCGGTAAACTGTGCTTAAGCTAAGATCGGGGTATTGTCCCTTTAAGGCCGCATATACCTCATCGGCTGTGGGGTGTGTTTTAACTGACTTTATATAATTATAGATAGCTTCTCTTTTACGACTGAAATTTTGTTGCTTCATAATATATCAATCCTAATCAAAAATAATAATTGTTATTAATTTTATTCTATCACAAATTTTAGTTGTTGTAAAGAGGTTAAAAATGTAAATTAAGTTATATTTGTCATAAGCTTAGAATAAATTGTATTGTCACCGTCTTTGCAATAAAATCTACTGTAAATGGAGGAAATATAATGTATCTTAATATTAAACTGAATATGAGAAAGCTCAGTATTTTTATAATGGCAGGAATTATGATAATGAGTATAATTCTGTTACCTACAACAACTGCCAAAACAGTCCAAACAAATGCAGAGGCGCAGGGAATAGAGGTGCCTATAATTATGTATCATTCCGTACTTAAGGATGAAAATTTACAGGGTAAGTATGTTATAGCTCCTTATGAGCTTGAAAGCGACCTTAAGTATATAACGCAACACGGCTATACCACTATTGTGATGCAGGACCTTATTGATTATGTATATAACGGTAATCCATTGCCGGATAAGCCGATAATTCTTACCTTTGATGACGGATATTATAATAACTACAGCTATGCCTTTGAACTTATGAAAAAGTATAATTGCAAGATGGTCATATCTATAATAGGTTACTGCACAGATAAGTTTTCAGAGGCTAATGAGGAAAATGCAACCTACGGCCATGTAACATGGAATAATCTTAAGGATATGCTGTCATCAGGTTTGGTAGAGGTACAAAACCATACATATAATATGCACGAAACTACAGGAAGAAAGGGTATAGAAAAGAAATACAACGAAACATATGACGAATATAAGCAAGCAGTAACAGAGGATATAACAAAGCTACAGAATAAGATAAAAGAAAATCTGAATGTAGTGCCGAATACATTTGTTTATCCGTTTGGAGCAGAGTCAGATTGCAGTAAACAGATGCTTATAGATATGGGATTTAAATCTACAATAACGTGCGAAAGTAGGGTAAATTTAATAACACGTGATAAAGCAAGCCTGTATGAATTGGGCAGATTTATACGTGTGCATAACCAAAGTACCGAAGATTTATTCTCTAAAATTGTGTCTGCAAACAATAATGCAGCATAGTATAAAAAGAAAGGGCCGATGGCTTACGCCGTGTATTTTGTGGCTTTACATACTTATCACGGCGTGTGTTATTTATCGGCTTAATATTTTAGGAGATGATAGTTTGCCTAAGCTATATTTAAGCCCATCATTACAGGAGTGGAACAAATACGTTGACGGTGGTAATGAAGAGTACTACATGAATCTGATAGCCGATGAAATGGTACCGTACTTGACGGCAAGCGGTATTGAATTTACTCGCAATGAGCCAAGTCAAACACTATCACAGGCTATAGCACAGTCAAACGCAGGTAACTACGACCTGCACCTGGCTATACATTCTAACGCAGGGCCTGAGAGCCTTGCAGGAAAATTACAGGGAACTGATGTTTATTATTATGCCAACAGTGCCGAGGCCAAGCGTGCTGCGGATATTATTGCGAATAATTTTAAATCAATATACCCTAATCCGTCTATGGTAAAAACCGTAGCAAACACCTCACTTGCTGAGCTGAGGCGTACCCGTGCGCCGTCGGTGCTAATAGAGGTAGCATATCACGACAATAAGGAGGACGCACAGTGGATACGTGACAATATAAGCGAGATTGCACGCAACCTTGTGCTGTCCGTTACCGAATATTTCGGATTACCGTTCAGAGCTCCTGAGGGAAATATGATAGGTGTAGTTAATACATCAAACACAGGTCTTAATATTCGTGAAGAGCCAAGTATAAACTCAGAGGTAATAGGCAGTATACCTAAGGGAACAAGGCTGTCTATCATGGGTCAGGCTGACGGTTGGTACCTGATAAAGCATAACGGTGTTGAGGGCTATGTACGCTCTGATTACATTACGCTTCAATAAATTAATAGATAATTTATGCGAAAATTTACCCACATTCAAGGCTTGCCTATAGGCCATAAATGTGGGTAATTTCGGTTTTATATTTGATTTTATAATATGTGATAATGTGGGATTATATCGCAGTATGTTCCGTCCTTGAGTAAAAATCCTTCGGGGATTACACCCAGTTTTATAAATCCCAGCTTCTTATATAATGATAAGGCCACCTTATTTGTACTTACTACGGCATTAAACTGCAATATACGGAAACCGAGCTTTTTGCCCTGCTCCATACAATGTACTACCAGTTTTTCTCCAACACCTTTGCCACGTGCCGATTTGCTTACGGCATAGCTTGCGTTGCAAATATGTCCGCAGCGTCCTATGTTATTCGGGTGCAGAATATAAAGTCCAACAGGTATGCCTGTGTCGGTGTCTACAGCAAGTCCGGTGAATGACTGTGAACGGAAAAATTCATCTCCGCTTTGTTCGTTAAGCGGTTCTGTCTGAGGAAAGGCATTTCCGTCTTTAACTACTTCGTTCCAAATATCTATAGTAGATTTAACTAAATCACTGTTATACTCTATGATGTCGATCATTTAATTTACACTTCTTTAATTAAGAAATAAACGGATATATAATGAAAAAGATTACATAATTTCAGGTATGGTTATGTTAAACATAGTAAGAACGTTTACTATTACTGTCTTAACGGCAAGGCAAAGATTAATTCTTGCCTGTTGCAGGCTTTCATCATCACAGCTTACACGGCACGCATTATAGAACTTGTGGAAAAGTGTTGCAAGCGTGATTACATATCTTGTTATCTTAGTGGGGTCATAATCCTTAGCCGCACTTATTATTTCATCGGTATATGATGACAGATGACGTATAAGCTCTATTTCTTCAGGCTTATTAAGTAATGTAAGCTCATCCTTAGTGCAATTACGTGCAGTAATTCCGTCTGCGGAAAGCTTTTTGAGTATACTGCAAATTCTGGCATGGGCGTACTGAACATAATATACAGGGTTTTGAGAATCCTGTGCAACAGCAAGATCAAGGTCAAAGTCCATTTGAGAATTAGCTTCTCTCATGTTAAACAGAAATCTTGCGGCATCAACCGGTACCTCATCAAGCAGATCGGCAAGCTGTATGGCTTTGCCTGTACGCTTGCTCATCTTGACAAGCTCGCCGTTTCTTACAAGCTTAACAAGCTGCATGAGCACGACGTCAAGCTTATCGCCGTCAAGACCTATAGCGTTCATTGCGCCCTTCATACGAGCAACATGGCCGTGGTGGTCTGCGCCCCATATATCAATACAGGTGTCAAATTTACGTACATCAAGCTTATTGCGATGATATGCTATATCAGCGGCAAAGTATGTTGGATTGCCGTTATTACGTACAAGCACCTCGTCCTTTTCTGCGCCCAGATCGGTTGCCTTGTACCAAAGTGCGCCGTCCTTCTCGTATGTCATGCCTTTTTCTTTAAGTATGTTTATGGTGTCGGTAACATATCCGCTGCTGTGTAACTCGCTTTCAAAGAACCACTTATCGTAATTAATGCGGTATTTAGCCATGTCAGCCTGCATTTTAGCTATATTCTTAGGCAAGGCATAGTCTACAAGTGCTTTTTTACGTGATGTGCTGTCAAGCTCTACAAGCTTATCGCCGTACATATCGGCATATGCCTTTGCATGGTCTGTGATATCTGTACCCTGATAACCGTCCTCAGGGAAGGGTACATTTTCTTCTCCCTTGAATATCTGTAGATATCTAGCTTCAAGCGATACCGCAAATTTCTCTATTTGATTACCTGCGTCATTTACGTAAAATTCACGCCATACGTCATATCCTGCGACATCAAGCACAGATGCAAGGCAATCTCCAAGTGCGCCGCCGCGTGCGTTGCCCATGTGCATTGGGCCTGTAGGATTTGCAGATACAAACTCTACAATTATACGCTTGCCTGCTCCGTAATCGGATCGTCCGTATTTTTCACCTAAATTGTGAATGTCCTCTAATATGTCGGCGTAGTATAACGGACTGAAAAAGAAATTTATGAAGCCGGGGCCGGCTACTTCTATTTTACTGAAATAAGAGTTTTCAAGATTTATGTTTTCCGCTATAGCCTGCGCTATCTTTACAGGTGCAGTGCGAAAATTGCGGGCGCACGCCATAGCGGCATTTGTTGCCAGATCACCGTGCGATTTATCCGCAGGGGTTTCTATTATAAAATCCGGTATCTCGGCATTCGGCAGTTTGCCAAGCTCTATAGCCTTATTGATAGCGTCTTTAATGGAGTTTTTGAGCAATTCTTTTGCCTGTGATGTTATTTTTGACATTTTGTGTGTCCTGTCCTTTCGTTATTGCTTTTTTATTATTTTTATCGAGCACGTATTTCTGCTTACAAAATCAGAGTTAAAATCAATGCAATATTCCATAAATATACTGCCGCCGTTATCGGTCAGGTCATTGTTTATCTTCTCTGTATAAATACCCATTATGAGGGTTCCCATCGGTGTTTCATAATGACACTGATGACGGCAGCCCTTTTCAAGTACAAGGTCAGAGTAAATATCACCTCTGCGGCTTATCGTTACATTATTGTCATCCGATATCTTGACAAGCGTTGTGTGACTTTTAGGTGGAGTTTCATCGTTATACTCCTTATACATAATGTATCGCTTGCCGTTTTTTATTATATAGTTGCCGGTAGTTACAAGCTCGGCACTGTCGGTATCGTCATCCTCAATCGTCTGAGAGGTTATTACCGTTATTAAGTATTCGTCAGTCAATTTTACACCATCCCTAATCTGTCAAGAGTACGGTAATCACCGTAATCCTCTATATTGATCCTTTCAACATTATTTTCAATTTTTTCACCCAAAAAGATGCTTGCTACAGCAGAGAAGCTCTCTGTGTTATCGCTAACATAAAATAGGCGTGACCCCTGAGTTGTTTCTTTACTGAGCATATCGGTATCATTTAGCATATCTGCGGCATACAGTGCGGTTTCACGTCCCGGATTTATCAGGGTTATATTATTACCCATATAGTCGCTTATGATATCCGTCAGGATCGGATAATGAGTACATCCTAGTATTAGCGTGTCTATTTCACTGTATTTAAGTTCTTTGAGGTATTTTTCCACAACAAGCTTTGTTATTTGATTATCTCTTTCGATAAATCCGTTCTCTACAAGCGGAACAAACAGAGGACAATCCTGCACAAAAAGCTGTATATCAGGATTTATCTTCTTTATTTCAAGCTCATAGGAACGGCTTTTGATAGTGGCTGTAGTACCTATAACGCCTATTCTCAGGTTACGTGTTGCCTTTACTGCGGCAAGCGCCGTGGGGAGTAAAACCCCTGTGTACGGTACGTTAAGCATTTTATTCAGATCAGAAGCCACCGAGCTTACCGTTCCGCAAGCGGCTATTATGGCCTTTACCTTGCGTGAGAGTAGAAAGGCGGCATCCTGTAATGCGTATTTTTTAATGGTGCTTTTACTTCTGTTACCGTACGGTACACGTCCAGTATCGCCAAAGTAGATGATGTTCTCATTCGGCAATACACGTATAAGCTCTTTAACGGCAGTAAGGCCGCCCAGACCGGAGTCAAAAACACCTATGGGAGCGGTAGACATTTATATTCCCTCTTTCAATAATCATATACACGGTTTCGGCTTACTTTAGGCTGTCATAAAGCTTTGTAAGTTTATCGTAATAGTTGTAATATCTGCAAAGACTGTACAGATAACCTTGCATAACACCTGCATCTGTTGAGAAGCAATCATCTGATGAGTAGAAATTGCCTACAAGCTCCGCAGAGTTTTCAAGATACATTGCATTTTCGGGATAATAGTATTTATTAAAGATAAAATCCGTATAATTTACTGCTGTAAGTGTAAAGGTGTAAATATCAAAATCCCTTATGTCATCTGCGAGGGTTTCGTTACCTTTGTTTTTATCGTATATCTCATATCCTGCAATCAGCAGGTCAAGATAATCGGGAGAGAATACCGCACCGCTTGCTATGGTACTCACATTATCGTTTACATAGCTGAGTGCAGAGCTGTAATATATGTTGCTGCCTGTATTGTCACCAAGCTCTTTGAGAGCAAGCACATGCCATTTATTAAGATTGACAGGATTTTCAAGAGCGATAATGTAATTTGCTGCACAGGCAGCATCATCTATCCATGCCTGTTGTCCGGTATATGAATAAAGTCTGCACAGAGCGTAGGCGGCCATTGCATTGAATTTATCGTCACGGTAGCAGTCGTCAGGCTCAAGCGACGGATACAGCAAAGTATGCTCAAATGCACCGCTCTCTTCATCTAAGAATAATTCTATGCCTGCACCAAGCTTGTTTATAAGGTCATCGTAGGTATTGCTTTTAAGACATTCCGAATAATCAATGAGCGCTATGACGGCCAGTGCGGTATCGCCTAAATAAACCTCATCTTCTGCGTCGACGCTTTCACTTTTTATCAGGGCTATATCGTCAGACGGACTTAATATATTGCTTACAAGATATTTTGCTGCGCTTTCCATAGCCGATTTTATCTCGTCATTGCCATCTATTTTGTATTTTTCCGCAAGCGCCGATATTGTTTGTGAGTGTTCGCCTATGGTATATTTTATTGAGATGTTTTTTACAGGGCTGTAGCCGTAGGTAAAGTATCCGTCGGAGTTTACTGATCCGGCAAGCTTTTCGGCAGTATCGTTTATGACTGATTTAAGTGTGCTTATATTGCTTGAAGCATCCGATTTACGCACGCTGTAATTCCATTCGTTGTTCATAAGCTTATGAACATTGCCGCTGTCATAAATATAACCCGATGTTGTGAAAACACGCAAGCCTGTGGGCAACTCGTCAAGAGTTTCTCTTTTATGATTTTTTAAATATTTATTAAGTCTGGCGAGAGAAAAACGGTTATCATCCTCATAGTCTATAATGCTGTTAGCGTTTATTTCTTCCGCAAGAATTGCATACTTAAATTCGGTATCGAATGCCAATCCGTACTTAAATGCGTTTATTGAATGATTTTTAAGGTAAGTACCCGATAATTCCTCGTATGTTACCGTGTCATAGCTATCAACTATGTCAACACGTACCCATTTGGTTTTTATGCCAAAGCGCTTTACTGTTTTTTCACCGTTTTCATACGCATCCGACCATGCGGTACTTAGCGTTTTACCAGTGCCTACACATACCTCTGCCGGGGCATTACCGTCAGATACCGAAACAAATATTGCATAAGTTGGGGTCGGTGAAAGCTTATCTATACTGTCTGAGATTTCCTGTGCAGTTGTACCGGAAAATATTGTGCGTTTGATTTCATCCATCTGATATTCATACGTTGATGTATCCCCGCCCGACCTAACAATAGCAAAAATAATTATTGCCGGTACAAGTATAAGTAAAAATACGGTAAGGGTGAGCTTCTTTTTATTATTTATGATATCATTAAAAATCCTTAAATTCTTGATTTTCGACATATTCTTTTCTCCCAAAATAAGATTTATAAATTTGCCTAATTATAAGAATTATAACATATGTATC
Source organism: Acutalibacteraceae bacterium (assembly GCA_051881075.1). Taxonomy (GTDB): domain Bacteria; phylum Bacillota; class Clostridia; order Oscillospirales; family Acutalibacteraceae; genus RUG14223. The sequence goes on along the minus strand of JBJEPE010000067.1, from coordinate 3,439 downwards.
TGCAAAATAAAAGAGGAAAAGCGAATTTAAGTAGGTTAATTTTAAAAAAATCGTACAATAATCGTATAATAAATATGTGCCGTTGGTGCAGATAAGCTATTTGATTGACAAAGAAGAATAATTATAGTATAATAAAAAATTAAAGTACGCATTAATTTGTAATAAAGACAAATTGCACATAGTCGCACATTTACCGTGCGATATGTATCAAAAGCTTGCGATACGTCAAAAATCTCTATAGGAGTGAAATTAATGATAAAAAAGGCATTTGATATTATAATTAAAATGTTCAGCGAAGAAATGGCTGGGTACGGATATACTTATAAAAGTGTAGAAGCCGCAAAAAATGATATGGTAGGTCTGTTCATAAGCGAACAGAGCGCATATTCAGTACAGTACTCAGCGGAGAAAAAGCAGTTTATATTGCAGGTTTGCGGTGTTGATGATGCAGAACCGGACAACGAGTGGAGAACACTTTCTTCATGGATGTTTGACGAGAATACCGATACCGAGCGTGAAGCCGCAAGCATTGCAAATGATTTTATTGATACCGCAAAGCCTACAAGGGTGGCTATGTCTAAACAGGCTAAGAGAAAGAGGAACGATGACGAAGGAAATGCAGATCCGCTTTTCTTTGCAAAAAGATTGGTAGTTGTTTTTCCTGAGCTTAAGGACGAAATAAAGTATGAGTGCGACTGCTATTCAAAGTTCAGAGGCGTTACCTTCACCAGAGAAAAGATATTGCCGCTTATAGATAAACTGCTTGAAACAGGTACTCAGGGCGAGATAGATAAGCTTGCTGAGATAATTTCAACACAGTATGATAACGCCGATATGGACACACGCTCTATAATAACGATAGTTATTCTTGACTCAATAAGGGATGAGAAAAAAGAAAGCAAACTCAGAAAGAATATGAGCGAAGCGGTTATTAAGGGTTGGGATGCCGCCAAAAAGATACGTGGCAAAAAAATCAAACCTGAAAAGAAAAAAAGTACATTTATGGCGGAAACTTTGAACACATAATTTGTGCAAATCAACATATTTAAAAATACGGAAGAATTTTTTGTAAAAAAAGCTTGACGGTGTAACATTTATATGTTATAGTGTTATTACCTCAAAAAAGAGGCTTATTTTTTGTGCCTATTTTATGAGGGAGGCTAAATTATTCCGCATAAATCGGGAGGTGCCGTTAATGAGAGTAAAAATTACACTAGCCTGCACTGAATGTAAACAGCGCAACTACAACACCATGAAAAACAAAAAGAACGATCCAGACAGACTTGAGATGCGTAAGTATTGCAGATTCTGTAAGAAGCATACTTTACACAAAGAGAGTAAGTAAGAGCGGAGGTATTTAAATGGCAGAGAAAAAAGTTGAAAAACCGGAAAAGAAGAATGCTTTTCTAAGAGGAATGTCAAGTATCGCCAAGTACTTTCGTGATTGCAAGACCGAGGTTAAAAAGGTAGTATGGCCTACTCCAAGGTCAGTATTTAAGAATACCGGCATAGTAATAGTTGCTATTGCATTGGTAGGTTTATTCATTTTTGGCCTTGATCGTGGTCTTTATGCTCTGTTGGGCATAATTATGAATGTATCAGCCTGATGATGTCATAAGGAGGAAATATGTCTGAGGAAGCAAAGTGGTATGTTGTCCATACTTATTCGGGATACGAGAATAAAGTAGCGTCAAATTTAGAGAAAACTGTTGAAAACAGAGGACTTCAGAATTTGATTTTTGACATTAAGGTTCCGACAGAAACGGTTACCGAGGTTAAAGACAACAAGACACGGGAAGTTGAACGAAAGATTTTTCCGGGTTATGTCATCGTAAAAATGGTGTTGACAGATGAATCGTGGTACGTTGTAAGGAATATCCGCGGATGTACCGGATTTGTCGGCCCGTCTTCTAAGCCTGTTCCACTCACTGATGAAGAGGTTATCAGGATGGGCGTGGAAACTAAGGTTATTGAGGTTTCCTACAATGTCGGTGATTCCGTACGCATTATTGACGGTCCGCTTGAGGACTTTGTCGGTATTGTTGAGGAAATAGACACCGAGAAAAACTGCGTCAAGGTAACAGTATCTATGTTCGGACGCGAAACTCCGGTAGAGCTTGAGCTTAATCAAGTTGAATCGGTAGAGTAAAAGATTTAATTGTAATAGCCGCAAAGTAAATGCGGTTATTGTTGAGGGACACGTAAGGTTCCCTCGTGGGAGGAACGATAAATTTATTGAAGCGTCGTTCCGCAATTCACCACGAATTTTGGAGGTGCAAGAAACATGGCTCAAAAGGTAACCGGCTTTATAAAGCTGCAGATACCTGCTGGAAAAGCTACACCGGCACCGCCTGTAGGCCCTGCACTGGGTCAACACGGTGTCAACATTATGGCGTTCACTAAGGAATTTAACGAGCGCACAAAGAACGACGTAGGACTTATAATCCCCGTTGTAATTACAGTATATGCAGACCGTTCTTTCACATTTATTACAAAGACACCGCCTGCAGCCGTACTGATTAAGAAGGCCTGCGGAATCGAGAGCGGTTCAGGCGTTCCTAATAAGAATAAGGTCGCAAAAATCACACGTGAGCAGGTTCAGAAGATTGCTGAGCAGAAGATGCCTGACCTTAACGCATCAAGCATCGAGTCAGCTATGAGCATGATCGCAGGTACAGCTCGCAGCATGGGCATTGAAGTCGTTGACTGATAACGACACCCAGGTGGGAGGAAATAATCCGATTTTACCACTCAATAGGGAGGAAAACAATGAAACACGGTAAAAAATATGTTGACAGCGCAAAGCTTGTTGACAGATCTAAACAATATGACATTGGCGAGGCACTTGACGTATGTGTTAAGACAGCCAATGCAAAGTTTGACGAAACAGTAGAAATTCACGTAAAATTAGGCGTAGACGGTCGTCACGCTGACCAACAGGTTAGAGGTGCAATCGTTCTTCCTAACGGTACAGGTAAAAATGTAAGAGTTCTTGCTATTTGTAAAGGCGACAACGAAAGACTTGCTAAAGAGGCAGGCGCAGAGTTCGTTGGAGCAGAGGATATGGCACAGAAGATTCAGCATGAAGGCTGGATGGACTTTGACGTTCTTATCACAACCCCTGATATGATGGGTATTGTAGGACGTTTAGGTAAGATCCTCGGACCAAGAGGCCTTATGCCTAACCCAAAGGCCGGTACCGTTACTCCTGATATAGCTAAGGCTATTAAGGAGGCCAAGGCAGGTAAGATTGAGTATCGTCTTGATAAGACAAACATCATCCACTGCCCGATTGGTAAGGCTTCATTCGGTGCTGAAAAGCTCGAAGAGAACCTGAAGACTCTTATGGATGCTATAGTTAAGGCTAAGCCTGCTGCAGCAAAGGGTCAATATATCAAGTCTTGTGTTGTTTCATCAACTATGGGACCCGGTGTTCGCA
>JBJEPE010000066.1:0-2671 GCA_051881075.1 Acutalibacteraceae bacterium | reverse complement strand
CATTCGTTCTCGGTATCATTAAGCCTAAAATCTATCTGCCTTTCAATGTAGAAGATCAAGATATAGAGCATATTATTGCTCATGAGCAGGCACACATTAAACGTAAGGACCATTGGTGGAAGCCGCTTGGCTTTTTACTGCTTGCTATTCATTGGTTTAATCCGTTGATGTGGCTTAGCTATGTACTGCTTTGCAGAGATATTGAGCTTGCCTGCGATGAAAAGGTCGTTAGAGAGTTGAATAACGAGCAAAGAACCGATTATTCACAAGCTTTGCTGACTTGCAGTGTAAATCGCCGTATGATTACAGCCTGTCCTTTAGCCTTTGGAGCTGTTGGGGTAAAAACCAGAGTAAAATCCGTATTAAATTATAAGAAACCTGCTTTTTGGATTATTGCGGTTGCCGTTATTGCAAGTATTGTTTTAGCTGTCTGTTTTTTGACAAATCCATATTCTGGAAAAGACATAAACGACAGAATGAAAATCACTATTGATATGGCGATAGCAAATGAAAATTACTCTGAGCATTACGACGGACAATTTTCCACCTGCGCCTATGATATTTTTGAAACAAAAAAATCTTTCAGCGAAACGACCGTATATGCATTGGTGCTTTATGAAGAATTTAAGCTTGAAAACGGCAACATAAATATTGTTTCAGGCTCATCCGGGCCTGTTGTATTAACGGTTGATACCTCTGACAGAGGCGAAAGCACCACTTATTATGTTAAGGAATATTGGACTCCGCGTGACGGAAGCTATTACAGTAACGACATCAAAGAGAAATTCCCTAAGAAAATGTGGTCGAAGGTGTTTAATGTATCTGAGAATATAGATTCATTAGAAAAACAATGCTTAAGGTCGGCGCAGGAATATTTTGACGGTATGACAAATACACCTCCTGAAACGCTAAAGGATATTGAGGGTTTTAAGCTTGATTCAATAGCTACATCAGCCAAATCCGTTTTGATAGCAGGTATAGATACTTATTCTCGTCAAGGAAGAATAGGCAGTAATTTATTACAGGAGCTTGCCGACCTGAAAATCTCCGTCAGTCCTGTAGCAAACGATTCCGACGAAGAAAGATTTGCATATAATACCCTTGTACTGCAAACCGAGCAGGAGGTACGCCAGACCTCGTACCAATCATTACCCGGAATATACATACACTTTGATTGTGATTTTACCGAAGTTTGGATACGCACAATATGGAATAAAAGCTGTGTCTACTCGGTAAACGATCCGCAGGCGGCTGAATTGATATATAGTCGTATAACGAATTATGTAAGTAAAATTTCCGAGCAAAGCACATCAAGTAAACTAATATATGACCGTATTCTTTACGGAAATAAAAACGGTAAAATTACATCTTTCTCTGATGAATACAGAAGCGCACGACCTGAGAATTTTGACTTGGCGTCTGAGGCAATAAGACATGATGAAATCCATGCGGTAGTAACTGACGCAACAATCAATGCTATTAAAGCAAGCTATCCTATGTTTTTTGATCTTCCTACAGAAAGCGGATTAGTCGTATATATTTATCAAATGGCTCAATGCTCTTACAGCTGTATTTTAGTACCCGGAAAGCCGGAGGATTATGATAGATGGGAGCTGTGTGACACAACATCTGTCGGCATAGCAGAGATGAGAATAATAATTCACTGTTATTTATCATCCGGTGTAAGTAAAGATAATATTGTCATTTGTGCGATGCAAAATCCTTTATCCAGCCATTGCTACAATATTGATGAAGCATACTGTAAAAATCTTTCGACGCTGTTTTGGTCTGATTTTCCACCTGTAGAAGCAACAAATATCAGCTCCGATCTTGAATCGACAAGCTTCAATAAAGCCATTGATACCGCAAGCTTTGATATTGACGGGGACGGTAAGGAGGAAAAATGTATATTATATAACGCAATACACTCCGATCGCCTTTCATTCGGAACATATACGTTTATCATGTCGGCTTATGAAGACGGAGAGCTAAAGTATTTTAATATGTTTTCGACCCGTCATATAAAAATGAACTTTCAACAAGATAAGAACGGAAAAACCACGCTTAGTGTAATTGACTTCAATAATGAACAATTTACAATAGATATTGCCGTCAAGGACGGTAACATTGCACTTAATAACGATAATTTGCATATTTCTTACTGGGGCAAGCAGGGGGTTGATTCACCGTTTGCAGTCAAGTACAGTAAAGATACTTAAAGCTTATTTTATTAATGCTAAATTAAGCACCATATAAAACCGGTAAATTACCCTACAGCATATAAGTAACATTGAAAACACTATTAGGAGGGAATAAGTAATGTCTGAAATATTTTTACAAATAATCAATATGAGTATATCGGCAAGTTGGATAGTACTTGCGGTATTACTGTTAAGACTTCTGTTTAAGAAAGCACCTAAATGGATATCCGTTCTGCTTTGGGGTATTGTTGCGGTACGTCTTATCTGCCCATTCTCTATAGAAAGCCCATTTAGTCTTGTACCCGATGCAAACCCGATAAACACAGATATATTTACAGAGCCGATAACCACAGGTATATCTATTGAAAATGCTAACGAAAATAATACAGGTGCTACAATTAACGAAAGCGAAAGTGAAATTGTAAACGGAATCGTAATTGCACCCGAAACAGGAGCAGAAATCGAAGCCG
>JBJEPE010000065.1:0-2744 GCA_051881075.1 Acutalibacteraceae bacterium | reverse complement strand
CTGCGGAGAGCAAGGCTACCTATGATGAGATCAAGGCTTATGTTAAGGAGCATACAGGCTTGACGGTATCGTCCTTGAATATTGCACAGGTGAAGCAGAAGTGCGGTATTATTGAGAGGGAGAATTATAACAAGGCTAAGACTAAGGACTCCAGACAGCCGAAGTGTACTAAGGAGAAGGAAGAGGCTATTGTTGAGGCTTTGAGGTATTTTAAGATGATTTAGTAGCGTTTTCTCAATAACCGTACAAAACCAAGACCGGGTTAGATAACAACAAAATCCAAATTGTGCGCACAAACATTGCCGCCAGAGCTTTTCACGGCATTCGTTAAGAAGATTACCATCCTGAAGATATTCAATGTTTTGCGGTGCACATGAATGGTATATGTGCTAAACATGGCTATCTCAATGTATAATAAACAGCTATAATACGTTGATTAGGTTCAAAAATATATTATTTCTAAATGTTATTTATATTACATAAGCCACTTGATGAATTGTCAGGTGGCTTTTTCTTGTTCAACAGCTAAAAAAAAGGCGGTTTTTTTATGTTTTTTTACCCTTTTTGAGAGCGTTGCCCTTGAAACCAGAGAATTAGGGTACATTGCAATACAACGTTAGAATAGAGAATTGGTATATAGGGGGTATACAGCATACTGCTGAATACTTACAAAGGATGGTATATATTATGTCACTTACTAATAACGCTTGTGAAAACACAGAAGCTATGAACCCGATTAAAAAAACTCCGAAGGATGCGCTTGTGGAATTCCTTAAATGTGATCCCGTATTAAAAAACAGCATGATCTGCGATGATGAAGCAGCTGCCCTTATCTTGAATGTTAAGGTGTTGACCGAAAATCATTATAAAATTCTTGCGATTATTTATTCAGCTCGGAGCAATGGAATAGTTGAAGCGGCTTTTTTTAATCGTAATCAGATAGAAATGATTTGTAATTTCTGCTATGATTCTATTTGTTTCGGATATGTTTATTCCGATATCAAACCTAAAACAACTGATACCTGTGAAAATGTAGCGACAAAAGCATCAAGAGGTTTATGCAATTATCATTATGCGGACGGATATCTGATCAATAAAAATTCTGGTGATACAATTTTTGTTAATCATTATATGATTGTGAGTGATGCATTGCATAAAAGCACATGTAAAACTGCTAAGAGTAGGGAGTGTTCTGTACCTGATTTATTTAACACCCCATATATATCTGATGAAGAGTTGCTAAAAAAATTAAAGCCATATATAAAACAAGTGTATAACCATCCTGAAAAATACAAATTGAAAATTGAACCAATTAAAAACCTTAAAGACTACACATGTATAAAAAAAGAAAAAATTGATGCTTTACTCGGAAATGCAAAAAACAGATGTTATAAGCTGCTTGAGAATCAAGATATTATGTATAAATCAAAAAGCGATGAGGGACATGGTTACCGTTGCAGGGAAAAAGACAAAAATGGCAACGCAAAAGGTTTTTATATAGCAATAAAAAGCTCGTTTTTGGAGGAAAAAGAGTATGAGTAACTTTGATTTGACTTATGGAAAGCCTTGTGGTGGACTTTTTAGCTACTGCGGAGGAAAGGTAAGATTGATTAATGCTATTGCTACTATGGCGTATTATTATGGAGTATATTGCTTAATTGACGTATGTGCAGGATCCGGAGTTGTCAGTTTGAATATAGAAACCTGTAATAAAGTAATAAATGACATAGACACAGATCTTTCAGTAATCTATAGAGCTTTAAGTACACCAGAAACTGAAAGCCGGCTTCTGTTAGCTATGGGAAATGCAGACTATACAGTTAAATTGTATAAAGAAGCACAGGAATATTGGGCAGCAAATTCTGATAAGAAGCTTAACGATTTTTCAGACAGCAATATTGTAGAAGCTGCTTATTATAGTTGGATGCTGCGTAAAATGAGCAGAACGGGCAGCCATATTGATAATGCTTGCAAGCTTAACGAGGAACGAATGACTAAGCTAAATAATTTTAAGGACAAGCTCTATAATTATTATGGCAGATTGTTAGGCGCAGAAGTAAAAAATATGAATATGCTTGAATTGCTGAAGGACTATGCTGATAATCCGCATACTATTCCGCAGAACAGCGTTTTCTACATAGACCCACCGTATCTCCCAAGCAAGCTCCGTAACGGGGATAATAAAAAAATCTATAATCACACATTTGGCGTTGAGCAGCATAAAGAATTGCTTGAGCTTGTGTCAAGGCTGCCGCCTGAAAGATGTAGGGTTCTTATCAGCGGATATGACTATGCAGACGATGTTTACAGGGATGCTATTAGTCAGATGAAGGACTGGCAGCAGCTGTATGTATGCGATATTCCTGTTATGTTCGGCAATGGCAATAAGTTAAAGGACGGAAAGCGCCCTATTGAAAAGGAATATTTCTATACAAATATACGTTAGTATCACAGGTTTTTATCATAATTGACAGTATGTACGGCACAAATTCAAGGTTGTATACTACATCAAACCGCCTATTTAAGCCATTTGCAAACGCTCCATACTGAATTGCCAAAGTCAAACAATCTTTCTTGCATTGTATTTTTTATGGCACTCTGCGGAGGAGTATGCGATGCAAGCTATAGGCTCAACATTTGGGGTTATGCTCCGCTGTGCGCTCTCTGTGCGGCTCACAGGGCTTAGCTTGCTGCTTATGGGGTAATTTGCTTGCTGCCCCGTATAAATTACCACACGGCTGCAC
>JBJEPE010000064.1:0-11483 GCA_051881075.1 Acutalibacteraceae bacterium | reverse complement strand
CAGTTACGGTCTTTTTCATTGCATAAATTACGGGCATAGCATATATTCTCAAATTCTGCAAACAATAATTCACAATAGCAAATACAGACAGGAGATAGCCTATGCTGAATAAAGACATTAATAAAACTATAGATTACTTTAAGGATAAGCTTGCCGCTGATGAAAGCTTTGACCTGATTTACAGGACAATAACTATAAATAACCGCACCGCCGCAATATTCTTTACAGACGGACTTGTAAAAGATGAGATTATGGAAAAAATACTGGAGTTTTTCTATTCAATAGACGATGACAGCATGATGACGGACGCACATACATTTTCAAAGAATTGCATACCGTACATTGAGGTAGATGTCAAGGACAATGAGCAGGATATCATTACAGGAATATTATCGGGCGTAACGGCACTTTTTGTTGACGGCTTCGACAGCGCATTGATGCTTGATACACGGTCGTATCCGCAAAGAGAAACCGCCGAGCCGGAAAAGGATAAATCCATGCGTGGCGCACGTGACGGCTTTGTAGAAACTATTGTATTCAATACCGCACTTATACGCCGCAGAATACGTGACAAAAGCCTGCGGATACGTGCGTTTAACGTTGGCACAGAGTCAAAAACAGATATAGCGGTATGCTACATGGACGGGAAAGCCGACAAAAAACTGCTTGCAAAGCTAATAGATAAAATTCAGTCAACAGATGTAAAGTCGCTTACAATGCCTCAGCAAAGCTTTGTTGAAGCAATATACAAGAATAAATGGTACAATCCATTTCCTAAGGTAAAGCACACAGAACGCCCCGATACTGCGGCCTCCGCAATTACTGAAGGCAACATCGTTATTCTGATAGATAACTCGCCCTCGGCCCTTATTTTGCCGACATCAATTTTTGATATTTTCGAGCAGGTGGATGATTATTGCTTTCCTCCCATTACAGGCACATACCTACGGCTTTCAAGATTTATGGTATCGCTTGCAACGCTTCTGCTTACACCCACTTGGCTGCTTGCATTGCAAAATCCCACATATGTGCCGGGATGTTTGAAATTTATAGTTGTTGATGAACAAATGAACATCCCTATCTTCTGGCAGTTAATTCTGCTTGAAATCATTATTGACGGACTTAAGCTTGCGTCACTGAATACACCCGATGTACTCAGTACATCACTTAGCATTATAGGCGGTATAGCCTTCAGCGAATTTGCAGTAGACTCCGGTTGGTTTGCAAAAGAGGCTATACTGTACATGGCTTTCGTAGCAATATCTAACTATACACAGTCAAATTATGAGCTTGGCTATGCCCTTAAATTTATGAGAATAATTTTGCTGATTACCACATTTACAATGAACTTTATCGGTTATATTGCGGGGCTTGTACTGATTTTTATACTTTTGCTTTGCAACAAAACAGTTTCGGGCAAAAGCTATCTTTATCCGCTTATACCTTTTAGATGGTCTAAGCTGAAAAGGCGTATTTTCAGGTTATCGTTAAAAACCGAATAACATTTCTCACTATATTTAACAGGTAATTTTTACAAAAAATAAATCTCACCGAGTAATAGAAACTCAGTGAGATTTTATTTTTAATTAATATAAATCAGATTAAAATTATTTAATCATGCTTGCAACTTCATCAGCAAAGTTGTCTGCACGCTTCTCAAGGCCTTCGCCCTTCTCAAAACGAGCAAAGCTTACGATAGCAATGCTCCCGCCGAGAGCCTTAGCTGTGTTATCGGTATATTGCTTAACGTTTAAGTCGCTGTCCTTAACATATACTTGGTCAACAAGGCAGTTCTCCTTGTAGTACTTGCCAAGCTTACCCATAACGATCTTCTCAGCAATATTAGCAGGCTTACCCTCGTTGATAACTTGCTCTGTGAGAATCTTCTTCTCATGCTCAAGCACATCAGCCGGAACAGAGTCCTTATCAAGGTAGCTTGGGTTAGCTGCTGCAACCTGCATAGCTATATCCTTAGCATAAGCCTTGAACTCGTCCTTAGCAGCTATATCTGCTGTTGTATCAAACTTAACCAGTACGCCGATTCTGCCGCCTGCATGGATGTATGTTGTAACAACACCCTCATAACGCTCAAAGCGACGGATCTTTATGTTCTCACCGATTGTGAGAATTTTCTCCTGTACAAGAGCCTCAACCGTCATGTCAAGACCTGAAGCCTTGCAAGCAAGTAACTCTTCTACTGTTGCAGGAGCGCACTCGATAACTGTGTCTGCACAGGTCTTTACAAAAGCTTGGAAATCTGCATTCTTAGCAACGAAGTCAGTTTCAGCATTAACCTCAATAACTACGCCTACATCGTTTGCATCATTTACACAAGCAAAAGCAACGCCCTCTGCTGCTATACGTCCGGACTTCTTAGTTGCTGCTGCAAGTCCCTTTTCTCTTAATATATCAACTGCTGCGTCCATGTCGCCGCCGGCCTCTGTAAGAGCCTTTTTGCAATCCATCATGCCGCAACCTGTTTTTTCTCTTAAATTCTTAACGTCTTGTGCTGTAAAAGCCATAACAAACTTCCTCCGTATCATTAAATTTACGCCAACGCCGATAAAATCGGAAAGGCATTTATATTTTTTATAAAATTATTCTGCGCTTTCTTCTGCTTCTTCTGCTTTTTCTGCTTCTTCAGCTACAGGCTCCTGAGCTGCTGCGCCCATCTTGCCCTCGTTGCCCTCGATGATAGCGTTAGCTATAGCACCTGAGATAAGCTTAACTGCACGGATAGCGTCGTCATTGCCCGGAATAACGTAGTCTATTTCATCAGGATCACAGTTTGTATCTACGATAGCAACAATCGGGATATTGAGCTTCTTAGCTTCTGCAACTGCAATTCTTTCTTTTCTTGGGTCAACGATGAATAATGCTCCCGGAAGAGTCTTCATTTCCTTAATACCGCCAAGGAATTTCTCAAGCTTTTCAATTTCAAGGTTTAACTTAATAACTTCTTTCTTAGGTAACAGATCAAATGTACCGTCTGACTCCATCTTACGTAACTGGATCAAACGCTCAATTCTGCGACGAATAGTTGTGAAGTTTGTAAGCATACCGCCGAGCCAACGGGCATTTACATAATATGCACCTGCACGCTCTGCTTCTTCTTTAACGGAATCCTGAGCTTGCTTCTTTGTACCTACAAAGAGAACAGTCTTGCCCTCTACAGAGATATCACGGATGAAGCTGTATGCTTCCTCAAGCTTTTTAACGGTCTTCTGTAAGTCTATGATATAGATACCGTTACGCTCTGTGAAGATATACTCTGCCATCTTCGGGTTCCATCTTCTTGTTTGGTGTCCGAAGTGAACACCTGCCTCTAAAAGTTGTTTCATTGATACTACTGACATTTTTTCTTCCTCCAAATCAGGTTATTTCCTCCGTTACGTTCATATCGAATTACCGCAATACGGCACCTGATGCAACGTAACGTGCGTTTTGCAATTAGATATTTTACCATAATTACGTACAAATTACAAGCATTTAATTAAATTTAGCAATTTACACAATTATTAAAACTTTATTTTTAATATTTTTCACTTTTTCACAAACTGATTTTTTAACTTACTGCTTCATAAAGGGTAATCCACCCTTTTTACGCTTATTATTGCACTTAAAATTTACTATAACCGTATCTTCGCCTATAAGCTCAATATTCTCCCAAGCTATAACTGTATCTTCACATCTACCCAGAAGCCCACAGCACTTAAGCCTGCCATACAGAACTATTGCAACTACTCTGGCTGTCTTTGTGTCCACCTCTACATCATCAATAAAACCAAGCCTTGCGCCGTCACTTTTATTGATTACTTCTTTATGACGTAAGTCAACCACTCTGCAATTCACATCAACACCCCAGCTCTGTTCTATGTTTTACCGCTTTTGCCGATGATGCAAAAGCTCCCTTACACTATTATGCGCCGGGTATGTATAAAATACCACGCAAAGCTTAAGTTTAATTCAAATAAAATCACCGCAGATAAATCAGCTTACCTACGGTGATGTAATTTATTAAGTTTCGCTATCGTCTGACCTATTATAACGCAATACAAGTATATTAAAGTCAGAAAAGTCGGTTTCAAACTCAGCCTTATTCTGATTAAAGCTATTCCATGTACTCTTATAGTCACAATTATAAAGTACCGATGTAGATGTTACTTCAACATTTCGCTCGTCATCGTTCTTTATATCAAATTTAGATTTTACCGTATATTCAAGCTTAACCATATTTTTATCCTGCTTTAGATTTTGCAGGCAAAATCTAAAGTTGATATCGTCTATATATTCGATATGCTTAATCTGTTTAAGCTGTACGCCGATCTGAGCCTCAATATTTCCGTAGTCCTTATTGTCAACCGGCTGTACATCATATACGGTAACAATACCCTTATCAAGACAAATGACCGCATCACCCTCGCTTACGGAATATACCTTTTTTCCGTATATATCACGCTCAGGCTCGGTTATCTTTGACAGCTCGCCGTAGTAAGGGTTTATCTCAACAGCGCAGTTAAGATAATCATTCAACAGGCTTTTTACCTCGCTTGCGCTTTGCAATAGCACGGTATCATAGAATGTATCGTTATATGACCCACTAAGATAATTTACACCTACTACGGATAAAGAAGCAACTACCGCCAGAAGTGCAACGGTAACTACAACCTCAACAAGGTTAAAGCCCTTTTTATTAATTATTTTCTTTAAAAAGCTTTTCTTGTCTTTCATAATATCAACCCTCGTTTTTTTCGTCCAAAGCCTCTATTTCGGCATTGTTAAGCGGTATATATACTGTTTTATCCATAACCATCGAATACTTACCCTCGCCGGAAAAGCTCGTATTATCCGATATCTGAAAGGTAACTATAAGATAATTTACTGTTTTTTGAGTATCGTTGTTTTTGTCCTCCTGAACATATTGTTCATCTTTAATGCTAACCTTTTGTATATAGAACTTGCCGTCATAATCGTCGTAGTTCTTATAATTAAGATGTACTCCGCCAGAAACAGATGTGAAGTAATACTCATCAAGATACGTTTTTGCCTGCTCAATGTCGCTTTCACTGTCATTGAAGGTTTCTCCTACCGTGGCGAGTATCTCTTCCGATACACGGTATGCAAGAGTTGACATCTGAGTAAGTGTTTTGTTTTTATAGTTGACTTCTTTAACATACACTATGCTTGCTGCCGTAGCCATACATACAACCGACACTATAACAATGGTCAAAATAAGCTCAACCAGAGTAACACCGCTTCTTTTATTTCTTAGGTTAGCTTTAGTTTTCATATATACCGCCTTCTATGTTCTCTTTAATAATTAGAGTGTGTTCCTCAACATCTTCAAAAACAGTATCTTCCGATATTTCTCCTATACGTACCATGTCCTTCATAACATTTTTGTCAAGAAGGTTTAAACTACCGTAATATTTGTAGGTACCAGATTTAATTGTATAATCTGCAACCTTACCGCACTTGTCGGTAACGGTAATATCGTTTTTGATTATAATATATCCCTTTGTGCTTGAATTGTTATTGCTGATTATAAAGCTATTGTTAAGATAGTCGCTGTTATTTACATTGGTACTGTCGTAGACGATCTTTTCAGAAGCAACTGAAACTATATTCGCCGTAAGACTTATAGAAAAGTCCGAATCACCCGGAAATTCCATCTCGTTACCGGTTACCCAACGGAAATTTATCTCCTCAGCGTTCAAGTCCATATCTTTAGTTACTGATGAATCCGTAAGCTTTAACCTTGCAGAAGAAATTATTGAGTTTACATTATTATCATTGCTACCGCCGATAAGTAAATTAAGTATATAGTCCTCGTTGGAATAATTAAATCCTGCTGAACGGAAGTATGTGCCGTCCTTGTTTAAAATTCCTATGTCTATTGCGGACTTAACATTTTCGGCTTTACTAAATCCGTACGCCACGGGCTGATTAAAGTAGTTACGTGCGGCTTGCGAGAAAAGATCGATATATTCTTCAAAGTCATTCGTAATGTCATAAACGCCTGCAAAGACAACATAACTTTCACTGCCGTATTCAATGGTTGTATCATGCAGGAAGTTTATCCTGAACTTTTCACTGCTACCCTTTTTAATTATATATTCGTTACCGTATATACTACTTTCCAGATTATTTTCGGTAATCATGTAGGTGTCATGTACGCTTATAGACCAACCCGTTTCCTCTTCGCTATGGCTATTGTTATATACCCATATATCACCGTTATTATCACTTTTCAGGTCGACTATGTCACCCTTAGTGATCGTTTCTGTAACATCGTTGCCATCATCGTTGATTACTACATACTCAAAATATGCCTCAGCACTATTAAAGCTATCCGGTAACTCGTACAGATAATTAAATCTGCCTGCATTATTCAGATCAGTCACCTTGTATCTATTATCGCCTATTACCAAATATATCTGGCTTGTATTTGTATTTGTCCAGCCTGCATTGTTTGTTAGAACAAACAGCATAGCGTTATTCAGCGTAACCTTTATATTCTTGATATAATCGTTAAGCCGATTTGTTATTCCGTTAAGCTCTGCACATATATTTGCCGCAGAGTATTCCGTATTTATATTGCTATACTCCTTTGTATACAGTTTAACTGCCGTTTCGTGTGTTGTCAGTATTATTGCCTTAGACATTCTGTCTATATTATAAACATCAGGTAATCTGCTGTTTTCAGGATAACCGTCTATAAATACTCTGGCATCAATTATTGAATCATACAGATTTTCCACTGCCTGCGAATAATTGCTAAGTATAGATGCGTAAAGCTTTGCCTTCTCACATACCGTTGCGGTATAAGTAACATTGTATAAGTCCTGAGCAGAAATTATCATACTGTGTAAGAACTGCATATATGTTGCAGGCTCTTTATATGTTCCTGCCGAAACCTCATACAGACAGCAATGGTTAAGCACCCTTATGGCTTCATCAACAGTAGATTTAAGCAGATCCATAGCTGTCTGAAAATATCCGCCGTTGTCTTCGTCACCGTTTGTGTAGTAATTCTTGCCCTTTTCAAGCCAAAATGGACCGACATGGCATTCATCATAACTGTTATTTTTAAAGAATGCAAACGATACGGTATTGGCAGGCAAATCAAAGTAATACACCCCGTCGCCCTTGAGGTACTTCATAGTACCCGTTTGCTGTTCACCGCCGCACCAATAATATATTCTCATATTAGCATTGGTTGCGCCGCCCCAGTTGAGAACATCATTGAAGTACACCGTCTTTTGTGTAACATCGGTTTCCGGATTTATAGTGTACAATGAATAATCATTCAAGTAATTAAGCGAGCTTTTAATAATGTGTGAATTTGAATTAACCGTTATATAAATATCCGAACCGCCGGCATATTCGCTTGGATCTGCACTTTTATTCACACCCAAGTTGCTCAGAACAGGTGTATAATAAACGGTTTTCTGGGATGTTATTGAGCTTTTTTTGGTTATCTCCAGTTGTATGGAGTATTCGCCGTTTGTAGGTACTTTAAAGGTATACCAATCATTTATCATCTGCTTTGCACTTGTACCGGTTCTAAGATTACTGTCAATAGTACCGTAGCTTTTTACGGCATTGCCCATCACATCATAGTACTGAATTTTACTGCTGGAGGTACAAACCATACGGTTTGGTGTATCATCAGTACCATTAAGTTGTATACATTGAGATGTGCTGTATGAATCCCAGCTCTGTGTACTCCAATCAAATACATAAACAGTATTGGTTTCGTTTGCGGTCTGTATAGTCAGATCGGCTGTTTTTTGATAGTCATCTTTACCGTAGCTGAAGATAATTCTGTCAAATCCGCTTGTCACTGACGGCACCTTTACTACATATTCATTAGCCGCAAGCTTGGTCATAAGCGCACCGTTCCACTTAGTACCTGACGTATTACTGCTTACCCAGTAATGCGCAAACATATCTCCTCCCTTAGGACAATTTTTCAAATAAATAGTTCTGTACTTAGTCATTGCTGCAACCGTATAAGCCGTTGCGCCCTTCTTTACATATGTTACATATTCTGTTGCAGTAGTACCTACCGTTAATTGTGCGGTTATGCTACCCTCTGAATTTACAAACTTAATTTTAGTTACGTTTTTTTCAATATCCTTGTAATATAGACCGTTTTTATACTCCATAGCAAGATTAGTGGGAGACGTACCTGTTCTTATATACATACTATCGGTACAGAAACTGTTCTGAGGGTAGAAGTATATTCTCTTATGTCCTGATGCTATAGTAGTTTCTACCAATGAACCTACAGATGTAGAAGCAGCCGTTTTGATAACACTGCTGTTGCTTGATGACGCAGTTGTTGCAGTACCGTTATTTCCCGACATAACCGTAGGTGCATCTGAAACACTTAACAACGAAATATTATTTACAGTAAATAAATCAGGGTAACTGTCCTTTGCGATACTTGAGCTTATTCCGCCGAAGTCCATTGTATAATCTTCGCTAAAACACGGTTTACCGTCTTTATCACTCAATACAGCATAAACCGCATTATTTTCCCTATTAACAGGCGTGATAGCGCAGGCGGTCTTTACCGATGTTTCATCTTCTACCATGCCGAGCATATAACTGTCCGCATCTGACTTAGATACAACTGCATAATAATACTGCGTTGCAGTACTTTCGTTATTCGGGATCTTTGTCATTACACGGGAAACGTTGCCTTGTGACGGACTTATAACGCAAGGTACGTAATTCTTCCACGCATTTGCAGGAGTTACAGCAACGTAAACAAGCTTGCCATCGGTCTTGCTGATGCTTCCGCCCCAATCATACCAACCGCCGAATGCAGTAGTATTATCATACTTGTTACAGGTTTTTCCGTCGCTGAAGCTATATGCAAGAATACTCTTGTATGACGAGATTCTGTATATCTTGTTCTTACAGTTAGAGTTAAAGTTTATATCAACCGTCCTGTACGTTACGCCATTGACGGTAGTTTCAAAGTGAATAACGCTGGGCAAAACATTGTTGCTGTCATAATTTACGGTATAGTAATAATATCCGCTTTTCTTACCCATAACACCTGATTTAGTATTATTAGTACCGAAATTACTGTTAGCATATACCTTTATCTGATTACTACCCGTTACCCAGCTGTTAGGCGCCTCAAAGTAAAACGTCAAAGAAGAAGTTGTGGTCGTACCGCTTACATAGCTTGCGTTTAAATTTACGGTAACATCTTCTGCGCTGCTTGCACTACCGTTAGTGTTTAGTAGTTTAACGCTTACTGTAGAGTATTTTTCGGCATACTCATCGTTTAAGAAATTATGAAAATAATCATTTGCAAGTTCTTCCGTCTTAAAGCTCTTCAATGCGTCATTGCCCTGCACACCAATAAGGTAAATCTCCTTAGTGTTGCTGTCTGCCGCTATTTTATCTTCAAATGTTGAATATTCGTATCCGTTTAGAGTTACCGTGTATTTATCGGCATTTGATACACCGTCAACCGTCGCAAAGTACCATCCATAGCCTATGTACTCCATTACATGAGCCGATGCTTCTTTGTTGATATACAGTCTGGCCGTGCCTATATCTGATGTAACACCGGCAAGTCTGAAGCTGACATTTACGTGCGGTTTCTCAGAGTATGCGGTGTATGTGGAGTCAAGTATCTCTTTAACTGCTATTTGTGCAGGATATGCGTTGTCAAGCGACTTGGCATCCGCATCGTTATTAAGAGGATTGTTAAATTCCTCAGAATTTAAGGTTATATATATATCACTTTTTCTTTCGTTTTTATCTACTTCAAGATCAAAGATATCGAATGTCTGAGTATCCGAACGTGCGGGAGGAGTGTTTACATAATAGCTACCTGTACCTGCGGCTACTTTGTAGAAGGTACCCGTTACGGAATTATAGTTATAGTCTCCCTTACCCTTTACCATGACCTCATTGCTGTCCCAGCTCATCGGTACGTTTTTGATACTACCCTTTTTTGAAATAACTGCACTGAAGGCGTATTTATTACACGTTGGAAAATCCGATTCACTAAATTTCTTAGTGAATGTATACCACCCGTTCTCATCCTTTGTCATAGCCTCTGACGGGCCTGCTATGTTTTTGCTTTCTTTCAGATTGCCCCAGTCAGGTTCAATCCACGGCGTAGATATTACCTTATATTTTTGATTGGCTTTGCCATGGGTACAGCTTCCGTCGCCTGCATGCCTGGTCCATACATAAATATACGGCACCATATCGGAGCCTGCCGCAGGCTTAACGTGAAATGTAACATAGTTACCCTTTCCGTCATCCTGATCTATTATCTCTGTTACGGTAACATCATCCGTCAGATTTACGGTAATATCATCGCTCGGTTCTTCCTTTTCCGGACTTTCAGCTTCTTCCGGCCGTAAAAGTGTATATTTATACGACATTGTCTTAGCTAATGTGGCTGTGCCTATACTTGTATTCTTTTCGTCTTTACCCAATGCTATCTCATAAGACTTGGAATACGCATGAAAAATTATAGTACTTGCATCCCTGTCATACTCAGCTATAACGGCTACC
This sequence comes from Acutalibacteraceae bacterium, assembly GCA_051881075.1. GTDB lineage: Bacteria > Bacillota > Clostridia > Oscillospirales > Acutalibacteraceae > RUG14223. The sequence goes on along the minus strand of JBJEPE010000064.1, from coordinate 926 downwards.
GAATCATAATCATCAAGCACGCAGTCAACCTTTCCGGTAGCAGAATTATAATGCATTTTATGAAATGTATCCCTTGGTGTAACCTCTATTTTATCTCCAACAAATTTTAACATGAGTGGGTCTAAGTCACGGTCGACTCCCTTTTCATAATAAGGTATTCCCGTTGTGTTATATTCATAATATCTTGCGGCAAAACTTAGTGCACTCTTACAGTTAAGTGATGCCTTCATCTCATTTATACTTCTTTCTGAGCTTTTCAGTCCATCAGTACACAGCACCATAAGCGCAACTGAAAATGTAAGCATAATAAACGCCATTATCGTAGCGGTTACTAAGCCAAATCCTTTTTTGGAATTATTCATTCAGGAAACTTCCCTTCTGTTTATATCTTTAATGAATATGTAAAGATATTGCGATTTATAACATAATATTACCCTATATCTTAATGTGTGTCGTCTATAAAAAGTTTCAATACAAATATATATTAGTAATAAGATTGTACCATACGTTGCATAAATTTGCAACAATTTTTATGTAAAAACAGTTTATTAATATGTAAAAATTATTCGACATATTATTAACGGATAAAGTATAAAATTGTAAATTAATGTGCAATAACAGAGCTTTTTATCAAAAAATCCATCAGAATAAATTAAATCAAAAATATACCTCATTTACGCATGAATAAATACCGATACAAATTGTAAACTTTTTGTTAAATAAATGTAATAAAGGTTTACACAATAGAAGAAATAGCATAAAATATTAAAGAAAGTTGTGATTTTTTTATCAATATCATGGTAAAAGAGGTGTAACCTCTTAATATTGTGGTAAAAAAAGGTGTGACCTTTAATGTATAAGACTAAAAACAGCAAGCACGGTTTTACACTTATAGAGCTTATAGCCTGTATAGTAATATTATCTGT
>JBJEPE010000063.1:0-11498 GCA_051881075.1 Acutalibacteraceae bacterium | reverse complement strand
TACGCTGTCTGGGATATCTATGCTTGTTAAGCTTGTGCAACCACTAAACGTAGAATTGCCTATACTAGTTACGCTGTCTGGGATATTTATACTTGTTAAGCTTGTGCAACCACTAAATGTAGAATTGCCTATACTAGTTACGCTGTCAGGGATAGTTATACTTGTTAAGCTTGTGCAATCTTCAAACGCAGAACTGCCTATACTAGTTACGCTGTCTGGGATATTTATACTTGTTAAGCTTGTGCAACCACTAAACGTAGAAGTGCCTATACTTGTTACGCTGTCTGGGATAGTTATGCTTGTTAAGCTTGTGCAATATTCAAACGCATAATTGCCTATACTAGTTACGCTGTCTGGGATAGTTATGCTTGTTAAGCTTGTGCAATATTCAAACGCGTAATTGCCTATACTAGTTACGCTGTCTGGGATAGTTATACTTGTTAAGCTTGTGCAATCTTCAAACGCAGAACTGCCTATACTAGTTACGCTGTCTGGGATATCAATGTTTGTTAAGCTTGTGCAATCTTCAAACGCACAACTTCCTATACTTGTCACGCTGTTTGGGATATTTATGCTTGCTAAGCTTGTGCAATTAGAAAACGCATAATTGCCTATACTTGTTACGCTGTCAGGGATATTTATGTTTGTTAAGCTTGTGCAATTAGAAAACGCCTCATCGCCTATACTTGTTACGCTGTCAGGGATAGTATAACTTGTATTGTCTTGACCCGCAGGATAACATACTAATACGATCATGTCCTTTGTAAATAAAACTCCGTCTAAGCTAGTATAGTATTTATTATTACTATCTACATTTATACTTGTTAAGCTTGCGCAATCTTCAAACGCATAATCATCTATACTAGTTACGCTGTCCGGGATAGTTACACTTGTTAAGATTGTGCAACCGGAAAATGCACCAGCGCCTATACTTGTTACGCTGTTACCTATAGTTACACTTGTTAAGCTTGAGCAATTTCTAAACGCATAATCACCTATACTTGTTACGCTGTCAGGTATATTTATGCTTGTTAAGCTTGAGCAATTATAAAACGCATAATCGCCTATACTTGTTACACTACCAGGTATATTTATGCTTGTTAAGCTTGTGCAACCTCTAAACGCACCACTGCCTATACTTTTTACACTGTTACCTATAGTTACACTTGTTAAGCCTGTGCAACCGGAAAACGCATATTTACCTATACTTTTTACGCTGTCAGGGATATTTATGCTTGTTAAGCTTATGCAGTTATAAAACGCATTACTGTCTATACTTGTTACAATATATCCATCTATACTTGGCGGTATAACGACCTCTGTATCTGTACCTTTATATTTTGTTATAGTTACTGTCTTCGTAGTTCCATACTTTGTATATGTAAAGTCACTAACGGGTGTGGTATATTTGAAGTTTATATTGTTACTTTCTGCATAGCTTGCTGCATATGAGTCTTTATAACAGTAAATCGTTAAGCTTGTGCAACCGGAAAACGCATAACTGCCTATACTTGTTACGCTGTCTGGTATAATTATACTTGTTAAGCTTGTGCAATCTTCAAACGCACTCTCGCCTATACTTGTTACGATGTCTGGTATTTCTATCGTTGTTAAGCTTGTGCAACCTCTAAACGCAGAAGAACCTATACTTGTTACGCTGTTACCTATAGTTACACTTGTTAAGCTTGTGCAACCTATAAACGCATACTCGCCTATACTTGTTACGCTGTTTGGAATAGTTATGCTTGTTAAGCTTGTGCAACCTATAAACGCATACTCGCCTATACTTGTTACACTATCTGGGATAGTTATACTTGTTAAGCCTGTGCAACCGGAAAACGCATAACTTCCTATATTTGTTACGCTGTTACCTATAGAAACATTGGTTAAATTTTTAAGACCTGCAAACGTACTAGAGTCTATATATTTTAATCCGTTACCTATAATTATACTTGTTAAGCCCGTGCAACCTTTAAACGCAGAACCGTCTATACTTGTTACGCTGTCCGGTATAGTTATGTTTGTTAAGCTTGTGCAACCGGAAAACGCATAACTTCCTATACTTGTTACGCTGTTCCCTATAGTTACACTTGTTAAGCTTCTACAATTAGAAAACGCCTCATCACCTATACTTGTTACACTGTCTGGTATAATTATACTTGTTAAGCTTGTACAATTAGAAAACGCCTCATCGCCTATACTCGTTACACTATTTCCTATAATTACGTTGGTTAAATTTTTAAGATTAGCAAATATGCTAGGATCTATATATTTTACTCCGTTACCTATATTTATGCTTATTAAGCCTGTGCAATTAGAAAACATCTCAGCACCTATACTTGTTACACTATCAGGGATAGTAATGCTTGTTAAGCTTGTGCAATTAGAAAATGTAGAATTGCCTATACTAGTTACACTATAACCATATATAATCGCAGGTATAAATACTTCTGTGTCCTCACCTATATATCCTGTTATAGTAGCTGTCTTTGTGGCTTCATCTTTTGTATATGTAAAGTCACTAGCAGGTGTGGTATATTTGAAGTTTAGACCGTTACTTTTTGCATAGCTTTCAGCATATGAACCTACGTAGCCGTATATTGTAAGTTTTGAGTCCTTAGAAAACGCATTATCGCCTATGCTTGTTACACTATCAGGAATAATTACACTTGTTAAGCTTGTGCAATATTCAAATGCACTATTGCCTATACTTGTTACGTTGTTACCTATAGTTACACTAATTAAGCTTGCGCACGAATAAAATGCCTGCGCGCCTATACTTTTTACGCTGTCAGGGATAATTATACTTGTTAAGCTGTCGCAATCTCCAAACGCATAATCTCCTATACTTGTTACGCTGTCCGGGATATTTATACTTGTTAAGCTTGTGCAATGAGAAAACGTAGAATCGCCTATTCTTTTTACGCTGTCTGGTATTTCTATACTTGTTAAGCTTGTGCAACTTGAAAACGCACAACTGCCTATACTTTTTACGCTGTCTGGTATTTCTATACTTGTTAAGCTTGTGCAAGCACAAAACGCATATTTGCCTATACTTTTTATGCTGTCTGGGATAGTTATGCTTGTTAAGCTTGTGCAATCATAAAACGCATATTTGCCTATACTTTTTATGCTATCCGGTATAGTTACACTTGCTAAGCTTGTGCAATAATAAAACGCCCAATCGCCTATACTTGTTACGCTGTTTCCTATAGTTACACTTGTTAAGCTTGTGCAACTTCTAAACGCATAATCGCCTATACTTGTTACGCTGTCGGGAATTATATACTCTGAGTTTTTTCTACCACACGGATATATTACTAAAGTTTTCATATCTTTTGTAAATAAAACGTCGTCTAAACTGATATAGTATTGATTATTACTATCTACATTTATATCTGTTAAGCTCGTGCAATTAATAAACGCATAATCACCTATACTTCTTACGCTGTTACCTATAGTTACACTTATTAAGCTTGTACACCAACAAAACGCCCAAGTGCCTATACTTGTTACGCTATTAGGGATAGTTATGCTTGTTAAGCTGTGGCAACCGTAAAACGCATAACCTCCTATACTTGTGACGCTGTCAGGGATAGTTATGTTTGTTAATCTTGCGCAATTTTTAAACGTCTCATAGCCTATACTTGTGACGCTGTCAGGGATAGTTATGCTTGTTAATCCTGAGCAACTAGAAAACGCCGCTGTGCCTATGCTTGTTACGTTGTCGGGTATAGTTATGCTTGTTAAGCTGTGGCAATTATAAAATGCACAATAGCCTATACTTGTTATGCTGTCTGGGATTTTTATGCTTATTAGGCTAGTACACCAAGAAAACGCACTATTGCCAATACTTTTTACGCTGTCTGGGATAGTTATACTTGTTAAGCTTTCGCAATCAGAAAATACCCTATCACCTATACTTTTCACCGGATAGCCCTTAATACTGCTAGGTATAATTACGTTGGTGGCACTACCTCTGTAACCCGTAATTTCAGCATAGGTTTCATACCTTACGGTTGCGTCCGTTGACGTTGCATCAGTTGATGTGGCATCCGTCGGTGATGCGTCCGTTGGCGATGCGTCTGTTGGTGTGGCATCCGTAGGCGTCGCATCCGTTGGTGTTGCGTCCGTTGGTGTTGCATCCGTTGGCGATGCGTCTGTTGGCGATGCGTCCGTCGGTGATGCATCCGTCGGTGATGCGTCCGTTGATGTGGCTATCGTGATAAGTCTATATTGAAAATCACCGTACCAATATTTACCTGATGTATTTACAATACTGTCCGCAAACGCTGTAAGTGGCTGTGACGGGATCGCACCGATAATAAGCATTACGACCAATATGTAAGAAATTACTTTTTTTATACTTCTTGTATTTTTAAGATGTTTCATAGTTTTTTGCTCCTTTGAATTAATATGTTGTTTTAATTTTTTAAAGCCCCCAATATAAATTCAAACATCCTGCCGCTAATCTTTTAACTAAAACACAATAAGCATAAAATCACCCCTAAAATAAAAAATGCGCAGCCGAAGCCACGCTTACAAAAAAGCATACTCCGACATAATCAAACAAAATTGTATAATAGGCAAAGGGTGAGATTAATGTGGAGTGTAATTGAAATGTATGTTGTTAAATTGAATTGCCTTATAATAAATCTTGCTTGAACAAACTAATGTTACCATATATAGGTACTAAATTCAATGTGCAAAATATACAATATTTATGATAATTATGTCGTGTTTGGATGATTAAAAGGCTGTCTTTAGGGAATTGCTCCTTTAAGACAGCCTTTTGTGGGGATTTATTTAATTTTTGTTTATTGACTTAAACTCAATCCATATCGGATATCATAGACAGCTTTTCAAGGTCGTAAGGTGTTTGCTGATATACAAAGTAGTTCAGCCAGTTAGAGAATAACAACGCTGCGCTTGCCCTCCATGTAAGAGGTGGTACTGCGGCAGGGTTATTATCCGGGAAATAGTTGACAGGCACCTTAGGATTAAGTCCTCTGTTGATATCTCTGAAATACTCGGTAGCAAGCGTATTGCGGTCATATTCCGCATGACCTAAAACAAACACCTTTCTACCGTCAATGTCCGTTATTATGGAAGGACCGGCGGCCTTACTTATTGCTAAAATTTGAAGCTCAGGATGTTCGGCTACATCTTCCTTTTTAATGGTCGTATACCGTGAGTGCGGCATTAAGAATTTATCGTCAAAGCCACGCATAAGCGGATGAAATGTTGCAAGTACAGTTTGCTTATATACCCCGGATAGCTTTTCGTCAAGCGTATGCTTCGGTATTCCGTAATGATAGTAAAGTCCGGCCTGTGCGCCCCAGCATATGTGGAGTGTAGAACAGACATTGCGGCGGCTCCAGCGCATAATGCGGCACAGCTCATTCCAGTAATCCACCTGTTCATAGTCCATTTGCTCTACGGGTGCGCCGGTGATTATCATACCGTCAAATTTATCATGCTTTATCTGATCAAATGTCTTATAAAATGATGTAAGATGATGTGAAGATGTGTTCTTAGATACATGAGTAGCCATTTGCAGAAGCTCAATATCTACCTGCAACGGACTGTTACCCAGCAATCGCAAAAGCTGAGTTTCGGTTTCGACCTTAGTAGGCATTAAGTTTAATATAACGATTTTCAGCGGTCTGATATCCTGTGATACGGCACGCTCGTTAGACATTACAAATATATTTTCCTCCTGCAAAATTTTCTTTGCAGGCAAATCACTTTGTATTTTTATCGGCACGGTATCTCTCCTTAGTTTTTTTATTCTTTAGATAGCAGGCACGCTGAATATATCAATATGCCTTGCCCCAATATACCATACGCAGATTTTCCTTTTTACCGCAGCATACACAGCAATCTCCGACGTTCTCTTGCTCAAACGGTATACAGCGTGATGAAAGACCTGCATCTTCCTTTATTTTTTCTTCACAGGCTAAGTCGCCGCACCACATAGCCTTTACAAGTCCGGGCTTATTGTCGGCTATATCCTTAAGCTCATCAAAGGTCTTAGCGGCATATGTCATATTGCTTCTGCGCTCTGCGGCTTTTTGATACATACCGTCTTTAACGGCATTAAGAAGCTCCGGTAAGCGTGTTTCAAGCTCATCAAGTGAAACAAAGGTCTTTTCTCTGTTATCACGGCGAACTATAACGCATTGATTTTTCTCTATATCCTTAGGGCCTATCTCTAAGCGGAGCGGTACGCCTTTCATCTCATATTGAGCGAACTTCCAACCGGGGCTTTGGTCAGATGTATCTGTTTTAACTCTGCATATAGACTTAAGTCTTGTCTCAAGCTCGGCGGCCTTATCGAGTACGCCCTCTTTATGCTGGGCTATAGGTATTATGATAACCTGTATAGGAGCTATCGCAGGCGGAAGTACAAGTCCGTTATCGTCGCCGTGAGTCATAATGATACCGCCGATGATACGTGTAGACATACCCCATGATGTCTGATGCGGATAGCGTATCTTATTCTCTTTATCTGTGAATGTTACGTCAAATGCCTTTGCAAAGCCGTCACCAAAGTAATGGCTTGTACCGGATTGCAATGCCTTGCCGTCGTGCATGAGAGCTTCTATTGTATATGTAGCCTCTGCGCCGGCAAACTTTTCTTTATCTGTTTTTCTGCCCTTTATAACAGGTATAGCAAGGTCGTTTTCGCAGAAATCTGCGTAAACCTTGAGCATCTGCTCAGTCTCTGCCATTGCCTCCTCAGCGGTTGCGTGCATTGTGTGACCCTCTTGCCAATGAAATTCAACACTGCGCAGGAACGGACGTGTAGTTTTCTCCCAACGCACTACCGAGCACCATTGATTGTACAGCTTAGGCAAATCTCTCCAGGAATGTATAACGTTTGCGTAGTGGTCGCAGAATAAGGTTTCTGATGTAGGACGAACGCAAAGTCTTTCCTGTAATTTCTCTGTGCCGCCGTGTGTAACCCATGCAACCTCAGGAGCAAAGCCCTCTACGTGGTCTTTTTCCTTTTGCAGTAAGCTTTCGGGTATAAAGAGTGGCATAGATACGTTCTCGTGGCCAAGCTCCTTAAATCTTTTATCAAGTATGCTTTGGATATTCTCCCATATAGCATAGCCGTACGGCTCTATAATCATACAGCCTCTTACGCTGGAATAATCCATAAGCTCTGCCTTTTTAACTATATCCGTGTACCATTTCGCAAAGTCCTCGTCCATTGAGGTTATTGCTTCAACCATTTTTTTCTGTTCTGCCATTTTATCCTCTGCCTTTCTATATTTAACATATATTAAATAAGAATTTATATATAATAAATGCCCTAAAGGTCACTATCTTAACTATTATATAACATATTTAAACTTTTTTCAATACAAATTTACAGATATAAGACAGAAGGCTGAATATGCTTAATATCATTTTTAAATCTACATTTACACACTTGACAACAAATTGTAATTAAGTATATACTATAATAGTAATATTTTGTCATGTCTTGTAAGGGGATGTCAAATAATGTTATTAATACCGCTTAACAATCTGATATTGGCTACGGCACAGGGCAGTCCTACAGACAGTACGGCAACAAGTGCCGCTGGAGGAATATATAGCATATTGAGTACTGCTTCGGAGCATTGGAAGCTTATTACATCTATTGTATCTATTGTGGTTGTAATAGGTGTAGTATTATTTATGTTATATTCTGCTACCAAAGGCCCGTTTATAAGACTTCTTGCAGATGTACTTACCAAGAACAAAGATGATGTTAAATATGATTATAAATCCTATATAAAGCATAATTTTTATTTTAATAAAGATAAAAACGAAAAGATAAGCTATAGGGAATTTAACAAAAGAATTAAAGATAAAAAGAACATATTTCTGGTATCTACGGCAGGCGTAGGCAAAACCATGCTTATGCAAAGGCTTGCATTTAAGTTTAGATATAAGCTTTTTTTCAAAAACTTATTTGCACAAATAGCTAATAGAGATAAATTAACCCTAGAAGATTATGGAATAATATATTTTGGTTGCTTTAACCGGAACGATTTAAGCACGCTGAAAGATAAAATCATCGAGCTTAAAAAAAGTAAGCCAAACAAAAGCTTCACGATTATGATTGATGGCATTGACGATTTGAACTGTATAAACGGTGAAAAATATGCTGATGATGTTATAACTGATTTTTATAATTTCAAAAAAGAGAAAAATATTACTTACAAAAGAATCATAATGTCATTGCGCCCTGAAGTACTAAAGGACGGCAACAATTTCTTTATTAACAGGTTGAATATAGGCGAATACTCCGGTTATCAGCCGCAGTTTTATGAGTTATGCCTGTTTGATAAAGACCAAGCTGTAAAGCTATATAAAAAGCAAGCCAAACATGATAAAGAAGATAAAAATACACTCAAAAGAAATATAGAATACCTAAGTAAAATTATTGATGAAAGCGATAGCGAAGACGGCTCGTTGTTTTTGTATCCGTTTATTATCAGCCAAATATCGTATATATTAGAGGATATTAACGAAGATAATATACAGGGAATCGCAAAATGGAATTTGTACGAAATTCTGAGAAAAATTGTAGAAAAATATATAGAACGAGAGTTTAATCATTATAAAGCACATTTCAGCAATTATTCAGGGGTACAGTATATTAATCCTGTGGATAAAAATGATAGTTCGCTGTATAGAGAGTACAAACTTAATCATATGAAAATGATTGCTAGAGCAATATGTAGTGGCAGTATTAATAGTGTTACGGCAGATGAAATTGATAATATACTTTCCGAGCAGAATGTCGAGAGTAAGCTTTCGGTTAAGCGTAGCTTACTAATATATATACCTAATTCTGAATTTGACAGTCAAGATAATAAACCACAGTATAAATTTATACATAACTATATTTACTGGTATCTGTTGGCAGAGATGCTTGTAGATAAAGAAATAGATATTAATGATTTCTACAAAGGTATTGCGTTAAATTCTGAAAAGGAAAAAATATACCAAATGATTTATACTCTTATAGCGCAGTATGTAAAGTATAAAAACATATCGCCTAAAGAACTTATTGCAGATGTGCAGTTTATTATAGGTGTGTGTTATGATTATGGTTATGGTTATGGTACAGCAAAAGATCTAAAAGAAGCTTTCAAATACTATAAGCTAGCCGCAGATCAAGGCGATGCAGATGCACAATACAATCTTGCCGTATGCTATGAAAACGGTAGGGGTACAGAAAAAGATTTGAACAAAGCTTTTGAATACTATAATAAAGCCGCAGAACAAGGTGTTGCAGAAGCACAATACAATCTTGCCGTATGCTATGAAAACGGTAGGGGTACAGAAAAAGATTTGAACAAAGCCTTTGAATACTATAAGAAAGCGGCAGAACAAGGTTTGGCAAGCGCACAATACAATCTTGCCGCATGCTATGAAAACGGTGAGGGTACAGCAAAAGACCTAAAAGAAGCTCTCAAATACTATAAGCTAGCCGCAAAACAAGGCGATGCAGACGCACAACACAATCTTGCAGTATACTATGCAAAAGGTTGGGGTATAGAAAAAGATTTAACAAAAGCCTTTGAATATTTTAAGCTAGCCGCAGATCAAGGTAATGCAAAAGCACAATACTATCTTGCAGTATACTATGCAAAAGGTTGGGGTACAGAAAAAAATTTAAAAGAAGCTTTCAAATACTATAAGCTAGCGGCAGATCAAGGCGATGTAGACGCACAATACAACCTTGCTACATGCTATGAAAACGGTGATGGTACAAAGAAAGACATAAACGAGGCTTTCAAATACTATAAGCTAGCGGCAGATCAAGGCGATGCATATGCACAATACAATCTTGCCGTATGCTATGAAAACGGTTTGGGTACAAAAAAAGACCTAAACGAAGCTTTCAAATACTTTAAGAAAGCCGCAGATCAAAGCGATGCAGAAGCACAAAACAATCTTGCTGCATGCTATGAAAACGGTTGGGGTACAGAAAAAGATTTAAGCGAAGCTTTCAAATACTATAAGCAAGCAGCAGATCAAGGTTTGTCAGAAGCACAATACAATCTAGCTGTATGCTATGAAAACGGTCGTGGCACAGAAAAAGATTTAAACGAAGCTTTTAAATACGGTAAGCTAGCTGCAGAACAAGATTTGGCAATCGCACAATATAGTATTGCTGTATACTATGAAAACGGTGATCATACAGAAAAAGACCAAAACAAAGCTTTTAAATACTGTAAGCTAGCTGCAGATCAAGGTTTTGCATATGCACAATACAACCTTGCCGTATGCTATGCAAACGGTAGGGGTACAGAAAAAGATTTAAACGAAGCTTTTAAATATTTTAAGAAAGCTGCAGATCAAGACTTAGCAATCGCACAGTATAATCTAGCTGTATGCTATGAAAACGGTCGTGGTACAGAAAAAGACCTAAGAGAAGCTTTCAAATACTATAAACTAGCTGCAGATCAGGGCTTGGCATACGCACAAAACAATCTCGCTGTATGCTATGAAAACGGTAGGGGTACAGAAAAAGATTTAAATGAAGCTTTCAAATACTATAAGCTAGCGGCAGATCAAGGCCATGAAAAAGCAAAACATAATATTGCCGTATACTATAAAAATGGCTGGGGCACAAAGAAAAATTTTAAAAAAGCGTTTATATATTATTTTAAGTATTGCATTAAATATTATATTAAAATGAAAATAGTATTTATTCAATTAATTTTATATATTATTCTATCAATCTTATTCGTTAATTGCATTATTTTTTTATCGCGGTATTTTTCCATATATTATTTAATTCATTTATTATTATTATTTTTATTATTATTTTTATTATTTATTTTTTCGTTATTGTCATTATTTTATAATCCTATGCAATAATCCAAAATCCACATAAAAAGTCGGCATATTCAGCCTTTAGTAGGTTGTATATGCCGATTTTTATATACTTAGTCTATTTTTATATGTGTTAATACGTGACGGAGTGTAGTGCATAGCGGTTGAAAATGGTTTGCGGTTTGTCATGGTGTACGATGTGCCGACCTTTGTAGTGCAGAACACCAAGCTTGCTAATCTTTTAATCAGTACGATGTGCAAACCATTGGAGTGCAGGGGCGAAGCCCCTGCAAGTTCCTCCCCCTTCCTTGGGGAAGGGGGTCGGGGGATGGGGATGCAGAGATTAAGATAATAAGATACTGGATTATAGCAAGTTGACTACAAAGTCAAAATTAATTCAATGCAGTTAAGATGCGTGATACGTACTTAATCTCACTAAATCACTTTGTGCGCAACATTGCTGTCGGTCTAACCGACCGCAACGCTAGTACAGGTCTAATCGCCAGCAATGCGCCGATTAGACCAATGCAGGCGCTCCTGCCGCCCTGCACCAGGCATATACTTTCTTTACGCAAAGAAAGTATACAAAGAAGCGGCGGGACAACCCTTTCGATTGGGTTTTCCCTGCACCCTTTCCTGAACGACCGCTT
>JBJEPE010000062.1:0-11517 GCA_051881075.1 Acutalibacteraceae bacterium | reverse complement strand
AAGCATAAGGAGATTACCAATGGAAAGAGATTACAATGCAACGCTTAATCTTCCCAAAACAGAATTTCCTATGAGAGCCGGATTACCTAAGAGTGAGCCTGTTACTCTGGAAAACTGGGAGAAGAACAAGATTTATGAAAAGTTAATGCAAAAAAACGAGGGCAAGCCGTTATATGTACTGCATGACGGTCCTCCATATGCAAACGGCAACATTCACTTAGGAACAGCACTTAATAAGATACTTAAGGACTTTATCGTCAGATATAAGAATATGTCCGGATATAAAGCCCCTTATGTACCGGGTTGGGATACACACGGACTTCCGACTGAGCTTAAGGCACGTGCAAAAGCAGGTGTTGATAACTCTACCTCTATCTCTGAGGATAAGCTCCGCAAGCTTTGCAGAGAGTTTACGCTCGGATATCTTGACGATCAGAGAACACAGTTTAAGCGTTTAGGCGGTATAGGTGAATGGGATAACCCATACATCACACTTAAGCATGAGTTTGAGGCAAAGCAAATAGAAGTATTTGCAGATATGGCTTGTAAGGGCTATATCTATACAGGATTAAAGCCTGTATATTGGTGCCCTGAATGTAAAACAGCACTTGCAGAGGCGGAAATAGAGTATGCTGAGGATCCTTGTTATTCTATATACGTTAAGTTTAACGTAACAGACGATTTAGGCAAGTTTGCCGCACTGGGTATTGACAGTAAAAAAGTTAATTTCGTTATATGGACAACAACTACATGGACTATTCCTGCAAACGTTGCAATATGTGTAGGTCCTAACTTTATATACAGCATTATCAAATGCGATGATGAGTATTACATCATGGCGCAAGACCTCTACAAAGAGGCCATGGCAGTAGCGGGTAAAGAGAATTACGAAGAGGTTGCAACAATAAAGGGCAGCGAGCTTGAATATATGAAGGTCGCTCACCCCTATCTTGACAGACAAAGCCTTGTAATCGTAGGCGACCACGTAACGCTTGAAAGCGGTACAGGTTGTGTTCATACCGCTCCCGGTCACGGTGTAGAGGACTATGACGTATGCCGTAATTACCCTGAACTTCCTATCGTCGTACCTGTTGATGCCGACGGTAAGCTTACGGCAGAAGCAGGCGAGCAATTCGCCGGAATTTCTACAAACGATGCAAATAAGATATTGGCACAGCACCTTGAGGATATCGGCGCATTGTTCGCAATGAAGAAGATAATCCACCAATATCCGCACTGCTGGAGATGTAAGAGTCCTATATTATTCAGAGCTACTCAGCAATGGTTCTGCTCTATTGAGGACTTTAAGGACAAAGCACTTGAAGCAATCAAGAACGTTAAATGGTATCCTGCATGGGGCGAGGACAGAATAAGCTCTATGGTAAGAGATCGTAAAGACTGGTGTATATCACGTCAGCGTAAATGGGGCGTTCCGATTCCGATTTTCTTCTGTAAGGATTGCGGCGAGCCTCTTATAGATAAAGAAACCATGCTGAATGTATCTGAGATTTTCCGTAAAGAAGGCTCAGATGTATGGTACACAAAGGATGAAACCGAGCTTATGCCTGCAGGTAAGTCCTGTAAGAAGTGCGGTTGCACATCATTTATAAAAGAAAAAGACATCATGGATGTTTGGTTCGATTCCGGTGTTACACACGCCGCAGTATGCGCTCAAAGACCGTATCTTAAATGGCCTGCCGACCTTTACCTTGAGGGTGCTGACCAGTACAGAGGTTGGTTCCAGTCATCACTGCTTACCAGCGTTGCAACTAAGGGACAGGCTCCGTATAAAGCAGTAGTTACTCACGGCTGGGTAGTTGACGGTGAAGGCAGAAAGATGTCAAAATCACTTGGCAACGGCATTGACCCTATGGATGTAATTAACGAGTACGGCGCAGATGTACTGCGTTTGTGGGTTGCTTCATCAGATTATCACGCAGATATCAGAATTTCTAAGGATATTCTCAAACAGCTTTCAGAAGCATACAGAAAGATAAGAAATACCGCTAGATATATCCTAGGTAACTTAAGCGACTTTGACCCTGACAAGGATATGGTAAGCCTTGATAAGTTATTACCTATAGACAAGTGGGCATTAATGAAGCTTGATGAGCTTAACAAGAAGGCACGTGCGGCATATGATGAATTTGAGTTCCATCATGTTTATCATAGCATACACAACTTCTGTGTCGTAGATATGTCTAACTTCTATCTTGATGTATTAAAGGATCGCTTATATACAGAGAGAGCTGACAGTGAATTAAGACGTGCGGCACAGACTACTATTTATCTTATCCTAGACGCTATGACGCGCCTCATCTCCCCTATCTTAGCATATACCTCCGATGAGATATGGAAGTTTATGAATCACGGTAGTAATCGTGACGCTGAATGCGTACTCTTCAATGATATGCCTGAGCTTATCGGCATTGATATGGGTGACGAGTTCACAGCTATGTGGGATAAGATACATGAGCTTAGAGATAACGTTAAGAAGTCGTTAGAGCTTGCAGTTAAAGAAAAAACTATCCGTTCTTCACTTGAGGCCAAGGTTGAGCTTGCCTGTACAGGTGAAACTTATGACTTTATTAAGAGCGTTTACGATGAGCTTAAGACAGCATTCATTGTATCTGAGGTTGAGCTTGTCAAGGATGACAGTGCAAACGAATTAAAGATAAGCATAAGCCACGCAAGCGGAGAAAAGTGTGAGCGCTGCTGGTGCTTCAGCAAGTATGTAGGCACTAATAAGGAACATCCTACTCTCTGCGAGAGATGTGCAAACATAATGCTTGATATGTAATTTGATATAAAACTACCCTCTTGGTTTGATTTAATTCTGACCAAGAGGGTTTTTATTTGCTCTTTTGTTGCAATTAACTTAATTTTTTATTTGACATTATCCCAAAAACATAGTATAATATGAGAGTAATTCTCAAATTGAGGTGAGTTAATTGGCAAATAAGGCTATATATAGTACTAAACAGCGTCGTGCAATTTTAGACTTTTTACAGAGCAATGCAGATGAACAGGTTTCCGCCGCTCAGATAGCCTCTGCCGTATGCTCTCAGAGCGAAATCGGCAAAAGTACGGTTTACAGACAGCTTGATAAACTGCTTGATGAGGGTGTTATCAAACGCTTTAAGGGTAAAGACGGTAGATCGGTGCTATATCAGTATATAAGTGTAGACAGACACTGTAACGAACACTTCCATATGAAATGCGTAAGCTGCGGAAAAATTTTCCACCTTGACGAATGCTTACACATAGATAACTTCAGGAAACATATCTTTGATGAGCATAAATTCAACATAGATATTCAGTCAACTATTTTTTACGGTAATTGTGCCGATTGCTCAAAAGGAGTAGAAAAATGAAAAGACTAACATCAATCTTTCTTATTTTATCAATTATTTTTATATCGCTATCTATGACAGCCTGCTCAACAGGTAGTAAAGATACAGCAGATAACGGCAATCTTAATATAGTTGCAACGATATTCCCGCAATATGACTTTGTAAGGCAAATAGGCGGCGATAAAGTCAATCTTTCTATGCTTCTTCCTCCCGGAAGTGAAGCACACACCTTTGACCCTACCGTACAGGATATTCAAAGGATAATGGATGCCGATATCTTCATTTATGTCGGCGGAGTTTCGGACTCTTGGATAGATGATATCCTGGATGCGGTAAGTACCGAAAAAACAGAGGTAATCTCACTTATGGATATAACAGGTGCAGTCGAAGAAGAAATCACCGAGGGCATGGATGCCGAGGAGGAAAACGATGACGAAGTCGAATATGACGAACATGTATGGACATCGCCCAAAAATGCAATTAAGATATGTGACTATATCTGTGAAAAGATGTGTTCCAAAGACGTCGAAAACGCCTCGTATTTCAAAGAAAATCTTAATAAGTACGTAAAGTCATTAAATGAATTAGACGCTAATATAAGGGCAATTACAGAAAATGCGAGCAATAAAACTCTAATATTCGGTGATAGATTCCCGTTCAGATATTTTACCGATGAATACGGACTTGACTATTATGCGGCATTCCCCGGTTGTGCATCTGATACAGAACCGAGTATTTCGACTATTGCGTTCCTGATAAATAAGGTTAAGGAAGAAAAAATCCCGGTAGTTTTTTATATAGAATTTTCTAATCAAAGTGTAGCCGATACGATATGTGAAGGCACAGGAGCAAAAAAGCTTCTGTTTCACTCCTGCCACAATGTAAGTCCGGAGGACTTTAACGCCGGCATAACATATCTTGACCTGATGACACGGAATGTTGAAAACCTAAGGGAGGCTATCGGATAATGGCGCTTATTGAATGTAAAAACGTATCTTTGGCATATGACGGAAGAACGGTTGTTTCTGACCTCTCTTTTAAATTTAACGAGGGTGATTATCTGTGCGTTGTCGGCGAAAACGGATCAGGTAAAAGCACCCTGATAAAGGGCATTTTAGGGCTTGTAAAGTGTTCACACGGCACTATTGAGCTTGGTGAAGGACTTCTGCAAAATGAATTTGGATATCTTCCGCAACAAACAGTAGTACAAAGGGACTTTCCGGCTTCGGTTTTTGAGGTAGTATTAAGCGGCTGCTTAAATCGGCACGGATTTTTTGTGCCAATGTACTCAAAAAGCGACAAAAAGCTCGCCATGGAAAATATGGAAAAGCTAGGAATCTCAAATTTGAAAAGCACCTGTTATCATGAGCTTTCAGGCGGTCAACAGCAGAGGGTACTCCTTGCAAGAGCATTATGTGCAACTAAAAAAGTACTCTTACTTGATGAGCCAATAACAGGGCTTGACCCCATAGCCACGGCAGAGCTATACAGTATGATATCTAAGATAAACAAAGAACACGGAATAAGCGTTATTATGGTATCTCACGATATACGCAATGCGCTTGACTATGCCTCACATATACTGCACATTTATGCTGACGGCTTTTTCTACGGTACTAAAGAAGAATACACTCACAGTAAATTTGCAAGTGCGATGTTAGGGGGTAATAACGATGTCTGAAATCATGAAGATAATTTCTTTGCCTTTTGTAACAAGAGCATTAACCGTGGGTGTACTTGTTTCTCTATGTGCCGCCTTGCTTGGTGTCAGCCTGGTTTTAAAGAGATATTCTATGATAGGCGACGGACTTTCTCACGTAGGATTTGGCACGTTGTCGCTTGCCGCCGCACTTAATCTTGCCCCTTTAAAAGTAACGATCCCCATAGTGGTACTTGCGGCATTTTTACTTTTAAGATTAAGTGAAAACAGTAAGATAAAGGGTGATGCCGCTATTGCACTTATATCAACAGGTGCGCTGGCCATCGGCGTTATGCTTATATCCCTTTCAAACAGCTCTAATACTGAGGTTTACAATTATATGTTCGGCAGTATTTACAGCATGAGCGGTGATGATGTTGTACTTAGTGTGGCACTCTCTGCGGTGGTAATAGTACTGTTTGTTCTGTTTTATAATAAGATATTTGCAGTAACCTTTGATGAAAGCTTTGCAAAAGCTACAGGAACAAAGACAGGCGTTTACAATACGCTTATCGCCGTATTAACTGCAATTACCATTGTACTGGGTATGAGAATAATGGGCGCAATGCTGATATCGGCTCTGCTCATCTTTCCTGCCCTAACTGCAATGCGACTGTGTAAGTCATTTTTAAGCGTTACAATATGCTCGGTGGTACTTTCCGTTTTCTGCTTTGTGATAGGTATTCTGATATCATGTATCTATAACAGTCCTGCCGGAGCAAGCGTTGTATGCGTTAATCTTGCAATGTTTATAATTTTTGCGATAATCGGCGTTGTTAAAAACAAAATAAAGAAAAGCTAATTAAAATGATGTGTACCCTGCCAGGTAGACAGATAAAAAACAAAATTATATTTAGCTGAATTAATTCCCCCCTGCTGCGCATCAGGGGGGAATTTTTACGTCGCCGGGAGAGAACGAAAGTACATCGTAGTCATTTTCAAAGGGGATTATATCAAAATAATCAACGCAGTACAATTTAATGTCTATCAAACGCTGATACATTACAAATCACCCTTTATTGCGTAATATCTTAATTTACTTGAAAAACTCTTTCATCTATTGTATAATATTTACAGACAATATATGGAGGTGAGTACATGAACAACAAGCGTATAAAGATAATAGTAACTATAGCTGTAATTATCACACTTATATTATCAATAGTTTGCTTCGCGCTGCTCATCAAGAGTATAAGGTCATTCTATGCTGCACACAATACTCAACATGATACAGGCGGTCTGCAATATCTTTCTGTATATTTGGCGGATGTTCACAACTAATATATCTAACTTATTGAAATCAATTAATAATATATATAAATAAAAAAGAATGTTAAGAGTTTATATTAACTCCTGACATTCTTTTTATATTATAACTTTAATTTTCTTTTAAAGCCGCCTGCCGTGTTTGAGCAATCATCATATCCTTTACCTTCATAAGGCGTATTTGCGTGCTGCGTTCGTTTTCGTCAAGCTTCATAGTTATATACTTTATACTTTCCTGTGTTTCCGGTATAACCACGTGCTCAAGCGCATTTACTCTACGTCTGGTCTTTTCTATCTCGCTGGCCATAAGCTGGCAGGATTTCTCACACTCAGCAAGCTTAATCATATCCGGCATAACATCAGATAAGGACTTGACCGCATCGTCAAGGTCAGCGGATGTGAATGCAAGACCGTATGAATATATATCTGTGCTGTACGGCGTGCGTGTCTTGGTATCAAATACGGGTATGCCAACGCTCATTACATTCTTTGAAGATACCTCTACAGATACCTCTTGCTTAGGAGCAAGCATTGCCGCGCCCAAGACAGCCTTACTCATCGCCGCATTTGCGAGTACAAAGTTTTTATTGGCTGCATTTATGCCCTGCTCAACCTTTTGACGCAAAGCCATATTCTCCTTTACCTTCTCAAGAAAAAGGCGCATAAGCTCGTCACGCTTATCCTTAAGCAACTTATGTCCACGCTGTGCGGTTATAAGCTTTTTCTTAAGTCTGGTTAGCTCCATTCTTGTAGGATTTATTTGTTTAGATGACAAGCAATATCACCCCTTATTTGCCGTAATACTTATCAAGATATTCGTCCTTAATACGCTTTAGCTCACTTCTTGGCAAGATAGACAGAAGCTTCCAGCCTATATCAAGAGTTTCCTCAATAGAGCGGTTTTTATTAAATCCCTGTGATACATACTCCTGCTCAAATGCTTCCGCAAACTTTGCGTACAGCTTATCAATATCGGTAAGAGCTGCTTCACCGAGAATTACCATAAGTTCTTTTGCCTCTTTACCTCTTGCATAAGCAGAGAAAAGCTGGTTCATGGTATTTGCATGGTCTGCTCTTGTTTTGCCCTCGCCTATTCCCTTATCCTTCAAACGTGAAAGTGACGGGAGAACGTCTACAGGCGGAATAACGCCCTTTCTGTACAGTTCACGGCTTAATATTATCTGTCCCTCTGTAATGTAACCGGTAAGGTCAGGGATCGGGTGAGTTTTATCGTCCTCAGGCATGGTAAGGATAGGAATAAGTGTTATACTACCCTTTTTGCCTTTTTGTCTGCCTGCTCTCTCATAAAGTGTAGCAAGGTCAGTATACATATATCCCGGATATCCGCGTCTGCCCGGTACCTCTTTACGTGCGGCTGAAACCTCACGCAGGGCATCGGCATAGTTTGTTATATCCGTCATAATTACAAGCACGTGCATATCTGCCTCAAAGGCAAGATATTCAGCGGCAGTAAGCGCCATCTTAGGTGTAGCTATTCTCTCAATAACAGGGTCATTTGCAAGGTTTACAAACATAACGGTTCTATCTATTGCGCCTGTCTCCTTAAAGCTTTCAATAAAGAAGTTTGACTCCTCAAATGTAATACCCATAGCGGCAAAGACAACGGCAAACTGCTCGTCTGTTCCTCTTACCTTAGCCTGACGTGCTATCTGTGCGGCAAGCTCGGCATGAGGCAAACCGCTGGCAGAGAATATCGGAAGCTTTTGACCTCTTACCAAGGTATTAAGTCCGTCAATAGCCGAAACACCTGTCTGTATGAACTCCTGCGGATAGTTTCTTGCGGCAGGATTCATAGGTAAACCGTTTACATCTAGTCTTTTTTGAGGTAAAATTTCAGGGCCATCATCTATAGGCTCGCCCAAACCGTCGAAAACTCTGCCAAGCATATCTATGCTTACACCAAGCTCCATGCTTCTGCCTAAGAAGCGTACCTTGCTATCTGCAAGGTTAATACCTGCTGAGTTTTCAAAAAGCTGTACAACGGCATCCTTACCGTTTATCTCTAAAACCTTACAACGGCGTTGATCACCGTTTGCAAGCTCTATTACTCCTAAATCGTTGTAGTTTACGCCTTCAACGCCCTTAACGAGCATTATAGGACCTGCTACCTCCTCGATCGTTCTATATTCCTTAGGCATCAGTAGTCCTCCTCACTCTTTAAGCCGTCGTCGATTTCTTTATCAAGCTGAGTCATTATATCGTCAAATTCTTTTTTAATCTTATCAACGGTTATATATTTAAATCTGCCTATACGCTCTCTTATCGGCATAGCAACAAGGTAGTTGATATTTGCGCCTTCATCGAGAGCCTTAACGCATTTATCATAGAAGCCAAGCACAAGTAAAAGCATAAGATGTTGCTTTTCAAGTGTAGTATATGTGTCAACCTCATGGAAAGCGTCCTGATGTAGGAAGTCCTCACGGATGGATCTTGCCGCCTCAAGCTTTAATCTGTCTACTGCTGATATAGCGTCCATACCTACAAGCTTTACTATTTCGTCAAGCTCTGCTTCTTCCTGTAAAAGTCGCATAATGCGGCTTCTGCACTCCATCCAATCGGGTGCAACATTTGAATTATACCACTGTGCCATGTTATCCACATACAAAGAATAACTGTTAAGCCAGTTAATAGCCGGGAAGTGTCTTCTGTAAGCAAGCGAAGAATCAAGTCCCCAGAACACCTTAACTATACGCAGTGTTGCCTGTGAAACCGGCTCTGAAATATCACCGCCCGGAGGTGAAACTGCACCTATAACCGAAAGCTGACCCTCGGTGTCTTCCTTGCCAAGTGTGATTACTCTGCCGGCTCTCTCATAGAACTGTGCCAGACGGCTGCCGAGATATGCAGGGTATCCCTCTTCGCCGGGCATTTCTTCAAGTCTGCCTGACATTTCACGCAGTGCCTCTGCCCAACGTGACGTAGAGTCTGCCATAAGTGCTACAGAGTAACCCATATCTCTGAAATACTCCGCTATTGTTATACCTGTGTATATAGAAGCCTCACGTGCGGCAACAGGCATATCGGATGTATTTGCGATAAGCACTGTACGCTCCATGAGTGAATGTCCTGTTTTAGGGTCTATAAGTTCAGGAAACTCGTTGAGAACGTCGGTCATCTCGTTGCCGCGTTCACCGCATCCGATGTAAATAACAATATCTGTTTCAGCCCACTTTGCAAGCTGATGCTGAACTACCGTTTTACCGCTGCCGAACGGACCCGGAACAGCCGCAACACCGCCCTTAGCTATTGGGAAAAGTGTATCAATTACACGTTGACCCGTAACAAGCGGCATCTTAGGTGAAAGCTTCTTCTTATAAGGACGACCTACACGAACAGGCCATTTCTGCATTAAAGTAAGCTCTACAGGCTTTTTGCCGTCATCAGTCTCAATCTTACATACTACATCGGTAACTTTGAAATCACCTTTTACAATGGATTTAATGGTACCCTGTACTCCTACAGGAACCATTATCTTCTGTACAACTACGTCCGTTTCCTGTACAGTACCTATAACATCGCCGCCCCTAACGCTATCGCCAACTTTTACGGTAGGCTTAAAGGGCCACTCTTTTTCTCTGTTAAGCGCAGGAACCTCAACGCCTCTTTCAAGATTATTACCGCAAATTTTCATAATCTCTTCAAGCGGTCTTTGAATACCGTCATATATACTGCCTATAAGTCCCGGACCAAGCTCAACGCTCATAGGTACACCGGTAGACTCTACGGGCGCACCGGGTCCCAGACCTGAGGTTTCTTCATATACCTGTATAGATGCCTCGTCGCCGTGCATCTCAATAATTTCACCTATAAGACGCTTCTCGCTAACACGGACAACGTCAAACATATTGGCATCTCTCATGCCTTGAGCTATTACCAAAGGTCCTGCAACCTTTTTAATAACGCCTTTGCTCATTTTGTCTATCATTCCTTTCGATACGACGGAGAAACCCTCTCCGCTGCACATTACGAATTAAAGGTCATGTGCATTTGACCTGCAAAATGCAGATTAGATCGTAGTACTATATCAACCGTTAAAAAGTATATCTGAGCCGACAGCCTTTTCAACCGATTTTTTAACGCTTGTAACGCCTGCTCCCGTGTTACCCGTTATACCGGGAATGGGAATAATGGCTGGAAGCTCGCTGTCGGCATATCTGTCAATTTCTTTTTCAAGCTTTTGAGCCAAAAGCTCTGTGATATATATGACCGCATATTCGCCCTCGGCAAGTCTTCTGAGTTTTTTGCCTGCCTCTGCATCGTCGTTCTCTACACATACTATATCAAGACCGAGAGCAGAAAAGCCGTATATGCTATCTCTATCACCCATAACCGCTATTCTATACATACATTTCCCTCAGTCTTTCTTTTATAACATTTTCATCTAAGTTATTAAGCTTGCCGGATAAAATGATTCTTACCGCTTTTATCTCCGTCTGCCTTGCAAAGATATATGCAACAAGCGGACCTACGGTAAACGGTTCCCATTTCTGTGGGCGCATCTTTTCCATAAGCTTATCGTCAAACCACTTTTCAAATGCAGACGCAGATGTTTCCAAAAGCTCCATAGCCTTATCGTACTCAGTACTGCTGAGCACATTCTCTATATCCTCCAACGACTTGGTTGCAGCATCTATAAGGGCATCGGTATCAATGGAATCACACTTAACTATGGCCTGCTTAATAAACTCCAAAGGTTTGTTCATCTTTAAACAGCGCACAGCAGTTTTAATATCTGCCGAGGCAACCGTAAGCTCCGCATAAGCTTCGATTATTTCATTCCGAGAATGCTTACCCGCATTGTAAACGCTCTCAAGGCAGTGCGTGTCTATCATAACATCACAAAGCTGACCGTCATATGTTTGTATAAGTGTAATGTATGCCTGCTCTGCTACAGCAGCCAAATGTGGCGGCAACGATGTAAAGTCTTGTTCCTTAACAATATCGTAAACCTGCGTTGCATCTAATGTTCCGCCGCTTATAAGAAAAGGTTTTGGGTCTGTTCTTGTAACTATTGATTTTATGGCGACCTTTAGATTGTGAAAATCATTTGCATACCTAAAAACATTGAAGGGCTCCAAATTTTTAGTTAAATCAGCTATGGTATCCCATGTTTTTTCGGTTTCACAGGCTAACAATGATTCTATATCATTATCTATACCCTGCGCTCCCCAACCTTTA
>JBJEPE010000061.1:0-51545 GCA_051881075.1 Acutalibacteraceae bacterium | reverse complement strand
CTGATCCCTAACGATCTGGTTGTTAAGCCAGTCAGCAAAAGAGGATTTTGTATCGATAATTTCCTTGATCTTCTTTGCCAGCGCTTTGCATTTGTCATTAACAATGACACCATCAACAACCTTGTCTGTTCCATATTCAAAGTTGTACTCATCACGCAGCGCCATCAAAATATCATAAAACGCCTTTTCTTCGAAGGTGAGTCCGATTTTACGGAAGCTTTCTCGATCGGCATTCATCTCCCTTAATATCTGTAATGCCTGCTCAGTCGCATTTTTAATGATTTCCTCAGTTGTATGCTCTTGAGCTTCTCCAGCTTCCTCGGCAGTGAGATGCTTCCTGCGCTCATGATACTGTTTTATGGTTTCCTCTAACATTTCCTGAAATTTCTTTGCCGCCATCTGATTGGTTTTGCTGTATTCCGAAATCTGTTTTCGAAGCATTTTCACCAGCAATTCCAGCTTGGATGCGGGCATCTTTACATCGGACAGTTTTTCAAAATATTCCGGACTAAAAATATCCTCCTGCTCACCATTTTCAAGCACGCTTTCAACTTCGTTATAGCGCAGAGCTTCTTCAACCATTTTCTCCACATGGCGGTTCATGGTATCTGCATCCACTTCGCTGGTGCCGCTCATCTTGCGGACAAATCCAGCAATTGCCATAAAGCATTGTGCCAGTGCGGATTCTTCCTCTCCCAATTCACCGGACGGCTGGCAAATATCATATGCAGCGCGCATCCGTTTCACTGTTTTTAGGAAATATGTTTTGAAAGAAACCTTTTTGACACTTTTACCGTCTTTGCTTTCTGTCTGCAGTTCCTGTGTGGATACGAAAACATACTCGGCAGCTTTTGCCAATAATCTATAACGCAGGGCAGGATCTCCGTTGGGATCAAGAAACGGTGCCAAGTCATATCCAGCAAACAAATCTTTGAGGATCATTAGTTCCTCACGGAATACGCTGGTTGCCTGCTCCACATCATCGGCCGTAGGGGCAACGGAGTTATCTCCGCCGTATATCTTCATAGCTTCGCGCATGTTATCACGAATACCGATATAGTCAATGATGAAGCCATATTCTTTTCCGGGATACTTTCTGTTGACGCGGCTAATCGTCTGAATCAGCAAATGCTTCTTCAGCGGTTTGTCGTTATACATGTAGGTCAGCGAGGGTACATCAAACCCTGTGATCCACATATCCACAACAACGGCAATGTGGAAGTTGGATTTCTCCTGCTTGAACGCTGCGTCCAAATCTTCGGAACGCTTACCGTTTTTTACACCACCAAGGTAGTTATACATATCCGGCTGATCGTTGCTGCCGACACTGGCTACCATTGCCATGAAAGGCATCGGTTTCAGTTCGCGCAGTTCTTCTTCGGATACTGCCACGCCTTCGGGGGCCTTCTTCTCTGCAAACCACTCCGGATACTTTTCTTGGAATATTTTCAAAAGTGCATAGGCAATTGTTCTGCTGGAGCACACAACCATTGCTTTTTGAATTCTATCCGGATCCTTTTCGCAGGACGAAACATAATGATCGTGAATATCCACTGCGAGACGCTCCAAACGAGAGGGCTCACCAAGAATAATCTCCATGGAGCTCATAGCCTTCTTGCTGGCTTCAATATCCTCAACAGTAGCACCATCATCCGCACACTTCTTATAGTAATCCTCGATCTGCTTTACCTTTTCCTGATCCAGCAGCACTTTAGCGATGCGAGGATGGTACTTGATAGACACGGTCAATCCATCAGCAACAGCCTGGTCCATAGTATATCGGTCGATTTCCTCACCAAATGTCTGATAGGTTTCAGCAATCGGGGTGCCGCTAAAACCAACAAAGGTCGCCTGCGGAAATGCTTCTTTCAACACCTTCGCATAAGGCTTGGACACCATCGCGCGCATATTCTCATCAGCATCCTTGCTGAACTGAATCTTCTTGGCATGCTCCAGCTGTGTTCTATGCGCTTCATCGGAAAAACAAATTATATTGGAACGCCTATTGATCAGGCCGATTTTGTCATCTTCTCGGTCACAGAATTTTTGGATGGTGCAAATGTAAAAACCACCGCTTTTGCGAGCTCCCAGTTCCTGTCGCAACACTTTTCTGCTGGGAACAACCGTTACTTCACCAAGGTTCAAGAACTCCTTGCTCTTGGTAAATAGTTTTGCTCCCTGCTTCTGAAGTTCTTCCCGATCAACGATCATAACAATCGTAGGCGAGCCAATCTCCGGTACGTGTGTGCAGCGCAATGCAAGCTGACGGGCAAGAAATGCCATAGTATAGGTCTTACCACAGCCGGTTGCACCAAAATATGTACCGCCTTTACCACTCTTTTCAACAACGGATTTTATGATACTTTGCTTCAGTAGACGAGCAGCAAAGAACTGCGGATAACGGCAAACGATTTCACGTTCCTCGCTGTCGTATTCGCTATCCTGGAAGTAAATGTAGTCTCGGAAGATTTCCAAGAATCTCTCGGGGTTATATACACCCTTGATCATTGTCTCCAGCTCATCAAAAGGCAGCGTGGAAACCTTGTCCCCATCGTTCACGCGACGCCACGCATAGAAATGCTCATAAGGCGTGCGAACGGTACCCAGTCTGGTTTTGACTCCATCCGAAATACACGCCAATGGGCAGTAATGAAGCAAGTGCGGAATATCGCGCCAGTAGCGGATCGTTATCTGCTCGTATGCGTCAAAAATCGTGGCATTTGTGTCGGCCGGATTTTTCAGCTCAATAACACACAGCGGCATACCATTGACAAACAGAATCACATCGGGGCGGCGGTTTTCCTTCTGACCGTTATTGGTGTATTCCACCGTAAACTGATTCACTGCGCGGAAAAGGTTATTTCCCGGATGCTCAAAATCGATCAGATTAACCATTCTGGTGAGGCCTGCCTGCGGTGTAAACTGAACACCATTCACCATCCAGCCGTAGACTTTATGGAGCGTGGCAAAATCCGTTTCCGCACCCACGAGGCACACATTATCCATAATCTGCCGAACTTCATCTACTGTCAGATCCGGATTAGTCTTGCTCAGAAACTGCTCCATATCATCCATATAAAGGACGTCTCTTTTGGTGCTACGCGGAATGCTGTTTCCGGCAAGATAGTGCCATCCTTCGGCCTCTAAGAAGGAAAGGAATGCGTACTCATATTCAGATTCGCAATAGTGGCCGTTATAATTCTGTAATTTAGCCATTGCCTCAACCTCCAATAATTAACAAAGAAATAATCATTCATTTCCTTCCTCCAACGACCCCCGAATCAGTATCGGGCAAAGGGCTTTAATTTGAGCCATTAATTTCTCATTGATGCTTCTGCGCAGGGTATAAACTCGGTACAATTCAACAATCGCTTTCTGCATTTGCTTATCAGGAATAGGGATTTCTATTTCATAAAAACGTTCAAGATCAAGGTTCGTACGGATGCTTGAATCACTCATAAACCATCCACGGCGGTCACTTTCCTCCCGCGAAAACCACATCATAATGTACTCTGAAAGGACGGCTCTGTTTTTTGTTTCAAACACTGTATATGCCGGAGAAATAATAATAGGGTCATTTTTATCAAATAAAGCAATTCTGATGCATTCATCTCGGCCGGTTTGCATGCCGGAATAAGCGAATTGACCTTTTCTCACAACTTTGTATTTTCTAAGGTTCACACCATTTGTGTCGGCTACAGAAGGCATAAATTGCTTGAAAATATTAATGCCCTGAACATTGGTGATTTCGCCATCATCATTCCGGTTATCTACTTCAGTCAAAAGGTCTCGTACAGGGATCATTGTTGCTTTGTGCTTGATATTATCAATCAAAGCATCGAAGGTCAGCTTCAAATCTTCCAGTCCACGCTCATAGCTCTGCTGATTGGCGACCATGGCATGGTAAATATCAACATATTTCTGCTGTGTAAGAAGGTCGGGAAGTTCGATGTCAATATCGCACATTGTGTCCCAATCAAAGGTTTCTCTTGCCGAGCCCCAGGAATTGAAACGTGCGTAGCGGTCAAATTCCGGGCGGTTGAAAAACATGAAAAGGTAATCCGACAGGAGCGCGTCTTTTCTTGCCACATGAAAAACAGTGTAAATCGACGAAATCAATACAGGCTTCTCTCCAGTATTAAATGCGATTGCAATCTTGTCGCCACGTCTTGACGTATCTGCAACATATGCAAATTCTTGACAATCAACAACTTTATAGGAAGACAAGCTGACGCCGTCCATGTTTGCTTTGGTTTCAATGAATTCTTTACCGGTGGAAATTCCTCTAATATCGTCAAGGGTATAGGTGCCGTCATAATTTCTAACATCACAGAGTTCTATCAAAGCTCCAAGCTTATATTTAGTCAATGCCATATCCAATCCCCCTGAACGCATCCTCTAGCATTTTCTGCGACTGCTTTTCCTGCGCAAGAACATCACGCATTTCCTGTTGAATACGGCTCATTTCCGCATGGAAGTCAATCTCTAAATCATGGTCTATGAACTCGATATACTTGCTGGGCACTAGGCTCCAGCCCTGCTTCTCGATTTCTGCAATACCGACACTGCGGTAAAGCTCCGGAACTTCGTACTTTTTGCCGTCTGTTCCTTCGTTCTGCCATGTGTGATAGATTCCTGCAGCTCTTTGAATCTGTTTATCGTCCAGAAAAACTTTCTTTTTGCCTTCGCCTTTCACCGGATTCTCCGTCCATGTACGCAAATCCATAAAAAGGATTTCATGCTCGCGGTTGCGCAGAGTTCTACCGTGGTACGTGCCACCTTTTTTATTCTGATTTAAGATCCAAAGGGTAACGCTAATATCTGTGGTAATAAATAGTTCACGGGGCAGAATGATGATGGCTTCCACCTTATCATTCTGAATAAGCTTCTTGCGGATTTCGACGGTGTCGCTGTCGCCCAATGCGCCATTGGCCAAGAGAAAACCGGCAACACCGTCCAGCGGTTTCAGATGAGAGAGCATATGGAGAATCCACGCATAGTTCGCATTACTCTCAGGAGGAGTCGTATAGTCAGCCCATCGTGCATCGTTCTTCAAATTATCGTTGTACCAGCCCTTCAGGTTGAACGGCGGGTTGGCCATAATGTAGTTAAAGTACAACCCCTTATGTAAATCATGTGTAAATGAAGAGTCTGCCTCTCCACCAAGATTATGACTAACGCCGCGCAAAGCAAGGTTCATCTTCGCCAGACGATAGGTGGCAGGTTCTTTCTCCTGACCATAAATGTTGATGCGACTGATGTCGCCTTGCTTTTCTCTGATCAGGTCAGTGCTCTGGATGAACATACCGCCGGATCCACAGCAAGGATCGTACAATGTTCCGTCAAAAGGTTCGATCATCGCGGCAATTAGCTGAACTGCATCGTGAGGCGTATAGAATTCGCCTTCTTCCTTTGTAGCATTGACCGCAAATTCCTTGAGGAAGTATTCGTACACCCGGCCAATCAGGTCCTTTTCTTCGCCGAAAGCCTTGTGGCTAATCTTATTAACTTCATCGACGATTTTCTTTATATCGTTTGGAGCCAGATTGCGAGTAGTGAAAGTACCCTCCACGAAGCAACCCTTCAACTGCTTGCTGCTGGTTGCCAAACTGTGCAAAGCGGTATCTAACGCAACATTCAATTGCGGCGCAGGAGTGTTAATGATGGTAGACCAACGAGCCTCCACCGGCAGATTATAGGTGCCATCTGTAAAAGTAGCGTCGTCAAAAAACGCCGCAAAGATTTCCTCGTCATCGGGATCCAATCCTTGGGCGATCAAGTCCTGACGCAGCTTCTGGATGCCATCTTCGAATTTCTCACCAATGAAGCGCAGGAACACCAGTGTCAACATCATATCGCGCTTCTCAAAGAATGAGCCGGAATTGCGTGCCTGACGCAGAATATCTCTACATTTGAACAGAATAGAGTCCAAATTGATTTTTTCTTCTACTTTCTTCTTAGCCATAACTAATACCCTCCCTATTATTCGTCCGGAATAAATTCCATCACGTCGCCAATGTCGCAGCCGAGGACGGCGCACGCTCTGCCGAGGATAGCGAGATTTACCGGTTCGTCGCGGCGGAGCTTAGTCATGGTGTTGGGGGCGATGTCGGCAGCTTTACGCAATTCTGCCTGTGTCATCTTTTTGTCGATCAGTAATTTCCACAGTTTGTTATAAGAAATAGCCATCTTTTCTGCCTCCTGTTAAGCGATAGCAATTATGCTTACAATATTTTAATGTACATTATAGCACATATCGTCGAATATTTCAAGAATTTCTCGCAATTTGTTGCGAGTTTGTCTAACAATCCATTCAGGGTAAGGGAGTCGAACGAAAAAGTCGTTTTTGCTGTCTCAAGCCCATCTTTCGCATATAGTTGCGATTGTGTCTAATATTATTGGGTTCAAATCCCGTATCTCGGTCGATTGCCGAGTTCTTTACTCAGCAAAAAAACATAAAAAGTAACACTCCCATTTTGCGAACAGAACGCAAAAAACAGGGGCTGGTACGGCCGCAATGACCGTCCAAACCCCTGTTTCAGCGGTATTTTCCTATATCGAGGGCTATTTTGCCCTAAAATCATGAAAAAACCTCTCTTGTCTTGGTAGACAAAAGAGGTTTCTTTCCTGGCGCGCTGCAAGGGACTCGAACCCCTGACCTACTGGTTCGTAGCCAGTCACTCTATCCAGCTGAGCTAGCAGCGCAAGTATCAAATTTCGTTGACTTATATATATTACCACAACCGTACAAAAAAATCAAGAGGTATTTTTAATTTTTTCTTAATTTAATTATAGCACGACAGATTTACCATTCGGATGATTTTTGACAATTCGGACAGATTCCCCGAAAAAGTATATTGTATCCGGTGAATGAAAACCCGTGGCTATCATTAATGTTTTTTTCAAAACCGGTAATATACTCCATATTTACATAAAAAAACTGCCGCAATAGCCTTCTATTTTGTAAAATAGAAAAGTAACCCAATCAATAAAAGCACACCAACAATTTTCATCATTATTTAACCCGACCCAGTATATTGAGCTTATATTTATATAGCGATTTTCGTATGTCACTTTATTGTCCGTTGCTTTCATATACTAGCCTCCTTATTAAAAAAGTCTTTATAATAAAAGTTGAGGTAATAAATACAGCCCTTTTATTGCTTCGACTGATGGGATCACGAAAAGGAGCGCAAGCCGGTTCAAATCCGATTTGCGCTCCTTTTTATTTAAATATCATTAGCTTTTTTGTGGAACATCAAAAACATGATCCAAAACAGTATGCCTGCAAGGGCAAGGGCACAGCCAAGACCGGTATAAAATACGGCGATAAACACATCAGGCACAAATCCGGATGAACGGAGCCAGA
Organism: Acutalibacteraceae bacterium; assembly: GCA_051881075.1. GTDB lineage: Bacteria > Bacillota > Clostridia > Oscillospirales > Acutalibacteraceae > RUG14223. Next base: position 44,176 of record JBJEPE010000061.1, on the reverse strand, counting down.
TTCCTCCTCCCATCATAACCGCCATGATTATGTAGGATTTCAGATCAAAGAAGTGCCAAACCGGGCGGAATTCTTCTTCATATCCCTTAATTCTCTTGGTGTGCTTTATGCTCATTTTGAAAAACATCAGCCCAAAAGCACAAAAAACGGCAATGGACAGCAGTATATGTAATATGCTGATCTGCGGAATTATACCGTAAGAGATAATGCCAAGTCTGGCGACATTGATCCCCGCAATCAGCCATACGCATCCGGCAACTGCCAGCAGAGTTCGCTTTTTCACATGGAAGAAAGGTCGTTTACCCATGATCTCATTCTCCGTTCTTTGCCAGCTTTTTTAGGGACAATATCAGTAAAATGATTCCGACGCCGATCAAAATATGACCTATGCCTGCTATTCCTGAAATCGAAGCGTTGACAGGCTTGGACAGGGTCATCCCCAGCACCTGCGGAACACCACGTACCACCAGCATAGCCGCAGTCAACACAACGCCAATGTCATATATCCACAAGAATACACGAAATGTTTTGATTTTTTCAAGATCATTATGCGCCGCATATAATGCAATCACCAGAAAAGTGAGCATTCCAAGCATAAACAGGTGAGTATGTACCTTGCCAAGTGCCGTTACACCGGTATAACTATTATACTTTGTGAACTCACGGTAGAAAACGCCGCCTGCCATAGCGGCAATCGCATAAAAGAGGGAAATGTTCAGATACTTTTTCATTGCTTATTCTCCTTCTTCATTGCGTTAAATCCAATCAGCACCGTCCAAACATATGCACAGGTCTTCGGGATCATCAACATTCCCACCGCAGGAACCGAATCTGCGAACAGCACCACAGGGATATAGCAGGCAAAGCTCAGCACTACCGTAAGCCACAGATGTCGGAAAGGCCTGTCCTGTTTTTCCCTAGCACTTTTGAAAAACAACACGACGATTAGCGCACCAAGAATGGCGAATGGAATGTTGCGGTAAATACCCCAAGATAAAGGCGGCGTTGCACTGGTCCATGCGTTCTGCGGCATCAGGCACAGGGCAATACGCACCAGAGCCAATGCCCATACAGCTACGGAAGTCACTTTTTGACCGTTGACCTGATACCGTGATCGCCATACATAATAGAGCAAAACATAGAACAGAGTCATTGTAGTGGATGTGACCAATTTACCAATACCAAGTGCCGCTGTGTAGTTTTCCAATCCCGTGGTACAAAGCGCAACAGCCCTGGGCACCAGATGGAAAGCATCTCCGCAGCCCAGCGTCACCGCCATGATGCCGAATAGCAAATACTGTTTTCTTCCTTTACTGCCGCGAATCATCAAAATACCAACGGTGATGACCGTCACCAGATATACAATGTCAAACAGTGTTTCAAAAATTGCTTGCATAGATTATTCCTCCTGACATAAACAATGTTCATTTGATAGAAAAATTTTTCTCTGTTGGATGGATTCTTATTATCCATAGATCACTCTGCGTATGATTTCCAACAGTATATTGCAGTTTGGCTGTCCCTGTACAAGCAGAATCAGCAAGTGATCCAGTACAAAACCGACAAAGTCTTCTTGTGAAAAAGAGGACTGGAAAGCATTTGCCGAGACAGAAGGATCGTTCCGCAGTATCTCCAGTATCCCGGCCTTCATGTGTGCAAAGGTGTGCTCCATAACGCTTTTTGCTTCGCCCCGTTTGGCGCCGGCGATACTGATGGAATGACCTGTTAGAAAGCCAGGATATGCCTGCGCACCATTTTGGATACACTCATACAGCTGTGCCACATATTCGGTAAAGGATGCGTCTTTCTCCTCCTGATAACCCGAATGGAAAATATCTCTCCATATGCTCTCAACGGTAGCCAGAACCAACGCGTCCTTATCCGCATAATAGTTATACAGCGTTCCCAGTGCGATATTGCATTCATCGGCAACCAACCGCATATTCAGCGCTTTCATACCCTTTTCTGCCACAATAGATCTACACGCCTGCATAATGGCTTCTTTCGATGTGATTACTGTGTTCAAGCTAAATACCTCCCCAAACTGAACATTGTTCATTATAGCGCAATCTTTTACGATTGTCAAGAAGTTACGTCATCGACCCAACATATACATCAAAACAAGGAAGAATATATGCTATTATAGTCCGCCGGAGATGATAAGTTTTCTAAAAACGTACAATTTGGTAATTTTTTTGCACCTATAGAACTTACCGTTCAAATGTAGGGGTGCTATATATTTTTCTTAAATATCACTTTTTGATGCGTTATGTTATTTAATTTTACACAGTTTATCCACTTTTTCAATTCTTCCTACAAGCATTAAGCTAAAACCACCGGTCTTTCTTATTATTTTGACAAAATTAACTTAAATTCGGCACAAAGGGTTGTCATATCTAAACATATAATATATAATTAGTTTAATTTAACAGTTTAGGAGAGATAACTATGAGAGCCATAGAATCGGTAATAAGAAAACCAATCGCAGTCGGAATGTTAATTCCATTTATTTTATTCATGATCATAGGCAGCGCAGTAATATTTGGCGGACAGTACCGATATAGAGAGATACAGCCTGATGAAGCCATACAGGTAACCGCAACCTACAAGGATTATTCACTCAAAAAAGTCCATCGTAAAAAACAGCAAATACAATTAAACTTTATTGACCACGATAGCTTAACAATCAACCCTGCATATATAGGTTATGAGCTGGAAAATGATTTACGCAGACTCCCTGTTGGATGTAGGTTAGAAATGCTGATACATCCGGATTCAAATACCATTATTTCTATAAAAGCTGACAATAAAGATATACTTAGCTTTGATTCAATGCTAAATCATTTCAAACGTTCAAGAACAGTTCTATTATTTTCCGGTATCATGTTCTACGTGTGCGGAATAATATTGACAGTCAAGACGAATTTGCGCCGGAAAAAGTTTATGCAATATGATAATTATAATACCACTGAATATTAATGTTTGTTTTACTGTATTTATACGGTCAAACATTAATGCAAACGCTTGCAATTCTGACGTATAATACGGATTATCTATAATATACATAAATTTTGAGGTGCAACCATGAGAAAAAAAGTAACGTCTCGTTTATATATATCAGATGCTATTGCATTAATTTTTATCGTTATTATATGTCTTTTTGTGGTTACTGTATTTACATTTGGTGAGCAGTATTGGTATAAAACTATTACACCCAATAAAGCTATAAAAGTAACCGCTGAATACGAACGTTGTAATAATAATACTGTATTTTACGGATTATAAGAGTTTAGTTATAAACACTTGCTGCGTAAACAGTAATCTAATGGATGATATAAAAAAACTTATACCGGGATGTCGTGTTGAAATGCTGGTTCACCCTAATTCAGATACTATTTTATCTATGAAGGTTGATAACCGTGAATTGCTGAACTTTGATGATTCAATGCAGAAATTATCCTCTCAAAAAAAGGATTTTTCGTATTAGGCGCTATATTATACATTTTAAGCGTATATTTTATTATTCTACTGAACATTTATTTTAAAAGGTTATTTGGAAGAGATAAGATTTAAATCTGCTACTGTATTATAAGCAAATTTTCATTTAGCAATTAAAAAAGAATTATAAAAAAACCATCTAATTAAGTTAATGACGTAAAAACAAACAGACATACGAATGTCTGTTGAAATAAAGATAATAAAAATTGGCTGATATTCTTTGTCAAAAACAATATCAGCCTCATATTTTTATTCTTTTGTATAGTCTTTTTCAAATTCATCAAAAAAGAGAGCCCTATGCTTTTGCATAGAGTTCTTTTTTTAACTTAATAAGATTGAATTTTTTACAAACCCGTTTTGTTGGTTATTTCGTTATATTGTCTTAATTAAGACCAGTATGATATATCGGCATCATTAGGTACTATGCAGACATAAGTCTTACCTCTCATCATTGTAAGCTCATCGCCGGACGATGTGTAATATCTTATAGGCTCGCCTGCCGATCCTTTAGACCATGTTATATCAATTATCTTGCCGTTACTCATGTAGTAACCTCTGCCGCTGCCGATAGTATCAAATGACATATGACCCTCATCGTCTATCTGATAAACATCGGTACATATGGTAATTACGTTAGTTACTGTATTATCTACACCGTACTCTGCATCATACTGTGCCGAGCCAAACTGCTCAACCGTATATACTTTCTTTTTGGAGTTATAAGAGAATGATGTAGATTTATATGAAGAAAATCTTACATTAAGATTTTTTGCTTTATCGCCCTTTAGCACAGGAGATTTATCGCCGAATTTCATGCCCTTATCAGTGTCTGAAGTATCACGTACACCGTTACTGTCAAGACAGCTTGCAAGATTATCACCGGAAGTTACAAGGCTATGCTCATATCCAAGTGCATTCATTCTGTAATTATCTCTCCAGCTCCATGCGCTGTAATATCCCAGATCAAACGAGGTTACTATACCTGTATCTAACAGGTCACGTGCCTGTGTGCTTGTACCAATATGAAAATAAACCGCATCCAGTCCGTCTGCAAGATATACAAAATCAGGGCGGGCACTGCGTACACTACCTATAGTATGTACATCTGACGGAGTACCGAACACCGCTAATATACGGGTTATTCCACCCTCAACTATACATTCATAGACTATGTCAGCCTTAGATATACCTAAAAGCGGCTGTGCATACTCAATATTATTTATCATAACGGCTATAGGTCTTGTGTTAAGATCTTCGTCATCTATAGGCAGACCCGTAAGTCTGCTATATTCACCGGTATAAACCTCAGGCTCCGGCTCAACTAACTGTGAAGACACTTCCGGCACGCTAGATTCAACCGTAGACTCTACCGTAGATTCCACAACAGACTCAACCGGCGGTGCTACGGATGAAACGGCATTTATATCATTATCCTGTTTGTCCTTAGGCAACAGCATACAGTATGCAAATACAGCTATTGCAACCAGCAATACGGAAACTATCGGTAAAATAATGAACAGCTTGCTCTTGCGCTCTTTTTCATCTTCATTGTTGTTTCCGCTTTCGCTGTCAATATCATCAATAACCGTAGCTACAGGGCATTCTTCCTGATCGTTTTCTTCCACGTCTTCTGTGATTTCTGCATCGTTACTTTCTTCAACAGATTTTATAGACTCCGCATTATTTGAAAGACTTTCAGCAGGTAATTCTTCATTTATGCCGTCTGCGGTATTATTATTAACATCATCATTTACATTATCGTCTTTAAAAATATCCATTATAGGACTCTCCTCTGAATAATTCAAATTCTCAATGGCACTCTCAACATCAGCTTGCGGTTGCTCCTCAGCTTCAGAAAGATTATCGAAAATATCTTTATTTTTATCTTCGTCCTCATCAGCATCTGTTTCAGTAACGGACATTTCTTCTTCCCCGTCATTATCATATGTCAGATCTTCTTGAGATGTACCCTTTGACACATCTTCCGATATATCGCCGCTTGATTTTTCATCATCCTGCGATGACTGCTCTATGATATCGCTGGATATGTCCTCCGGCTGGTCATCTGTTTCGCCGATATCTATTTGTCCAAGCTTACCGCTCAATAATGAAGAAATAAGCAAATCGCCGTAGGTATCCTGTGATACTCCAACGCTTGCATCATTTTCATTACCGTATGTTGTGTTATCCATATTTTCTGATTTTTCGTCAGAAATATTATTCATAAGAAGAGATGAAATTATGTCGTCTGTGGTTTGTTCCTCTTCTTCGGTATTCACCTCTTCATCAACATCTTCATCAATTTGCTCTGCTGTTTGAGGCGTTTCTTCATCTTCCACGCCGACTTCTTCGTCCTCAAATACCTCTTCGTTTTCCCCTATTACATCATCTGTAGAATCATTTTCAAATTGCTCAACCGTTACATCATCCTCAACGCTGTCCGGCGGTTCGGTTATATCATCATCTTGCTGAATTTTATCTTCTGCCTGAGCGGAGCTTTCCTCCTCAACCGTTACTTCATCGTCTGTTTCACCGTCATTACCGTGAGATGTAACATTCCCCGTCATGTCTTCATCATCGGCATTGGTTTCCTTTTGTCCGCTGTCTGAATTTTCGGCGTTCAGGCTTTCTCTTTCCTCAATCTCATGTATAGCCAAATCAAAAATATCGCCGATAGGCTGAAAGCTGTCAATTCTACTAACTATGGAAGATATATCGATCTCTTTGCTATATGTCAGGTCATTACCGAAAAGCTCTTTGATATCAATATCATCACGTGTATATGCCATAGGTGAATTTGATTTTGCCACGCTTTTGGCTGTGCTTTGCTTATTATCCAACTCAGCATTTATTACATCGGATATCATTACCGATGTAGTATCCGCAAACGGTCTGGCCTCAGAGAACATGGCAGCTACCTCTGTAGTATCACCCATAAGCTGAGCCTGACCTTTGTTCTTATTTTTAAGCGCCTTAGAAACATCATCCTTTATGTCTGTATTATTATTAATTCGCTCTCTTTTATTATCCTTTAAAGTTTCTTTTTCTTCTTCACTCTTATATTTTTCTGAATTTTTTTCACGAACAAAATTTAAAATTTCTTCAATATCTTGGTCTTTTATAGATGGGTTAAATTCGTCTGCCATTTTTGAAACACCCTCTCTCCGTGATTTAGACAAAATTCGATTAAAAACAAATATATTATACACCTTTTTTGAGTGAAAAGTCGTTACAATATTGTAGCTTTTGAAAAAAATATAGTAATAATTTTAAATAGGATAGATTTTTTTGAAAATATGTGCTAAAATATAAAATTGCAGTATTATGCAAATACTACCTGATTTTATAAATAAAGCGAGGATGAATTATGAAAGAAGAAAGTAAAATAGCAAGACGATTAAGACGAATACTGATTTTTCTTTTCACAATGATCACGTTGTGTCTTTCTATGCCTTTCGGAGCTACTACGGTAACGCACGAGGGTCATACGGCGCAATTTGCCGCCACGGGCTTTGACCTTATCTTCTCTGTACAATTAACAGGTGAACTGGGCGCACAGGTGCTGGTATTTACTATTTTCCTGATAATCCCCGTTGCTTGCTTTTTGGCCGCTTGTTTTGATACAAAACGCAACGTAAAGAATATAATGTCACTTTTGGGCTCAATCATAGGAATATCTATGATAACATTCTACATTGGACCAAGAATGCGCATAGGAGCGTTATTGTCAATGCTGCTGTATCTTTGCACTTTTGTTGTTGCTATGCTCTCGATTCTTGTAAAATACAGCGAAAGCAAAGAGCCTACCGTTACAGTACAAAGCAAGACGGTTAAAAAAATTGATAAAAAAGACTAATATTACATTGTGAAAGGATAATACGGTATGTATGATGTTGTAATTATAGGCGCAGGCGTAGTTGGCGGCTTCGTTGCACGTGAGCTTTCACGCTATAAGCTTAATATATGTCTACTTGAAAAGGACAGCGATGTTTCCATGGGTGCATCACGTGCAAACAGCGGTATAGCTCATGCCGGTTTTGACGCTGTGCCCGGCACATTAAAGGCAAAGCTGAATGTAGCAGGATCTAAGATGATGAAGCAGGTAACGGATGAGCTTGGCGTTAAATACAGAAATAACGGCTCTATCGTCGTTGCTTATGATGAGCAGGAGATACCTATGCTCAATACTCTGCTTGACAGAGGAATAAAAAACGGCGTAGAGGGTTTACGTATAATAGATAAAAATGAACTCAAAGAATTGGAGCCTAATCTCACCGACAAGGCCGTTGCGGCTTTGTATGCCCCTACGGGCGGCATAGTTTGTCCGTATGAGCTTACAATAGCCTCTATAGGCAACGCTATGGATAACGGCGTAGAGCTTAAGCTTAACTTTGAAGTAAAGAGCATAGAGAGAGTAAACGGTGTTTACAGAGTATGCTCTGACTGTGACTGTGTTGAGGCAAAGTATGTTGTAAATGCGGCAGGCATTTATTCTGATAAAATAGCCGCTATGGTTGGCGATAATTCATTTACCGTAACACCGAGGAAGGGCGAATATATGCTTCTTGACAAGGAGTATGGAGGCTTTGTTTCTCATACGGTATTCAGATGTCCCACAAAAATGGGTAAGGGCATACTCATAAGCCCTACAGTTGACAATAACCTGCTGTTAGGTCCTACATCGGTAAATATTGAAGACAAAGAGGACAACTCCACTACTATGGCGGGACTTGACGAAATAAGCGTAAATACGCTTAATGCAGTACCCGGTACACCGCTCCGAGGCGTTATAACTTCATTCTGCGGTGTTCGTGCCGTACCAAGCACAGGCGATTTTGTTATAGGTAAAGCCGCCGAAAACTTTATTAACTGTGCAGGTATAGAATCTCCCGGACTTACAAGCGCACCGGCTATAGGCGAATATGCAGTTGAGTTACTTATTGAAAACGATCTTAAAGCAGAGAAAAAATCCGATTTTAACCCGATAAGAAAACCTGCTCATCTCTTTAGGGAAATGACGCAGGAGCAAAAGAACGAGATAATCAAAAAGAACCCTAAGTACGGTAAGGTAGTTTGCCGTTGCGAAACCGTAACAGAGGGCGAAATAATAGAAGCCATACACACTAACCCAAAGGCAACTACAGTTGACGGAATTAAAAGACGCACACGCAGTGGTATGGGACGTTGTCAGGGCGGATTTTGCGCTCCTACGGTTGTTGAGATACTCTCCAGAGAGCTTAACATCCCGTTTGAAAGCGTTACCAAAAACGGCGGTAAATCTGTTATGAATTACGGAAAAATCAAGTGATTGGAGTGAATGACGTTGAAGAATGTAGAATTGGTTATCATCGGTGGCGGCCCTGCCGGAATGAGTGCGGCGGTAAGCGCATACAATAACGGTATTAAAGATATTTTAGTTTTAGACAGAGAGCCACGCTTAGGCGGCATTTTACAGCAATGTATTCACAACGGCTTCGGTCTGCATAGATTTAAAGAAGAGCTTACGGGACCTGAGTATTCTTGGAAGTACGAACAGCTTGTAGCAGAGAGAAATATCCCTGTAATGCTCAATACAATGGTGCTTGACGTGACCTCTGACAAAATTGTCACAGCAATGAACGAAGAAAACGGTGTATTTCAGATAAAGGCGAATGCCGTTATAATGGCTATGGGTTGCCGTGAAAGAAGCAAGGGTGCGCTGAATATAGCAGGTATGCGCCCTGCCGGAATTTACACAGCAGGTGCGGCACAAAAGTTTGTAAACATAAAGGGATATATGCCGGGCAAGCGTGTAGTTATACTCGGCTCAGGCGATATAGGCCTTATCATGGCACGCCGCATGACGTTAGAGGGTGCAAAGGTGCTTGCGGTATGTGAGCTTATGCCATACTCAGGCGGACTTACCAGAAACATTGTGCAGTGCCTTAATGACTTTGATATACCGCTTAAGCTAAGCCATACCGTAATAGATATCAAGGGAAAAGAAAGAGTTGAGGGCGTTACTATTGCACAGGTAGACGAAAACCGTAAACCGATGCTTGAAACCGCTGAATATATCGAGTGTGATACCCTACTGTTATCCGTTGGTCTTATTCCGGAAAACGAGCTTTCAAAGGCGGCTAATGTACCGCTTGACAGAGTAACCGGTGGTGCTATAGTTGACCAGAACAGACAAACAATGCAGAGCGGCATATTCGCCTGCGGTAACGTGCTTCATGTACACGACTTAGCCGACTACGCATCAGAAGAGGCAGAAATAGCAGGAAAGGGTGCGGCAGAATACATTAAGTACGGCGGTACAAACAGTGACGTAAACATAACGCTAAAGCCGATATCAGGCGTAAGGTACACCGTACCGCAACATATAACAAGCCGTGACGAAGACGTAAAAGTATATTTTAGAGTTGCCGATGTTTACAAGGGCGTTGCAATACAGGTTAAAGACGGAGAGAATACGCTTTATAACAGGAAAAAGCAACGTGTAGCACCGGGCGAAATGGAGTGCATAACCGTTACGTCAGATATGCTGAAAAATGCAAAATCCGATACTATAACTATCGGACTTGATTTAAACCGATAACGGAGGTTTTTATAATGGAAAAGAATTTTACTTGTATTGTATGCCCTATGGGATGCAGTCTTACCGTCCAGATAGAAAACGGTGAGGTAACAAGCGTTACGGGTAACACCTGTCCCAGAGGTGACAAGTATGCCCGCACCGAATCTGTAGCGCCTACCAGAACTCTTACATCTACAGTAAGACTTAACGATAAAATGGTATCAGTAAAATCAACAAAGCCGTTGCCAAAGGATAAAATTCCTGAATATATGCAGATGATTAACAGCGTAAAGCTGGATAAAAGCGTTAAGATAGGCGATGTTATCATTAAGGATATAGGCTCGACCGGCATTGACATAGTTGCTACCAAAAACGTAGAATTATAAAACAAACGGACTGTTGTTTATATGCTCGGTTAATCATACTTTGGGCATTAACACAGTCCGATTTTTATTGAAAGGATATTTCATCAGATGCAAAATTTAAAGGATATCCGCCTTTTCCTGCTGGATATGGACGGAACTATTTATCTTGACAACGATTTATTTGACGGTACGCTTGATTTCTTGGATTACGTTAAGAGCATAGGCGGCAGATGTATGTTTTTGACCAACAACTCGTCTAAGAGTGTTGACAAGTATATTGACAAGCTCGCCTCATTGGGCATTAAGGCAGAATATGATGATTTTTTCACATCAACTCAGGCAACAGAACAATATTTAAAGGAACACGGTTATATTGATAAAAAGCTCTACGCGCTGGGTACTACTTCCTTTAAAGAGGAGCTTAAGAACAACGGATTTAAAATAACGGATAGGCTTGAGGATGACATAGATTGCCTCGTAATGGGTTTTGATACGGAATTAAGCTTTCAAAAACTGGAGGATGCCTGTATATTGCTAGGCAGAGGTGTTGATTATATCGCAACAAACCCCGACTGGGTCTGCCCCACTTGGTACGGATATGTTCCCGATTGCGGCAGTATAAGCCAGATATTATGCACCGCAACACACCGCAAGCCGTTGTTTATAGGTAAGCCACAGCCCGATATGGCGTTACTCGCTATATCTAAGGCAGGGTATAAGAAAGAACAGGCCATGATGATAGGCGACAGAATTTATACCGATGTTGCCTGCGGAGTAAATGCCGGCATAGCTAACGCCCTTGTACTAAGCGGTGAAACTACACAGGCGGATGTAGAAAAAAGCGACGTTAAGCCTATGTACATCTTTAAGGATATAAAAGAAATATTAAATACTATCAAAAGCTTATAATTACATACAAAAAGCCTGCACTTATGCTTAACCATAAATGCAGGTTGATTTTTAGCTTTTTATAACATAAATATGCGCTTTTACGTTCTATAGCCGCTTAATGAGCAAACCACACCTTTGTACAGAATAATATAAACGCCGCAGCAGCGATGCCTATAATAGCAAATATAAGCAGAGCCGCAGCTAAAGCGTTAATTATCAATGAGAATGTTTCTTTACGTGTAAGCGTGATTTTCTCCTCCTTGGGCCTGAGTACAACACCGTCATCAGGAAGTGTGTCTTCCTCATCCGTGTGTTGCATTTCACGACGTTTCATTCTAGGCATAATAGACGGCAAATTGTAACGCCTGCCATCAGTCCATGGCATACCGTCAATGTTCATATCTGCGATAACACGACCGTCATCGTCATCATATATTTTCTTTTGCCTCATTAATATCACGCTTTCTTTAAAAAGTAAATCATTTAATATACCTATTCTATAGCTTTCTAAGTCTGTTACAATGCCGTCAACATAAAGTTGACGGCATCTTTATACAAATAAAATATTTTTCTATAAGATATGTTGCTATATCAGCAAGTGCAATCAAAGCTATGTATCAATCCTTGTTGTCTTCATCGTAAAGATGACAAACAACGTAATGTCCGTCGCTAACCTCTATTGTTTTAGGTTCAACCATCTTACACTTCTCCATGCAATGTGAGCATCTGGTGTGGAACTTGCATCCCTTAGGTGGGTTAGCAGGTGAAGGTATACTGCCCTCAAGTATAATTCTGTCCATCTTAACATTAGGGTCAGGTATCGGGATAGCACTGAACAATGCCTGTGTATACGGATGCTTAGGATCGGCAAAAATATCTTCCTTTTTACCGTATTCAACCAAGTTACCAAGGTACATAACACCTATTGTATCGGATATATGCTCAACAACTGAAAGGTCGTGCGATATAAATAGATATGTAAGGTTAAATTCCTTTTGCAGATCTCTTAGCAGGTTTATAATCTGTGCCTGAATGGAAACATCAAGCGCCGAAACAGGTTCATCGCAGATAACAAACTCAGGATTAAGAGCGAGTGCTCTTGCAATACATATTCTTTGTCTTTGACCGCCGGAAAATTCATGCGGATAACGATCTTTATGATACGGCATAAGTCCGCAGGCATTCATTATCTTATCTATATATGAGTCATACTCTTCCGCAGGTACTATGCCATGCTCCCTTACCGCTTCACCGATTATTTCACCTACAGGCAAACGCGGTGAAAGACTTGAGTAAGGGTCTTGGAAGATTATCTGCATTTTAGGTCTTAAGGCACGCATAGCTTTTCTGTCAAGCTTACCTATGTCCTGTCCGTTGAACAGAACCTCTCCGTCTGTCTTTTCGATAAGACGGAGAATTGTACGTCCTGTAGTACTTTTACCGCAACCGGACTCACCAACAAGTCCCATTGTTGTACCACGCTCAATCTTAAAGCTTACACCGTCAACCGCCTTAACGTAGCCTACAACTCTCTGAAAAAATCCGTCTTTTATCGGGAAATATTGTTTAAGATCTTTTACTTCTAATATATAATCATGACGCTCGGAGGATTTTTTCTTATTTGCAGGTTGCTTCTCTGCAGGCTTAGCAACAGTTTTTGCTTTTGTATTCTTATTATTCTGCTTAGCCATTAATTATTCTCCTCGCTTTCTTCAGCATATCTGTAGCAAGTAACAATGTGCGTATCGCTAAGGTGTATCTCCTTAGGATATTCGCCGCTGCAGGCCTTTACGCACTTATCGCATCTATCCTTAAAGTAGCAGTAGTTAGGCATATTTATCGGGTTAGGAACCTTACCCGGTATGCTGTAGAGTCTGTCAACCTTCTTATTAACTACAGGCTTACTTGCAAGCAATCCTATTGTATACGGATGACTTGGGTTTAAGAAAATCTCTTTTGCAGTACCCTTTTCGACTACTCTGCCCGCATACATAACTACAACATAGTCTGCCATCTCAGCTATAACGCCGAGGTCATGCGTAATAAGCATTATGCTTGAATTTATTTTATCCTTCAAATTTCTTAAAAGGTCGAGTATCTGAGCCTGTATGGTAACGTCAAGTGCTGTTGTAGGCTCGTCAGCTATGATTAAGCCCGGATTACAGGCAAGTGCCATAGCTATCATAACTCTTTGACGCATACCACCTGAAAGCTCATGAGGATACATCTTATATACACCCTCGCTGTTAGCAATACCAACCATTTCAAGCATTTCTATAGTACGTGCCTTTACTTCATCCTTAGTCTTATCAGGATTATGCAGATGGATAGCTTCATCCACCTGTGCGCCTATTCTGAATACAGGATTAAGACTTGTCATAGGCTCTTGAAATATCATTGATATCTGACTGCCCCTGATGTTTCTCATCTCAGAAATAGGCGTCTTAGCTATATTGTACACCTTATCTTTACCGTTAAATCTTATCTCACCGTCAACTATCTGACCCTGTGGACGCTGTACAAGCTGAAGTACTGACAGGCTGGTAACTGACTTACCGCAGCCTGATTCACCAACTACGCCTACGGTCTTACCCTTAGGTATCTCAAAGCTAACGCCGTTTACGGATTTAACTGTACCTATATCAGTAAAGAAATATGTGTGGAGGTTATCTATTTCAAGTATATTATCGGGATTTTTCATCTTTGTGATATATTCCGACTCATCTACTTTCTTACGATTTTTTTGCTTTTCGTACTCACGGGTAATGCGGCGGTTTTCCTTAGAAATTTCTCGTGATTCCTTTGCAGAAATATAGTTTGTATTCGCCTTTTTCTCTTCAGAAGCCTTTTTCATTTTTTCTATAAAGCTCACGATATTTCACCTACCTTTTCATTTTCGGGTCAAAGGCATCTCTTAAGCCGTCACCGACAAAGTTGAAGCCAAGAACCGTTAATAGTATCAACATACCGGCCGGTATCCATGCAAACCAGTAGTTGGTCATAACGTAAACGTTATTAACCGCATTGATAATATTGCCCCATGATGCGTACGGATGCTTAACGCCCAAGTTAAGGAAGCTTAGTGTTGCCTCAGAAAGAATAACATCACCAAGACCCATTGTGCATATAACTATAAGCTGTGGGATAACGTTAGGAACTAAGTGTTTGAATATTCTTCTCTTAGTTGAAAGACCTGTTGCCTCGGCAGCTATCATAAACTCCTGCTCACGCAATGAGAGTATCTGTCCACGAACAATTCTTGCAACACCCGGCCAGCCAAGCACACCAAGAACTATCATCAAATAGTAAATTCTTACCTTTGGGTCTATCTTTAAGGTATCCATTATAGAACCAAGAATAAGGTAAATCGGAAGTGTTGGAATACAGTTGAATATATCAACCAAACGCATGATAAGATTATCTACCCACTTACCGAAGAATCCTGCTATACCGCCAAGGATAACACCGATAACTGTTTCAAGTATGATAACTATAAATCCGATAAGTAACGAAATTCTGCCGCCGTACATAAGTCTTGCAAGCAAGTCCATTCCGTTAGCGTCTGTTCCGAGAGGGTGAGTCCATGACGGAGACGCATATATATCTATAAGCTGAGTGATTTTTTCCGTTCTTACTATGTAGCTTTGATCTTTTCTTGAAAGCTTATATGTTGTAAGATCATCGCCCTCACCGTAATCTACAGACGAAAGCCCGTTATCAACGGCATCCTTGAGTACCAGCATATGGTCAATATCTACTACTATGTCAGATGATATCGGCTGTACCATGAAAGTAGACATAACAGCCACTATAGAATCATCAACACTTATTTTGCTTATTCTGTCGCCTGTTTCAATGCTGTACTTTTTACCGTCAACCGTAAAGCTTGTATCATTCTTTGCGGCGGCTAATTCAGCGGCAAAATTAAAGTCATATGAACCCTCAAAGCCGTCTGCATATTTAAATCCGTTGCGTGTAGCATAGCCAAGCTTTGCATTTACGCCGAATGAGTAATTTCTGCCTGAGTTACTGATATAAAATGTAACACCATCAACCTCAAATGTATCTTCTTCATAATACAAAGCATCTTCAAAGGCTTCTAACATTTCATCAGTTACCTTATCGCTCTTGCTGTCATAGGCAACTATTCCCCTAATAACAGTTGCCTTCGCATAGTTCTCTATGCCGTATATTTCATACAAACTTTCACCTATATTAGCAATGGTGTAAGTATTACCGTCTGCCTCAAAGCTGTCTTTATTCTTAGCTACTGCAAGAATAAATTGAGATTTTGCAGCCGCACTAAAGTTTGAACCGTCAATAGTATTGATACGGTAATCTGTATTGTATGTAATACCTGCATATTCCTTATCAACTACATCCTCTTTATAGAATACCTCTATTTCACCGTGCGGATAAATTAAGCCGCCGACAAAAGAAAATAATACCATGAATACTAATATACATATACCAACTATTGCAAGCTTATTTCTGATAAAACGCTTTAGAACAAGCATTGTAGGAGATAACGACTTAACTCTCTTTTCATCATCAAGGTCATCAAGGTCATCAAAGATGCTCTTTTTAGAAGCATCCGCCTTCTGAGCTTTTTTGTTCTTTTCATTCTTAACATTTTTTTTGCTCATATCGCACCTCCATTAGCTTATTCTTACACGAGGATCAACAACTGCATAGAGTATGTCAGCTATGAGTGTACCCAAAAGTGTAAGTGAGGCTAGGAATACCATATAGAACATTGTAAATGGAATATCTCCGGATGCAAGTGCCTGATATGATATATAGCCTATACCGTCAATTTGGAAAAGTGTCTCGGTTATCATTGCGCCGCCGAAAAGTCCGGGCAATGTGCTGCCAAGCATAGTTACTATAGGAATAAGTGTGTTTCTGAATGCGTGCTTATTGATAACAACACTTTCAGATAAGCCCTTCGCTCTTGCCGTTCTTATGTAGTCTGCGTTTAGAACCTCAAGCATATTTGTTCTTGTATATCTCATAAGACTGCCTATGCTAACTATTACAAGGGTAATCAGAGGAAGAACAAAGTGGTGGGCAATATCAAGAAATTGTTCAAATGAGCCAAGAGTCTGGTGCAAACGGCCAACTGTACCGTAAAGGTCAAACCAACCTAATTTAACCGAGAAAATCAATTTAAGTATTGTTGCAAAGAAGAACGACGGCAAAGATATACCTATCAACGCCACGCACGTGACTGTATAGTCAATCTTACTGTATTGGTTCTTTGCCGATATAATTCCCAATGGAATCGCTATTAAATATTCAAAGAACAACGCTATTAAAGCCAACCAGAACGAATACCATATAACCTGACTAAATTTCTCTGTGCATGGAATATTATAGTGCCAGCTATCACCGAAATCACCATGAATAGCTGAACCTAGCCACTTTAAGTATCCGCTGAATATGTCACGGTCTAAGCCGTAAACCTCATTTAACTGGTCAAGCCATTCATCATAGCTTTTACTGCTACCGGGAAGATTGGATTTTTCTCTTGCTATTCTTTCAACATAGGAAGTAGGAACGAGTCGCATTAAGCCATAAATAAGAAATGCAACAAAGAAAAGTATCACTATGCTTAAGAGCACTCTTTTTACTATATACTTCCACATACTTATTTCCTCCTTTATTATTATCAATTTAGAGTGTATTTTGCAACTGATTTAGTACCGGGGTACAGCATGGTAAAACACACTGCAATACCGGTAAAAAGGTATAGCAATCATCGTGCCTCGTAAGCACCATTGCCGTATAAGCCTTTTATCTCATCAGAGCAAAACATTGATTATACTTTCTTTAACTGAAAAGCTGAGTATAATTGATTGAACTTAAGCAATCAGTTTCAAAATACACTCCGAGAGTCGGAATATCCCTAAAGGTAAACCGTTAATATGTTGCAAAGCGACTTAAAATTAGTTTATCTGTAGTACATCTTATTTTATCGTACACAGAAATCTCAAAATCAAATTATGGGGACACCTTTTATAAGATGCCCCCAAAACGCAATACATAATTTACGTTACCATATTAGTACGGTAAAACGCATTGTTTGCAACTTATGAAAATTACTTCATCTCGAGTTTTTCTATCTCAGCCATCCAGCCCCAGTATGGAGTGATGTCCTTAGTGATTGTGTCAATATTAACACGCTCTGTGCTAAAGATGAGGCAATCCTGTCTTTGATAGATCGGAACTTCTACAGCCCAATCAATGATTATATCAAGAGCCTGCTTGTAGATTGACTTTCTGTAAGTCTGATCAGCACTCTCTCTTGCATCCATGATAAGTTGATCGAGAGTCTTATCATTAATAGCATAGTAGTTTTGCTTTGTACCGCCTGTAATGTTAGAGCTGTGATAAATCTGATACATATCAGGATCTATAGCTGCACCCCAAGCTGCGCACCATAATTCACAAGAACCTGCGTCAAGTGAATCCCAAAGTTGTGTTGTATCTGTTAAGTCTTGTATTTCAAGTGTAATGCCTATACTACCAAGTGCCTCTCTTGCGTTTGTAAGCAATGAGAATGATGGGTGGTCACCCTTACCGTCAGCACCGAGCATAACTGAATATGTCATGCTTGCGCCTTCAGGAGCAGCAGTAAATTTACCTGATGCCTCGTCATATGTGTAGCCTGCAGCCTTTAAGAAGCCCTTAGCAGCCTCAATAGCAGCAGCATACTTGTCATCAGCGCTCATGTCTGATGTATAGATATCTTTACCGTCAACATCTGTTGCAAAAGCTGTCTTATAACCCTCGTCAGAAGGCTGAGGAGCTGCCCAAGATGTGTTAGAGATAGGATATTGGATAACAGAAGCAGACTCACCGTAGTAAGTATCTATAGCAACCTCACGGTAAACAGAAAGGATAGTAGCTATAGCCTTTCTGAGGTTCTTACTCTCTTCTGAAGCGCCGTTATCGCCAACCTTAACTGTGTTGGAGTTGATACCGATGTAGCCGTAGCCAAGATAGTCAACCATCATAGTTGTTATCTTGTCGCCTGTGATTTCTTTATTTGAGTTATAAGAAGCAACCGCATTAAGTCTTTCCTTAGAACCTGAAGGATTAGCAGCGTCGATTGTGCCGGTGTTTACACCTGGAACGAGGTCGGCGTCGTCAGACTCTTTGAATTGTATGTACTTAATCTTTGGTGCGCCCTTATAATAAAGATCATTAGCCTCAAAGTAAACTATTCTGTTCTCATACTTAACGAACTTGTAAGGACCTGCGCCCATAGGTGTGGTTGTTTTAGACTGAACGGTTGAAAGATCTCCACGGGTAAAGCCGAACTTGTTGTTATCATAGTCATAATCAGCTTCGTTACCATAGTAGTGCATAGGAGCAACCTCAATACCGCAAATATTGTAGATAGCGTTTGCAGCAAAGCCCTTAGTTGTAACTTCAACTGTTTGTTGGTCAATCTTCTTTATACCGGAGATATTGTTTACCTCTGTTGCGCCCTCAACCTTTTTAGCGAGAACTTCGTTTACGCCTGAGTTGATATCGTCATCAAAGTAGGTTTCATCACCTGCATATGCAGAAGCAAGTGCCTTATAATCTGTACCGTATTGCTCAACGATTGCATCGATAACCTGCTCGTCTGTCATTCCTGTATAATCAGCATCTTCGTCTATTCCGTAGAATATCTCGAAAAGCTCTGCAACTGTCTGTGCCCCATATGCTTCAGAGTATTTATTAAATACATCTTCTTCACCGCACCAGCTGAACTCAGATGTGAGAATGTCCTTAACATAGCCTGCAATATATTCCTTAGTTTCATCTGAAGGATTAGCAATCTCTGCAGCTATCATCTCATCAGTAAAATCTTCAACTGCTGAGTTGTTTGCACGGTAGTTCTTAAGACCAACAATAGGTGCTGAGTAAAGTGTTGATGATCCGTCATATGAAGGATCGCACAATACATAGTAAGAGAAGATAATATCGTCAGCATCCATTACGTGACCGTCGCTGAACTTAATGTCATCTCTGATCTTTATTGTGTAAACTGTAGTATCTGAATTTTGATCAACCTTCAAATCAGCGATACCGGTGTAGGTATAATCTGTTCCGTTATAAGCAACTGTTTCGCCCTTTATAGCGTTGTAAATAACATTTGCTGCACGGTCTATTGTCATAAGTGAAACCTGAGTCATACCCGAAACGTCCATATCGTAAGCTGAACTTGCGAAGAATGGGCTGAACTTCTGGCTGAACTCAGCGTAGCCTATAACAAGTGGTGTGTCGCTTGCTTCATCAGGTGTATCTTTACATCCTGCAAAAGCAGTTACGCAAAGCATTACAGCAAGTAAAAGAGCAAGACACTTTTTAAATTTAAACATCTTTCTTCCTCCTAAAAGTTTTTTGAACAAGCTTTATTCTTTGTATAAATAGCATTTTATTCGGTAGTTTTCGGTTAAAAGCTTGCTTAATTGCGCGTAAATCCCCTGCACTAAAAGGAACGAGCAATTAATCAAACTTTTATACCCTGTAAGCAACCTAAAATACTTATGCGATATAGACCGTTCGTGCCTATTATTTCATAATTTTATTCATAACATTTTTGTGTTATGAATAAAAAATACAATTTATCGGTTTAACGTTCTAAATCGTAAATACAACAATAAGCTTGCGTAGTATTATAACAAAATTTTATAAAATAGTCAATAGAAAGTTCATTTTTTAAGTACCTTTAAAAAACATTTTGTAAAATCGCAACAAAAATAGTATGATACAAAACAACTTGGTATTGCTTTTTTACAGCGATTGATTTATTTGTTTGTTTTAATGATTTATGTATCTATATTTTTTAGTGATAAATCGATATAAAAATAGCGATTTACAGCCCAATCTGTCATAACATACAAATCTGTATCAAAATAAATAAAAATCAATTTGATATTGACTTTTTGTAGATATTATAATAAAATATTGGTGTTAAATACCATTTAACATGCTTGTATTTTGTTGAAATTACTCGGTAAAATAACATTATTATGAATTTTTTAATTTTTTATCAAGCCCTATTACAATTAATATGATACACGGAGGATTTATTATGAAAAAAGTACTTTCTATATTTTTAGCTGCCACATTTCTTTTACTGACGATGTGTGCCTGCACAGGCAAAGAAGAACCGCAGGTAAAGGATTTTGCAACTATAAAGAGCGAAATAAAGAATAAAGTGGATTTATCAAGTCTATATGAGGTAGCGAACGTCGATGAGCTTTGTCTTGTTTACGGAATAGATGCGGCAGATGTTTCTGATTACATGGCATACTATAGCCTTACCGGAGTTGACTCAGAAGAAATAACCGTTATAGAGGCGGTTGACAGCGATGCCGCAGACCGTATAAAGTCTGCGCTTGAGGTAAGATACAACTCAAAGCTTAATGAAGCGGCCAGCTATGATGCGTCACAGCATGAACTTGTTAAAAAATGCTCTGTTGAGGTAGATGGCAATATAGTAAGCATGATAATACGTGACGATGCCGCCGATATTATGAGCATCTACAAGTAAATATCAAAGCTTATACAGCTAACATTCAAGCCTCGATAACATCGGGGCTTATCTATTGCAAATAACCGGATAATCAACATTTTATAATCTTATATGGACGGAGGGACAACGTGGTATTTTCAAGTACAGTATTTCTTTTAATGTATCTGCCGATAGTTACGGTAATATATAAATTTTTACCTGTTAAGGCACGTAATCTGTTTCTGTTTATAGTAAACCTTATATTCTACGGCTGGGGCGAACCTGTATTCGTAGCTCTTATGCTGTTTTCTACAGTATCTGACTATTTACACGGCTACTTTATAGACAAATATCGAAGCAATAAAAAGATTGCCAAAAGATTGGTGATTTCTGCGGTAGTTATTAACCTTAGCTTGCTGGGATTTTTCAAATATGCTAACTTTATAGGGGAAACGCTTAATGTACTGCCGTTTCTGCATATAAAGAAGCTATCTATACCTCTGCCTATAGGTATATCATTCTATACATTCCAGACTATGTCGTATTCAATAGATGTTTACAGAGGCGATGCACCTGTACAAAAGAATATAATCTCATTCGGCACATATGTCACGCTGTTCCCACAGCTTATTGCCGGTCCTATAGTACGATATAAGGACGTTGCACAGCAGCTTGACCACCGCATAGAAACGGCAGATATTTTCACAAACGGTGTTAAGCTGTTTATGGTTGGACTTTGCAAAAAGTTACTCATAGCAAATCCTATGGGCTTAATGTGGGACACCCTACGCCCTGAGATGACAAGCAACGGCGCACTTGGTAACTTTGTCGGTATCTGCGCATACAGTTTACAGATTTATTTTGATTTCAGCGGTTATTCGGATATGGCAAGAGGCCTGGGTAATATGTTCGGATTTGAATTTCTAAAAAACTTTGATTATCCGTATATTTCAAAGACAATAACGGAATTTTGGCGACGTTGGCATATTTCGCTTGGCACATGGTTTAAGGAATACGTCTACATTCCGCTTGGAGGCAATCGCAAGGGCAAACGCCGCACTATAATAAACCTGCTTATCGTATGGTCACTCACGGGACTTTGGCACGGTGCAAGCTGGAACTTTATACTGTGGGGACTGTACTTCGGTATAATACTGATAATCGAAAAGACATTTTTAATAAAAAAGCTTGAAAAACTGCCTACAGCTATATCTCATATCTATTCCCTGATTTTAATAATTTTCGGTTGGGTGATCTTCTACTTTGAAGATATGGGAGAAATGAAAACCTTTATTGCAGGGCTTTTCGACTTTTCAAACGGACTTATCAGCACAAACGCACTGGCAACTGTCGTTTCATTTCTGCCGTTGCTTATCATAGCCGTTGTAGCATCTACACCGCTAGGCTTTAAGGTATACAATAAATTAAAGGATAAGCAATATATGTGGTTTGCAGAAAGCTTAGCCGTTGCACTTGGCTTACTAATATGCACAGGTGCAATAGTAAGCCAAAGCTATAATCCGTTCTTGTATTTCAGATTTTGATAGTTAATTAGTATTGATTGGCTGTTTTATCAGCAGATAATTTAATGGAGGTCACTATGTTAAGGGAGCTTAAAAAACAGCATTTGCCGGCAATTATATTCATGGTATATATAGTGCTCATGTGTTTATTTACACTTACATTGCCAAAGGACGATTACTCCTCTAATGAAAAAAGATATCTCGCAGAATTTCCCGAAATAAGCATTTCATCCGTAATAAGCGGTGACTTTAGTGACGGTACGGAAACCTACCTTGCCGACCATGCTCCTGCACGTAATTTATTTGTAGGTATAAATGCTTATTATAATCTTGCACTCGGTCAAAACGGTTCAAACGGCGTATACCTGAGTGATGACGGATACCTAATAAACAAGCCTGCGGAATACAAAACACGCTATGATAAAAATATGCAGATAATCAAGAGCTTTGCGGATAAAACAGGCGTTCAAACCAACGTTATACTCGCTCCGCAGCCCGGATATATACTTGATGATAAGCTACCCGCATTCCACCTTAAATATAACGATGATGATTTACTTAAAACCGCTGAAACGATACTTCAGTGCGATAACTTAAAGCTTATAAGAATAGACGAATTGTTTAAACAAAATTCAGAGGCCGTACAGCTTTATTATAAGACGGATCATCACTGGACAAGCGAGGGTGCATATATTGCTTATAAGGCTTACTGTTCTGCCAATGGGCTTGACGCAACAGAAAAAAGCGATTATACGGTAAAAAGGTACAGCGACTTCTACGGCACGACCTATTCTAAGAGCGCACTATGGGGTATGAAGCCTGACACGCTTGAAGTATGGCAAAGTAATAAGTCGGCAAGCAATGTTTCTGTACAGATAATAGAGGGCAATAAAGTAACTGAAAGCGATACCATGTTTTTTGAAAGCCATGCAAATGAGGATGACAAATACCCGATTTTCCTTGACGGTAATCACAGCATGGTACGTATAAAAAACAATAACGTCAAGAGTAGTAAGTTACTTATCGTAAAGGACTCATATGCTCATACACTTGCCCCGTTTTTAGCCGATAATTACAATGAAATAATTATGGTTGATTTACGGTATTACAAGATGCCTCTAAGCAAGCTTATAGAAGATGAAAAAATTGATAATGTGCTGTTTATGTACAGTATAGCGAATATCGCCGGCGATACCGATCTGGCATTCCTGAAATAATAATTTAATAATACGCAAAAACCTCCCTGCTTGTACATTTATAGGTACGTTGCAAGGAGGTTTTGTTAGTAAAATAAAGTAGTAAGGTATATTATTTTTATTATTCAAGAGTGCCAAGGCTTTCAAGAAATGAAATGAGCTTATATTTTTGTTCGGGTGTAAGCTTAAGCATTGCCTTTTCGAGTCCACTCTTATCGTTATCATCAAAGAATTCTTTAAGTGTTATACCCAAGCCCTCACAAATATAGTCAAGGTACTCAACCGTAGGCTGTTTATTGCCAAGCTCTACATCTCTTAAGTAGCTTTGCGAAACACCGGAAAGGTTAGCAAGCTTATTTACAGATATCCCCTTTTCTTGTCTTAACTCCGTAATTCTGCTTCCTACGTTCAAAATAACACCCCTTTTCCAAATTTCTGATAAAATTCCAAAAAAATAATCTCAAAAGATTTCTTCGGTAATATTTTAAGATATTATTTTTGCATAGTCAAGCATTATTACAAAATTGTATTTTATAAATCTTTTCCGTTACAAAAAAGGCAAAAAACATTACAAAAAATCCCGATTTTAAGACTATTTTTATCTTAAATCGGGAGCTTTGTCCTTTTATAGAAATTAATGCTAAAGATATAACTTTAGACTGTTACCTTTATTTGTTATCTATCATGCAAACAGCATGAGCGGCAATACCCTCACACCTGCCGGTAAAGCCTAAATTTTCCTCTGTTGTTGCCTTTACGCTTACACAGTTTAAAGGTAAACCGCAGGCATTTGATATTATCTCTCGCATTTGAGGAATATATTGCTTAAGCTTTGGCTTTTGCGCTATTACGGTAGAATCTATGTTTATTATCTTATATCCGTTATCGGATAATACATCGCACACCTTTTTAAGCAATTCTATACTGTCCGCACCCTTATACGCATCGTCATTGTCAGGGAAAAGACAACCTATATCACCCAAAGCGGCGGCACCAAGCAAACTATCCATTATGGCATGAACCAGTACATCCGCATCAGAGTGGCCTAGCAAACCCAAATCATGCGGCACTTTCACTCCGCCAAGTATAAGATCTCTGCCCTCAACAAGCTTATGAACATCATAACCGTGACCTATTCTCATTATATCACCTCAATATAAACGTAAAGGATAGTATTTATTCACTGCGGCTCTGTAAAAACGCACTTACAATTAAGAGAACATTAAAAATCAGGTATGCTCATTACATAATCTCCGCTTCGCTATAAAAATATCAGTCAAGTAAATCAAGAGCCTGTCTGAAGTCTTCTATAATGTCGTCTGCATATTCGATGCCTACCGAAAGCCTTATCATGTTAGGCGTAATACCTGCTTCAACAAGCTGTTCGTCAGTCATCTGTCTGTGTGTGGTAGTGGCAGGATGCAAAACACCTGTTCTTGCATCGGCAACGTGTATGACTATTGAAGCAAGCTTCAGGCTCTCCATAAGCTTTGCGGCCTCATTTCTGCCGCCCTTAACGCCGAATGAGATAACACCGCTGCTGCCGTTAGGCATATATTTTTGTGCAAGAGAATAATACTTGTTGCTTTCAAGTCCGGGGTAATTAACCCACTCTACCTTTTCGTGATTTTCAAGGAACTTTGCAACCTTAAGCGCATTATCACAGTGACGCTCTACTCTGAGGAACAGTGTTTCAAGTCCCAAATTGAGTAAAAATGCGTTCTGCGGTGCCGCCTGTGCGCCGAAATCCCTCATTAAGTGAGTTCTTGCCTTAGCTATATATGCCGCATTTCCGAAATGCTGTGAATATACAACGCCGTGATAAGATTCATCAGGTTCAGTAAACATCGGGAACTTGCCGTTAGTCCAGTCAAAGTTACCGCCGTCTACAACTACGCCGCCCAAAGCGACTGCATGACCGTCCATATACTTAGATGTAGAGTGTACTATAATGTTTGCACCCCACTTGAACGGATGACAATTAATAGGTGTCGGGAATGTATTATCTACTATAAGCGGAACGCCGTGATCGTGTGCCGCTTTAGCATACATTTCTATATCAGTTACAACAAGCGCAGGATTTGAAAGGCTCTCGGTAAACACGCACTTTGTATTATCCTTGAATGCGTCGTTAAGCTCCTCAGGTGTTGCATCTGCCGGAATAAAAGTAAACTCAATACCTAATTCTCTTAATGTCTTATTAAATAAATTGAAAGTACCGCCATAAATCGCACTGGCACAAACAACGTGATCGCCGGAATGACAGATATTTGTTACCGCTATTAATGTTGCGGCCTGTCCGGAGGATGTGAGCATAGCACCTACACCGCCCTCAAGTGCCGCTATCTTCTTTTCAACCGCATCAAGAGTAGGGTTTGCAAGTCTGGTATAGAAGAAGCCGTCCT
This sequence comes from Acutalibacteraceae bacterium, assembly GCA_051881075.1. Lineage (GTDB taxonomy): Bacteria > Bacillota > Clostridia > Oscillospirales > Acutalibacteraceae > RUG14223. Next base: position 18,225 of record JBJEPE010000061.1, on the reverse strand, counting down.
CCTCAAGGTCAAAAAGCTTGCCCATTGTTTCGGCAGAATCATATTTGTAGGTAGTACTTTGTACTATAGGCAGAACTCTTGGTTCGCCGTTTTTAGGCTCATAGCCTGCCTGTACGCATTTTGTATTAATATTATAATCCATTTTAAAAACTTCCTTTTATTTTAAATTATTACCGCAAGAAACAAATCGCAGCAATTATTAATATTGTTTATCTTATTCAAAAAGTCCCTTTATAAATTCTACGCCCATATCCACGCCGGCGATGATCAAAAAAACAACTATAATGAATAAAACCCACAGTACTGCCATTGTTAGCCTTCTCTTACCTTTATCAAGCTTATCAAAACCGAAAAGCTCATATACTGACCTGTCGTTATCCTGTGTAGCCAAGACCTCTCCTATCTCTACATCATCGTCGTCATCATCGTCATCGTCAGATGTAACTTTGGTTTTCTTTTTATCCTTTGCCCTTTCTTTGTCTGACGATTTCTTTTTATCTACGGTTTTGGGCTTTTCTTCTTTTTCGTTTTTTTCTTCAGGCGTTTTCTCAGACTTATCTTCGGAAACATCATCGGCAGCGTTCTCAGATTTCTCTTCGGTATTTTCTTCGGATTTTTCCTCGGTTACATCCTCAGTTATTTTTTCCTTTTCATCAGCCTTATTTTCTTCTGTCCTTTGTGCCGCCAACGCCTTTTTCTTCTTCTTTTTAAATTTATAATCAAGGTCTACGGCATCAATATCATCTATTATCTTATTTGCTTTCTCTATATCTTTATACTTTACAAAAAGCTCACGGAATTTGCCCTCTTTTTTCTCCTGAACGTCAATACCCCTGTCCTCAAAAACTATTTTTATACGTTCCTTTTCCATAGAGGTAGCTGTGATGATATGTACATAGCTGTCATCGGATACATTATCCTCTAGCTTAGCGGAGCATATCTTGCAGACATTGACGTTATCTTCAAATATTCTTTTACAATCTGAACAATATTTCATTATATATCTCTCCTTTATCTGCATATTGCAGAGCTTTTACATAAAGTAAAAAGGTCTTTTTGAAAGTCCTTAAAGAATATAATACTCCTTTTTTCATGTAATGTCAAATAAATATGTTCATTTATTCTTTGCGCATTATTATGCCGAAAAATTATATAAAAATAAGGGCAACTGTGTACGGCATAAGAATAAGCTACACTAAGATTAACTGCATATCAATTTTTCTTTTTATTAAGATGTTATTGTTGTAAATTATGAAAAAATTATGTTTTCAGATTATTTTCTACCATAATAGACAAAACTAATACAGGATATCATGTAATCTTACATTTTTATATGGGAGGAATTCTAATGTCATATTTTAGTTTAAGCAAGTTTTTGATGCGATTTACCGCATTTATAATTTGCGTATGTTTTCTAATGTTATTAGCTTACACAAGTATGTCAGACGAACAGATAAATACAGACGTTGCCGCATTATGCGTAAGTAAGGATGCCGTAATTTCAGATAATTACAATTCTATTATTTCTGAGTTTAAAGCAATATCCGACTCTGTATTAAAGGGTAATATAATAAATGATATGGAAATCGGAAAATTTCAACCGCCGAACGACGCACTTACTTATCAATGGTCGAGTATGCTTGCAGAGCTTGACCTATGGGCAAAGTCAGATAAAGAAAAGAATATCAACGACTTTCACTATATTGTGAAGGACTTGAATAACGACGGTACAGATGAGCTTATATTACTGCTTGACGATACTGTGCTTGCTGTTTTTACATCTAAGAATAAAACACCTGTCCTGCTTGGTGCATATTGGTCACGCAATTACTGCACAATACTAAATGACGGAAGCCTGTATATACGTGGAAGTAATAGCGCAAGCGATACCGTCTACACAGTTTCGGAAATCATACCTTACGATACTAAGCTTGAGGTTACTGATAAATTCGGATATCATGATAATGGGTTTTATCATATAGTAAACGGCAAGTCAGAAGAAATATCTCCGGATGAATTTTTACGGCTTGACAATAAATATATGAGCATGGCATGGATACCGCAAAGCGAAATTTTACAGTCACAAAACACGCTCAAACAGTAATCGTCATTTATCATATAACTCTGTTTTTTGACAAGTTGCTGATATATAACAGCTCTCATTTGTGCAAAATAGCAGAATTTATCAAAATATTGCAAAACAGTTTAAAAAACAATAAAAATATGTTAAAATTAAAGGTAATATTGCATAGTTTGTTATGCGGTATTACCTTAGTTTATACATGATACTTAATTTAATGCAAAATAAACATTTAAAAAAATACAGGTATTTAAGACCGTATTTACTTTTGAAGATTATCCTACGGAGGTAAAACATGAGTAAAATTCTTGTAGTAGACGATGAATACAGAATACGTGAAATAATTAAAAAATATGCCATACATTCCGGTCATGAGGTAACGGAGGCTGTAGACGGTCTACAGGCTATATCACTGTGTAACCGTAACGAATATGACCTTATAATCATGGATGTTATGATGCCTGAGCTTGACGGATTTTCAGCCTGTAGAGAGATACGTAAAAAACGTTCTACTCCTATAATAATGCTGTCTGCTAAGGGTGAAGAATACGACCGCATACATGGGTTTGAGCTTGGCATAGACGACTATGTAGTAAAGCCGTTTTCTCCTAAAGAGCTTATGATGCGTATAAATGCCGTAATAAAAAGAACAGCAAAGCCAAAGGAGGACGAAAAACTGTCAGTATTCAAATCAAACGGACTTGTAATAGATTTTAACTCGCGAATAGTAACCATCGACGGCCAAAGAGTAGACATAACACCTAAAGAATATGAACTGCTCTCATATATGGTACAGAATAAGGGCGTTGCACTTACCAGAGATAAGCTCATCGCTCAAATATGGGGCGCTGACTTTGACGGTGACGACAGAACGCTTGACACGCATATAAAACTGCTGAGAAAAAGTTTAGGTAATTACAGCGGTTGCATTACCACCTTAAGGGGGGTTGGATATCGCTTTGAAGCTGAATAAACCTAAAGTATTTAAAAAGCTGAAGAAATTTAAATTCAGTAAGCTGAGCATACGTTGGAAGCTGCTGATATACTTCTTACTCTTTTCGCTTATTATGGTACTTTCGCTGTGGATATTCCAGTTTTTTATACTTAATAACGTTTACGTTGAAATAAAAAAGCAAAATGTAATTACATACGGTGAAACGTTAAAAAGAGATCTGCCCGATAATATCTATACTGAAAATTACCTTGATAAAATGTCTAAGATAGGCTCTGAGAATGATATCTATATAGCCGTATTTGATATAACAGACCTTGATAACATATCTGAGTACTACCGTATATCCGGCGTTACCGGCGCATATATGGTACACTCACTTTCAAATGAACAAATCTATGAGTGCGCAAGCATTGCACGCAAGAGCAAGAACAACTCTGCCCTGCTATATCTGTACCTTGACGATAACGGCAACACCGTAGTATCTGATAAACAGGTAAGCTCCATAGGTACATCAAGTAATATAAATATACTGTACTCTACTATTGCCATGTCATCGGGCGGTATGGACTTTATGATTATGCTTAACTCCATAGCGTCACCGGTAGAAACTATGGTAGAAACTATATTTATCATGCTTGCCATACTTACCGTAGCACTTATTATAGTAGCCCTTTTTCTATCGTTCTACGCCTCAAGAATAATAGCCAAGCCTATTATAAAAATAAACACAGCGGCTAAGAATTTGATAGGCGGCAGCTATAACGTTGAATTTAAAGGCAACGGCTACAGAGAAATCACCGAGCTTAACGATACGCTTAACTATGTATCTATAGAGCTGGAAAAGGTCGAGCGACTGCGTAGAGAGCTTATTGCAAACGTTTCGCATGACCTACGTACACCGCTTACTATGATAACAGGCTATGCCGAAATGATACGCGATTTGCCCGGAGAGGATACCCCCGAAAATATGCAGGTAATCATAGACGAGGCAACAAGATTGAGTTCACTTGTTAAAGACCTTATAGATATCTCCGTAATACAAAACGGTACAACAAAGCTGACACCTACTAAATATAATCTTACCGAAAGCATCAAGACTATATTTAAGCGATACTCCAAGCTCATAGAACAAAACGAGTTTAAGCTGGAATTTAATCACGATGCAGATGCGTATGTATATGCCGATGAAATGAAGATATCGCAGGTTATATATAATCTTGTCAACAACGCAATCAACTATATCGGCGACGATAAACTTGTTATAGTTACGCAAAAAATCAAGGAGGATACCGTAAGGATAGAGGTATCTGACCATGGAGTTGGTATACCTAAGGATAAGCTTGACCACATATGGGACAGATACTACAGGGTCAAGGAGCATAAGCGGGCTATAATCGGCACAGGTCTGGGACTTTCTATAGTTAAGTCTGTGCTTGATTTGCACGGCGGCAAATACGGTGTAGATAGTACCCTCGGTGAGGGCAGCACATTCTGGTTTGAGATAAAAACCGTAGAGCCTGACAAGGCTGATTAGGAGAGATAAGTTTGAAAATACGGTGTGTTTGGGAACATAACGGCAATGACAGTATTTTGTATTCGGATAACTTTATTGGTGCTTTTGCCAGAGGAGAAACCAAAGATATTGCTTTTCAGAAAATGACTTCTGAGATTAAATCTTATTTAAGATGGAAAGGTGATTTAATACCGGATTTTCTTGAGCCTGTAATTATCCAGGAAAAAGAATCTAAACTGAATGTTTCTGATGCCGATTCCGATGTTATCTTTGATGAAGAAAAGAAACCGCTAAGTATATCTGAATATGCTGAATCAAAAATGCTCGCACTGAAATCTGCCCAAGATTTTCTGACATTATATAATGCAATCCCTGATAAAAACAAAAGCTGTTTGCATAGCAGAAAAACCTTTTACGGAAATATACCCAGAACTGCATTTGAAATGTATGAACATACCAAGAATGTCAACAGTTATTATTTTAACGAAATCGGCATTCATGCAGATAACGAAGGTGACATTGTTTCATGCCGAGAACGAGGCTTTGCGTTATTAGAGAGTAGGCCTGATTTTCTAAATAATACAGTTTATGTTGGAAGCTATGAGGAAGAATGGTCACTTAGAAAAGTATTAAGGCGCTTTGTTTGGCATGACAGAATCCATGCAAAGGCTATGTATCGCATGGCAGTTAAAACATTTGGCACAAATGCTGTTCCGAATGTCTTTATGTTTGATTTATAAATTTCTGTTGACCAATAGATACTCAGAATCATAAACGAGTTGTAAAGGATGATTAAAAAATTATGGACAAGAAAATCATAATCAACTGGGTAATAGCAATTTCTGTCGCCATTATATATTTAACGATAAGTATAGTATTTAACGCTTGGGCTTATTCTTGGCTTATATGGTGTGCTTATGCAATTTACAGATTTATTGTAAAAAACTAAATATTTATTATAGGAAACATATACATCTGAAGTCATAAAGAAGTCTTTATGATAGTCATAAGAGATTCTATAGAAAATAACTTGCATATTTTATCACTTATATTAAAAATAATTAAAAACAAAAAATCGACGTGCTAAGCTATAAACAAAGCTTAATACGTCGGTTTTGTTTTAATATCAGATTAATTCGAGATCCGGCAATTTAATATAGCCCATTCCCTTATGTCGCCAGATTATTTCCGGATTTTCTTCATCATCAATTTTAAATGTAAACGCAGGATAAACAAAGTCGGCAGATAGCGCAGACCCGTAACCGTTTGTCTGATATATGGCTATCCTAAGATTATATACACCCTGAGCAAGTGATGATATATCCATGCGGAAATCACGCTCAACAACCGTTCCTTCTTTAAAATCTCCTAAATGTGTCAAAAATGCAGTACCAATCGCCAAGTCGTCAGGCGTGGTTATCTCTGCACGTATGCAAAGGTCATTAAGGTCGTAGTCATTCTTCCAGCGTAAATTAAAATCAAGGCTTTCACCTTTCTTAAATACGCAGTTCTTTTTATTGATAAGTGAAAACTGCTGTAAGGTGGCCTTCTGACGTTTTTTGAGAAACTTAGGACGTTCAAGTGCGGTAAGGTCAACCACCGTCTTTTCTTCGCAAAGCTCGCTGTCAAGGTACAGACGAATAGCGTGTTCGGTATCTCCGTCATACACTATTTTGCCGCTTTTCAGCACGATACATCTGTTGCAGAGCTGTCGCACCGTGTTCATATTATGGCTCACATACAGTATGGTTCTTCCGTCTGAATTTACGGTATCACTCATCTTGGAAAAGCACTTTTTCTGAAACTGCATATCACCTACTGCAAGTACCTCGTCCATTATCATTATCTCTGAATCAAGGTGCGATGCTACGGCAAACGCAAGCTTAACATACATACCGCTTGAATAACGCTTAACCGGGGTGTCAATAAACTTCTCTATTTCAGAAAAAGCAACTATCTCATCAAATTTCTTTGAAACCTCAGCTTTAGTCATACCGAGTATAGCACCGTTCATATATACGTTTTCTCTACCCGTAAGCTCAGGATGAAATCCCGTGCCTACCTCCAGCATACTGGCTATACGGCCGTTTACCTTAATAATACCCTTTGTAGGCATTGTTACACGTGACATTAGCTTTAGCAGTGTAGATTTACCTGCACCGTTACCGCCTATTATGCCCAGTGTATCGCCCTCATGCACATCAAACGAAACATCGTCAAGTGCCAGAAACCTGCTATTGCGTATCTGACTTTCTGCACCTATCTTGGTATTGGGGTCTTCTCTGCCACGCAGTCTGGCATACAGACTTTGCAGATCGCCCTTTAGAGTTCCGCCGCCTATTGCACCCAAACGGTATTCTTTTGAAACATTCTCTGCTCTTATTATAACATCACTCATGCTTATATCTCCAAATTATCAAACTGTATCCATAAACGTTTTTTCAACTCTGCTGAATAAAATAATACCTATAAACAGTATACAAACTGTTACACCAAAGCTTATCAAAAGGTATGATATACTTATGCCGCCTGTACCTAAGAATGCGTACCTTATAGCTTCTATTATGGGCGACATAGGATTAAGCATATACAGGCTCATAAATCTTTCAGGTACTATTGATGAAGAGTACGCTACAGGCGTGGCGTACATCCAAAGCTGAACACCGAAACCCACAAGCATGGCAAGATCTCTGTACTTAGTAGTAAGTGCCGAGATTATAATACCCACACCGAGTGCAAGCAGTGCCATCTGCGCTACCAACAACGGCATAAGGAATATCCATGTATTGGGATGTATAGGTGAATCGGGCTTTAATAGATAAAAAAGCCAAAAACACAAAAAGAATACTATCTGTATTCCGTACGAAATAAGATTTGTGATTATAGTTGAAATAGGTATTACAAGCCTAGGGAAATAAACCTTGCCCATAATACGTGCATTGCTTACAAAGGTCTGAGATGTATTTGTAAGGCAGCTGGCAAAGTATCCCCATGCAATATTGCCGCACATATAGAATATAAAGTTAGGTACACCGTCAGTAGGCAAGCCTGCTATAACGCCGAAAACCACCGTAAATACTACGGTGGTAAGCAAGGGCTGTATTATAGCCCACAAAGGGCCAAGTATAGTCTGCTTATACTGTGCGATGAAATTTCTCTTAACAAATAGCATGGTAAGGTCACGGTACCCCCATACTTCCTTTAAATTTATATCAAACCAACCGCTTTTCGGTTTAATAACGGTCGTCCATTTTTCTGCCATTATATTACACTCCAACTTAGTATATTAATTAAATTTTTAATTTGCAAATCACTCCATTTTATATTATATTACATTCTTCCACTAAATGCAACACAAAAAATACATAAGCTTCAAACACAAAGCCACAAAATATTTATCTTAATTTTAGCAGTTAGTACAAATAACAATTATGTTTTTTGTTATAACAAACAAAAATCACAGCCATATATAAAAATGAATTGTAAAAGTAATTTATCTATGATACAATTTAGTATATGTATCGGTGTACGGCAATAACGGATTATAATGTTGCACCGCATATAAAGAATAAAACCTGAGAGGAAATGAGATTATGAAACTAAACTACAAGCGCACGTTCCTGGTAGGACTTGCATTTCTTTCAATATGTGCTTTCTGGCAGTTATATGATAATATAATTCCGCTTATCTTGGATAATAAATTTCATTTAAGCAAGACACTCACAGGTGCTATAATGGCACTTGATAATGTTGTCGCCTTGTTTTTACTGCCGTTCTTCGGCTCATTATCGGATAAAACCCACACAGTTCTAGGTAAAAGATCGCCATACATATTCGGCGGTACTGTAGGTGCAATTATCATAATGAGCTTAATTCCGCTTTTTACAAACATGGGCAGCTTCCCTCTCTTTGTAATATCACTTGGATTACTGCTTATAGCTATGGGTACTTACAGATCTCCTGCCGTTGCAATGATGCCTGACCTTACACCTAAGCCGCTGCGCAGCAAGGCTAATGCAGTTATAAATCTTATGGGTGCAGTCGGCGGTATAATCACACTTGGATTTATTAAATTCTTAAGTCCTTCAAACGGTGGAACAGACTATACCGCACTGTTTATTGCAGTTGCCGTATTAATGGGTATTTCTATAATGGTAATGCTTATTACAATAGATGAAAATAAGCTTGCTAAGGAGATTGACCCTCAGGATAATAGCTCAGAGGATGAAGAGAAGCAACAGGAAAACGGAGAAAAGAAGAAAATGGATAAGGCAGTATTTAAGAGCCTTGTTTTTATTCTTTTATCTGTATTCCTGTGGTACACCGCATATAATGCAGTTACTACGGCATTCTCAAGATATGCAGAGCACGTTTGGGGATTAAAGAACGGCGGCTTTGCTAATTGCTTATTGGTTGCAACGGGTGCGGCAGTTATCAGCTACATACCGTTTGGTATAATAGCAAGTAAAGTAGGCCGAAAGAAAACTATTCTTTTCAGCGTTATACTGACTATAATCGCATACGGTTCAGCTTGCCTATTCACAAACTATTCATCGTGGATGTACATCCTGTTTGCTATAATCGGTATAGGCTGGGCAGGCATCAACGTAAACTCTTACCCAATGGTAGTTGAGATGAGCAAGGGCAGTGATGTAGGTAAATATACAGGTCTGTACTACACCTTCTCAATGGCGGCACAAGTATTTACGCCTATATTCTCCGGATTCCTGTTTGACGTATGGTCATACAAGGTACTGTTCCCGTATGCTGTTGTGTTCTCCGTTCTTGCATTCTGCACTATGCTTATGGTTAAGCATGGAGATTCAAGACCCGAAAAGAAGCAAAGCGCACTCGAAAACTTTGACTTTGACGACTGAGCGAGGTAAGTTCAATGCGTTACGTAACAGCAATTATTATAGCTTTTGTCATTCTGGCGATATTATATTTTTTGTCTGTAATCCCGCAAGTGCGCAAGCGTAAGGATTTAAGCAAATATAAAAACGCTTACTTTGCACACAGAGGCCTACACAATAACGATGGCCCCGCACCTGAAAATTCTTTGGCGGCATTCAGAAAAGCCGTAGACGCAGGACTGGGTATGGAGCTTGACATACAGCTTACAAAGGATAAAATACCCGTTGTTTTTCACGATTATAACCTAAAGCGTGCCTGCGGTGTAGATAAGCGTGTAGATGAGCTTACACTCAATGATCTTAAGCAGCTCAAGCTATTTAACTCAAAAGAAAAGATACCTACTTTTAAGGAGTTTTTAAGAACTGTAGACGGTAAAACACCGTTAATTATTGAGTATAAGATTGAGGGTATGGATTTATCTCTGTGCGATATCGCAATTAAACAGCTTGATGAATATAAAGGTGACTTTTGCATAGAGTCATTTAACCCCATGTGCTTAAGATGGTTTAAGAAAAACCGCCCCGATATAATCCGTGGACAGCTTGCAACGCACCTGAAGCGTGACGGCGAAAAGGGCAATCCGATACTGTTTTTCTTGCTACGCAATATGATGCTCAATTTTATTGCAAAACCGGATTTTATCGCATTTAATCACATACATACAGATATGCTGTCATTTAAGATATGCCGTAAATTGTTCAAGACTCCTACCTTTGCGTGGACTATCAAATCAGAAGAAAATGTAAAGTCCGCATCAAAGGACTTTGACTCGTATATATTTGATAGCTTTTTCCCTGAAGCAGTACGCTCTAAGGATAATTCGGCAAGCGAATGATATAATAAAAAATACATCTCCCATACTATATCTATGAGTATAATATGGGAGATTTTTTTATAAATTTGTGCAGCATCTAAGGCAATATCGGTCATATCTTATATAAAGTTGAATTTTTCTGAATTATGTGTTAAAATTATATTTACCGTGAAAGTGAGGTGTTCGGTATGGATAAAGAGAAGCAACCGGAAACACGATATGAATTGATACTTATCGCGCTTGCACTTGTCGCCTGCGCTGTTATAATAATTTACAACTGCTTAGTACGTGAAGCCATAGTAACGACCAAGGTAGTGTATGAGCAACCGAACAGCTCAAGTATAATTCAAAGCGAAATAAATTGACGGTCAGTCATTTTTCATATACTATACATATTATATATCATAACCGATACTTAATATGCTTTGTCTGTAAAGGGTGATTTTTATGAAAAATCCTTTTATCCAATGGGATAGTACCTTGAAATGCGAATATCTATCGACTATATGCTCCATAAATAAAGTTCAGCTTGGCAAACTGCCTTTATACGGAATAGATGATGCTATAGAGGGCAAACTTGCAGGTGATATACTAAGCGCTGCAAGCTTTATAAACATTATCAAAGAAAACGCCGCTGCCCTTAAAATAGATCCTGCGCAGTACAACGATGTACAACTGCCAAAGGTACTTAATAAATGCCTGCTGAGCGATGACATAAACATAAGGACGCAGGCTGAAAGAGTAGCCGATATATTCGGAAACAGGCTTGCACTCGTACTGCTTACATTAAGAGCAGGAGAAGAGGAAAACCGGGCATTACGTAGTGACTGGAACAGCACGCACTGGGAATACTGGGCAAATGTAAAAAATATTATTATCGTAGGCGGAATTGCCACCCATGAGCTTGGAAAACGCTTTGCTATGTGCATAAACAGACTTTTTGCTCTTAAAAAGGTCAAAAAGGCAGGTATAGTGCTTTTTGAAAATTCAATAAACGCAGGTATATTGGGTTGTGCCGAGATACTTAAGCTTAATGACGGGTGTGCGCTTCTGTTTGACATGGGGCAAACAAATATAAAAAGCGGTATAGTCACTAAGAAAAACGGTGTAACGCAAGAGATAAAACCGCTTGATGTCAGGCCGTCACTATATACCGAAACAAATATTACAAATATTAACGAAAAGCTCAAACAGGCAAAGCTCCTGCATGAAAACATAACTAAGACAATATGCGAAAGCTACTCATTGGCAATTAAACAAGGCATACAGCTATCAGATAAAATCACTATAAGCATAGCCAACTATATAGTCGGCGGCAGGTTAGCCACTAACAGAGGCGGCTACGCTAAGCTTGCATTGTTATGCGATAATTATACTGAGCTTTTAGAAAAATCGGTTTCTGAAAGACTCGGTAAAAATATAAAAATCAAGCTAATACATGACGGTACTGCCATGTCAAAATGCTTTACCGATATAAGCGATAGCGTGTGCCTATCTCTGGGTACGGCAATCGGCGTTGGTTTTCCGGAAATAAAAGTATAAAATTTATAAAAGGCGTAAGGGTGTTGATATAATCCCCTCACGCCTTTATTTATTCCTTTATAACGCAGAGATAAAAGGAAATCTTATATTTTTTCCTTTAATATCTGCGTAAATTCTGCATTCCTGCTCATAATTACATCGCATATTATTTTAGCAGCAGCTTTCTTATTCCGTCTGAACCGCCATGTGGATAAGCCGATATATCTCTGTTTTCTTTATTAAGTAAATTATCGGTCAATAAATATACATTTATACCTACCTCTTGTGCCGCTGTGTCCTCAATGGCATCGTTGCCTATCATAATACACTCTTCGGCAGGTACGTCAAGTCTTCTGAGTATTTCTCGGTAATACTCAGGATTAGGCTTACAAAAGCCTATGTTCTCGTATGTTGTGTAAAGCTCAAAATCGCTCGGCTCAAGGCCTGCCCAACGTATCCTGCTTTCTGTTGCTATGGCAGGAAAAACAGGGTTAGTGGCAAGTGCTATCCTGTACCCTGCAGACTTTAAATCTGCAACCAACCGTACAAGCTCTTCATCATATCCGCACACTGACTTTGCTTTATTAAAATCAGTTACGTAGAAATCATCAAAAACATCTCTGTCTTTCAAAGCACGTTCTCCGACTATCTCCTGAAATTTATTCCAGAACACCTCTTCGTTTGTAAGCACACCGTTATTCTTTATCATCATGGTTGTTCCAGTCCATACCGCCTTTGAAAGCTCCTGAGGGTCATACCCCAAAGCGGCAAATCTTTTACACAGCAGTCCGAAATATACTCTTATAAATTCTTCGTTATCCATAGGTAATAACGTTCCGTCCAAATCAAACAATACTGTTGTTATCAATTCTATCTTCCTCTCTTAGTTAGCCTGTCATATAAAGCATTTACAGTCTTTGCAAAATATACCAATCGCAAAAGAACATAAAGAACATATAATAAATGCCAAAAGTACCGTTATTATATCATACATATGTTATCAGGTCAAGTAACCGATTAACGTACTATATATAATGTAAAAAGGACAAATGCACAAGCATCTGCCCCTATATAATCAGCTTATATTATTTGTTACCGTCTTCGTCAGGGAATATCTCATTTATAATATCCAAGTCATCCATAACATTATTGGACTTATCGCTCTTTACGCCTTTATCACTTCTCTTAGCTTTCGCATTATTTTTACTTTTAGCAAGCGCAATGTCAGAGTCCTTTATCTGTTTATTCTTAATAAGCTTGCGTCGTAGCACTATAATAACAATAACTACAGCCGCAACAAATAATAATATGATAACTATCTTCAGAATATTATTGCTAGATGGGTTGTCCGTAACATCCCCACCTGAAGAAACGCCCGTATTTTCCTTTGATGATACAGAAAGCTCAGACCAATCAGTTATACATACCGAATTTTTCATATCATTAAAATCGAACCATTCACAGCGTAAACGCACCGACATATCATCGGTAAATTCTCCGGTAGATTCAGGATAACTTATTATACTGTCCTCATCGCTCTTTTTGCTAAGCTCAGAAAGCTTTAAGTTCAGCTTTATGGGCTTAGATAAATCATAATACCGTGAATCTGCATTAAGTACCTCTATCCAATTACCGTATCCGGTAAAGTCGGCCTCCGCCTTAATTACAAGCGTACCCACCTCGCTGTTCTGATATCTTAAAATACTATCCGCTATCTTTGCAGTAAATTCGAGTGTAAATTCATCCTCCGACGATGGGGTACAACTTATCTTCTCTATATTAACATCACCCGTCAGTGCAGTAGGTTGTTCTACCTTTATGGTAGATTTGCCGTACTGTACGCTATCGCTCCATTCACCCGATATTACATCTTCAGATTCTTTTCCCGCACTAAATCTGAACTGTACCTCAAGCGAATAATTATCTCTGTCAAAGCAAAGGCAATCATCGCCTGTCCAAGTCTTAAAAGGAATGAGCGCAGGCTTTATCGCATTATAAATACTTGGTTGAGTCAGCTCAAATTGATTTGCCACACCAGGTCTGATAAAAAACAGGCAAACGTTTATATCCGTACTGTCTACAGTATAAAATTGCGTTAATTCAGTCCATTTTCTGGTACCTACAAGCCTTAATCTCATTTCAAGCCAGAGTGTGTAATTCTTTGCAGTAGAAAGCAGGCTTTTCGGCGCCTTCATCTCAGCATAAAATGCGTTATATTTATCACTTTCTTCAACATCCGTTGCACTCAGTACTATATCCTGCGGAACACCCAAATCTTTTGATGTAAGTGCGTGAACCTTACAAATTGGTAAAAAGGCAATACAAATAAATAAAGATAATATGACTGTATATAAACGTTTCATTAACAAATCACCTTAAAATTACATAAAGTTATGTATAATTTATTATATAATACCATATAGTTACATATTATTGCAAGAAAAAATCAAGAAAATAAAAATTTTCTTACAATTTTAGAAAAATTATAGAAATTTAAAATTGTATGTGCTATACTTATAGAAATAGCTGAACACTATTCTAATTACATTTGATAATGGAGGAATTAATATGAAAAAATTTATTATTATAGCTTTTGCCGCCGCTATGATGCTGATATTTGCCGGATGTAACGCCGTAAGCTCAAATGCAGGCAACGGACAGACAAATTCAAATGGCAGCGACGATAAAGACAGCTCATATTCACAAAATACCGATTCAAACGGCAGCACAGCTCAGACAGGCAGCAGTTCAGACGAATCTTCACAGACTGATGAAAGTACATCTACCCCTGCGGACGATGCCTCATCCGATGTAAGTGAAAATGACTCAAGCATAATAGACGATACCCCTGATTTTGAAGATATATATGACTCGGAAAAGGTTGAAATCGTAGGTAATGACGTTGTTCAAACCTCGGTATCCGGAGGAATTACTCAGATAATGCGCTTTACATATGCAGACGATAAAAAAACTCTTGAAAGAGTAAGACTTGAATTTTATTCTGAAGAAGATTCTGACTATGAGTCTATCACAGATATCTATGAGGAGCTTGGCTATACAATAGTTAAGGCCGATAAGCAAACTCTTATAATGGATACCTCTAAGGAAAGCGTAGAAGCATGGGCAGAAACCTGTCCTGATATGAACGCACTTGCAGATGCCCTTAAGGAAGACATTGCAGAATAAAAAATATAATTTCATCAATTTAAAATCAAAGCACTGTTTACCGTCATGTAAGCAGTGCTTTTTATCTATATAAAGCATAAAAATTCATAATATTATTTTGCTGTTCTATTTATGGTACAGTAAACTTTATGACTATTGTACAATTATATTAAATTAAGTTTAAATTAAATTGGTTAAAAATATATTGCCAAAAATTATTTTAGTTTATCTATACATATATTGAAAAGAATAGTTGTATTTTTTAGACAAAAATGTAAAAATAACTTGAAAATATATTGAAAAGCTTGAAAATGTATGTTATACTTTACTAGCGAATAGAAATTTACTTATATATACAAAAAGAAAGGGATGTTTTTTATGAAAAAGCTGGCAATATCTTTATTGTTGGTTCTGACATTGCTTATGTCGGTGATTTCTCCGGCAATGGCATTAATGGTTGAAGAAGATTCAACTGTTCAGGATAATCAGATAGTCGTTTCAGGTGGCGAAACCGTTGACCCTAACTTTGATACTGAGATAATTCCTGATACAAACCCTGTTATTGGCAATGAGGTAACACTCGAAGAGGGTGTAATACCTGATTTTCCTGTTCCGGAAAAACTTTACTGCCATATCTCAGAGCTTGACGGCCATCAGAAATTCTCAGTATTCTTCACACCGTCTGAAGAGTTAAGAGCTTTTTATTACAGATATCTTCTTGATGAAGACGCTTTCTTAGCTTCTTACAGCATGGATACCTTTATCGGTCTTGGCGTTCAGCTTGACTTGTCTGTAGGCAGCGATAACGCATGGCAGTTTGACAACTCGTGGGATGAATTTATTTATCCTTCAGGTGAGTTGCCAAAATTTATACCTCTTACATCATCAGCCGTTGAATATAACACAGTATGGGATCTTTCTGACGATAACGTATATGAAGCGTTCAAAGAGCTTAATGAGAACTGCGTAAAAGAGGTTGAAGATCCGTCTACAGGCGAACTCATTCGTAAGTTCAACACAGATGAAATACCGTTCTATGTACGTGTAAGATATTATATGGAGTATCTTGTACCCGGTACAGAGGAAGATGAGGAAGCCTTTGTTTCAAGATTCAAGCTTTCTGACTGGGGAGAAGAAGCTGTTATCGGTAAGGGCGCACCTGAGGAAACCACACTTGCTATGCCTGAAACAGTCGATCCGCCTGTTATCAGCAATCTTAGCATGATGCGTACAACAATGGACGCTTCCGGTATTCCTTACTTAAACTTTGATATAAGCGTTCCGTTCTCTGCTGTTGAAGCTGAGAAGTATTTAAGATTTACCAGTGATTTCGGTATTACAAAGATTTCCGCTGAGATGCGTATAGGTGAAGGAGAATGGCAGGAGTGTGAAATAGTTGATTCCGATAATCCTCTTTACGGTATGGAGAGAACTATAGAAAAATCTGCTTACCCCGAAGCATTCAATACAACAGAAGAACTTACGCTCAGAGTAAGATATGAATATACTATTGACAGCGATACACAACAAACCGAATGGTCAAATGAAGTTACATATACTCCGGCAGAATTTGAGCCCGTTGATCCTTCTGACAGCGAGGTTGATATACCTACCGCTACCGACCCTATTCCCGAACAGCCGTCTGATGTACCGCCTGCAGAGGAACCAAAAACCGATCCGGAACAGCCTGAGGAAGGTATTGATTATGTTACTATCGGTGCTGTAGTAGCTATTATAGTATTACTGGTAATCCTACTGTTGCTTACCGGCAAGAAGAAGTGCCCGGGTTGTGGCGAAAAGGTTAAGAAGAGTGCAGAAACCTGCCCTAAGTGCGGTCATGTATTTGAGTCTAAGAAAAAGAATAAGAAGGACTCCGGTGACGATAACGGCGCACAACAGCAACAGCAGCAGGATTATTACCAGCAGCAACAGCAGGGTTATTATGATGAAAACGGTAATTATTACGATAACAACAGCTATCAAGAGGGTTATGATAACAATAATTACTATGATAATAATGCAGGTTACGCTGATATGGTTTATTGCCCTAACTGCGGTGCGGCAAACCAACCGGGTACTCCTTACTGCAATAGCTGTGGATGTCAATTACAATAATCAACAGCAGCTCAGTAACTAACTCTCTATTATTCACATATATGCGTTACATAAGGTTGATAACCAATTAATGTGATGCAAATATAAAAAGTATATATAATAAATATATCGCTTGTATAGGCTTATTAAAGGCTTATACAGGCGATATTTTTTTAAATCGTTTCCGGGTATTTTGCATTAGGGCGTGTTTGAAAAGCGACAGAACGACCAACTAACGGTGATTTGTGCACTCTACTATTTTTCAAACACGCCCTAAGTCTATTATACGCATTTATAAGTTTAAGCTGTATATGTATCACATTTTATTTAGGTATATCAATATTCAAAAAATACAATTCTGCTTTGGCAATCAACTCTGCAATCTTATCATAACAAGAAGATAGAAAAGATACTAATTTAAATAAATAACGAGCAACTACGAAACTTCCTATACACCCATCGGTGGTATTTTTTGAGCCTTCAAAAAATACCTCATATAAGATTCCTGAAGCCAAACAAATAACAAGTCCAACCGCTATTGTAGCAATCCACCCAATAATTAGCATGACTATTGTCGCAATTCTTAAAGAATTTGTTAAACAAGCAATGGACATTAATAGTCTTTTATCACAGTAAACAATTTTATTAACCTTGTCACCCCAGCGCATCTTTTCCTTAGCAATAAAATAATACCCAATACGAGTATTGCATCCAAACGTCAACATTATTAAATCAAATAATAGAATACTAATTCCAATACTTGGATGCACTGCATAGGTTATTAAAACTCCTAATAACGCATTTAATGTTATGAAAAAGTATACCATAAATCACACCTCGTATATTGTTTTGATATGTAGCAAAGCTTACAATTTTGTTGAAAAGTTTTGGGCTTGTTCAAAAACAAGCATCAGCGAAGATATTTAATTAAACATTATAATTTTCATCACTTCCGTAAAATAAAAAAATGCGCCAACCGAAGTTAGCGCACTAAAAAGCAAACTCCAATTGTCGCCAAACAAATTTAAATAGAATTAGAGCAGCTCTGCCATAATCATTTAACGGAATTTGCATTTTTACAAATTTAAAAAAGATTATGACAGTAAAAAGGCATATTATTCTTACAGAAAAAAAGATGCCACTAATCCTATCTATTAAATTTGTTTGGC
>JBJEPE010000060.1:0-12386 GCA_051881075.1 Acutalibacteraceae bacterium | reverse complement strand
ACAAATTTTGACACTCGGCGGTACCTTTATAAGCCGTTGAATAATCCTAGCCAAAGCAAATACTTTGTCTGCGCTTAATTCTTTCATTCTACATATTTTTCTTTCTATCCCCTAAAATAGGGCTGTAAAAAACTACAAGTTTTTTACAGCCCCACTTTTTCTTTTGAGGAGTGGTTATTGCGACCGCTCCTTATTTGTATTTTATTTTGTTATAAAGTCAATCAACTTACTTAAGCTTTAGACGTGAGTATCCGTTTCTCTTGATAACTCTGATTGTAACGAATGCTGAAAGCTCAAGTATAACGATAAATGCTATAATAGCAATTACAAGTCCGTCGCCTGTAATAGGTACATCAAGATCAGGTTTACCGTCGTTATCACGGTCGATATTTTTATCCGCAACGCCATCACCGTCTGTATCAATGTTTACATCAGCTTCACCGTCGCCGTCTGTATCTATGTTTATATTAGGCTTACCGTCACCGTTAGTATCTATATTTATGTCCGCTTCGCCGTCGCCGTCTGTATCTATGTTTACATCAGGTTCACCGTCACCGTCTGTATCTATATTTATATCAGGCTTACCGTCACCGTCTGTATCTATGTCTACATCCGGTTCACCGTCGCCGTCTGTATCTATATTTACATCCGGTTCACCGTCGCCGTCTGTATCTAAGTTTACATCAGGTTCACCGTCTCCGTCCGTATCTATATTTACGTCAGGTTCACCGTCGCCGTCTGTGTCTATGTTGGTATCAGGCTCGCCGTCATCGTCTGTATCTATGTTTACATCAGGTTCGCCGTCTCCGTCTGTATCTATGTTTACATCAGGTTCGCCGTCTCCGTCTGTGTCTATGTTGATAAGCGGTGAGCCTGTATCGTAAGGAGATCCGGTTATACCGTTTGGATAAACAGTCTTTGATGGTTTCCAAGAGTCATCAACACCGTCTTTATCGTTATCATAAGCTTCTCTAAAGCCGTGCTCAATGTCCACCTTGCCGTCACCGGTTGTATCGAGATTTGTATCCGGCTTCCAAATTCCGTCAGCGTTGCCGCCCTCAGTACTTGGACTCCATATACCTGTATTATCGGTATCAATATTGATATCCGGTACATTATCTCCGTCAAGATCAATATTTATATCCGGTCTGCCGTCACCGTCTGTATCAATATTTAAGTCAGGGATACCGTCACCGTCTATATCAATATTTATATCGAACTTAGAGCCTATTACAACCTTAATCGTATGATCTTCTGCAATATTCTCAAATAAGTAGTTACCTGTTAATTCAGTTGTAATCAGTTCAGGCTTGCTTATGCCGTCAATAACTATTTCTCTTACCTCATATTTCGGGTTTGTAAGCTCCCAATCTACAGTATACGAATTTCCTTCCTCTACTTTTGCGCCACTTGAAATATTACCCGGACCACCTATAAGCTCTGCCGAAACAGTATAGTTGTTCTTAGGCGTAAAGTCAGGCAAGTCATCGTTGTTATCTAAAGGAGCATTCTCACCGTAAACCAAAACGACAATACCGCTCTCAACAGTGCCAAGATTTAAGATATATTCACCATCAGTATTTTCGACCGTATAATTCATTTGTCTTAACGCAAGCTGCATTATCTTACGCATATTTTCGCCGTAATCTGTTTCAACTCCGTTTACAGTTACCTTTGTTGGAACATAGCCCTCATCAAGCTCAAAATTAACCGTAACCTCATCACCAAGTGCAAATATGCCCATACCTGAGTTTACTCTACCGGTACAATCTATGAACTCAACAGTAACATTTACAAGATTGGTTATATCAAGCTCTTCTCCATCAGCTACAAAGTAAGCCATGATTGTATGATCTTTATCAATATTGCTAAAGTTTTTGGTAAAGTTCGTTTTCTCTGCATCAGTAAGGGTTATTTCCTCATCGTCAATAACCAGCTTAGCTATCTTATAGCCTGAATCCGGTACAGCTGTAAATGTATAATCCTGACCTTCATAGACTGTCTTTGCATGGCTTACTGTACCGTTGCCATATGAAAGAACGTTAATGTTATGTATAGCAGGTCTTACATATACATAAACCGTTTGATTACTTTCAATATCATTTAATGTAAGAGTATTGCCTGTAACTGATTGCTCTTCTCCGTTTACAACTACCTTATAAACCTCAAATGCCTCATATTCGTCTGAATTTATATCGGCAGTACTCTGGAATACATCCCATTCTACTGTATAATCCGAACCCACAGGAATCATTGCGCCACCTGTTATAGTGCCCGGACCACCTATAAGCTGTGTTTTAACCATTACTTTCTCAGTAGAATACTCTCTGTTAAAGTGGTCTAAATCATCTGCAAAGTAGATATCTACAACATAATTCTTTTGAATGTTATCAGTTACTAAATAAACACCGTGGTCTATTACAGGATCCTCGTCCATAACGCCGTCAACATAGATAGCATAAACATGAATATCACCTAATGCAGACCAGTCAACCTCAACAGTATCACCGACCTTAGCAACCGTTGATTTGCTGGCAAATATTCCATCGCTGAATACTCCGTAGCAGTTAGCCGTAACGGTATAATATCCCTTAGTTGTACCGCCGCCTATTGTTGGAAGCGGCTGAGTTGTTATAACTATATCATGGTCGGACTTAATACCCTTAAGCTCTACCGACTTAGTGTCAACATCATAGTCTACACCGTCAATTACGATAGAAGATATGTAATAACCGGGGCTTACCTGCCATGAAACTGTATAATTGTCGCCCTCAGCTACTGATTGTGACTTATTTATAGTACATGAACCGCTTGCACCGTTTATTGATGTATTAACGTTATAATATCCTGTAGGTGTTGACGGAGTTGTTCTTTGAGCAAACTCAACTAAAACATTATGGTCTAAGCTGATATCGTCAAATATATAATAGTCTTGATCAAGCAAATCATCTCTTACTACATAGTCAATGATTATTCTCTTAACATCGAAGCCATCGTCGGCTACCCAAGTAACTATCGGTGATGTACCCTCTTTTATACCGCCGTCAAAGGTTGTAACAGTACCGTTACCTACTGAGTTAGTTCCTACATTGTAGTATCTCTTAAAGCATATTTTAATTACTGTTTTACCGTCACCGGAAATTGTATTTGTAAGAATATTATTACTATTCTCACCGTCAAACCAGTAACCACATGATTCAAGGTATTCCTCAAGCGTTGTGTTATCGCAGTCAACACCGTCTATTGAGTAACCTAATTCTGTAAGTGACTTAGCAAAGAAGGTTTCCGGATCTACTTCACAATTATCTTCCGTTGTACCCTGTAATGCAAGAGTAAAGTCATCATTACGTATGTAATTCTCTCCGTCATAGAAATAATATTCTATTTTATACTGTGTATCTGTATTAGGAGTCCAATGTGCCGTAAGCGTGATAGCGTCCTCGCCATCCCTGAGCTCCGGTACTGTGTCGCCTGTCTTAACTAATGTATCGTCATAATACCAGCCTGCAAATGTGTAGCCTGCACGGTTAGAAGTCGGCAAATCAGGGTAAGTAGGCTGATCGTTTCTTACGTAAGATTTATTGGTAACTGTGCTACCGCCGGCTGTATCAAAGGTAAGAATATATTTTGTTTGATCTCTTAACCAATTTGCATAAACAGTATATGGAGCGGCAGGCATTGTAAGAGAAGATGATATTGCAGTACCAGCCTTATCTATAGCCCAGCCTGTGAAGTTATAACCTTCTCTTGTTGGCAGGTATGTACCCTGATAGTTATCTCCTGCTTCATCCTTTGTAACTGCTGTTAATATAGATGAGCCATACTTGACATTTTTATCCTTAAGCTTTCCTAAGTTACCGCCGTTGGCATCAAATGTAAGCTTAAATGATGCGACTTCCCAATTAGCCTTTAATACAAGTCCGTCAGTACTTGCTACTTGCTCAGATATTGCGGCTGAATTAAGAGTCCAACCTGTAAAGTCGTAGCCTTCCTTTGTCGGAAGTTGATCGCCCTTAAGGAGGTAGTCTATTATTTTACTGTCTTTAGCAGCCTTTACTGTCTGTGTGGTAGAGCTATCGCTGAAAGCACCGCCGTTAGCGTCAAATGTAAGGTAAACAGAATCCGATGTGTACTCGGCATGAAGCTTAACGGATGATGTAACTGTAGTTTCAGATGAAACTATAACATTGCTCTCGTTTGCCCAACCCTTGAAATGAAGGTCAGGATCTGTAATTACCGGTGACTCAGGTAATGTACCGAGTTTACCGCCGCTGAGTACATAATATGTACTATAACCTGCCTCATCAAATGAAACCTGACAGGTAGTAAATGTATGTGTGCTTGAGTTGCCGCACTCATCCCATGCAGTAACCTTTAACGGTGTTAATGTTAGAGGTGCAGTTACCTCATACTCATGTACAGGAGCAGAAAGCTTTACTTTCGTTCCGTCATTTATCTGATAACTCATTACACCGCTGCCGTTGCCGTCAACAAGGGTAATACCGTCAGTATCTATACCAAAGCCCTTATCTGTTATAGTTATTTTAGCTTGTGACTTATTGCCGAGGCTCTCCGCTTTTATATCAGCGCCGACATCATCAAGATATGTAGTCAGATAAGTTTGGAACGGAGTTGACTCTGTTCCGGCAGAATCCTTAACTGTAAGCTCAAAGATGTATTTGCCCTGCTTACTTGAACGGTTAAAGGAATATTTAGGCAATGCCGTAAAATCAACAAAACCGGAATTTACAATTTCATTTTCGTCCGGATCATAAATAATCAGTCTATACTTTGTTATTGGCAATGTACTGTCTATCGGTATAGACTTATCATGAACGAATACCTCAAAGCTTTCGCCACTTGTAGAAAAATGCTGCAAGTGCGCTGTCATTACCTGATGTTCGTTTCCATCGCTATCCTTAGTGGCAATGTAGAAATTTGAAACAGGAACAGGCACAGTTTCCTGTAACTTAACAGGTGTATATTGTACATTATCATTATAGTTCGTAGTAATATAAGACGCTATCTGTGTAATATAATCATCGTCGGTGGCATATAGGCCGTTATCCGGTGTGACACCTGAGCTGGTGGCCGTAGGTATAGTAAGAACGGCACCGTCATTGATAGTGCTTACATAGAATATCTCATTATCAGCCAAACGGGTAAGTCCCTCAAGATAAGCTTCGGGATCATCGCTGGGTATATTTGCGCTTGCGTTCGCACCGGTAAGGTTGATAAAATATTTATATTTAGCTGTTTCTGAGTATTGTACACTTTGCAAAACCTCAAATGCGTTTGCCTCATATGTCATTTCAAGATCAGAGAAAGTAAATGTAGAAAGACTACTGCAACCATGACTTGAGTATGCTGTTACAGGACCGAAGCCGTTATATCCGGTTCTGTCAAGCGTAACCTTACCGTCAAACATGGTTAAAGTAGGACCGAACGTACCGTCAGCAAGATAATTTCTCTGCTGAGCAGTGATAGAATTTGAACGAAGATCAACGTCTATTCTTGCCTTTTTAGTGGAAGATAAGCTGAATGGGCAAGATTTTATATTTGTTGCAGTACTGGTATTTGTAATTGTGTCTTTAGTAATTTTTGCATCAACAGAATTTATTTTCTTTAAGTAAATAGTACCTGCTGTTGCACTTGAGAATTGATAAAATAACAGATAACCGCTAAGCTTACCTGAACTGTTTATACCTGCATTAACGAAGAAGCCCGCACCGGTAAGTGTGTGAGTATCTATACCGTTTGCGTCTATGTCAAAACTAAAGGTTCTTCTGGAGTCACTCACTGCGGGATATATCATATAGTCCGCAAGGGCTTTAGAACCGTATCCGACAAACACCATTTTTGCCTTGCCTGCACTATCTACCGAAGAGGAGATATGCCTTGCAAAATACTTACATGTTTGTTTTACCATACTGGGTAGATTTTCAATATAATATGGATTTGCGCCGCTTGCGTTTAAATTATCAGCAGCTTGATACGGCTGCTTTGTAGCGTTTAGTCCTAATGAGTTATATGTAGCCTGGCTAACATAGTGATCATAAACATACCAGTTAGAGTTATCGGTGGTATCAATCTTGATGGCACCTGATACAATACGGAATGTAGACGGATCCATACCTTGGGCAACCAGCTTAGCAGTAAGCTCATCTTTAAAATCAAGGAATGTACCCTCATAATCACTTGGAACATTAACAACAATATCGATTACCGGTTCCGGGTTGCTTATTACGCTATTGTCAACTGCGTCTGTATTCAATATAGGCATATTGAATACACCGGCTAATAACATAATGCACAACAAAATCGAAATTAACCTTTTCCCCTGTCTTTGCATATTATCATTCTCCTTTTGACCGTTTTTCTGACACATATTTACATATAGCAGCTCAGTATAATACTGTTTTGTAAGGTAAATTATGTCAAAAATTAGTTAGATTTATTATAACATTACATATTTTGTTCGTCAATACTTTTTAAAAAAGAAATACAACATATTGTAGGTTTTTATATAGTAAGCTTTTTATAAACACAATTTATTGCTATAAATATGATCTGTTATTTTTCTTAAAATAAAGAAATGAGGTTAATAATAACCGGTCATTTAACGACCGCTTAATAACCGTTTAATATAAATAAATATATAATTATATAATGAAAATTCTTGACTTTTTCACTTTAAAGTGATATACTGATTTTCGTTTAATAAGATGTGCAAACTATAGCATAATCTGTCGCATTAAATCAGGATTATAGAAGCGAATTTAAGGACAGGCATATATTACCTGCAAAATACACTTTCGCTTTTAGGATATTAAAACAACATATAATCAAAAGGAGATTTAACACTATGAAAAAATTGTTATCCTTAATGCTTGCAGTGATTATGATAGCAGGTCTCACTGCTTGCTCAAATTCAGGTAGTACCTATACTGTAGGTATATGTCAGCTCTCACAGCACGAGGCTCTTGACGCCGCTACACAGGGATTCAAGGATGCTCTTAAAGAAGAACTTGGCGATCAGGTAACCTTTGATGAGCAAAACGCTTCGGGCGAATCAACAAACTGCTCTACTATAATAAACGGCTTTGTTTCAAAGAATGTTGACCTTATACTTGCAAATGCTACTTCTCCGCTTCAGGCAGCAGCATCTGCAACAGCAGAAATCCCGATTCTTGGAACATCTATCACAGACTATGCTACAGCTCTTGAAATTTCAGACTGGACAGGCACAGTTGGCAGAAATATCTCCGGTACATCTGATCTGGCACCGCTTGATCAGCAGGCCGCTATGATAAAGGAATGGTTCCCCGATGCTAAGAATATCGGCTTATTATATTGCTCTGCTGAGGCAAACAGCCAGTATCAGGTAGATGTAATGAAGAGTTATCTTCAGGATATGGGATATACCTGTACAGAGTACAAGTTTACTGATACAAACGACGTAAGCTCAGTTACACAAAGCGCTTGCCAAAACAGCGATGTAATCTATATTCCTACTGATAATACGGCAGCTTCTAACACAGAAGCTATAGCAAACATCGTTCTTCCGGAAAAGATTCCTGTAATTGCAGGCGAGAAGGGTATCTGCCAGGGCTGCGGTGTTGCAACACTTTCAATAAGCTACTATGACATTGGCTATACTACAGGTAAGATGGCAGCTAAGATACTCAGAGGCGAGGCTGATATTACAACTATGCCTATTGAGTATGCTCCGCAAGTAACAAAGATGTATAATGCCGCAAATTGTACAACGCTCGGCTTAACTCCTCCTGAGGGTTATGAGGCAATAGCTGATTAATTTTTATTTATACTTAAATCGCAGGGCAGATATAAATTATATTTTGCCCTGCTTTAATTTTGATAATGAATAGAGGTAGATATGTGTGTCTTTTATTACATCATTAATTAACTCTTTACCCGGTGCTATCTCTCAGGGTGCAATATGGGGTATTATGGCTATCGGCGTTTACATAACATACAGAATACTTGATATAGCTGACCTGACGGTTGACGGATCATTAACAACAGGCGGCGCAGTGTGTGTTATGCTTATACGCAGTGGATATAACCCATGGATAGCTTTACTGTGTGCTTTGGCTGTGGGTATGCTAACAGGAATTATTACGGGTATTTTTCATACCCGTTGCGGAATACCGATAATATTGGCAGGTATATTAACACAACTAGCCCTGTATTCTGTAAATCTTAGAATTATGGATAGTAAGTCAAATCAACCAATAAGTGTTGATAAATATAATCTTTTAGTGTCTCAAAGATACGTAAGATCATTAACCGCAGATAATCCATTTCCCATTATTATATTATTTATTTTAGCTTTCATTATACTGCTGTACTGGTTCTTCGGTACAGAGCGCGGCAGTGCATTGAGGGCTACAGGTGCAAACCCAAACATGGCTCGTGCCCAAGGTATCAATACAAAATCAAACATCGTGCTCGGTCTTATGATATCAAACGGTCTTGTGGCTGTTTCAGGTGCATTGCTTGCACAGTTCCAAGGGGCAGCGGATGTAAACATGGGACGCGGTGCTATCGTTATAGGTCTTGCCGCAGTTATTATAGGAGAAGTACTTTTCGGCAAGATATTCAATAACTTCTCACTTAAACTGTTGTCAGTTGTCATAGGTGCGATTATTTACTACATTGTTTTACAGTTAGTTCTGCAATTAGGACTAAATACAAACGACCTTAAGCTTCTTACCGCATTGCTGGTTGCACTCTTCCTTGCCTTGCCATACTGGAAGGGCGAGATATTCCGCAAGAAGGTATCAACCGTAAAAGAGAAAGCAATAGACGGAGGTGCTGACAATGCTTGAAATTAAATCAATCTCAAAGACATTTAACCCCGGTACAGTTAATGCCAAAACAGCGTTAAATAATCTTAGTCTTACTTTGAACGACGGTGATTTTGTTACCGTTATAGGCGGTAACGGTGCGGGAAAATCTACAATGCTAAACGCTATTGCAGGTACATTTCAGGTAGATAGCGGCGACATTATACTCAATAACAATAATATAACCAAGCTGCCGGAGTATAAACGTGCCAAATATTTGGGCAGAGTATTCCAAGACCCTATGATGGGTACAGCGCCGACAATGCAGATAGACGAAAACCTTGCTCTTGCCGCTCGACGTGGCAAAGGACGTGGGCTTAAATGGGGTATCTCAAAGATTGAGCGTGAAAGATATCACGACCTTTTAAAAAGTCTTGACCTAGGCCTTGAGGACCGTATGACATCTAAGGTAGGATTACTGTCAGGCGGACAAAGGCAGGCTCTCACCCTGCTTATGGCTACATTAGAGCGTCCTGAACTTCTTTTGCTGGATGAGCATACTGCCGCACTTGACCCGAAAACAGCAATGAAGGTGCTTCAGATATCAAAGCAGATAGTAGAAAAGGATAACCTTACTACCCTGATGATAACCCATAACATGAAGGATGCCATAACATACGGCAACCGTCTGATAATGATGGACTCAGGCAAAATTGTCCTAGATATATCGGGCGAAGAAAAGAAAAAGCTTACCGTAGCAGATTTACTTGCTAAATTTACCGAGGTAAGCGGAAAAGAAGAAACCGACGATAAATTGCTTTTATCCTAATATAGTATAAGAGGTCATAAAAATGATAGGAGTAATTACTAATACAGTAACCGTACTTATAGGTAGCTCTATAGGATTATTACTAAAAAAGGGTATTCCTAAAAGGATATCTGATGCAGTAATGATCGCTATAGGATTATGTACGGTATATATCGGTATTGACGGCGCATTGCAGGGAAGTAATACTATAGTGCTTATAATATCTATGGTACTTGGCACTATTATAGGAACACTTATTGACATTGACGATAAGATTAACCGTGTGGGCAATTTTATTGAAAAAAAGATGAAGCGTGAGGGTGAAAAGACAACCATAGCCGAGGGCTTTATGACAGCCAGCCTTCTCTTCTGTGTGGGTGCAATGACTATAGTGGGCTCTCTCAACGCAGGACTTTCCGGGGACAATGAACTTATCTTTACAAAGTCGATACTTGACCTGATATCTTCATGTATGCTCGCAAGTACATTAGGCATAGGAGTTACCTTTGCGGCTATATTTGTTTTCGCCTTTCAGGGGTCGCTTGTTATGTTGGCAGGGCTACTGCAAAATGTGCTTACAGATCCCGCAATTATCGCAGAGATAACCTGCGCAGGCAGTATAATGATATTAGGACTAGGACTTAATATACTTGGTATTTCTAAATTTAAAATTGCCAATATGTTGCCGGCTATTCTTTTTGTACCTTTCATATATTACTTAGTACAATATCTGCCCATATAATTCAAACAGTATAGTTTCACCCACAGTCAAACGGCTGTGGGTGTTTATATTATAACATTTAAAGTTTATACTTTATATCAATGCTGCTTATTATTCATGTTTGCCCTTGCCTGTTGATTTTTCATTCTCTTTCTATCGAATTCCGGGTTAAAGGCATAGAAGTTTCTGTCATCAAGCTTATCTGTTGCAATTCTCAATCCCTCGCCAAACCTCTGATAATGTACTACTTCCCTTGCACGCAGAAATCGTATAGCGTCCTTTACATCGGGGTCATCACAGTAGCGCAGTATATTGTCATAGGTCGTGCGCGCCTTTTGCTCTGCTGCCATATCCTCATGCAGGTCTGTTATAACATCACCCTTAACTTGAAGATATGCGGCTGTATAAGGTACGCCTGATGCAGATGCAGGATAAACGCCTGTTGTATGGTCTACAAAGTATGCGTCCATGCCTGCCTCTTTTATCTCCTCAGGCGTAAGGTTTGCCGTCAACTGATGAACTATGGCTCCTATCATTTCAAGGTGAGCAAGTTCGTACTACCCAATATGTTATCAATGAGAAAGCGGGCGACAGAGAGGCCACCCGCATATTTCATTTTTCAGACATCGGCAATTTTGGGTACAAGGTCAACTCGAAATCATCTGGAGCATTATGCCAACGGCCGCCCTTTGTTTTCACATACACGACCTTTTCCAAAACCTCTTTTAGCATATCATTCTTTGCCTTTGGGGACGACAACGAGTCGTACACATCGAGCAGATGTTCCACCCTTGGAATAATATGACGACGACCCTCCTCTCTTTTCCTGTCGGCAGCGATGTCCTCCCCGAGAGCCACACGGTCCGCCTCGTTCTTTTTAATACGCTCGGACAGTTTACGGGAACGGTCAAGAAATTCATCAGTAGAATAAACACCCTGCTCCAAAAGGTCGTGAGCGTTGTCAAGTTGCTTGTTTAAGGTATCGTACTCAGTAGCGAGCCGCAGGAGGGCTTTCTCTTTCAATGCGACGGCAGACGCAGACTCGTTCTCATCTGCTCCCTCCTCCCATTGCAAGCGGTAATCAGCAAGCCAGTCACGGAGAGCCTCCAATATGCGAGCCTCGACAAAATGCAAGGCGGAGGAAACATTATCGCAAGCGGTGTCCTGGCACAGGAGTGTATCGTTATAATCCCCGGCATACGGTCGGCGGGTCATTTTATGACCGCACTTTCCGCATACCACAATCCCTGCGAGAGGGTTTTTTACAATATTACGCTCTCCAACCGGGCGTGGAGGATTGCTTGACATAAATTCCTGTGCTTTATTGAAAGTATCAACATCGACGAGCGGAGGGTGCTTACCGTCAGCAACAACGCATTTTTCTATGTCAACACGAGGGCGCATGAGGACAACACGACCATCAACAACTTTCTTTGAGTCGGGTCGCCAATTCCACCGTATTTTGCCGATATACACCGGGTTTATGAGAATATCCCGAACCGTCGCAGGCGACCAATGGTTGCTCTTGCGAGGCGGAACGCGCATATCATTGAGGCGGCGGACGATAAGAGAAACGCCGAGGCGACGGAAAGACCCGTCCTCCTGCTCCTCGCCTTTGGTATATAGAGCAAATATGAGTTTTACGATGTCGGCCTCGGTCGGGTGCGGAGCGAGGGTAAATCCCTTATCCCGTTCCAACTTTACACGCTCATATCCATAAGGCGACTGACTACCGACATATTTTCCCTCTTTCACGGAGGCGAGCCGGCCACGCTGTAAACGGCGGTTTATCGTTTTATACTCTCGCCGGGACATAAAGAGACCAAACTCAAAATATTCCTCGTCAAATTCGTTGTTAGGGTCATAATCCTTAATCGGGGTTATGATTTTGGTATTGGAGAATTTGAAAGTCTGCGATACAATACCTTGGTCTATGGTATCACCACGGGCAAGACGCTCGACCTCCATTACGAGAACACCGTCCCACATGCCCTGCTCAACCTCCGAGAGGAGTTGTTGCATTATGGGACGCGCAGCAATGGTCTCG
>JBJEPE010000059.1:0-12593 GCA_051881075.1 Acutalibacteraceae bacterium | reverse complement strand
CGCAAATATTTCCCAAAAAGTTATACAAGCCTTGATATGCAAAAAACAATCATAACACTTCTTGAGAAATGGCAGAGACAGAGAGAAAGAAACAGAGGTGAAGCAAGATGATGACATTAAATAGCGATAAAACCGGACAAGCCGAATACGATAGGTTTTTAGACTTAATGGCAAAGATGTACTTAAAATATGGGGATAAATATCGGTTAGTAACAACGGAAGATATTTTGAGACAATTTCCAAACCGCCAATGCAAGAATTGTAATAGCACGCAGAAAGGGGCTTAGCCCCCTTCTGCCGTACATTGGAGTATTTATTTATGCTGCAATATAATGTAATCAAATCTGAAAGGAGCTATCGTATGAAAAAGAAAAATTGCTACATATACACCCGTGTATCGACATCTATGCAGGTCGACGGTTTCAGTCTTGATGCGCAGAAAGAAAAGTTAAGAAGGTATGCCGAATTTCAGGACTTTATGATTGAAGGAGAATATTCCGATGAAGGTAAGTCCGGCAAAAATATTGAAGGCAGACCTGAATTTCAAACTATGCTTAACGATATATCCGAAGGAAAAGATAATGTACAATATGTGCTGGTATTCAAATTGTCCCGATTTGGCAGAAACGCAGCCGATGTTCTTAATTCTTTACAACTGATGCAGGATTACGGTGTTAACCTTATCTGCGTTGAGGATGGTATTGACAGTTCAAAGGACAGCGGCAAGCTGATGATTTCGGTGCTGTCGGCTGTAGCGGAAATTGAGCGAGAAAATATTCTTGTTCAGACAATGGAAGGCAGAAAACAGAAAGCCCGTGAAGGCAAATGGAACGGCGGATTTGCTCCATACGGTTATAAACTTGTTGACGGCGAGTTAAAAATAGCCGAAGACGAGGCAGAGATTATCCGCATTATCTATGATAAATTTATTCATACCACAATGGGTGCCGGTACTGTTGCAAAATATCTGAATCGCCAAGGCTATATCAAAAAGAAACGCCAAAACGGAACATTGGATGCATTCACAGCACATTTTGTAAAGCTTGTGTTGGACAACCCTATTTATTGCGGAAAAATTGCTTTTGGGCGAAGAAAAACAGAAAAAATACAGGGCAGCCGTAACGAATATCATGTGGTAAAACAAGAAGAATATCCTATTTATGACGGCATTCACGATGCAATTATCAGCGAAGAGGATTGGCTTTTAGCTCAAGATAAGAGAAAAAAGACCGGTGTAAAGAATGAAAAAATATACAACACAGAACATCAGCACTTATTGACCGGTATAATTAAATGTCCCATATGCGGCGCCGGGTTATATGGCAGTGTCAACCGCAAACGCAAAAAAGACGGAAGCTTTTACAGAGATTATTGGTATTACGCCTGCAAACACAGATTGGAATATTACGGACACAAATGTACTTTCAAGAAGCAAATTCATCAGGAAAAGATAAATGAAGCGGTTGTGGAAGTAATAAGAAATATCGTTAAAAATTCGAAGTTTGATTCTGCAATAAAAGAAAAATTAGATGCAAGCGTAGATTTATCTAAGTATGAAAAAGAAGAAGCATATTTCATTTCACAGATAAGGCAGCTTACTGCCGCAAAGGAACGTCTCGGCTCTCAAATTGACAGGCTTGACTATTCCGACAGGCATTATGAGCAAAAATATACCGATATGCAAAACCGTATAAATTCATTATATGATGAGATTGAAGAGGCAAATGAAAGCCTTGAAACTGTACAAACGCAAATCAAGGCTATAAAGGAGCAAAAAATCTCTCAGAAACGAATATTTGAATTTTTAGAATTATTTGATATAATATATAACGAATTCACCGAATTTGAGAAGAAAGAATTTCTTCACAGTTTTATAAAGAAAATCGAGATATATCCCGAACCGTTGGAAAACGGTCAGATATTAAAGAGCATTCAATTTCGTTTTCCTGTGTATTATCAAGGGAACGAAGCCGATATGTTTATTCCGAATTTCGAAAACACAGTTGAGTGCGTAGTATTGATGTCTCGATCTTAGGTTTAGAATACAAAGCTGTTGTTAAGATAAAAACTATTTAATTTTATTACTAATTATAGCATTGCAACGCACAAGTGCGTGCTGAGCCTGCTGGTTGCTTGATGTTAAAGAAAATGTATGATAATATGGAGCTACCAAAACACAAAGGAGGCAATTATTATGCTAAATGAAAATCTAGTAAAAGTAAGAAGAGAACGAGGTCTTACCCAGGAGGCTTTGGCTGTGAAGCTGAATGTTGTAAGACAGACCATTTCAAAGTGGGAAAAAGGAACAGCAGTCCCCGATGCAGATACTTTATGCAGAATAGCAGATGCATTAGATGTATCGGTTTCTGTCCTTTTGGGTGGTTCGGAACATGAAGACAAACTAGATACAGCTTCCATTGCAAAATCTCTGGCACAGATAAATGAACAACTTGCGATTAGAAATCGTCGCACTGCAAATGTTTGGAAGATAGTATGTCTGTGCTCACTTATTGTAATTTGTATTCTGATAGGAAAAATCTGTTTTGGGAGCAGTATTTCTGAGAATACTTCAAATGTGATGTTACCGGATAAAATAGAAGCTTCAAATGTTCGCTTTTATGGTAATGACAAAGATACGATATGTTCCTTCGTTCCAAGCGTCGGCAATGATGATATCATCTACACTGTAACTTTAGTTTGTACTAACAACAGCTTTCCTAACGCAACGACTGTTGCACAATACGAAGGAGGGATTTGTACTGCAGCATTTGATAAGGATCAATTATCAGAATATGCGGAGTATAGTGCAGTGCTAAATATTGACTATAAAGGAGACATTCGAAATCTAACTTTGGCAGAAGTTCTTAATTTTGAAGAAAACAGTTATTCATGGCAATCGGAATGGAATTGAACATAAATAGCTATAATCGATATTTAAGTCACCTCACTTGTTTATCGGATCGCAAATTGGGTCGATATTCAGCCCCAGTGCCCGCCGGATAAGGGAAAGGTGGGCATTGGATTTCGGAATGGTGTAGTGAGATTATTGATTGGAGGTATAGAATGTCGTGTGTAATTTTGGTGTACTTTTGGCGAAATGTTTGGGGATATCCCATAGAAATTTTTTGAATGCGCCATATAAAGATAAAAATAATTTGAAAATGTATCTGGATGGAACTGTAAATAAGGACTCAGAGATTTGTCATTATTGTACAGTTGATACTCTTAAAGAAATTATAAGCAATAAATGTTTACGTTTTAGTGATGTTCGTTTTTTAAATGATTCTACGGAGTTTATAGAGATTATTCCTTTGATTGAAAATGTTCTTTCAAAAAAAGAGTATACTGCGGATTTTAAAAAAACTATTCTTGAAAGTGCAGAGTGGAAAGATTTAAAAGAATATCGGCAATCTTATGTAAGTGTTTCAAGAGAAACACGTCAGTGTGAAGAAAAAAAGTATAGAACATATACGTGTTCTTTTTCTACAGAACAAAATTCACTTAGTATGTGGAATTATTATGCATCATCTGGAGATGGTGTTAGTATAGTATTTGATAATGCGTGTAATATGTTTGAAGGAAGTAATGAAACTCAACTTAATAGTCGTGAAGAGTTGGAAAACGGTATTATAATACATAGAGGGCTTGTTTTATATAAAAATGCCGATAAGAAGAAATGTATAATTGAATTACTTAATAGCTTACAGGAAATCTATAATGAAGCAAGGAACGAAATTGAAGAAATTAGAGGTCATATTCTATATGCTTTTAAGGAATCTGTAAACAATATGCGGTGTTTTTTTAAAAATGAATCTTTTGAACGTGAAAATGAATATCGTATAGTTTTAAATATACCGGAAGAATTGTTGCTATCTGATAAGGAGTGTAAAAGCATATTTAAAATTGGTCAGTTCAAACGAGGTAATATATTGATTCCATTTGTTGACTACAATTTTAAGCTTGAAAGTATAGAGCAAATAACGCTAAATCCGTATATTAAGGAAAATGATAGCATGTTTAAATTAGGGATTGAAGAATTATTATGGCAGAATAAAATGAAAGATATAAATATTATTTGTTCCGATATTCCAATTAGAAAGTATAATTAGAGAGTATTAAAGCTAATGATAAAAGATATCCCTTACGTATTATTTGTTGGGCTTTATGGGACAAGTATTCAAAAATAAGTCTTACGATGAGATTAATGAGAAACTTGATAAACTGTTTACTGATAAACAAGTTTTTGAAGAAGTTTACGATTTCTACAAAGCACTAACAAAGGCATACGCTCAAGAGTATATGAAAGATAAACAGGTTGACTATAACCTTATGATAAAATAAGAAGTTTGTTTACCTATCTTAGAGCGTTGTTTGAAAATGGAAAAAGTGTATGGGGATATCCGAAGAGTGTTGAGTGGTTTATTGAACAATGGAATAGTTAAAATTCTTTTGTTATTTATAAATACGAAGAATTACTTTAAACCCTCCCGGCCATCATGGTCGAGAGGGTTTCGTGCATCTATGGCTATTATCCATCAATCTAAATACCAACACCTTATTTACCCCAACCTTGCGCCGTTCTTTCTAAAATGTGAAAACTCCTTTTCGGATTAAAAAACAAATCAGTCGTCCTAATAAGGCCGGTTGAAAATATAAACTGCGTAAACATAGGTTAAATAAAAAATTCTTTATTGGAATAATGAATTATAGCTCTGTAAAACTATGCTATAATAAAATAAAAGAAATAAACGAAGAAAAAAGAGGGTCTTCACGAATTTTTGTGTTAGTAATACGTGGAAGTGCGGTTTATCGAACATCTATACTGTTACAACAGGCTTGGCGGTGTGGTATTGCAGTCAAAATCACCAATAGCCAATATGTGATTGCGACATATGGTTATTTATCGCTTTAATACTCCAAGTTTCCGTGAAGAATAAAAATTAGCTAACCGGCCGTCAGCGATTGCAAATATGACTGTAGCAGAATAAAAATTATGCTGACTGTGTGACCGATAATGGGGGACTTGCTTTGAATTTAGATACAAAAACTAAGGTAAATAAAATGGAAACCGAACCCGTTTTACGGCTTATTCTTAAAATGGCGGTTCCTCCGCTGATTTCTATGTTTATGCAGTTTTCGTATAATTTGGTGGACTGTATGTTTGTATCCGGTATCAGCGAAAAAGCGTTGACAGCGGTTTCTATTGTGTTTCCAATAACCACATTAATGACCGCCGTTGCCATTTGGATAGGCGTTGGAGTTAATGTGCTTATCAGTAACCGTTTGGGACAAAAAAATCAAAATGAAGCCAACAGCGTGGTTGTCAACGGTTTAATGGTGGCTTTTATTGTCGGCGCAACGGTTACGGTGTGTGTACGGTTGATTGCACAGCCGTTTATACGGTCTTTTACTACTGATCCGGAAACCTTGCAGTTGGCGTTACGGTATCTTAAATTATATGCACTTGCGGGTATTCCGTGTACTGTTCATTTGTGCATACAAAAGATAATTCAAGGTACAGGTAATATGATTGCACCCATGTGGTTTCAAATCGCAGGCGTAGTATTTAACTTTATTTTTGACCCGATTTTCATTTTCGGTTATTTTGGATTTCCAAAATTGGGTATTCGAGGTGCGGCATTAGCCAGCGCAGGAGGATTTACGGTATCTATGATACTGGCATTTTATGTGCTTATCTTTCGCAAGCAAAAGGTTCAACTTGTGATAAAGGGCTTTCATCCAAACTTAAAAATAGTACGTGACATATTTGTTTTAGGCTTTCCGTCGTTTGTTATGAATGCGCTGGGAGCATTTATGACCTATTTTACAAACGGTTTCCTGATAGTTTACTCCAATACCGCAGTTGCTTTTTTTGGTGCGTACTTCAAAATTCAGCAGGTTGTTATTATGACATTGAACGGCTTGGTTCAGGGATGTATTCCTGTTATGAGCTACAATTACGGTGCAAAAAAAGAGCAAAGACTACGTGAGGCTTTCATATACGGAACAAGGATAAGCATTATTTTAACGGGAGTAAGTATCGTTTTTCTGTGGGCTTTTCCATCTCAAATGCTGAAAGCCTTTCACGCTTCGGCAAATATGATGTCCTTTGGAGTTCCGGCATTGCGCATTATGTGTATCAGCTATGTGTTTGCGGCCATCACTACAATGATAGCCTCATTTATGCAGGCAACCGAAAATGTAGGTACCAGCGTTATATTAAATCTGTTACGCCAGCTTGTATTACTTATACCATGTATGTGGTTATTCTCGCATTTATGGGGAATGAACGGTGTTTGGTTTTCGTTTGTAGTGGCAGAGCTGATTACCACAGTGTGCAGTCTGATACTGTACCGAGTAAAAAAGATTGCGATTTAAAGATATATAATATTATATAAAATTTAACATTCTAAAGGCGTATTCTCAGAGTAAGCTTGCGAAAAAGTTGTTTGATTTCAGTGAGCAATTAGTCGGATGCTCGTTTGAGATATAATAGAGCCGGTTTCTGCGATTTGTGACAAACGCCATGCAAAACGCCCCAAATTAGATAAAGTAAACAATGAAAC
Source organism: Acutalibacteraceae bacterium (assembly GCA_051881075.1). Classification (GTDB taxonomy): domain Bacteria; phylum Bacillota; class Clostridia; order Oscillospirales; family Acutalibacteraceae; genus RUG14223. The sequence continues at coordinate 6,027 of JBJEPE010000059.1, read as the reverse complement.
ATAAGCCTAAAAAATCTATATTACTCTTATTTGATTTGACATGATTTTATGTGTATCAGGCGTGTAATTAAAAAGTCAGAAAAAGAGGGTTTTTAAATAATGGAAAAAATAATAAAAAGCAGAAAATGGCTACCGCTGCTTGCGCTTACATGCGCTATATTGTGGGCGTTGGCTTATCCGCTTATAAAGTTAGGATATACGGAGTTAGCGATTGCCTCTGATGATTTAGAGGGCAAACTTTTATTTGCCGGTATTCGGTTTTTATCGGCCGGGGTTTTAGTGCTTCTGTTTGCAGGCAGAAAGCAGTACAAGAGATCTCAATTTACAGCAAAAACGTGTGCGTGGTTGTTTCTGTTTTCGCTTGTGAATATTGCTCTGCACTATCTATTTTCTTACATAGGGTTAGGATATACACCAAGCTCACGCGGTACGGTAATCGATTCAATGAACAGCTTTTTTCTGATTATATTATCATGTATATTTTTTGCAGATGATAGAATGTCATGGAATAAGGTAATAGGCTGTATTTTAGGATTTGCAGGTATTTTAATAATAAATGTCGAACCGGGCAAAGCGATGTTTACCGATGTTTCTTTTATCGGTGACGGTATGATTTTTCTTAATACGCTTTGCGGAGCATTTGGTGGAATATTAAGCAGAATCGTTTCACGTAAGATGAATATGACTGTTGCCACAGGTATAAGTATGGCGTTAGGCGGTGCGATACTCTGCACTGTAGCGGTATCTATGGGAATAGACAAACCGTGGAATTTTTCGTTAAAGGGAGTATGTATAATTATTGCACTTATACTTATCTCTGCAATAAGCTTTAGTATTTACAATTCTTTGTTAGCGTATCACCCAATAAGTACGGTTGCTATTTATAATGCGTTTATTCCTGTTTTCGGGGTCGTATTCGCAAGTATTATAATAGGTGAACAATTTAGGTGGAAATACCTCATTGCCGGATTTTGCGTTGCGGCGGGTGTATTTGTAATAAATTATAGAAACGCAAAATCTAATTGAATTTTGATACTTGATATGTGATTCTTAATGTATAAACGACAGACGTGTGTCATATTCAGATTATATTTTGAACGGAGATGTAATTTATGCAATGGTTTAATTTATACGGCTTAATTTTTATGACTGTTATTATGATACCCAACATTGTTTTTGCCGTAAGGTGCAAGAACAGTTTTAACAATGTTTGGCATAATAGATTTATAGAATTTCTTGAGCAGATAGGCAGGTTTTCTTGCTTTGGTTTAATGATATTCAATGTACCCGGTGCATGGCTTGGATTTCAAAGCAAAACAGCATTTTTTGTGTACCTGACTGTAAATTGTATTTTGATATTATCCTATTGTTTGATTTGGATGCTGTACTTTAACAAGAACTGCATATTCAGAGCGTTGGCATTATCAATTCTGACGTCAATTATATTTCTGTTCAGCGGAATAATAAGCAGATACATATTGCTTGTTATCGGTGCATTGATTTTTGCGCCGTGTCATATAATCATAAGCTACAACAATGCAGTAAATAGCAAGGCTAATTAACGAAAGGACAATAAATTATGCGTAGAGCAGACAGAGAAATTACAGAGTTTAAAGAAATTATCGCAATTATGGAGAAATGCGAGGTATGTAGGATTGCTCTCAATAATGGCGGATATCCGTATATTTTGCCGCTTAATTTCGGGCTGAAAGTTGACGGCGATAGGGTAGAGCTGTATTTCCACGGTGCGTCAGAGGGTACGAAGTATGACCTTATCGCGGCTGATAACCGTGCGAGCTTTGAAATGGATTGTGAGCATAGGATTATAGCAGACCCGGTAAGCGGTTACTGCACTATGGAGTATAAGAGCGTTATCGGTCAGGGTCATATTAAGATGCTATCGGATGACGAAAAGTATGCTGCACTCTGCATTTTGATGAAGCATTATCATCAGGAGGAGTTTGCTTTCAGTACTGCGGCCATGCCACGCACAAAGGTGTTTAAGTTAGTTGTAGATAGTATGACCGCAAAATCAAAAATAAAAAATAAAAATAATTAGTTTTTGTTTTAAAAACAGCAAAGTATAAATTTTTCAATATATGGTTGCATTTTTTACAAAAATATATTATGATATGACTAGTAAATTATTTAATTTTAATTTGAAAGGGTTATTTTATGAAAAAGAAGTCAAGAAAAGTAAAAATATTGCTTGTTCAGATAACCAATAAAAATTACGGCGATAATGTAATTGCGGATTGTACAAGGTATTTAATCAAAAAGGCTTTTTCTGAAAATAAAAATGCAGACTGTGAGATATATGATTATTCTTTTTCATCAGATGACCCGTATCAGGTTAAGTATGTAGATTACGTTGTCTTTGACGGTGGCGCATTCTTGAAGTTTAAGATAGATGTTTACTATCACCGTTTGGCAGAGATAGTCAAAGAAGCACAAAAATGGGGTGTACCCGTATTTTTTAACGCTATAGGTGTAGAGGAATACGACGAAAATGACGAGCGCTGCTTAGAACTTAAAAGTGCAATAAATATGCCGTGTGTCAAGGCTATAACCGTGCGTGATGACTTTGAAACGTTAAAGGCAAATTATATTACCAATAAAAATATCCGCCTTAAAAAGGTCACAGATCCAGCCGTATGGGTCAGTACGATATCTGCGGAGAAAAAACAAATTAATCCGTATTTAAAGGAAAACTGTGGTTTTGTAGGCTTAGGCATAGCCAGAGATAAGCTTTTTACTGACCATGATATACCGTCGGTAGATAGGGAATACCTGCTTACCATGTGGAGGAATACCGCACTTGGGCTTGAAAAAAGAGGTTATAAATGGAAGATATTTACTAACGGGTTAGACGGTGACGAAGAGTTTGCACAGGATGTGTTGGACTTTATCGGCCACGGAGAAAAATGCCCGCAGCCTAAGGACGGTGCAGACCTTGTTCAGCTTATAAGCAGCTTTAAAGGTATTATTGCTACCAGAATGCACTCAAATATAATTGCGTATAGCTTTGGCGTACCAAGTGTCGGCATGGTGTGGAATATTAAGGTTAAAATATGGGGTCAAAAGATAGGGTATCCGGAAAGATTTTTAAGCATAGATGATTTAAGCGCAGAAAATCTGGTAAAAGCATACGAGAAAGCACAAAAAAGCGGATGCAGAAAGGTAAAACGCTCTCAAAAATATAAGACTTATAACGAGCTAAAGAGGTTTTTCCTCAAGCGTTATGAGCCGGTTTCCCTCAGAAGCGAAACAATGAATTTCAAAAAATATATGATTGCTGTAGGATTGGGCAGTATGCAATTTAAGTATAAGGCTTCAAATTCTGTAGATGCCTTTAAAAATTCTGTCAAATGCGGTTACAAAAGCTTTGAGGCTGATGTACGCTTTACTTCAGATAAAAAGCTCGTTTGTATAAACGGCTGGACGGATATCAATTATAATAAGCTTGGCTTACCTGCTGGTGATTTCTCAAAGGACGGAATACCCTACGATAAATTTATTAAATGTAAGTACTTCGATCAATTCAGCACAATGGATTTTGATACTTTATTATCTGAGATAAAGAAACTGCCTGAAGAAAAAAGAGATGTGCTGATAGTGGATATAGGTAAACCGAACGATGAGATGAAGGAAGAATTGTTTAAAGCTGTTTTTAACGCATTGGAAAACAGCGGTTTACCCGATGATATGTTTATCATAAGATTACAGAGAAAAAGGGATATAGTTGCACTCAGAGAGCTGGGATGCAAATATGAACTTATGTACAGCTTGCCTGTTATAGGGAATGAGCTTTTAGCAGATGAAGAATATAAAAAGACGGTGGCATATTGCAGAAAACAAAAGATAAATATGCTGTATGTTACTGTAGATGTTTATAACAGAGAATTTGCACAGCTTCTTAGGGACAACTCCATAAAGGCGTGTGTGTTCGGGTGTACCCGTGTAGAGGACGTAGTGAATAGCGTTAAGTACGGTGCAAGATATGTAGGCGGATATTACTACGGACCGGGATATATCAATAAGCTTGCAAAGCAATAAATCAGGGGGTTAAAAATATGGCGGAAAAACAAAAATTTACACAAAAGCATGAAACACTGTGGCAATTAATGAAGTTCTTTGTGTTCTCTCTATGCGCCAGCGTAGCTGAGGTAATTTCATACGCTGTGCTGAAGAATACGCTATCGCAAAGATTAACGGAAGATTTTGATTTCTTCGTGTTTCACTATACAAGTAAGCAGGATCTGAATAAGGGCTTATTTATCGCATTTCTTGCTTCGGCAATAATTGCGGAAATAGTGTCGTTCCTTGTAAACCGCAAGGCAACATTCAATGCAAATAATAACATTGTTAAAAGCGCAATAATGTACTTTATACTGGTTATGTTTGTTATATGTCTTAAAACATGGCTGATAACGGTATTAACACCTGTAATATCAGGTGCAACACAATCTGCATTTCTTATAGAGTGGGTACCTAAAATAGCGTCTATGGCATTGTCATTCGCTATAATATTCCCTCTCAATAAGTTTGTTATAATGAAGCATACCGATTGATAAAATTAAATACATAAAAATTAAGCTCCGCACTTGCTTTACAAAAAAGTAAGTGCGGAGTTGTTGTTTTGAGTATTAAAATGTAACTACCTGCTGTTCGGGCTTTTCTGCTTTTTCTATAGAAATTACCTTTAGAACGGGGCCCTTTTCTTTATACATTTTACTGTATTCAATAGATATCTTTGCGGTTATTATTATCCAATCTCTTATTTTAAGCTGATTGGCTTGATTGTACTTACATATCACGCCGCCGTAAGTTATATCCTCAACGCAACAGGTCATTATGTGTCTGCCTATTGCAAAGGTGTTTTTTTCAAATTTATTGTCTATTGCAACAATGCCTTTGAATTTAACCGTTTTACCGTTGTATTTTTCTTGGTCTTCCATTATATCACGGTACCACAGGGCATAGTCGTTATCGGCAATCTCAATAACAGGGGCGTTAATGTCAAAGGGGAGAGGATCCTGTATATCGTCATAATCCACATTACCGTCCGTGTATTCATAGGCAATATCTGCACGGCGGGATAATGCCCTTACAAGCTTGTGCAATTCCATTTTATCAATTTTATCATTAAATCTGTTAAATACAACAAGCTCGGTATTTTGTATCTTATCTACTACAAGGCTTCTCATATTTGCGTTGTAGTTTAAGATAGTGTTAGAGTCAACAAAGGTCATTTGCTGATATATTACCCAGCCATCCGGCATGGTATCATATAGATATTGCATAGGCCACATACCGTTATACTCTAATATACAACGTGATGCCCTGTGCTTTTTACGCAATTTTTCAAGTGCATCTGAAGTAAAGGCCTCTTTATCGTCGATGACCTCCAGAAAGACATTCTTTGACGGAAAGCGTGAGAAGTCGTATTCTTCAACGCCTTCCTCGCAAATTAAGAGTAAGGTTTTGTCACCATTGTTAAAACGCTCGTCCTCCAATGTTTCTTGTATAAATTTAGTCTTACCTGATTCCAAAAAACCGGTAAACAAATAAACAGGAAATTCCATAAATAATCACCTCTTAAGGGTTCAAATTAAGCTTTGAAAAGTTCTTTGAGTGCATCCTCGTTTATTTTAGAACCTATAACGCACAGACGGCCTGTTGTGCATGGCTTGCCACTGCGTATATCAGGCTCACCCGGTACATAGTCAAAGTATATCCACTCGCCGCTCTTGCTCTCTACCATACCCTTTGAGCGCAGGATAATGCCATATTTTTCGCTATCCTGTAAAGCATCCAGTATGCTTCTTATCTCTTGCTCATCATACTTTGTGATAGTTTCAACACCCCAGCTTGCAAATACATCATCCGCATGATGATGGTGGTGATGATGCTCGCACTCCTCGTCATGGTCGTGGTGGTGGTGATGCTCGCACTCCTCATCATGGTCGTGGCGGTGATGATGCTCGCACTCTTCGTCATGGTCATGGTGATGATGATGCTCGCACT
>JBJEPE010000058.1:0-12664 GCA_051881075.1 Acutalibacteraceae bacterium | reverse complement strand
CGGACCCTCATAATATAGCCGGCATACTACAAGACTTAGAAGAATTTGGTTGCCCGGTTATACAAATAACGCAGAGCGCACGCAATCTTAACGACGCAACTGTTGATATACAGCTCTTAGTAAAAAGCGGTAAGGTTGAGTATGATATTGAAGATGAACTTTTAAGCTGGTCTATGATAAATGCTGCCTTGGTAAGAAACAGCTTCGGCGAGGTTAAGATTGACAAAAAACCACATCAAAAACATAGTCGTATCGACCCGGACGATGCTTTTGTTGATGCACACGCAGTTAGACTTATAACGGGTATTACTGAGTGTAAAGATAAGCAAATTAACAATATCCTTGGTGACTATTTATCAAGAATGGGGTGGTAAAAAATGAAATTAAAAGAACTAAAAGGCAGGATGAAAGCGGCATTTACAGCATTTAATAATTATGACATATTAAATAAAAGCCTTGAAGAAATAAACGATGCATCATTTACAGATTTATCAAAAATTTTTACTAGAATTTTTACTAGTGCTGAAAGTTCTGTATTATGTGAATCTACTTATTTCACATGCATGAAAGTTTTGGGTGAAAGTATGGGTAAGCTTCCAATGAAAGTGCAGCAAAAGACTGCAGAGTATGGAGTTAAAAATCTATACAATCACAGGTATTATCAAATGCTTAATTTAAGACCTAATCAAAATATGACTGCAACTACGTTTTTTACTATGCTTGAAAATTGCCGTAATCACTTCGGAAACGGATATGCTTATATTGATGATACTAATCCAAGACGAACTCAGCTTATTCCTATAAATCCTAGCAATGTTCAAATTTATGTCGATAATGCTGGTTTGCTTGATGGAAATGTATTTTATGAAGTAACTACAAATGCAGGTAATATTATTGTAATTCCCCAAGAGGACGTAATTCACGTAAAAAGTCATTTAACTTTTAATGGTTTAGTCGGAAAAAGTGTCAGAGAACAGCTGCTTGAAACATTAAGAGGTAATGTAAAAGCGCAAAAAATGTTAAATGATATGTACGACTCTGGAATGACAGCAAAGGCGGTATTACATTATACAGGCGATATCAATGAGCAATACAGGGAACGATTAGTTCAGGGAATTGAAGAGTTTAAAAACCGCAGACTTAAAAGTGGAGGTATCAGCAATATTTTACCGTTGCCTATCGGAACGGATCTTGTACCGCTAAATTTAAAATTAGCTGACAGTCAATTTCTTGAACTATCTCAATTCAGTGCTCTAAAGATTGCAAGTGCTTTTGGTGTTAAACCATTTCAAATAGGTGATTATACAAAATCAAGCTATTCAAATACAGAAGCCCAGCAGATTGCATTTCTCATAGATACATTGTCCGTCAATGTTAAGCAGTACGAGGAGGAATTTACATATAAACTTATACCTGAAGATGAGCAATCGCAAGGTATAAAGATTGCTTTCAACACCCTTGCGCTGTTGCGGGTCGACCAAAAAACACAGAGTGAAATTTTACAAGCTGGAGTAAACAGCGGACGCTATACGCCCAATGAAGCACGAGCTTTGACAGGCTTACCGGCAAAACCGGGTGGAGATCAGCTGATGTGTAACGGTAGTAATATACCTCTGACGAAGCTGGGTTATCAGTATAAGAGTATAGCTGATGAAGAGAGGGGGTGAGAAAATGTCTGATAAAGTTTTTAAATCCGTTACATTAAAAGCTATGACGGATTTGCCAGACAGCGACCTAGCATTGATAAATAACTTATCGTTAGGTACTTTAACAAAAGACGATATATATACCTTTAAAGCGGTATTGTGTGATAACGCCCTAGATCGTGATTTTGAAAAATTCTCAATTAAAGCATTATCTGGTTTATCAGAATTTTTCAAAAATAGAACTGTTATAAAAGACCATGTAGCGATCGCTGATAATCAGATTGCACGAATTTATAAAACCGATTTGTCAACAGATGAGGCATTGAAATGCGTTGACGGTGAGCCATACACACAACTTATTGCGTATTGTTATATGGTAAAAACTAAAAGTAATTCTGATTTAATAGCTGAGATAAATGCAGGTATTAAAAAAGAAGGCAGTGTTAGCTGTGCGATTTCTAAACGCACATGTTCGATCTGTGGTAAAGATACTATTTCAAAAACATGTACACATATATCCGGTAGAGAGTATGACGGCAAGAAATGCTATAAAATACTTGATGAACCTGTTGATGCATATGAATTTTCACTTGTTGCCGTACCGGCTCAAAAGTGTGCAGGCGTCAGCAAGTCATTTAATGACGAGATATCTATTTTGCAATTAAAAATAGAAATAATAAAATTAAAAAGGAGACATTAAAAATGAAACCAGATATTAGAAAATTGCGGTTTGACTTACAAAAGAAATGTGACGAGGCAGATCAATTTTTAAACGATGGCGACATATCTGCTGCGCAAAAAGCTTATGATGAGGCCACTGAAATTGAAAAGTCTCTTGCGCTTGCCGAGAAAACCGCTGAAATTCAGAGTAAGAGATTTACAGTAAACCCACTTTCTCAAGCGGTATTTGATAATGGTGAAAGAGGCGATACAAGTGGCGGTCTTAGTGTTAGCGATAAAGCATTCGCTGATGCAACAAAAAGAAGGTTTGTTCCCACAGAGGACGAGAGAAAAAGTTACTTAAATGAGGGTATTAATACTGACGGCGGATATCTTGTACCGCAGGATATCCAGACGACTATAAATGAATACAAATCAGATTCATTTAGTGTGCTTGATTACATAGATAAAGAATATGTTAATACTAACACCGGAAGCAGGGTATATCATACCAGAGAGCAACTCAACGGCTTTAGAGAAGTTGCTGAGGGTGGAGGTATCCCGGGTGCAGGGAAGCCGCAATTCTCTACTCTAAATTTCCAAATAAAAAAGTACTCGGGATTTACTGCATTGACAAATGAACTCATTGATGATGCTTCTGCGAATACTGTCAACTTCTTGAAAGATTGGCTCGGAAGTCAAAGAATTGCTACGTGCAATAGAAAGACATTTGAGCTATTAAAGAGTAACACAGCAATAGAATTTACATCTATTGATTCTATTGAGGATCAGCTAAATATTACACTTGGTTCAGTGTATAAATCTAGTACTGCACTATACACCAATGCGAATGGATATAGCTATTTCACAAAGCGAAAGGACGAGAACGGTCGTAAGCTTCTTGATAGAGATAGTAATGGCAGACCTATACTTGATATCGGCGGTAATTTTATCCCGATAATCGAGGCCCCGACACAGTACTTACCAAATGAAGATGTGTACACTATGACTAAAGATAGTACTATTTCATCGGACAAGCAGTATTATACACGCAGCGGCAGCGGTACAAATGAGTCACCATACACTTACTCTCTTGTAGCTGAGCCGAATGTTGATGATATTAAGACTTATTATGAAGTTACCGATAAAAAAATACCTATGATTCTCGGCTCCCTTTTCGATGCAGTAAAAATGTTTGACAGAAAGGCCTTGAGCATAAAGATATCTGACTCCGCAACCGTAGGAAGCGGTGAATCAGCGTTTAACGCATTTGAAAATGACGGTACTATTTTAAAAGGTACCATGAGGGCTGATTTTAAAATCAAGGATTCGGATGCGTTCGTTAATGGTTACATGCTCAACTCTGTGGCGACAGCATGATAACTGTACAGGATGCGCTTATATATCTCGGTTATGCTGATAATGCCGACGAAGAAATAACTTCTATAGTCACTCGGTGTGTTAATACCGCAAAAAGTTTAGTAGAAGGAGCCGTCGGCAAAAATGCTTATCAAATCATGAAATGTCATGAAAAGCTTGACGAGCTCGCACTGATTTATGTAGGCGATTTATATTATAATAGAGAGTTGTCTGCAAAAAACGATGCCGGACAAAGAAATCTCGTAAAAACGCTAATTTTTCAATCACAGCTTGAGTATCAGGAGGTAATAGATAATGGCAATCTATGATAAGCCGATAATGATACAGCGTTTAAACGTTGACACAGAAGAATGGTGCGATTTTATTAAGTGTCATGCCAGCGTTAATAAAAATCTTGGTGATGTTAATTTAACCGGTGGGACTCTTGCTTATAAACATAAGCTAGTTTTTAAAATTCCATATACATCAAAAATCAGTGACGTTGCTTATAATGTTCAGCTATATCGCATTGTTTATCGAGACAAGCCATATAGAATAATCGATTATGACGATTATATGGAAGGTCATAGAGAAGTTAAATTAACCGGAGAGTTTTATGAGTAACATTAAAGTAGATGAATTATCTGGCGCTATTAATAAACAGCTTACGCTTTACAGTGATAATATCACAAATGAAGTTAATAAAGCGGGATTAAGAGCAATTAAAAACCTTGTCAAAATAACAAAAGCTAGTGCCCCGGTCGGTAAACGCCGGGGACACTATAAAAGAAGCATATCATATCAAGAGAATTTTGCTAAAAGAGGCAATAAAATTTATTATTGGTATGTCAAGGGTAGCGATTATAGACTTACTCATTTACTTATAAATGGTCACGTAACTCGTAATGGTGGTCGTACTCGTGGCAGTGATTTTTTAGAGAAAGCGGTTTCTGAGGTTATCCCATCATATGAAAATGACGTAGAAAGGATTTTAAAAAATGATTAATAAACTTTTCTCCGGTATAGAAATACCTTTAACAGAATCGCATTTTAAAAAAGTACCATCAGGTACATATATGGTCTATTTAGAAGAAGTTTTAACAGATGGACCGGACGAGATTAACGCCATTTATGAACACAATTATTTGCTTGAAATCTACGAGCAGACTAAGGATGATACTTTAATAAAATCTATAGAGAAAGTTTTAAATTGTAATGGAATCACATGGAGAAAAACATCACGTGTGTGGATTGAGGATATCCAGCGTTATAAGACCACTTATGAATTTACAATTATAGAAAAAAGGAGAGATAATTTATGTCAGATACTAAATCAACACCTATAAGAATTGGAAGCGCTCTTCCATATTTAATGGAGTATACAGGGATCTTACCGTCGATTGAGGATATATGTAATGAGGATAATTTACTTGGCTATATCAAAGGCGGAGCGACAATTACCTATACGGAGAATACCAACACAGAAACTGACGATTTAGGTTATCAGTCAAAGACAATAACAACAAAAGAAGAAGTTAAGATTAAACTTGGTCTGATAACTTGGGATACAAACAAGCTTAATACATTAATCGATAGAAGTACTGTTTCTACATCAAATGGAAAAAGAATACTGAAAATCGGCGGTGCCGGCAACGCAAAAAATAAACAGTATGTGCTATGTCTTCATCATGTAGACAAGGTTGATGGCGACTTGCATGCTTTGATAATCGGTAGAAACACTGCAGGATTGAGTCTAGCGTTGCAGTCTGAGAATGGCTCAAAAGTTGAACCGGAATTTACCGCTGCCCCGCAGGATAAAGATGGAACCCTCTTACAGATCATTGAACAAATCATCGGTGGCGAGACTGAGGTCAGTGATGAATCGTCTGGTTCAACAGCACAGGAAGGTAATTAACTATGTTAAGCTATGAAGATTTGCACCAGCCCCAGATGGTATATGAGCTTAAGGATAGTAATAATACCGTTCTACATATAATTGCACCGACAAAAGAACTTGTCGATACGACAAAAAAAGCATTGCCGGATATTATTAAAATATTAGAAAATGGTAGTGATTCAATAGTAAGAAATCAGCTTTATGATTTGTCTATGCACTTGATGAACTGCAATTTAGACAATATTTTAATAAATGACGGCCATGAGTTGGCTGTAAAGTATGGAATGAGTCTTTTAGATCTGTCAGACTTTATTTCTAAGTATTATATTTTCATATCAGGCATTGAAAACTCAAAAAACTGAGACTCCCGGAGTATCCGTATGATACTCCGGGAGATTCTATAAATCATGGTTATTATGAGGAATTTATATATGAGCGTATTGTTTCGGAATATACAAAATTAAACTTTGAACAAATTCAATCTTTGCCGTATGTAAATTATCTAGCATTCAGATATAATGCGTTTATCCATTACATGAGTAGTACGCAAAAAGGACTGGAATACTTAGAAAATGCGTGGCGATTAACACAAACCGAACCTGATAGAGAAGCGATTTCAAAGGTTAAAAAGGAGGGTAAAAAGCGTGTCATATAAAAATATAAAAGGTATTACTGTTGAAATTGGCGGTGATACTACAAATTTAGGCAAGGCCCTCGATTCTATTAATAAAAAATCAAACAGTCTACAAGGCGAGTTAAGGGAAGTAAACCGCCTTTTAAAGTTTGACCCATCTAATACAGAGCTTTTGACACAAAAACAAAAAATCCTTTCTGATATTTTAAGTAATACCAAAAATAAGCTTGATATGTTGAAAGAAGCAGAAAAACAAGTACAAGAGCAATTCAAGCGAGGCGAAGTTTCCGAAGAGGCTGTAAGGTCACTAGGTCGTGAGATTGAGTCAGCTAGAATTAAATTCGACAAGACTGAAAAAGAAGCGCAAGAAACGGCTACAGCGATTTATAATGTCGGTAAAGCTTCTAATGAATCTGCTGACGATGTTAAGGAACTTAATGAACAAGCTGCGCAGAGTGAAGATTGTTTTAATAAAGCCGATATAGCCCTTGGCTCATTTATAGGCAATCTGGCAAGTGATGCCGTTCAAAAGGGTATAAATAAAATAAAAGAGATAGGTTCAGAAACGATAAACACGGGTAAAGATTTCACTTCAACTATGTCAGAAGTAAGAGCCATTTTTAATGCCACTGACAGCGAAATAGAACTTTTAACCCGGACTGCGAGGAAGTATGGTGCCGATACTTCGTTTTCTGCGAAAGAAAGCGCTGAAGCGTTAAAATATATGGGTATGGCAGGTTGGGATGTTAATCAAAGTATAGATGCGTTACCGGCAGTACTGGATTTGGCTATTGCTTCAAATGAAGAGCTAAGTACAACATCCGATATAGTTACTGATGCGCTTACTGCATATAATTTACAGGCAAAAGATTCAAAACGCTTTACAGATGTACTGGCAGCGGCTTCTTCCAATGCTAATACAAATGTGTCAATGATGGGCGAAACGTTTAAATATGTTGCTCCCGTAGCCGGTGCGATGGGTTATAACATAGAGGACAGCGCCGTTGCCATAGGTTTAATGGCTAATGCCGGCATTAAAGGGACACGATCCGGAACACAGCTTCGCGCTATTTTATCAAGTATGGCTAATCCGAGTGAGAAAACAGCAAAAGCTATGGAGAAATTGGGGATTTCTCTAACCGATACAGATGGCCGCATGAAGTCGCTTGATGAGATAGTTCTGGATTTGCGAAACGGATTTTCAAATCTTGATGAAGCGCAAAGTGCCGAAATAGCATCATGTCTTGCTGGAAAAGAAGCAATGTCAGGTTTGCTTGCAATAGTTAATGCTTCAGACAAGGATTATGAAAAGTTAAAAAAATCTATATATAATTGCAACGGTGCAGCTGAAAAGATGGCTTCTACAATGAAGAATAATTTAAGCGGTGATTTGAAAGAGTTAAATTCAGCATGGGAAGAATTTAAACTTAAATTATATGATAATGCAGAAGAACCGTTAAGAGACTTAGTGAAATTCACAACTGATGAAGTCTTGCCGCTGCTCACACGTGGTGGAAGCTGGGTTAAGAATAATATACCCACCATAACCGCTTTACTCGGAGGCTTAACAGCCGGTTATATTTCTTACAAAACTGCTGTCGTGGCAACAGATGTAGCCCATAGAGGAATTAAAAACGCTATTGAGACTACTACTATCGCTCAAAAAGCATTAAATCTAGTGCAGTCTGCTTCACCTTGGGGATTACTCGCCGCCGCCATAGGTACCGTAGTTACGGCGGTTGCGGCGTATAGTTTAATGGCAGACGATGCAAGTAAAAGTACAAGCAGTTTAACCGCTGCGGAGCAGGAATTAATAAATAAATCCGCTGAGGCAGCGGATAACTTCCGTGAGCAGGTTGGTACGACAGATGAAGCTGTAAACAACATTGATGCGCAAACATCTCACTTATCATCTCTTATTGATGAACTTGATAAGTATGTTGACAAAAACGGTGAGGTAAATGATGCGGATAAGGATAGAGTCAACTTTATTCTTAATGAATACGCAAACGCAACCGGAGAAGAAATTGAAATGGTTGACGGTATTATAAAAAATTACGACAATCTTCGTGATAAAATCCGTGAAGTCATTGATGCAAAAACTGCAAATTCTATGATTGAAGCCCGCAACGCTGATTATGTTTCTGCCATTGAAAAAGAAGCGGAGGCATGGGATGCCCTAACGCTTACTCAAGAAGAATATGAGGAAGCTTCTGCTGCGGCAACTAAATCAAGAGTCGAGCAAGCCGCCGCCGAGCTTGAAATGCAAGAAGCTATAAAAAGCGGTCTTACTGCAGAAATTGAGGAACGCAATTCCATTCTTGCGGAAAAGCAAAAGCAGCATTCAGAAGATATGAAGCGCTTTAAAGAAGCCGAATCAGCCTATTATGAAAGCCAAAATAACTATAAGTTATATAAAGATACTATAGTTAAATATGAAGAAGCTATGTCGCAAGTTCAAAAGGGCAATTATAAATCGGCTATCGATATGATGCGAAGTAAAGAAAGTGCAGTAAGTAAATATACTGAGACTGTGGAAGATTCGCAGAAAAAAGTTTTAAAAACTCTTCAAAAAGAAGCAACTGATGCTAAGATATATGCAGATATGGTTAAATATAACTTTGAACACGGAGTTGCAGGTTATACTAAAAAAATGGTTATAGAAGCAGAAAGCGGTTATAAAAAAGCGTTAAGTGCTTATAAAAATGCTAAAAATGATGCTGAAAACGTGGGTAAAGATCTCGGAAAAGGCCTTGCAGAAGGTATTAAAAAAACGATGTCTGATGTAAGCAAGGCGGCTGTTGCCTCTGTTAATCAAGCGATACTTGCAGCAAAGCAAGCAGCTGATATACATAGTCCATCAAGAAAAACACAGCAACTTGGTGAATATTTAGGCGAAGGCTTAGAAGTAGGTATTTCTTCAAAAACAAAAGATTTAAACGCCGCTGCACGTAATCAAATGGAAACCGTGTTAAGTACATACCGTGAGAGAAACAGCGCTATATACAATGATTATAGCATTATAGAAAAATCTGTTAGGCAAACAAATGTAACAAATAATATCGAATATTCTAATATCGCGCCTATTCTTACTCAAATTCTTAATGCCGTTAATGACGGAAAATCTTTATATATTGATGGCGACAAATTTGTCGGTTCAACAGTAAGAAAATATAACAAGGCACTTGGTCGGATAAGTTTTCAGGAAGCGAGGTAAAAATCTTGAATGATAGATATATAGAGTTCAGTAATGAAGAAGGCAGTGTTTTTTATAATACAAGAAACTATTTTATGACTGCTATGCAGCTTAGCGACCCTAAACCGAAGCTGACATATGTTAATGTTCCCGGCAGATCCACTCCTATCGATTTAAGTGAGATATTTGACGGTGAGCTTATATATGAGCAGCGGTCGTTAAAGGCACAATTCGTGACTAATGATGATACAATTGATGAAAGATGGAATAAGTATGTGAATCTTTTTAACTTTGTTCAAGGTAAAAAGAGAAAAATTGAACTACCTGACTTCCCGGCAGGAAGATATCTTTTGGGAAGATGTCAATTTGCATTAATATCACATAACGTTAACTATCTTAAATTTGAGATAAACGCAACGTGTGATCCATGGATATACTCATCGAGTAAAGTATCATATACTATTAGTGAAGAAGATTCTGAAAAAGATATCTATATAAACAATAGAGGCGATACGAGTGTTATCCCGTCGATAGAAATTATAGGTGGACCGATAACAATAAAATATTATGAAGTAGATCCAATTTCTTTATTGCCAATTAAAACTTTCACTCATACTCTAAGCGAGGGGACATATAGACTCCCAACTTTAAAGGTTTGGTCATCCGGACGACATATCTATATTTCCGGCAGCGGTACATTAATAATTTCAATACAAGAGGGGAGTCACTATGTATGATAATAAAAGTATATGCTGAAGATAATCTTATCTATCACACCGGGTTAGAAGACGCTCTCCCAATGACTGAATTGAACGTAACCGCTGAATTAAATGGTTCCGGTTCTGCCATGATGTCGTTGCCTCCTGAAAATCCTTATTACAATTCTTTTGTGTGTTTTAAAACAATAATTACTATTTATAAAGACGATAATATAGTTTTTCGTGGCAGGCCTACGTATAAAGAATGTAATTTTAATAATAACATTTTAATTTACTGTGAAGGAGAAAGAGGATTTTTAAATGACTCTATTGTGCGCCCGTACATTCTTACGGGTAGTCCACAGCAAATTTTTAATACATTAATAGAAAATCATAATTCTCAAGTTGATCCCTCCAAGCAGTTTATAGTTGGAAATGTGACCGTAACAGACTTAAACGATTATGTGAGATTTGAGAGCATATACGCAGAACATACGATTGATGTTATTAATAAATTAATTGAATCATGCGGAGGATATATAACGTTTAATGATAATTCTGACGGCGAGCGCTGTATAAATTATGTAGAAAAACTAACTTCTATTAATAATCAAATTATTGAATTTGGAGAAAATCTACTCGACTTAAACATTACGGAAGATAATCCTGATATAGCGACAAGAATTATTCCATACGGTTCAGTAATTGAGGGAACTGATGAGCGTATAGGAATAGAAAGTGTTAATAGCGGTGTTGATTATATTCAAGATGATGATGCAGTCTCTGTTAGAGGAGTTATAACTAAAGCTGTTTATTTTGATGACGTTTCTGTACCTCAAACATTACTTCGCAAAGCGCAGAAATATCTCGAAGGCTGTAAAAATACGATAACGTCTATAGAGCTAAGCGCAATAGATTTATCATATATAAATAAAGATTACGATAGTTTTATGATTGGTGACAAAATACATGTCCGGTCTTTACCGCATAATATAGACGATGATTTTATATTATTATCAAAGCCGGAAGATTTATTCCATCCAAATACAAGTACAATATGTCTTAATAAGCAGTTATATACGCTTACCAGTATTAATTCTGATAATAACTCAAAACGTGATTCTGAACTAAAACAATTAGTTACTGATATCAGGGTCGATTATCAGAAGAATATGGACGACTTGAAAGGTAAGGTCTTCATACTCGACGGTGCGTCAATCATATTGACTTCCGGCGAGGATTTAAACAATTATAATTATCCTGGTATATTCGGTATCACATATGACTCTATAGCGGCATCGCTTATTAACTGTCCTAGCAAATATGCCGGTACTTTAAGAGTTTATAGTTCAACCGGAAGAGTAAATGAGGAAGGACAGAACTATTATTTAATACAGGAATATAGAAGTCGTCGGGCGCAAGATCCTATTTATTATCGTTCTATTACTAAGAATAAATCAGGTAATTGGAGCTATGATGTTTGGTATGAATCGTCATCGCCTGTACCAGTAACATAGTAAGCATAATTAAAGAAAATATTTAAAGAAAGGAATTTAAAAATGAAAGAAACAATATGCACATTAATCGGAACAATCGGCAGCGGTATAGCCGCTATATTTGGTGGCTGGGATGCTGCATTGCTGACATTGATTATATTAATGGCGATAGACTACATAACCGGGCTTGTCGTTGCCGGAGTATTTCATAAATCAAAAAAGAGCGATAGCGGTGCATTACAATCCCACGCCGGATTTAAAGGCTTGTGTAAAAAAGGCGCAATTCTATTAATAATTCTTGTTGCCGCAAGGCTCGATCTCACCATAGGCACAACCTACATAAGAGATGCGGTCTGCATTGCCTATATAGCAAATGAAGCAATCTCTATAGTTGAGAATGTAGGATTAATGGGTGTACCAATGCCGCAGGTGATTTTAAAGGCGATAGATGTGTTGAAAAATAAATCGGAAAAGGAGAATTGAATATGTCAAGTAGAAAAGTATTTATCGGCGCAGGACACGGCGGCAGTGATCCGGGAGCCGTTGCAAACGGATTTAAAGAAAAAGATCTTAATCTTGTAATAGCTTTAGCTTGCCGAGATGAGTTAAAAAAATACGGTGTTGATGTTTTAATGAGTAGAACTACGGATAAAGACGATACCTTAAATGACGAGTGCCGCAGATGCAATGCTTATAAACCTGACCTTGCCATTGACATTCATAATAATGCCGGCGGCGGTGACGGTGCGGAAGTGTATTACCATATCGGTGGTGGTACAAGCAAAACACTCGCACAAAATGTCCTCGACGAGATAGTAAAGCTAGGTCAGAACAGTCGAGGTATTAAAACAAAGGTAAACCCTGACGGTACAGACTGGCTCGGCTTCATTCGTATGACAAACTGCCCTGCTGTACTTGTAGAGTGCGCCTTTATAGATAATAAGACTGACCTGCAAGCAGTTAATACAGCGGAAAAGCAAAAGGCAATGGGCGTTGCTATCGCAAAGGGTATATTAAAAACTCTTGGTATAAATACAAAACCTGCCGCTTGCCCTACGAATATTAAAACGCCTACTAA
>JBJEPE010000057.1:0-55798 GCA_051881075.1 Acutalibacteraceae bacterium | reverse complement strand
TTAAAAGGTATGTATGATGGATGGTTTTACTATACTGATCTTTACATTCAAAAAATTAACTCAATGACATTTTATAATGCGGTTAGTGAAGATAAAGCTAAGAATTATATTCCTGCAAAAAATGAAGTGCTTGTTCAAAAAGCGGATGACGATATTTATCGTAAAGTGTGTGAAGAAGTAAACGATCAAATGACTAAAGCGTTCAAATGGTGGGATGCTTTTAATAAAAATGATAAAATCAAACTGAAATTACTGCAAATATTTAATTGAACAAAGAATTGCTTAGGTCAGTTTGAATTAGTGAGAAGGGTTTTAGGTTCTCGAAACCAAGTGGAATTTGCCGTACAAATTCCCTGCTTGTTACGGTATAAGACAAAAAGGTGTGTAGAAATTTTCTGCACACCTTTTTACTGACCTTAAGAGTATCACCCATATAAGCTTCTCTGTATTTTATTTAGTGAAAAACGGTTATATTATCTTAATCAAAAAAATTATCTGTTTTTACACAAAAACGGTGGAATAAAAAGCTTATTTGTGTTATAATAACTGCCGACTAAACCGGTTAAGTGAGGGAAATATAAAATGAAATATATGATAGCATCGGATATTCACGGTTCAGCCTATTATTGCCGAGAAATGCTTAAGGCATTTGAAAGAGAAAAAGCGGATAAGCTGATACTTTTGGGTGATATATTGTATCACGGTCCAAGAAACGACCTACCGGAGGAGTATGCGCCTAAGTCTGTTATAAAAATGCTGAACGATATAAAAGATAAGATACTTTGTGTGCGTGGCAACTGTGACGGTGATGTTGACCAGATGGTGCTTGAATTTCCCATTATGGCAAGCTATGCGATACTGTGTGTAGCACAGCGGGTTATATATATAACTCACGGTCATGTGTTTAATCTTAAATCATTGCCTCCGCTCAGCAGTAACGATATTCTTTTGCACGGTCATACTCATATACCTGCGTGGGAAAAATTCGGTGACAATAATTATTATTTAAACCCCGGCTCTGTTTCTATACCCAAAGAAGGCTCTGAGCACGGATATATGATTATAGAAGATGAGCTTGTTACTTGGAAGTCACTTGACGGAAAACCGTATCACGAAATGAATATATAGGTTATATTGGGGGGATTATATTGAATTTACTTCATTTGAAATATGCTGTTGAGGTAGCCAAAACGGGATCTATAAATAAGGCGGCAGATACCCTTCTGATAGCTCAGCCGAACTTAAGCCGTTCTATTAAAGAGCTGGAAGCGGATCTTGGTATTACTATATTTGAGAGAACGGCAAGGGGTATGTTCCTTACACCTGAGGGCGAGGAGTTTATCGGATATGCCAATGCTATATTAAATCAAATAGACAGTGTTGAAAAAATGTATAAGAACGGTGTACCTGCCAAACGCAGATTTTCAATCTGTGTACCCAGGTCAACTTATATATCCGAGGCCTTTGCGCAGTTTTCAAAACAGTTGCCTAAGGAGTCGGTTGAGATATTCTATAAAGAAACAAATTCTTCAAGAACTATCAAGAGCATTCTGTATGACGATTACAAGCTAGGCATAGTTAGATATGCGGAGAATTACGACAGACACTTTAAGTCTATGTTTGATGAGAAAGGCCTGTCGTATGAGCTTGTTGCGGAGTTTCACTATGTTTTGATAATGAATAAAAACAGTCCCCTTGCTTCACTTGATGAAATACATTTTTCAGACCTTGAAAACCTTATAGAAATAGCTCATGCAGACCCATACGTACCCTCCCTATCTGCGGCAAAGGTAAAAAAAGAAGAGTTACCCGATAATATCAGCCGCAGAATTTTTGTGTTTGAGCGTGCAAGCCAGTTTGACCTGCTGTCTGAGAATAGCGAGATATTTATGTGGGTATCTCCTATACCGCAAAAAATTCTTGACAGATATGGTTTAGTACAGCGTGAATGTATTGATAATAATAAGATTTATAAAGATGTGCTTGTTTATAAGAAAGATTATAAGCTATCACAGCTTGACAATATATTTATAACCGAGGTCTGCAAGGCTAAGAGAAAATACCTTTGAAGTAATATAAATTTAAGCAGCTTTTTCCATAATATTTTATGAAAAAGGTTGCTTTTTGTATTTCGCTAACAGCTATATCGATAAGTATAATACCGATATATCATTTAGTTATTCCCTTATTTTTATAAATTTGATAGAATAATAATAGTAAATCATCAAACAGTAGAAAGTGAAATTTGTGGGAGGTGGTTATCATCAGACAGGCAATAACACGTGCAACACTAGGCAGATTACCGCTTTATCTTCAGTACTTAAAATCATCGGATGCCGACGGCGAGTATATTTCGGCCACTAAGATAGCAAATGCCTTAAAGCTTGGTGAGGTGCAGGTAAGAAAAGACCTCAGTAGTGTAAGCAGCGGTGGTAAGCCTAAGGTAGGATATATAAGAGAAAACCTTATTGATGATATCAATACCGCTCTTGGGTGCGACCAAACCAGTAATGCCGTTATAGTCGGCGCAGGTAAGCTTGGTAATGCCTTGCTTGGTTTTGACGGTTTTTCGGATTTCGGACTTAAAATAGTTGCGGCCTTTGATACAGACTCCGCTAAGTATGGAAAGTCAGTTTCAGATAATCCGATATTACCTATGGAGCAGTTAATACCGTTTTGTCAGGAAAATAATATTCACATAGGCATAATCACCGTGCCGCTTAGTGCCGCACAGGATGTCTGTGATGATATGATAAAGGCGGGTATTTCCGCTATATGGAATTTTGCCCCTATAACACTAAACGTGCCTGACAGTGTTATAGTCAGTCAAGAAAATCTTGCATTATCATTGGCACATTTAAAATCGTTGTCAAATCATTAACATATTTTAGGAGGTTTTATAACCATGAAAGAAAAACAGTACGAAATTGTAGACGGTGTAGAAAAGCTTGAGGCGGCTATTGCACGTGTAAGAGCCGCACAAAAAAAGTTTGCTACCTACACTCAGGAGCAGGTGGATAAGATATTCCTTGCTGCCGCTACAGCCGCTAATAAGCAGCGCATACCGCTTGCAAAGCTTGCGGTAGAAGAAACCGGAATGGGTGTTGTAGAAGATAAGGTCATTAAAAATCACTTTGCTTCAGAATATATTTATAACGCATACCGTGATGTTAAAACCTGTGGTGTTATTGAGGAGGATAAGGCTTACGGTATTAAGAAGATTGCCGAGCCTATAGGCGTTATCGCCGCAGTTATTCCTACAACAAACCCTACATCTACGGCTATATTTAAGGTGCTTATAGCTCTTAAGACACGCAACGGTATTATTATCAGCCCTCACCCAAGAGCTAAAAATTCAACCATTGCCGCCGCAAAGGTAGTTCTTGAAGCAGCGGTTGCCGCAGGTGCTCCTGAAGATATAGCTGCATGGATAGATGTACCAAGCCTTGAAATGACCAATTTAGTAATGAAAGAGGCTGACATTATCCTTGCTACAGGCGGACCGGGCATGGTTAAGGCGGCATATTCAAGCGGTAAGCCTGCACTCGGCGTCGGCGCAGGTAACACACCTGCCATAATCGACGATACTGCCGATATATTACTTGCTGTAAACTCAATAATACATTCCAAGACCTTTGATAACGGTATGATATGTGCGTCAGAGCAATCCGTTATAGTGCTTGAGGGTGTATATAATACAGTCAAAGAAGAATTTGCAAACCGTGGTTGCTATTTCTTAAATCCTGACGAAACAGAAAAGGTAAGAAAGACCATACTTATAAACGGTGCATTAAATGCTAAGATAGTAGGTCAAAAGGCCGCAAAAATTGCCGAGCTTGCAGGTGTAAGCGTACCTGCCGGTACTAAGATACTTATAGGTGAGGTTGAAA
The DNA here is from genome assembly GCA_051881075.1 of Acutalibacteraceae bacterium. Taxonomy (GTDB): domain Bacteria; phylum Bacillota; class Clostridia; order Oscillospirales; family Acutalibacteraceae; genus RUG14223. Next base: position 51,908 of record JBJEPE010000057.1, on the reverse strand, counting down.
GCGTTGAGCTTTCCGAAGAATTTGCACACGAAAAGCTCTCTCCTGTACTTGCTATGTATAAGGCCAAGGATATTCACGATGCCTTTGATAAGGCAGAGCATCTTATAGCTGACGGCGGCTACGGTCATACATCATCTATATATCTTAACGCAGTTACAGAGAAGGCAAAGCTTGACGAGTTTGCCGCACGTATGAAGACCTGCCGTATTCTCGTTAATACACCGTCATCACAGGGCGGTATAGGTGATCTCTACAACTTTAAGCTTGCTCCGTCACTTACACTGGGCTGTGGCTCATGGGGCGGCAACTCCGTTTCTGAAAATGTCGGTGTTAAGCACCTTATCAATATAAAAACAGTAGCAGAGAGAAGGGAAAATATGTTGTGGTTCAGAGCACCTCAAAAGGTATATATCAAGAAGGGCTGTCTGCCTGTTGCCCTTGACGAGTTAAAGAATGTTATGGGTAAGAAGAAGGCGTTTATCGTAACAGACAGCTTCCTTTACAATAACGGATATACCAAGCCTATAACGGATAAGCTCAGCGAAATGGGTATACAGTATTCCTGCTTCTTTGATGTTGCCCCTGACCCAACACTTGAATGTGCAATAAGAGGCGCAGAGCAGATGAAGGCATTTCAGCCTGACTGCATTATCGCACTTGGCGGCGGCTCTGCTATGGACGCAGGCAAGATAATGTGGGTATTGTATGAGCATCCTGAGGCAGACTTCATGGATATGGCAATGCGCTTTGTAGATATCCGTAAGCGTATCTATACATTCCCGAAGATGGGTGAAAAGGCATACTTTATTGCTATTCCTACATCAGCAGGTACAGGCTCAGAGGTTACTCCGTTTGCCGTTATCACAGATGAAAAGACAGGCGTAAAATATCCGCTTGCCGATTATGAATTATTGCCGAATATGGCTGTAATAGATACCGACTTCCATATGAGCGCACCTAAGGGACTTACCGCCGCATCAGGCATAGACGCAGTTACCCATGCGCTTGAGGCTTATGCTTCAATGATGGCTACCGATTACACCGACGGTCTTGCACTTAAAGCTCTTAAGACTATATTTGAATATCTGCCACGTGCATACGATAACGGACAGGAGGATATAGAGGCCAGAGAGAAGATGGCTAACGCCGCAACTATGGCAGGTATGGCATTTGCAAATGCCTTCCTTGGCGTATGTCACTCTATGGCACATAAGCTGGGTGCTTTCCATCATCTGCCTCACGGTGTTGCAAATGCCCTTATGATAGATGAGGTGCTTCGCTTCAATGCTGCTGAAACTCCTGCAAAGATGGGTACATTCCCACAGTATGACCATCCGCACACATTGGCACGTTATGCAGAGGTAGCGGATTACCTCGGCTTTGGCGGTAAGAACGACGTAGAAAAGCTTAACAACCTTATAAAGGGTATAGATGAGCTTAAAGCAAAGGTTGGCATTAAGCCTACTATCAAGGATTATAACATAGACGAAAAAGACTTCCTTGACAGACTGGACGCTATGGTTGAGCAGGCATTTGACGATCAATGCACAGGTGCTAACCCACGTTATCCGCTTATGGAAGAAATTAAGCAAATGTACCTTAACGCATATTACGGTAAAACCTTTAAAGAGGTTGAAACCCCTGACGAGCGTCAACTTGGATTGGGTATAGATACTAGCGATGTAAAGCAATCATTCCGTAGAGCACAGAACGGCATTACAAATAATCTGTAAGGAGGAAAAGGACATGAATCTTGATAGAGTTATTGCAGTAAGAAACAAAAAGACCGTATACCGTGACGGTGACAAATGTATTAAAGTTTTTAATGAGGATTTTTCTAAGGCAGACGTGCTTAACGAGGCACTTAATCAGGCATTGATAGAAGAAACAGGTCTTAATATTCCTAAGATATCTGCCGTAACCATGATAGACGGTAAGTGGGCCATTGTTTCGGATTATATTAAGGGTAAGACCCTTGCCCAGCTTATGCAGGAGGATCCGGATAAGATAGACGAGTACTTAGAGCTGTTTGTAGATATTCAGCTTAACGTGCACTCCAAAACCTGTCCGGGACTTAAAAAGCTCAAGGATAAGATGAACCGTAAAATCAGTCAGGCAGAGCTTGATGCAACTACACGCTATGATCTTCATACACGCCTTGAGGGTATGCGCAAGCACAATAAAGTTTGTCACGGCGACTTTAACCCGTCAAATATAATTATAGCTGAGGATGGAACACCTTATGTTCTTGACTGGTCACACGCAACACAGGGAAATGCCTCTGCAGATGCCGCAAGAACATACCTGCTCTTCTGGCTTGCAGGTGATATAGCAAATGCCGATAAGTACCTTGACCTTTTCTGCAAAAAGAGTGATACGGCTAAGCAGTATGTGCAAAAGTGGATGCCTATCGTTGCCGCTTCACAGTCTGTTAAGGGCAATGCCAAAGAGCGTGAATTTTTGCTCTCTTGGGTAAATGTAGTAGAGTACGAATAAGGAGAAGTAAAAAATGAAAGTAACGGTTTGTATCGGCTCTTCATGCCATATAAAGGGCTCACGTCAGGTCGTTGAGCAATTACAGTATCTTATAAATGAAAATAAGCTTGGCGACAGTGTTGAGCTAGGCGGTACATTCTGCATGGGCAAATGTCAGCAGGGTGTATGCGTTACCGTAGATGATGAGTTCTATTCAGTAACACCTGATACTGTAGGGGAATTTTTTGAGAAAGAGATAAAAGCAAAGGTGTAATACTATGATAGTTCAGATTTGTGTAGGCAGCTCATGTCATCTTAAAGGCTCGGAGCAAATCGTGGAACTGTTGCAGGGAGCTATTCAAGAGTATCATCTTGAAAGAGATGTTACTCTTGCCGGTAGCTTCTGTACAGGTAAATGTAACCGTGTGGGAGTTACCGTGCAGGTAGATGATGATGTATTTACCGGTATTACAAAAGAAACCTTCAATGAATTTTTTAATAAAAACATACTTGCCCGTATTGATAAGGAGGCATAAAGCATCATGGCCAACTGTTTGACTTTAAAGAAGTCTAATTGTAAGAATTGTTATAAGTGCATACGTCACTGCCCTGTTAAATCAATTCGGTTTTCCGGAAATCAGGCACATATAATAGGTAATGAATGTATTTTGTGCGGTCAGTGCTTTGTTGTATGTCCACAGAATGCTAAAGAGATAGTGAACGAAACGGAGAAGGTTAAGGTACTGCTTCAAAGCGGAGATCCTGTATATGTCAGCTTAGCACCTTCATTTATTGCTAACTATGAGGGTGTGGGCATAAATGCTATGAAAGATGCCTTAAAAAAGCTCGGATTTGCCGATGCTGAAGAAACGGCAATTGGTGCTACAATGGTTAAGAATGAGTATGACAGATTGCTCAAGGAAGAAGCACGTGACGTAGTTATTTCATCGTGCTGTCATTCCGTCAACCTTCTTATACAAAAATATTTTCCTAATGAATTGCAGTATTTAGCGGATGTTATCTCACCTATGCAGGCACATTGTAAGGATATTAAAAGCAGAGTGCCGAATGCTAAGTGTGTATTCATCGGCCCATGTGTTTCCAAGAAGGATGAGGCGTCATACTATGAGGGCATTGTAGACGCCGTGCTCACCTTTGAGGAGCTTACACAGTGGCTGAAAAGTGAAAAAATAGAGCTTGCGGCAGATAATGAGAAAAATGAGTACAGTAAGGCACGTCTATTCCCGACTACAGGCGGCATACTAAAGACTATGGCTCAGGATGCTCCCGGATATACATACGTTGCTATAGACGGCGTAGATAATTGCATAAAGGCATTACAGGATATTGAGGACGGCAAGATACATAACTGCTTTATAGAAATGTCAGCCTGTGTGGGCAGTTGTATAGGCGGACCTGTTATAGAGAAAAATCACCGTTCACCTGTCAAGGACTATATCGAGATCATCAATCATGCCGGAAGCAAAGACTTTGATGTAGAACAGCCTGACTCGTACTATATGAGAAAGCACTTTGAATATATAGAGCGCCATGCAAACAAACCGTCAGAGTCAGAGATTACCGAGATCCTACGTCAAATGGGTAAGTTCAGACCGGAGCAGGAGCTTAACTGCGGCTCTTGCGGATATGATACCTGTAGGGAAAAGGCTATAGCCATATATCAGGGTAAGGCCGAGGTTTCGATGTGCCTGCCGTTCTTAAAGGATAAGGCCGAAAGCTTCTCTGATACTATAGTAAAGAATACGCCTAACGGACTTATCGTGCTTAATGATAAGCTGGAGGTACAGCAGATAAACAATGCCGCCAGAAAGATAATGAATATCCGCTCTGCTTCGGACGTATTGGGTGACGGCGTTATACGCATCCTTGACCCCGGTGTATTCTTAGAGGTATTGAGAACAGGCAGAGGCGTTTACGATAAAAGGGAATACCTTGCGGAATATAAGCGTTATGTTGAGCAAACAGTAGTATATGATAAAGAATCACGCTTGCTCATCTGCATCATGCGTGATGTGACGGATGAAGAAAACGAGCGTGAAAAGAAAGAAAGCATAAGCCGCCAGACCATAGAGGTAGCCGATAAAGTAGTAGATAAACAGATGCGTATAGTTCAGGAGATTGCTTCTTTGCTTGGCGAAACGGCGGCAGAAACAAAAATCGCTTTGTCAAAGCTAAAGGAGTCGATCAAGGATGAATGATCTATGTGCTGATATCGGTTATAAAAGCATTAATCATTACGGTGAACAGCTTTGCGGTGACCATGTAGATATAGTTGAGCAAGGCGACAGTTCAACAGTAATAGTGCTTGCCGACGGACTTGGCAGCGGCGTAAAGGCGAGCATCCTATCTACGCTTACGTCTAAGATAATATCCACCATGATGGCGGAGGGGTTGCCGCTTGAAGAATGTGTTGATACTATAGCCGCAACCTTACCCGTATGTTCGGTGCGTGGTGTAGCGTACTCCACCTTTACCATTATACACATAATAAACAACGAAACTGCCGAGATAATTCAGTATGATAATCCACACGTCATTTTGATACGTAACGAGCAGAATTATGATTATCGTAAACAAGAAATGAATATCGGCGGTAAGAAGATATATAAATCTGTGATAAAGCTACAGGAAAACGATATTTTCATTGCTATGAGCGACGGTTGCCCACACGCAGGCATAGGCATAGCGTATAACTTCGGTTGGAAGAGAGAGGATATTATTTCATTCATGGAAACCCTTGCACCGGTTGGCTATACTGCTAAGACATTGTCTACTATACTTGTAGATGAGTGTAACAGATTATACGGCAATCAGCCTGGCGACGATACAACCGCCTGCATAGTAAAGATACGTAAGAGAGAGCCAATGAATCTGCTGTTCGGACCGCCGTCTAACAGAGATGACTGTGACCGCATGATGTCGCTGTTTTTCTCTAAGGAGGGTAAGCACATCATCTGCGGAGGTACTACGTCATCAATAGCGGCTAAATACTTGGGTAAGCCTGTTAAGGCAAGCCTTAAATTTGAACGCTCCGACGTACCTCCTATAGCTGAGATAGAGGGTGTAGACCTTGTTACAGAGGGAGTCATAACCGTTAATAAGGTGCTTGAATATGCCAAAGACTATCTTGCCGGTAATGAGATGTATGAGCAATGGAGCCTTAAGCGTGACGGTGCTTCACTTATCAGCAGATTACTGTTTGAAGAAGCTACCGATATTAATTTTTATGTGGGCAGAGCCGTAAATCCTGCACATCAAAACCCGGATCTTCCGATAAATTTCAATATTAAAATGAATTTGGTTGAAGAACTTTCAAAGTGCCTTAAAGCAATGGGTAAGCGTATTAAGGTAAGTTATTTTTAAGGAATGATAGATATGAGAAAATTTGATACTGCGGTGCAGTACATCAAGTATAAGGCACTAAGAGAGGTAGCAAGACAGGCATGGAACGATACATTGCTTGATAATGTATTAGATATACCTAAAATGGTTCTCCCCGGCAGAACTCCTACAATGCGTTGCTGTATTTATAAGGAACGTGCTATCTTTGCAGAGCGTGTTAAGTGTGCTATGGGCGGTAATAAGAATAACCCCAATGTTATAGAGGTTATAGACATTGCCTGTGACGAATGTCCTGCCGCAGGATATGAGGTAACAGACTCATGCCGTGGGTGTCTTGCGCACCGTTGCGAGAATGCCTGTAAGCGCGGTGCTATATCCTTTGACCATAATCATGTGGCGCATATTGATAAGTCTAAGTGCGTAGAGTGCGGACAGTGCGCTAAGGTGTGTCCGTTTACCGCTATAGTAAACCGTAAACGTCCGTGTCAAAACGCCTGTAAGATCAAGGCGATATCAATTAACAGCGATAATGCCGCATCAATAGATAACGAGAAATGTATTCAATGCGGTGCGTGTGTTTATCAATGCCCATTTGGTGCAATTACGGATAAATCATATATACTCAATGTTATAGATATACTTAAAGCAGGCGAAAAAGGAAAGAACTACAAAACATATGCCGTAGTTGCTCCGTCCATATCAAGTCAGTTCAATTATGCAAAGCTTGGTCAGGTAGTAACAGGCCTTAAAGCTTTGGGCTTTCATACAGTAATTGAGGCGGCACTCGGTGCAGATATGGTAGCGGAAAAAGAATCTCAGGAGCTTGCGGAAAAAGGCTTTTTGACAAGCTCATGTTGTCCCGCATTTGTAAGATACATAAAGTCCGCTTTCCCGAATATGGAGAAGTATATCTCGCATAATCTGTCACCTATGGCAACGCTTGCTAAGTATATTAAGGATACTACGGCAAACGCAAAGGTAGTGTTTATAGGCCCGTGTACCGCTAAAAAGGCAGAGGCACAGCTTGATACCGTAAAGCCGTATGTTGACGCCGTACTTACATTTGAGGAGCTTCAGGCACTGTTTGACAGCAAGGACATTGATATAACCGCACTTGAAGAAGATGTACTTGATAACGCCTCATATTTCGGAAGAATTTTTGCACGCAGCGGTGGACTTTCTGACGCCGTTGCAGAGGGTCTAAAGGAGCAGAACATAGATTTCGATCTTAAGGCTTGCGCCTGTGACGGAATAGAGGCGTGCAGAACCGCATTGCTAAAGAAAAGTAAAAATGTGCTTGACGCCAACTTTATTGAGGGCATGGCTTGCATAGGCGGATGTATAGGCGGTGCAGGTTGTCTTACTCACGGAGAAAAGAATAAAACAGAAGTGGATAAGTACGGCAGAGAGGCTATGGAAAAAAGCATCCTTGATGCTGTTTCTATATTAAAATAACAGTACATTTGATTAAAATAGAATTATCGCCGTCCGTATAAAAGTACGGGCGGCGATAATCTTTTGAGGGTTTTATTTAATTTTTAGGTATTGTTGATATTTAGGTAAGGACACCGTGAATGTAACTACATCATTTTTGCTTGTTACTGTTACATTGCCGTTATGCAGTATTGCTATACGCTTGACTATTGCCAGTCCTATTCCGTTGCCCTTAGATGAATGTGACTCATCTGCCTGATAAAACTTATCCCATATTCTTTTCTGATTTTCCTCTGATATTTCACCGATGTTTGATATATGTACGGTTATGGTATCTTTTGATTCCTCTATGCTTATTTTTACCGGATCGTATTCCGATGAAAACTTTATTGCATTGTCGATAAGGTTTATCCACATTTGCTTTAATAATTCTTCGTTTGCATTTATTGTTATTTCTTCAAATTCAAGTTCAAGCTCCAGCTTCTTTCTTGACCAGGCATTCTCTAAAAGCAGAACGGCAGAGCGTATTTGTTCAGATAGATTAAATTCAGATATATCCGTAAGTATAGTCTGATTTTCAACCTTAGTAAGGTTAAGAACATTTGTTGCCATATATGAAAGGCGCATGGATTCTTCTTCTATAACATTTATATATTCCGCTCGCTGTTCTTCTGTCAGATTTCCGTGTTTCAGCAGCTTTGCAAAGCCCGATATTGACACTATCGGCGTTTTAAATTCATGTGAAAAGTTATTTATAAAGTCAGAGCGTAGCATTTCGGTTTTTTCTAATTCATCCGCCAGCTTATTGAAGCTTTCGGCGGTTTCTATGAACGCAGGATGTGCGCCTATAGGCTTGCCGAAATGGAGCCTTGCCTTAAAATCACCGCTTGCTAGGCGGTTCATCTGCGTTATAAGTCTGTTAATAGGGCGCAGCGGAATTTTACTTGCAAAAGCGGATATTGCGGTACCGACTATCAGGCTTATAAGAGCCATCAGCATAAGTCCTTGATTTATACCGGGCAGGCTGTCTATTTTTACCGATATTACGTTTTCTCTGGCTAATAAATATACGGTAAGTGCAGCTATAATAACTGAAATAAGCAGTACCAGAAAGACAACGAAAGAAAACAAAAGTGTAAGCGATATTCGGCTTTTATATTTTTCTTTGATCTCCTGATTTATTACTATCTTTTTGTCATTCATATATTTTTGACCGCCTTATATCCAAGCCCGCGTACCGACTCTATCTTAAATTCATTCCAATCTTCAAATCTCTTACGAAGTCTGCCGATATGAACGGTTACGGTTTCCCAACCGGTATCACATTGCGCTCCCCATATCTCATCCATAAGCTGAATACGTGTAAATATCTTACCGGGATATGACAGCAGCTTGTACAGCAATAAAAATTCTTTCTGCGGTAGCTCCTGAATTTCTCCGTTCCTGCTTACGGTCAGGGAGTCATAATCAAGCGTAACGTCACCAATGACTATTTTGCGCTCATTTGCGATTTTTGCACGGCGTAACAACGCTTTGATTCTCAGTAGCATTTCCACTTCATCTATAGGCTTGGTTATGTAGTCGTCAGTACCTACAAGAAAGCCCTTGCGCTTATCTGCCGGCAGTTGCTTTGCCGATACCATAAGTATAGGTAAATTATTGTCGTTTTCTCTCAGAGTTTCGGTAAATTCATATCCGTCCATTTTGGGCATCATTATATCAAGTACAGCCAAGTCAATATGCTCATTATCCATTACTTTAAGTGCTTCTTCTCCGTTGTTTGCAGTAAAAACGTTGTAGTTTTCATTCTCCAGAACTGCTCTGAGTAATAGCCTTGTATTTTTATCATCGTCTACAACAAGTATATTAAACATATTTTCCTCCGGTGTTATCAATAATCCTTTATTTTTTGATTACAATTATATCATATCCCAGATAACTAAACTCAAAATAAACATAAGCTTAACTTATTAAGGTTAATTACTGGCTTATATATATTGTATTTGCTCCGATGTTATGTGTCAAGAATTTTTACATAATAAAAGACAGGCAGAGCGACAGTTTATTGTTATCGCTCCGCTTGTCTGTATATACTGTCAATATATCATTGCATTTTGCGCTTGTGCGGACCTGTGCAGCCGCCGCAACCTCCGCTGTATCCGCAATCATCAGGACTAAGATCGGAAACTCTAGGTGGGAAAAATTCATTGGTCGGAAAATCTATTCTGTTGAACATCTCGCACGGGTCGTCTGATGATGTCATACATTCTTTATCCGGTATGCAAAAGTCGTAAGTAGGGATAAGCATCTGAACATTGCGTTCTATCTGTACTATTGTGAATATTCCTATAGATACAAGTACTGATTTTTCGCCTGTACCTGATGGGAATGAACCGCCGAAGCGTTTACAAATACTTTCAGGTATTCTGCATGACGGTGAGCAGTGCGGGCCTTTGTCACAAAGTCTTGCAGATAAGCCTATCGGTCTGGCTACCTGTACGCTTGCCTTTGGCAGATTACGGACAGGAGTATTCTGCATATCGGGATCATCAAGAGCAAAGTCTGACGTATATATCTTAACATTACCTTCACTGCCGTAAAGTATGACTTTCTTGCTGAATACGGATAGTCCGCAGACAGTTACAGGCATTGCCGCAGGAGCAAGAAATACATCAAGTGCAACGTCAAAGAAGAATGTCATATCAACTGAGTAAAAGCCCTTATGGAACGGAACAGGCTCAAGGTCAATGAAAACCGTCAGCACATCTGTATCTCTTATGCGAACATTTGCTGCTTTATCTATCATGTGTTGACCTGCCTCTGTAAAATAAACGTTCAGATCCTCTAAGCAATCCTTGTCACCGCAAGAATCATATACTCTGTATGCGTCTATACACACAGCTTCCTTGAAGCAACGGTTATTAACCGTGCTGTCCTGTTCTGCTGTATCTGCCGACATATTAAAATCAAAAGCGTCTGCCATAATATATACCTCCGTAATATAATATACATGTATAAATCGGGAATTTACGGACTTTTATGCTAAACAGTGCAGGCAATTACATATTAAGTTTTTACGTAGTATTAGCTCTGCCGCAGAGTAATAAATAACTCCGTCTAATAAAAGTCACGTTTAGTATATATTATGATGTATTCTCAAATGTTGTCACAGGGGAAAAGACATAATAGATTCTTTTTATATATTAGAAAACATCACCCACATCTGAAAAAACAGATGTGGGTGCGAATTTATGTTTACGCTATGATTTTTAAATATTAAACATAAGCTCTGAATAGGTTGGGAAGGGCAGGTGTTTAGTAGAGATATCTGCCTCCATTGCATCATAAACGGCACGTAATTGCTCCATATCGGGAAGTATATTTTGTTTGCAATGCTCTGCCTGTTCCTCAATAGTTGAAAGTGACTTGATGCTTTCTACAGTAGACTCAAGCTTACAGGTCTTTTCGTAAAAATCTACAAGCATAGCCGAAAGCTTGCTTATAAGGTTTTCTTCAACACTTGTAGGTATGCTTGATGAAAGTGCCTTTTTGGCGAGCGCCATATCGGTAAGCTCCTTAACATAAGCAGAAACGCTGGGTATTATATCCTTCTTGGCCATGTCCAGCATTGTGCGAGCCTCTATATTGACTATCTTGCAGTAGTTCTCCATTAATATATTATAGCGTGAGTGTATCTCTATCTCAGTAAATATATTATGCTTTTTAAATAATGCAATGTTTTTTTCTGAGATATAGTAAGGCATAGCGTCGGGCATGGTGCGTAGATTGAGCAGACCTCTCCTTTCGGCTTCTGCTATCCATTCGTCAGAGTAGTTATCACCGTTAAAGATGATGCGTTTATGCTCTTTGATAGTATTTTTGATTATCGTTGATAATGCGCTGTCAAAGTCTTCTGCCTTTTCAAGTATATCCGCAAATTCTGAAAGTTCTTCGGCTACAATGGTGTTAAGCATAATGTTAGGGCAGGCGATAGATTCCGATGAACCTAACATTCTGAACTCAAACTTGTTGCCTGTAAACGCAAACGGAGATGTTCTGTTGCGGTCAGTAGCGTCCTTTTTTATATTAGGCAATATATCAACGCCTATGTTCATGTATCTTGTTTTTGTACCTATATATTGGGTATCGCTCTCTATTGCATCAAGTACTGCGGCGAGGTCATCGCCTATAAATATTGAGATTATTGCAGGCGGTGCTTCGTTTGCGCCCAAGCGGTGGTCGTTGCCTGCGCTTGCTACTGAAATTCTGAGCAAGTCTTGGTATTCGTCTACACCCTTTATTATAGCTGACAGGAAGAGTAAGAACTGGGCGTTCTCATACGGTGACTTACCCGGTTCAAGCAGGTTGATGCCTGTGTTTGTCGAGAGTGACCAATTGTTGTGCTTACCGCTGCCGTTTACACCATCAAATGGTTTTTCGTGCAACAGGCAGATAAGTCCGTGTCTTTCTGCGACCTTCTTCATCATCTCCATAGTAAGCTGGTTGTGGTCTGTTGCGGTGTTGGTAGTGGTGAAGTATGGAGCAAGCTCATGCTGTGCAGGAGCTACCTCATTATGTTTTGTTTTTGCGAGTATTCCAAGCTTCCACAGTTCCTCGTCAAGCTCCTTCATATATGCGGCAATTCTTGTTTTTATAGTTCCGTAGTAGTGATCCTCCAGCTCCTGACCCTTAGGCGGCATAGCACCGTAAAGAGTTCTTCCGCAGAATATTAGGTCTTTACGCTGTTCATATAACTTTTTGTCTACTAAGAAGTACTCCTGCTCTGCACCTACTGTAGTATTTACTCTGGTAGCGGTAGTGTTGCCGAAAAGCCTTAATATCCTTAAAGCCTGTGTGTTTATTACCTCCATAGAGCGCAACAGGGGAGTCTTTTTATCCAGTGATTCGCCGCCGTAAGCGCAGAATGCAGTAGGAATATATAATGAGCCGTCCTTAATAAATGCGTAAGAGGTTGGGTCCCATGCGGTATAACCTCTTGCCTCAAATGTGGCACGTATGCCGCCGCTTGGAAAGCTTGAAGCGTCCGGCTCACCCTTGATAAGCTCTTTGCCCGAAAATTCCATTATTATCTTTCCGTCGCCGGTAGGTGAAATAAAGCTGTCGTGCTTTTCTGCGGTAACGCCGGTCATAGGCTGAAACCAGTGCGTAAAGTGTGTTGCTCCTTTTTCAACCGCCCAATCCTTCATGGCGTTAGCCACTATATTTGCCGCATTTATGTCCAGCGGCTCTCCGTTAGTTATGGTTCTTTTTAATGTTTTATAAGTTTCTTTAGGTAGTCTTTCTTTCATTGTGGCATCATCAAAAACCATGCTGCCAAACAATTCAGGTACAAGTGACATAATTAAACCCCTTTTTGTGAGTATATAAAAATAACGCTATGAGAGATACTCTCACAGCGTTATGCTGTTATGTTGTCAGTATATAACAAACCGCCTGATTTGTCAACAGATTAGGCAATTTTTGACTGAATAATTTAAAAAATTTAAATGGGGCATAACCGATTATCAACATCAAATTACAATAAAAAATAAGTTATTAAGCCTTTACCCATAAATCATTGTTTACCTCAAACATCCTGTAATCAGCATTTCCCGTCTTAGCCTCTACTACTGTGATATTGCCGAACTTAGTTGTTATCACAACAGGATCGAAGTACTCCGCATATTCATATATTTCGTTCACCGCAGTAGCATTTAGTAACTGCTGTTTAAGCTTGCTATCAGTATTACAGGCATATTCCAGCAGTGTTTTATATGCTATTTCATGGTTTTTATTAAGGCTTATATCGTCTGTAACGTTTATTTTACCTGTAGCTGCTGACATTACGCAGTAGCCGTCACCTGATGTTGTACTGTTTAAAAACACTATATATTCATTACCCTTTTTAAGAGGGGTGTCACCGTTTGTGATATATAGCTTACCGTCATTGCTTACGGCGGCGGTTTCGGTTATCTGTATTGTATTGCCTAAGTCTTTACCGGTACTATTTTTGTAAACCTCAAGTATATCTGCATTTCTTACAGATGAAAAACTGACGATATTAATTCCGTCGTAGGAGCAATTACTGTTTTGGTTTGTAAGCTCATCGGTTATTTTTACGTGTGCAATTATCTCGGCATTGTCCTTAATGCTGTTATAGTCGTAGTCTACAAAGTCGGCATATATAGTGATTACTGCGGCATTATCTGCATTGATGACCTTATTGCTGTCCTTACATCCTGTAAAATAAGCGGTAATAAGTACTAAAGATAAAATTAAATAAAGCTTTTTCATAAAAAATTAATCCTTTCTGAATATGGTTTTGTGCTAATGCTAAAATCCCCACTTTACATATAATGCACTTGCCATAATTCATCCGGAAATCAGATGAAAATAGATATTACTGCATAGGACTCACCTCTGAATCAAGATAATTAATTTATAATATTATGTATCAAAATAGCTATATAGTTATTTCTTCAATTTATTAAAAGCTTGGAAAATTTTATATATTTATTATAAAATATAATTGCAATGATGTCAACTGTTTAAAGAATAATTTACATATTGGTAATTTATAAAGCTTTGATAGCCGGAATAGTATATAAAAACATTATATAGGTTTTGAGTTACATTTAATCAAAATCCCGTACCTGTACCTGACGGTACAAATACGGGAATTTTTTGTAATTATTTAATTTTTCAGATAGTATCAAGTCTGCCGTCACCAAAGTAGATATCATACCAGAGCAGGAATATAAATATAGTCCAAACCTTACGGCTGTTATCCTCTTTATTTTTGTAATGCTCGTCCAGATATCCTATAATAACATCGGTGTTAAAGAACTTTTTAGCGGTTTCTGAGCTAAATTTCTCCTTGACTATATTATAGTACTTTTCATCACGGAGCCATACTCTTGTAGGAACAGGGAAACCAAGCTTCTTCTTCTCTGCGGTTTCTATAGGTAAGTGACGCTGAGCCGCTTTTCTCATTGCGTACTTAGTATTCTTACGGTTTACTCTTAACTTTGTCGGTAATGACGATGCTACCTTGAATACCTCTTTATCAAGGAACGGTACACGCAATTCAAGTGAGTTTGCCATACTCATACGGTCAGCCTTGAGCAGGATATCGCCGACCATCCACAGGTTTATGTCAAGATACTGCATCTTTGTTTCTTGGTCATAGTCCTTTACACGGTCATAGTACTTTTTGCACAGGTCTTGCGGTCTTGTTACTATAGACGGATCCTTGAGAATCTCTCTCTTTTCCTCATCGCTGTACATAAAGGCATTGCCGATGAATTTATCCTCTGTTTTACGTGCGCCTCGTAGGATATAACCTCTGCCCTTAATGTGCGGCATCTTCTTTGCTATCTTTGCAAGCCACATACGTACAGGGGTAGGCAGGATTTTCTGATATACCTTAAATACCCTTGGTTCATTATATACGGTATATCCGCCGAACAGCTCGTCCGCACCTTCACCGGATAGAACAACCTTAACATATTCGCTTGCAAGCTTTGACACAAAGTAAAGTGCTATACAGGATGGGTCGGCAAGCGGCTGATCCATATGATACTGCACCTTTTTAATATTTGACCAGAATTCCTCTGACGATATTACATGATAGTGATGATCTACGCCTATCTTAGAAGAAAGATTTTGCGCCCAGCTTATCTCGTTGTATTTTTCACCGAAATCAAAGCCTACTGTAAATGTCTTTTGATCTGCAAAGTACGTGGAAACATAGCTTGAGTCAACGCCGCTTGAAAGGAAGCAGCCAACCTCAACGTCGCTTATCTTGTGAGCGTTTACTGACTCTTCAAATACCTTTTCAATTCTGTCGATAGCTTCTTCCTCCGTCAATGAGTTATCGGGATTAAAGCGTGCCTCAAAGTAACGTGTAGTTGTTATCTCGCCGTCCTTATACCACAGGTAATGTCCCGGTAACAGGCAATATACACCCTCAAAGAAGGTTTCGGGCGGTACTGCATATTGGAACGAAAGGTAATTATCCAAAGTTCTGTAGTTAAATTCCTTTTTAAATTCAGGAAATTTAAGAATACTCTTTATCTCGGAAGCATAGATGAAATGGTCATTGCACATTGTGTAGTGCATCGGCTTAATACCGAAGAAATCACGTGCAATGAATATTGACTTATCAACGGTGTTGTATATGGCAAAGCCAAACATACCCCTTAACTTATCGAGCATTCCCTCTTTCCATTCCTCAAAGCCGTGTACAAGTACCTCAGAGTCAGATTCCGTGTAGAAGCTATGGCCAAGCTCAATAAGCTCTGCACGCAAATCCTTGTAGTTGTATATCTCTCCGTTAAAGGTAAGGACAAGTGTTTTATCCTCGTTATAAATAGGCTGTTTACCTGCATCAAGGTCAATGATGCTCAGCCTGCGGAAGCCCATAGATATATTATTATCTGTATAATATCCCATGTCATCAGGACCTCTGTGCGTTATAACGTCAGTCATTTGCTTTAAAATTTCGTCACGATTGGTAATCTCTCCGGTAAAACCGCAAATACCGCACATTTTTATCACTCCTATATATTAAATAAAATTTGCTGCTCAATAAATGTAATACATCTTATTGTAACATTCTTTTAGGATATTGACAAGATATTTTTTATAAAAAAGCAGATTAAAAGAAAAATTAAAAAAGGTTTGCAAAATGGCTACTTATT
Organism: Acutalibacteraceae bacterium; assembly: GCA_051881075.1. Lineage (GTDB taxonomy): Bacteria > Bacillota > Clostridia > Oscillospirales > Acutalibacteraceae > RUG14223. The sequence goes on along the minus strand of JBJEPE010000057.1, from coordinate 35,934 downwards.
TGCTATAATAAATATACCTATACAATGGAGTGGTATGGAAACATGAGAATAAGAAAAAAACGTTGGGCAATCCCGGAGCTTGAAGTATGCGATTATTTCATAAAGGATTGCGAAAATTATAAAGGAAAATGGCAAACAAAATTTAAGAAGAAACAGCCGTTACAGCTTGAACTTGGCTGCGGAAAGTGCGGATTTATCGCAGAGCTTGCGTTTCAAAATCCCGATATAAACTATTTAGCCGTAGATATAAAGAGCGATATGCTGGGTGTCGGCAGAAGAAATATAGTCAAACGCTTTGAAAATACAGGCAGGCAGGTAGATAACATACTGCTTACTGCAAAAAACATAGAACAGATAGACGACATAATATCGCCACAGGATGAGGTGCAGAGAATATACATAAATTTCTGTAACCCGTGGCCACGCAAAAAGCATAAAAAGCGTCGCTTAACTTACCCTAGATTACTTGAAAAGTACAAGCAATTTCTCGTCAAGGGCGGAGAGATACGCTTTAAAACAGACGACGATGAGCTTTTTGCCGAGAGCTTGGAGTACTTTGAACAGTGCGGCTTTGAAATGCTGAAATGCACCTATGACCTGCATAACAGCGATATTACCGATAACATAATGACCGAGCATGAAAAGATGTTTTCAGAGCAGGGTATAAAGATAAAATACTGTGCTGTACGCTTTAACGGACAGGAGGAATAGTATGAAGCTGAAATTGATAGTTTCGGTGTTGCTTATCATCGCAATGCTTACAGGCTGTTCACCGCTTATAGGCGATAATACAGACCTTATACGTCCGCCAAGAGCTACGGGAGACAAGGCAGGCATACAGGAGCTTATCGAGCTGCAGGCAGGCGGAAAGTACACATTCAAATACCCGCAGTCGGGCGATTATCGCTCCGCAATAACTATGAAGGATCTTGACGGTGACGGTAGCGATGAGGCAATAGCTTTGTTCCGTCCTGCAACAGACCAAAGCAACACAGCCGCACAGGGCGGAATTAACATAATGATAATGAAAGAGATATCGGAGTCATGGACATCTATCGGTAGCTTTATCAGCAATAATGCCGAGGTAAACCGTATTCAGTTTGCCGATATAAACGGTGACGGTGTTCTTGAAATAATAGTAGGACTTAGTAATTATGCGTCTACCGCAAACCAGCTTATTGTATATTACTTTAAGGGCAAAGAGATAGAGCAGCTTATAATGAATCAGACCTATAATGAAATAATAGTTGATGATTTTACCGGTAACGGGCTTGACGATGTTCTATTGCTTTCATTACCGGGTAGTGAAGGCACTGCCGCAGTGCAGCTTATAAAAAGTGCGGCGAATAGAACGGATTATGAAGTAGTCAATACTACTATGGACCCGGAGATAACAAAATATTCAAAGATAACCTACGGTGTTATTACATCCGGAACAGATGCAAACGAGCAATGCTACGGACTTGTAATAGACGGTGTAAAGGTAAACGGAAGCTTATCTACAGAGGTTATTTATTGGGATAAAAAGGACGGGAGAATAAGAGATTCTTATAACATGGTAGAAGACCCAACTATCACCGACCGTACCACGCAGACGGTATCTAAGGATATAAACTCGGACGGTGTACTTGAGATACCTACCGTAAGGGCAATGTATAAGGAGGAGCACGAGCCGTCGGATATAATATGTAACGAAACCGAATGGACGGTATATGACGTAAACGAACAGAAATTCATAAAGGTACTTGACACCGTGGTGAATTATTCTGACGGATATTTCTTTGTTATTCCAGCAAGTTGGCAGAACAAGATAACCGCAAGATATGACGTTACCACTAAGATGATGGATTTTTATGAATGGAAAGAAAACAAGAAGGGTGAGCTTTTGCTCAGACTTCAGGTATTTACCGATAAAGAGTGGGAAAGCGTATCTGACGGATATACTAAAATTTCTGCGGGTAAGAATGCGGTTTTTGCTAAGCGGAATATTACCGTAACGAGTGAGCTTGTGCTCAGCGATAATGAGATAATACAGAACTTTCAGCTGATAAATAATAATTAACGAAAGGGGGAGGGGCTTTTACATTTAAAAAGTTGATGTAATTGCCTCAAAGGGATAACATGAAAAAGATACTTGTAGCAGAGGACGAAGCAACTATAAGAGAATTTATAGTGATCAATTTGAAGCGATCCGGATATGAGGTTATAGAGGCCTGTAACGGTGAAGACGCCTTACGCAAATATGAAGAAAATAACGGCAAGGTAGACGTTGCTATACTTGATGTAATGATGCCTGTAATGGACGGATTCAGTGTTTGTAAAGAACTTAGAAAGAGTAATGACTCTATAGGTATAATCATGCTTACTGCAAAAACTCAGGAGATGGATAAGGTAACGGGTCTTATGCTTGGTGCGGATGACTATGTTACAAAGCCGTTCAGTCCAAGCGAGCTTATGGCAAGAGTAGACGCTTTGTATCGCAGAGTTGCGCTTGCTGAGCTTCGTGCGGAAAATAACTTTAAAGAAGAGCTTGTTTCGGGCAACTTTGTACTTAATCTGAGAAACAGAACATTGCGTAAGAACGGTAAGCTTGTTGACCTTACTCAGGTTGAATTTCAGCTTATGGAGTACTTCCTGTCAAACCCCGGTGCGGCACTTGACCGTACAGATATACTTAATCATGTATGGGGAGATGCCTATGTCGGCGAGCTTAAAATAGTTGACGTTAATGTACGCAGATTAAGAATGAAGATTGAGGACGAGCCCTCTGCACCGCAGTACATAGTTACCGTATGGGGACTTGGATATAAGTGGGATGCTTAACCGCCAAAGAGGAGGACTTTCTGTTGGTAAAGGGAATTACAAAACGTTGGCTTATTAACAGCCTTAGCATAGTTATTGTTATTCTTACGGTTTTGGTTGTTGCAATGACCTTCTTTATAAAAAATTACTATTACAGCGCAATACAGCAGACTCTCAGCGGACGTGCCAATGAGCTTGTAAACGTATTTGCCGAATATACAAGCCTTAACTCCAAGGAGTTCGAGGATAATTCCAGAGATTACGTTGAGAGCTTTCCGGACAAAGAGCTTATGGAGCTTATGATATTTAACAGCGAGGGTAAGATCATAATCACATCCGTAGGATTTGAACCGGATATGTCACAGCCTATGCCGGACTTTGACCTTGCCAAAAAGGATCAGAGCGGATTTTCCATTTGGGTAGGTACGCTTACATCCGGTGAAGATGTGATGGCTGTAACAAGAGTAATATATAATAAAAGTACGGGTGACTATGCCGGTGCGGTACGCTATGTTGTATCGCTTGAGATAGCTAACAGGCGTATCTTTCTGCTTACGTTTGCCATGATCTTTTTAAGCGTGGTTATTCTGTTCTTTGTTATAATGTCCGGTACATATTTTATAAAGTCTATCATTAATCCTGTTAGGGAGATAAGTGAAGCCGCTAAGAAGATAGCGCAGGGCAACTTTGATGCCAAGATAGAAAAGAAAAACGATGATGAAATAGGCGATCTATGCGATGCCGTAAATAATATGGCAGATGAGCTTGACGCAGCCGAAAAAATGAAAAATGACTTTATTTCTTCCGTTTCACATGAACTAAGAACACCGCTTACGGCTATTAAGGGTTGGGCTGAAACCATGAAGATGGGTGCGGCATATGACCCGCAAATGCTTGAAAAGGGTGTTGATATAATTATCAGAGAGGCCGGCAGACTTACCGGTCTTGTTGAAGAATTGCTCGACTTTTCACGTATTCAGAACGGAAAGATGAAGCTTATTGTAGATAAGGTAGATATACTTGCAGAGCTTGACGATGCCGTATATATGTTGCGTGAAAGAGCCGTCCTTGAGGGTAAGCACCTTGTATATGACGAGCCTGATAATATTATCATTATAAAGGGCGATAAGAACAGGCTGCGTCAGGTGTTTATGAATATTATAGACAATGCGCTCAAGTACACTGAAGCAAACGGCATAGTAGAGATACAGGCAGAGCAGGAGGACGATATCGTATCTATTAAAATAGGCGATAACGGCTGTGGCATACCTATGGAGGATCTGCCCAAGGTCAAGGAGAAATTCTTTAAATCAAATCAAACACGCAGAGGCTCAGGCATAGGCTTGGCGGTGGCTGATGAGATAGTCAGACTGCACAATGGTACGCTTGATATTCAAAGTAAAGAGAACGTGGGAACCATAGTTACCATAAAGCTGCCTGTTTATTACGAAAAATCTGATGCCTTTGACAATGAAGAGAATATGATAACCGATTTTAACGATATAAATGCTAATACACAGGAGGGTGATATACTTGAATGAAAATAATAAACAGAGAATAATCACCTCAATAGGCGGTTCTGCACTTATTGAGGGTATAATGATGAGAGGTCCTAAGCGCACTACGGTGGCGGTACGTACTAAGGACGGAATATATAAAGAGGATATTTTTGTGCCGACTCTCGGCTCAAAGTTCAAGATATTCAAGGCACCTATACTCAGAGGTATAGCGGGCCTTATAGATTCGATGAGATTAAGCTATAAGGCACTTATGTTGTCTGCGGATAAATCACTTGATGAGATAGAAGAAGAACCGACTAAATTTGAAAAGTGGCTTACTAAAGTATTCGGAGATAAGTTTATGACGTTCTTAATGGTGATTTCGTCTATTTTAGGCATTGCGCTTGCCGTATTCCTGTTTTACCTTGCACCGTCATGGCTTTGCAATCAGAGCCTTAAGCTGTTCCCCGGTATGACAGGGGTCACACTTTATCGCTCAGTATTTGAGGGAATTATCAGAATAATATTATTTTTAATATACATCGTTGTATGCTCGCAAATGAGCGATATGAAGCGTGTTTTCCAGTATCACGGTGCTGAGCATAAGACTATCTTTTGCTATGAAAACGGTGAAGAGCTTACCGTTGAGAATGTAAAGAAATACAAGAGATTTCATCCGCGTTGCGGAACAAGCTTCCTTGTAATAATGCTCATAATAGGTATTATAATCGGATTATTTATACCGTTTTCTAACCCGTTTATACGCACAGGTACAAAGCTTCTGCTTTTGCCTATAACGGTAGGTTTCGGATATGAGCTTATAAAGCTTTGCAGCAGACATGAAAATCTGCTTACAAGGATTATAGCCGCACCGGGTATGTGGGCACAAAGAATAACCACAAAAGAGCCGGATGCAAGTATGATAGAGGTAGCCATTGCCGCAATGACAGAGGTAATACCCGAAAACGGAGAGGACAGAATAGGCTGATGAAATTCAGACAGCTTTATGATGAAACAAAGCTTAAGCTTGAAAATATCACACCAAGCCCAAGTGCAGAGGCTCGCATATTGCTGGAGGCCGCAAGCGGTATGAATTTTTCGGACGCTATGTTCGGTACGGCTGAGCCTACACAGGAAATTGCCGATAAGCTTGCACAGCTTACCGCAAAGCGTATGACCGGATATCCGTTGCAGTATCTTGTCGGTAAGTGGGAGTTTATGGGCAGAGATTATTATATAGGCGAGGGAGTTCTCATACCTCGTGACGATACAGAGGTAGTAGTAAGACAGGCACTAAAAATTGCCGAAGATTATCCTGCACCGAATATTTATGATTTATGCTCAGGCAGCGGAATAATAGCAATAACACTTGCTTGCAGTATAAAGGACAGCAGGGTAACGGCTGTTGAGCTATCGGATATTGCGTTTGATTATTTGCAGAGAAACATTGTTGAAAATAAGGCTGATAACACTATAGCAATAAAAAATGATATTTTAAGCTATTATAAAGATGTACCCGATCAGTCAATAGATATCCTTGTTGCTAACCCACCGTACATAGAGAAGGACAGAATACCCACGCTACAGATAGAGCTTGCCGCAGAGCCGATGATGGCACTTTGCGGAGGCGATGACGGACTTGTATTTTACAGGGCAATAATAGACCTGTGGACAGATAAAATTAAGCACGGTGGGGCTATCGCCTTTGAGATAGGAGAAACTCAGGGAGAACAGATAAAACAGATTATGCTTAATAAAGGGTATACGGACATACGCATAATCAAAGATATACAGGATCTTGACCGTTCTATAACGGGGCGCAGAATTTAGTAGGACTTAATTGCATAAAAATTTTGCGGTATGCAATATGCTTATTGCAATTTTTGATAAAATATTGTATAATTAAAATGAGAAAAGATGCTCGAAGGGAGTTACACATAGATGGCAGTAGATAAGCTAAAGGCACTTGAAACGGCTATAAGCCAAATAGAAAAGCAATTCGGTAAGGGTGCCGTAATGAGATTAGGACAAAACCAGACAATGAACGTTGAGCACATCTCAACAGGTTCTTTGTCACTTGATATAGCGCTTGGCATCGGCGGTTTGCCAAGAGGAAGAATTATAGAGATATACGGACCGGAATCCTCCGGTAAAACCACACTTTCACTGCATTGTATAGCAGAGGGACAGAAGCTCGGCGGAAATGCCGCATTTATTGACGTTGAGCACGCACTTGACCCTGTATATGCTAAGGCGCTTGGTGTAGATGTTGATTCTTTGCTTGTTTCTCAACCTGATACAGGTGAACAGGCACTTGAAATAACAGAGGCACTTGTACGCTCAGGCGCAATCGACGTTATAGTTGTTGACTCTGTAGCCGCACTTGTACCAAGAGCCGAGATAGAGGGCGAAATGGGTGATTCACACGTTGGCTTGCAGGCAAGACTTATGTCACAGGCTTTAAGAAAGCTTGCAGGTGCAATTTCAAAGTCAAACTGCGTTGCTATCTTTATTAACCAGTTGCGTGAAAAGGTGGGCGTAGTTTACGGTAATCCTGAGGTTACTCCGGGTGGACGTGCGCTTAAGTTCTATTCTTCTGTACGTATAGATATAAGAAAGACAGAAACACTTAAGAGCAGCGGAGAGGTAATAGGATCAAGAACAAGGGCAAAGGTAGTTAAGAATAAGATAGCACCTCCGTTCAGAGAGGCTGAATTTGATATAATGTACGGCAAGGGTATTTCAAAGGTCGGCGAGCTAGTAGACATAGCCGTTAAAATGGATATCATACAAAAAAGCGGCGCATGGTTCTCATACGGTGAAAAGCGACTCGGCCAAGGCAGAGATAATGTAAAGCTGCTGTTTGAAAGTGATACCGAGCTTGCCTCCGAGATAGAGAGCAAGGTAATGCAAAGCCTTAATATACTTAAATCAGACGATGAGCCTACCGTTAAGACGGCAAAGTCAAAGGGTGCTGTTAAGGAGCTTGACGAAGTAATGCCTGCTGAGCCGCTTGCGGAGCCGGAAAAGACCACCAGAGGCAGAAAGAAAAATATTGACATTATGGTTGAAGAATAATGCTTGTAACAGATGTACAGATAAGAAAAAAGTCCTTGTGCGCCCTGTATATTGACGGTGAATTTGCTATGGAGCTTGATGCCAAGACCGTACAGGATAAAGGCATAGTAAGCGGAGTAACCATAACCGATGAGCAGTTGCATGAGCTTATTGAGCTTTCGGGATTTAACAGAGCAAAAAGCAGAGCAATGTATTTTTTATCATTAAGGGATTATTCACGCAAGGAGCTTATTGATAAAATATGTGCGGACAGTGATGAGCATTACGCCGAAATGGCGGCGGACCGTATGCAGGAGCTTGGACTTATAAACGACGTGAGTTATGCAGAAAGGTTTGCGCATGATTGTTTTTATATTAAAAATTATTCAATAAGAAGAACAGAATATGAATTATCACAAAAGGGTATTGACAGAGATATTATTTGTGAGATAATAGAGAAGATATCTCCCGATGAACGAGAGCTTATAGACTCTTTGATAAGCAGAAAGTACTACAGAAAGCTGAATGATGAAAAAGGAATGAGGCAAACTGTGGCGGCACTGCAAAGGCTCGGTTATCGCTATGAGGATATAAGGGCGGTAATTGAGCAGTATTCGGAGGAATAAATTTAGGCAGATATAAATACGATAAGAGGAATAATCAATATGTCTTATAAAATCGGCATGGTCAGCCTTGGCTGTGCAAAAAACAGAGTAGATGCGGAAATGCTGCTTTTTACCTTAAAGCAGGCAGGATATAAGCTGGTTGAGGACGTTGCAATGTGCGATGTTGCCATTGTAAATACCTGTGGCTTTATTGAGGATGCAAAGCAGGAAAGCATAGATGAAATAATAGAGCTGGGCAAGCTTAAAAGTGAGGGCAAAATACGTGCTATAATAGTTACGGGCTGTCTTGCCGAGCGTTATCATAGCGATATATTAAAGGAGCTTTACGAGGTGGATGCCGTTGTAGGTATAGGCGGTAACACCGATATAGTATCGGTAGTTGAAGATGTGCTTAAAAGCAATAAAGTAGAGCTTTGTCCCGATAAATACCTTTTGCCGTTATCAGGTGGCAGAGTACAGAGTACGCCGCACTATTATGCTTACCTTAAGATTGCTGAGGGCTGCGATAACAGATGTAGCTATTGCGCTATACCGCTTATCAGGGGTAAGTTCAGAAGCAGACAGCTTGATGATGTTGTAGCTGAGGCAGAAAGGCTTGCACAAAACGGAGTTAAAGAGCTTATTGTTATTGCGCAGGATACCACCAGATACGGTGAAGATATCTACGGTGAACCTATGCTTGCTAAGCTGCTTTTAAGGCTCTGCGGTATAGAGGGCATAGAATGGATAAGGGTATTGTACTGCTATCCGGACAGAATAACCGATGAGCTTATAGATGTTATTGCGTCACAGGATAAGGTGCTTAAATATATTGATTTGCCACTACAGCATTGCAGCGGCAATGTACTGCGTAATATGAACAGGCGTGGTAACAGAGAGAGCATAACAGCTCTTATTAAGAAAATAAGAGAGCGTATTCCGGGCGTTGTGCTCAGGACTACCCTGATTACAGGCTTTCCGGGTGAAACAGAAGAGGATTTTACAGAGCTTGCCGAGTTTTGCAAGGAGCTTAAATTTGAAAGACTGGGTTGCTTTGCTTATTCTCAGGAGGAAGACACTAAAGCCGCAGAGATGGATGATCAGATAGATGAAGATGTTAAAAATCACCGTATGGAGATTATCATGGAGCAGCAGCAATTCATCATGGAGGAATATTGCGAAAGCTTAAAGGGAACTACGGTGCGTGTTCTTGTAGAGGGATATGACAAATATGCCCGTTGCTGGTTCGGCAGATCAAGCGCAGACTCACCTGATGTTGACGGCAAGGTATTCTTTACGGTAAGCGGAAATAAGCCTTTACCGGGCAGCTTTGTAAATGTAAGAATAGATGATCATATAGACTGCGACCCTATAGGTGAAGCGGTAGATTGATATATAGCGCATGGTTTTAGATTTAATATTCATCAGACATATTTTATTTTGCTTATAGAGGGGAATGTACAGCAATGAACACACCTAACAAGCTTACAGTTTTAAGAATTATTTTTGTTCCGTTCATAGTTGCAATACTGTTAATAGATAAGATACCGCATCATTATCTTATATCGGGATTACTCTTCGGTGCGGCATCCTTTACAGATTATTTGGACGGAAGAATAGCACGTAAGTACGGACTTATCACCGACTTTGGCAAGTTCGCAGACCCGCTGGCCGATAAGGTACTGGTTGTAGCGGTTTTAACGTGCTTTGTAGAGTTGCATCTGGCTAATGCAGTAATGCTGATAATCATACTTGCCAGAGAATTTATGGTTACATCGTTAAGGCTTGTTGCCGTAGAGAGCGGTAAGGTAATAGCGGCAAATATGTGGGGTAAGACAAAGACAGTCAGCCAGATGGTAGCTATAATAACCGTGTTTGTAACAAATTATTTTTTAGAGCTTATTTCAATGGGAATTATACCGCTTTGTCAGTATTATGATCAGATAGGCTTTGTAATTACCGTTATTAATAATATACTGCTTTGGTTCTGCGTATTGATGACGGTTATATCAGGATTTATCTATATGAAAGATAATATTGAATTTGTCAAGAACGCAAAATAACCGTAACAAAATTTGCTGTATATAATAAAATATATCAAAGACTTTGAGCGGGAAAAGTATCGGGATAATGGCTTATCAGAGAGCCGATAGCGTTGGCTGTGAATATCGGTTAAGCCCTGCCCGTGAAGTGCGCCCGTGAGTTCACATGGGGAAACCATAGTATCTGTGTGCGTTTAGGCTACGTTATCGGCCATAAAGATGATACAATTATGCTGTACATATTGTATTAACTAAGGGTGGAACCGTGAGTTAAAAGCTTGCCCCTACATAATTACCGCATGGTGTTATGTAGGGCTTTTATTTTTACGAATTTTGTTGTTTTGTTAAGATAATTAAATAATTTGCATAGACGGCATTTTGTGTACCGCTTATGATATTTACAAGCAAACTGTAAAAGAAGGAGGTATTACAGCTTGTTTAGGTTATTGAAGGAGGAGCTTGATTCCATTATGGAGCGAGATCCTGCGGCAAGAAGCAGATGGGAAATATACTTTTTATATTCCGGCTTTAAGGCAGTACGTTCTTACAGAAAGGCGCACTGGTTTTATAACCATAACATGAAGTTTATTGCAAGATATATTTCTCAGAGATGCCGCAAAAAAACAGGCATAGAGATACACCCCGGTGCTAAAATCGGCAGGGGATTATTTATAGATCACGGTATGGGTGTGGTTATCGGTGAAACCACCGAGATAGGGGATAACTGCACTTTGTATCAGAATGTTACACTCGGCGGTACAGGTAAAGACCACGGAAAAAGACATCCCACACTCGGCGATAATGTATTAGTCGGTGCGGGCGCTAAGGTATTAGGCCCCTTTAAGGTGGGCAGCAATTCACGTATAGCGGCAGGTGCAGTAGTCCTGAATGAAGTGCCTGAAAATTCCACAGCCGTAGGCGTACCGGCTAAGATTGTGCGTATTAACGGAATAAAGCCGTCAAGCTTAGACCAAATACACATTGCAGACCCCGTTACTCAACAAATTTGCAGATTGGAGTACAAGGTCACTCAGCTTGAAAGAGAGCTTGAAGCACAACGTGCAAGGAATAACAAAAAATCACAGGATGATTAATAAAATTATTTTGTAATAAATACAATAAAATAAAAGGAGATAAATTTTTATGAAGATTTATAACACATTATCAAGAAGGCTTGAGGAGCTTGTTACTCTTACTCCCGGCGAGGTTAAAATATACGCCTGCGGCCCTACGGTGTATAATTATATTCATATAGGCAATGCGCGCCCTATCTGTGTGTTTGATACAATGCGCAGATATATGGAGTACAGAGGACTAAAGGTAACTTATGTACAGAACTTTACTGATATTGACGATAAAATAATAAATAAGGCAAATCAGGAGGGAACTGATTATCTTACTGTTTCTCAAAAATATATGAAAGAATATAAGGTTGATGCGGCAGGCTTAAACGTAAGAGAAGCCAGTGTTCATCCGCTTGCTACTGAGAATATGGAGGAGATAATCAGCATAGTTTCTGACCTGATAGATAAGGGCTACGCTTATGCTACCGAAAACGGCGACGTATATTTCAGAACAAATAAGTTTGACGAGTACGGCAAGCTCTCTCATCAGCCGTTAGAGGAGCTTGAAGCAGGCGCAAGAATATCCGTAGGAGAGATCAAAGAAAATCCTATGGACTTTGCACTGTGGAAGTCCGCAAAGCCCGGTGAGCCTATGTGGCAGGCACCGTGGGGTATGGGCAGACCGGGTTGGCACATTGAATGTTCAGCTATGGCAAGAAGATATCTCGGCAAAACCATAGATATTCATTGCGGCGGTCAAGACCTTATTTTCCCACACCACGAGAATGAGATAGCACAGAGTGAATGCTGCAACGGTGTTCCTTTTGCAAATTATTGGATGCACAACGGCTATATAAATGTTGATAATAAAAAGATGTCTAAGTCACTTAATAACTTCTTTACCGTAAGGGATGTAGCCGAAAAGTACGGATATGAGCCTATCAGATACTTGATGATAGCGTCACATTACCGTAGCCCTATCAACTACAGTACAGAGGTAATAGAGCAGTGCAAGTCTGCACTTGAAAGATTATATACCTGTAGGGATAATCTTGAATTTGTCGTTAAAAATGCTGTCAGCGGCGAAAAGGACGGAGAAGCGGATATCCGTGCAAAGCTAGATAAGCATAAGGACGATTTTATTGCCGCACTCGACAATGACCTTAATACCGCAGACGGTGTATCGGCATTGTTTGAGCTTGCAAGAGATATTAACACAAATGTAAGCATTGCAACCGCACCTTCAAGAGAGCTTGCACAGTATGCACTTGACCTTTATAACGAGCTTGCCGGTGTACTCGGACTGCTTTATAATAAAAAAGAGGAAGATATCGACAGCGAGATAGAGGAGCTTATTGCAAAGCGTACAGAAGCGAGAAAAAATAAAGATTGGGCAACAGCCGATAAGATCCGTGATGAGCTGAAAGCTAGAAATATAGTACTCGAAGATACTCCGCAAGGTATTAAATGGCACAGAGCGTAAACAAAGAGAGTATTGATACAGAAAATATATTTATAAAATAAAAAATCCCCTTGGTGTAGACTTGGAGCTTTTGCTTTCAAGTATCTACTCTAAGGGGATTATATTGATGCAAGGATTTTTTAAATTTTTGTAGCCTCTATTTGTTTAACCAAACTTTTATTATAGAGTCTATAGTTTTGTTATTTTGTGTCGGAAATACTTTCTGACCGCATTCCGATTTGCTAAGACGGACAAACCATTACCGTGGTATACGACAGCTATTTAATTATCAACAAATAGATTAACACTATTTGTTTAACTGTATACTAAGCAAATTCCGTAAAGTTAAGTGGTTTTAGGAAAATCTTTGCTTTTTTATCTTAGTTATCTTGACAAATATTGACTTGTTATGCTATACTGCTTGTAAAATAAAAGACGACTGGTAAAAGGCTATATCAAGCATGATAGGGTGGAGATTTTCGCAGAAAAAACTACCCGATGCTTGACAGGTTCTTATACTGTTTGCACAGTATATAAACAAGGAGCGTAATTGCTATGGCAATCGGTGAAAGAATACGCTTCTTCCGCAATCTGCGGGAAATGACACAGAAGTATTTAGGAACGGTGGTTGGTTTTCCTGAAAAAACCGCCGACATCCGTATGACGCAATATGAATCAGGCTCAAGAACGCCGAAAGCTGATTTAACAGAAAGTCTTGCCGGCGTGCTTGGAGTTTCGCCGCTGGCTCTGTCTGTGCCCGACATTGACAGCTATCTTGGTTTAATGCACACGCTGTTTACATTAGAGGATCGCTATGGATTGACAGTTGAAAAGACCGAAAACGGCGTTTCTATGCGTGTTGACCCTCACAAGGGTAAAGACGTTGCCGAGCTTTCCGAAATGCTAAATGCGTGGGCAGAACTGGCCGAAAAGTACCATAACGGTGACATCAGCCGTGAGGACTACGACAAGTGGCGCTACAACTATCCGCAATATGATGAAAATTCCGGTTATGTGAAAGTCCCGTCGCAGGCACTCAGCGATATGTTGTTGAATAATCTAAGTGGTAAAAGAAAATGATGGATTATATTGAAGCACATAAATTTTCTATCAATCATAAAAGCGATCTTGAAAAAGATGCGAAATGCGGCTGTTTCTACTGTTTAGAAATATTTGACCCAAAAGAAATTATGGAATGGATTAAAGATACATCCGGAACCGCAATATGCCCATATTGTGGGGTGGATTCTGTTATTGGTGCATATACCGGTTATCCGATCACCCCTGAATTTCTGAAACAGATGCGCCAATACTGGTTCTAACACAATAAAAAAGAGCTATCAGACTTTCAAAAAATCTGATAGCTCCTTACTTTTACAATAATTCAAATAATGTTGCCATTTTGTTGCCACAGAGGGTACAAACACGGCGAAAATCCTTTATTTACGGGCTTTTTTGTGGGTGTGAAATCATTCCCACTCAATCCGCAGCGTGGGTTTGGTACTGTGCGCCGTTAGATGCACTGAATACCGTTCCTCTGTGACCGTCTAAGGTTATTGTTGTGCCGCTTTTAAGCAATTTAGTTGCATTTGTAGCACCTATGATAGCCGGCTTGTCAAGAGCCATTGCGACTATTGCGGCGTGGGTATTGGTACCCTCTGCCTCGGTAATTATACCGCTTGCACGTTTAAGAATATGAAGTATGTTGTTAGATGTTTTCGGTATTACAAGTATATCTCCGGTACTGAAATTTGCTATGGCTTCCTCCTCATTGGCACATACGCACAGCTTTCCGCATACTATCTTTTGGTTTACCGATTCGCCCGAAACAAGTATGTTACCTACTAAATGTACCTTTAGTAGGTTTGTAGTGCCTGAAACACCCAGCGGTACGCCAGCGGTTATTACGGCTAAATCTCCGCTGTGAATAAGTCCGTGCTGTTCGGCAACATCTACGATGTGCTCAAACAGATCATCGGTATTTACCTTTTCTTCAGTCATAACGGGTATAACACCCCATGAAAGATTCATCTGACGCTGTACCTTTTTATCTGTAGTACCGCAGATTATAGGACATTGCGGACGGTATTTTGATATCAGTCTAGCTGTAAGTCCCGTTTTAGATACCGTCAATATAGCTACTGCGTTAAGGTCGTGTGCCGTCATACACGTTGCATGAGATATAGCGGTGGTCACGTCAGATTTTTCAGGTGCGTCACGCTTTTTGAATTTAGTTACATAATCAATGTCCTGTTCTGTTCGGCAGGCTATGGTTGCCATTGTTTTTAGTGCCTCAACAGGGTAATTACCTGCGGCGGTTTCACCTGAAAGCATAATTGCGCTTGTACCGTCATATATTGCATTTGCAACGTCGGTTGACTCAGCTCTTGTCGGGCGTGGATTTTTTATCATAGAGTCAAGCATCTGTGTAGCGGTTATTACCTGCTTGCCTGCATTGTATGCTTTTTGGATAAGCTGTTTTTGAATTATCGGTATTTCTTCAAGAGGAATTTCAACGCCTAGGTCACCTCTTGCTACCATAATGCCGTCAGATACTTTTATTATCTCGTCAATGTTTTCAACGCCCTCGGCGTTTTCTATCTTGGCTATTATGCGAATATCAGAGCAGTTATGGTGTTCAAGCTCTGAACGTAGCAACATTATATCTTCCGCACAGCGGGTAAAAGAAGCGGCTATAAAGTCAAAATCCTGCTCTACGGCAAACTTAATGTCACTCTTATCCTTTTCGCTGATAAACGGTAGAGAAAGCGAAATTCCGGGTACATTTATACCTTTATGGGATGATACAAAGCCGCCGTTTACAACGGTACACTCGATATCGGTTTTAGTGCAGTGATCTACGCTTAATTCAATAAGTCCGTCATCTATTAGTATTTTATCACCACGCTTAACGTCATTTGGCAAATTTTTAAAGCTTACGGAGCAACCGTTTTCATTACCAAGGATTTCTTCGGTTGTCAGTGTAAATTTCTGACCGTTTTTAAGCTCAACTTTGTTGTTTTCAAAGTCGCCTGTGCGTATCTCAGGACCCTTTGTATCCAAGAGCAGAGCAACCGGCACGTTAAGCTGTTCTCTTAACTGCTTTACCTTGTCTGCTCTCATCTTGTGCATATCGTGATCTTGGTGAGACATATTGAATCTGGCAACATCCATGCCGTTTTTTATCAGCTCTGTAAGTATGTTATCGTCATCTGTTGCAGGGCCTAGGGTACAAATTATTTTAGTTTTTCTCATTAAAAAAGCTCCTTTAAAAAATGTTTTAAAAATAGTCTTGAAAACTTCTTAAAAACGTTATACAATAATAGTATCTTTTTGTAGTAAAAGTGTGAATAACCTTTCAATTACGACAAAAGCTATAATCAAGTCTTATTATATTACTTTATTTTGCAAAATTCAACTGTTTTGGTATTCTTACCGCAGTTTTTGGAGGAACGTTATGATAAGCAGAAAAAATGATATGAGGATAACAAGCGTTAAGTCAACGCTTAAAGATATAAAAAAAGAAAAAAAACATAAAAAATCCATTGCGGCCATTAATGAGCATGAAAGAGAAGTTTCAAAGATATTAAAGGTATTTATGATAATTATGCCCGTTATAATGGTGGGTATTCTTGTTATGGGCATATGGATGTCTGTAAGTAACTATATTAAGGAAAATCCATTGGAGCATTTAGACAAGGATGCACCGGAGTCGCTCACCTACTCCGATAATTCAGAGGATG
Source organism: Acutalibacteraceae bacterium (assembly GCA_051881075.1). Taxonomy (GTDB): domain Bacteria; phylum Bacillota; class Clostridia; order Oscillospirales; family Acutalibacteraceae; genus RUG14223. Next base: position 19,660 of record JBJEPE010000057.1, on the reverse strand, counting down.
ACAAGCAACGTATAGAAAAGCTTGAATACCTTTTCAGAACTGTAGATTCGGCACACCCTGTAGACGATACATACAAGGTAGAGGTTGCAAGCTATAAAGGCACAGATGTTAATTCACTTATGCTCGACGGATTTAAGAATCTTTTAAGTGCGGCAGAAAATGAAGGCTTTAATCTTGTTGTTGAGTATGGATATGTAACGGCAGAAGAACAGCAGGCCATGTATCAAAAAAAAGTAGATGAATTAATTAACGATAAGGGATATACGCTGGTAAGAGCCGAGTCTATAGCTAAGGATTATGTAGCCGTTGGCGGATGCAGTGAGTTCCAAACCGGATTGTTGATAAAGGTGAAGGACGGCGACAATCCAAAGAAAGATTTTGCAACGACCAAGCTTTACAGATGGCTGTCAAACAATAGTGTTGATTATGGATTTGTAGTCAGATATCCTCAGTATAAAAAGGATTATACGGGTAAAGACTTTGATGCTACTATATTCAGATATGTAGGTACGGAACATTCTCAGAAGATGAGAACATACAATATGTGCTTAGAGGAATACTTTGAATACGCAAAATCTGCTATTTAATTATAGAAAATGAGAACAGCAAAATAGCTTAGAAATCTGAAAAAATTAAGTTTATAGTGTATATTAGCAAAAAAATCAGGTAAAAATACCGTGTTTTTTGTGCTATAAAAGATTTAATTTTAAATTTATAAAACTATTTTAAAAAATTACTTGCATTTTTACGCAAGTTGTGTTAAAATTCAAATGTTACTACGGTTTCAGCGAAAGAGGTGAAAAGGTATGAAAGAGAATCTCCATCCAAGATATGAGCAAACTACTATTACTTGCGCTTGCGGTAATGTAATCGAAACAGGCTCAACAAAGAGCAATATCCGTGTTGAAATTTGCTCAAAGTGTCATCCATTCTTTACAGGTAAACAAAAGCTCGTTGACACCGGCGGACGTGTAGACAGATTTAAGAAGCGTTACGGTCTCGGCAAATAATTGCTCGGAGTTGGCTGTTAAGAATATTTTATCAAATCTGAATATTCAATTAAGAGTAAGCTGTATTTAATCTTATGATAAAATACAGCTCTTAGTTGTTTATAAACATTTTCACAAATACAAAAGTAAATTTAAGTCAATGTTTGCCGTTATGCCGGCGCATTATATGGGTGAATACGCTATGGAATATAAGACAGTACTGTATGAGGCACACGATGAGTTTATAGAGCGTCGTTCAAAGTTTATAGGTTATGTAAAGCCGGTTGCTACTGAGGAGGAAGCAATCGAATTTATTAATGCAATAAAAGCCAAACACTGGGATGCTACCCATAACGTATATGCATATTGCTTAAGAAACGGTCAGCAAAAAAGATACTCAGATGACGGTGAACCGCAAGGCACGGCAGGGGTGCCTACCCTTGATGTTATCCTGAAAAGCGGTATTACCGATGTAGTGGTAGTAGTAACAAGGTACTTTGGCGGCATATTACTGGGTGCAGGCGGACTTGTGCGCGCATACTCACACGGTGCCAGAATAGCTATAGATGCAGGTAATGTTGTGACAATGCGTAAATGCTCACAGGCTGAGCTTGTCTGCTCATATAATCAATACGGCAGGATAAATTCACTTATACCGTCAATGGGCGGGGTTATAGACGATACGCAGTTTACCGATAACGTGACGATTAAACTGCATATTTCTCAAAGAGATCTTGGCGCACTCAATAAACAGCTTGCTGAGCTTTCCTGCGGAGAAATACAGGCACTTGAATTTGGTGCGGAGTACTACCCTGTGTAGGTTTAAATACAGACTGTTTTTTGAATTTTTTGCTTTTGGTAGGAAAATAAAAACTTTTGTCGTATTATAATTACAGAAAAGCGTAATTAATGACGATATGTTAAAAAAATTGCTCAAAAGGAATAAATTTACAAAATTTGATGAAAAATATATCTGTATCAGTAAATGTATTTTTAAAATGGGACGTTTTACTCATCCGATTTTAAAAGTACGTTTACCTTAACAAAAGGGGTGAGTAAAATGCCGATACCTGATGATTTTATGCAGGAATTAAGGATGAGGACAGATATAACAGAGATAATCTCATCATATGTTAATTTAAAACGACGTGGCAGAAACCTTGTAGGGCTTTGCCCCTTTCACGGTGAAAAAACTCCCTCATTTAATATATATCCCGAAACAGGCTCATTTTACTGCTTCGGTTGCGGTGCAGGCGGCGATGTAGTTACCTTTATAAGACGAATAGAGAATTTAGATTACTTAGAGGCCGTCAAACTGCTTGCACAGCGAGCAGGTATGACAGTACCGGAGAATACCTTTGATAACTCTAATGCTAAGCTTAAATTGCGAATTTTGGAGGCTAACCGTGAGGCTGCACGCTTCTTTAATAATCAGCTATATACAGAGCAGGGCAAGCCGGCACTTGACTATCTTCACAACAGACAGCTTACAGACCGGACAATACGGCGATTTGGGCTTGGCTTTGCTCCCAACTCACGGTATGCTCTTTTAGATCATCTTAAAAAAATGGGCTTTACGGAGTATGAATTACAGCAGGCAAATCTGTGCATAAAAGGAAGCTACGATAAATCCTTTGATAGATTTTATAATCGTGTAATGTTTCCCATTATCGACCTAAGAGGTAATGTTATCGCATTTGGTGGCAGAATAATGGGTGACGGTAAACCTAAGTACCTAAATACTTCAGATACTTTGGTATTTAAGAAAAGCGGTAACTTATTTGCGCTTAATTTTGCAAAAGCGTCCGGCGAAGGGAAGCTTATACTTGCCGAGGGCTATATGGACGTAATTGCATTGCATCAGGCGGGTTTTAAGAATGCTGTGGCTACCTTAGGTACGGCGCTTACAAGTGAACAGGCGTTGCTTATGAAGCGTTATACCTCTGAGGTTATAATATCATATGATGCTGACGAAGCCGGTCAAAAAGCGACGACAAGAGCAATTTCTTTATTGCGTGATGCCGGAATTATTATCAGAGTGCTTACTGTGCCTAACGGTAAAGACCCGGATGAATTTATTAAATCACACGGCATACACGGTCCTGCCAGATTTAAACAACTTATAGATAATGCCGGAAACGACATAGAATATAAATTACAAAAGATTAAAATGAGAGTAGATACATCTACATCTCAAGGAAAAATAACATATATCAATGAGGTTGTAAAGACTCTTGCAGAGATAGACAGCCGCATTGAGTGGGAGATATACGCATCTAAGATAGGTGCGGAAACCTCGGTGGATAAGTCTGCTATAATTCAGCAGATAGAGAAACAGCGCAAGCAGATGTATAAAAGTGCGTCTGTTAAGCAGATGAGAAAAATTCAAAACTCCGTTTCTGCCAGAGATGACAGAATAAATCCGCAAAAGGCGGATAATCTGCGTGCCGCAAAAGCTGAGGAGGCTCTCATAGCATACATTATAAATAATCAGGACTCAGCCAAACGGGTATTTAAAGCTTTGCCGTACGATAAGCTGATAACTGATTTTAATAAAAAAGTTTATAAATGCCTTGAGGAAAGAATAACAGAGGGTAAATCCGCAATGATGATGGATATATCCGAGAATTTCTCGCCTGAGGAGAACGCACGCATTGCCTATATGCTGTTGAATTATTCGCAAGAGGCGGCAACCTCTGCGGCTATTGATGAGTACATAGGGGTAATATTACAGGAAAATGAAAATAAGCTTTTAAAGGATGTTGCGGCGGCTGATGAGAGCGATATACAGAGCTTTTTGAATAAGCTTAAGCAACAAAAAAGGTAAGGGGTAAAAAAATGACAATGATGCAACCAACAGACAAAAGAACAGTACTGAAAGAGCTTACAGAGCTTGGTAAGGCTAAGGGACAAATAACCACAAGAGAAATTTTTGACGCTATAGGCGAAATGGACTTTGACCCTGAACAGATAGAAAAGTTTTATGATACGCTTGACGCACAGGGAATAGAGCTTGTCGACGACATTGACACTATACAGGCAGAGGATATAGACCTAGACGCTGTTGCGCAGGAGGTAGAAAGCTTCAACGAAGATTCATCATCTGATGCAATGTCAATAGACGATCCCGTTAAGGTATATCTGAAAGAAATAGGCAGAGTTCCGCTTCTTACCACAGATGAAGAGAAAACCCTTGCAATACGTATAAATGATGGCGATGCCGCAGCCAAGAAAAGACTGTCAGAGGCAAACCTGCGTTTGGTTGTAAGCATAGCCAAAAGATATCTTGGCAGAGGTATGCAGTTCCTTGATCTTATACAGGAGGGCAACTTGGGACTTATTAAGGCAGTTGAAAAGTTTGACTATACTAAGGGATTTAAATTCTCAACATACGCCACATGGTGGATAAGACAGGCTATCACACGTGCCATTGCAGATCAGGCAAGAACTATAAGAATACCGGTTCATATGGTAGAAACAATAAATAAAGTAAAGAAGGTATCCAGCCAGCTTTTACACACTAACGGACATGAGCCTACTGCTGATGAGATTGCGGTAGAGCTTGAAATGCCTGTTGATAAGGTACGTGAGATAATGCGTGTAGCACAGGAGCCTGTATCTCTTGAAACCCCTATAGGAGAAGAGGAGGACAGCCATCTCGGCGACTTTATCCCTGATGAGGATGCACCTCAGCCGGCCGATGCGGCATCACACACAATGCTTAAAGAACAGCTTTCAGAGGTACTTGATACTCTTACACCTAGAGAAGAAAAGGTACTGCGCCTGCGTTTCGGACTTGAGGACGGCAGACCAAGGACACTTGAAGAGGTTGGCAAGGAGTTTAATGTTACAAGAGAGCGTATAAGACAGATAGAGGCTAAGGCATTGCGTAAGCTAAGACATCCCAGCCGTAGCAAAAAGCTAAAGGATTTTCTTGACTGATAATTCTGCCCTGCATTACAATATAAACAACAAAAATAAATCTCCCTTATTAACACCGTTCGGTATTGATAAGGGAGATATTTTATATTGATTTGACTGTACTAAAACTAAAAATCAAGCCTTTTTCTTAGCTATCATTCTTTGTATAAGCTTAATTATTTCAACTATCGGAATGATTGTGAACGCAAGACCTAATGCAACAAGGTACTCTTTAAGGCTTATGGTTGTGAACTCAAACATAGCGGCAACAAACGGAATGTAAATTACGGATGTTGTAAGTATAAGTGCAAGTGCCATTGAGCCTAAGAGAAGCCAGTTTTGAGTTTTAAGCGTGAATATAGAGCCTCTTTGTGAACGCATATTAAATGAATGGAAGATCTCTGCCATTGACATGGTTAGAAATGCCATTGTTATACCGTCTGCACTTTGAGTTATTTCCCAAACGCCGTTCTCCATAAAGTGACCGATAAAGTACGCAGAGAGTGTCAGTATAGTAACAATGACGCCTTGATATACACAATCTATACCAAGTCCGTGTGAGAATATTCCGTCGGTAGACGCTCTCGGCTTACGCTTCATTATGTCACGCTCGCTCTTTTCTACACCTAATGCAAGGGCAGGTAGGCAGTCGGTAATAAGGTTTATCCATAAGATGTGTACAGGCTTAAGGAGCGTAAATCCAAGTACTGTGGCAATAAATATGCCCATTACCTCGCTTAAGTTTGAAGAAAGCAGGAACTGTATGGATTTACGGATATTATCATAAATCTGTCTGCCCTCTTTTACCGCCGAAACAATGGTTGCAAAGTTATCATCGGCAAGTATCATATCGGCAACGTTCTTTGTTACGTCAGTACCGGTTATACCCATGCCTATGCCGATATCCGCTGTTTTGATAGACGGTGCGTCATTTACTCCGTCACCGGTCATGGCGGTGATCATATCCTTAGCCTTCCAGCCCTTTACTATACGTACCTTATGTTCAGGCTGTACACGGGCATAAACTGAATATTTTTCAATATCGGTAAAGAATTGTTCATCGCTAATCTCGTTAAGCTCTGCGCCTGTTATAGCCTGAGAAGCATCGGTTATTATGCCAAGCTCCATAGCTATTGCTACTGCGGTGTCTTTGTGATCACCTGTTATCATTATCGGGCGGATACCCGCACTCTTACATTCTTCTATTGCCAGCTTTACTTCAGGTCTTACAGGATCTATCATACCTACAAGTCCTATATAAACAAGGTCTTTTTCAAGGTCGTTTGGCTCAAAGCTTTCCGGCTTAGTGTCATAGTTTTTGCAAGCGGCGGCAAGTACTCTAAGCGCCTTGTCCGCAAGCTGTTTATTGGTCTTTAATATCTCGGCACGCTTTTCATCGGTCATTGCAACTGTCTTGCCGCCCTCGATATACTGTGTGCATTGCTTTAATATTTCATCAGGTGCGCCCTTGGTATACTGAATGAATGTACCGTTTACTTCGTGTACGGTAGACATCATTTTTCTTAATGAATCAAATGGGGCTTCACCTACACGCGGCATATCCTTTTTAAGCTGTGTCTTAGGTAAACCTATCTTATATGCAAAGTTTACAAGCGCACATTCCGTAGGCTCACCGATAGCCTCGTTGTTTTCGTCAAGCTCTGCGTCACTGCACAGTGCCATTGCGGTTGCAAGTATTTTACGGTCTGCGCTGTAGTCCTCTACAACGGTCATCTTATTCTGTGTAAGCGTGCCTGTCTTATCTGAGCAGATTATCTGTGTACAGCCGAGTGTTTCAACTGCGGTAAGCTTACGGATAACTGCGTTGCGCTTAGACATCTTTGTAACGCCTATTGACAGTACTATTGTTACTACGGCGGCAAGTCCCTCAGGAATAGCCGCAACAGCAAGGCTTACCGCTACCATGAACATATTTAGAGCATTGTCAAAGGTGAATGAACCGCTCTTGATAAGTCCAAAAGCAAATATAAAGATACAAATACCGATAACTCCTACGGTGAGTACCTTACTAAGCTGGGCAAGCTTAACCTGCAAAGGTGTGGCCTCATCCTGAGCCTGTGTAAGAGCGTCAGCTATTTTGCCCATCTCTGTATTCATACCTGTGCCGGTTACTACGGCCTTACCTCTGCCGTAAACTACCGTACTGCCCATATATACCATATTTTTTCTGTCGCCGAGAGGTATATCCTTCTGGCCGTTAAGGTCAAGCTTATCGGCTGTTTTATTTACCGGTACGGATTCACCGGTAAGAGCTGCTTCTTCTGCCTTAACAGAAGCACACTCAATGAGTCGTGCGTCTGCCGGTACGGCATCGCCTGCTTCAAGCAGGATAACGTCGCCTACCGCAAGGTCTTCACTCTTTACAATGGTTATTTCACCGTTTCTTAAACATTTAGATGTAGCGGCTGTCATTTCTTTAAGAGCATCTATGGCTTTTTCAGCCTTACTCTCCTGAACAACACCAAGTACGGCGTTTAAGATAACAACAAACATGATGATGAATACATCTGCAAAGGATTCATTAGCATAAACAGAGGTTATACCCGAAATTACTGCCGCAACGATAAGTACTATTATCATCGGGTCGGCAAGCTGCTTCATAAAGCGTGCAAAGAGGGAGGCCTTCTTACCCTCAGCAAGCTTGTTTTTACCGTCGCGTTCAAGTCTTTGTGCTGACTCTTCTGCGGTAAGTCCGTTTTCGGATGTTTTCAGCTCGTCTAATGTTTCCTGTGTGCTTTTTAAATAAAAGCCCATTTTCAACACTCCTTATTTTGTTTTTGATTTATTTTTTTACTTGAGTTGTTAAGTGATTTAATTTCTTCTTCAAATAATTTTGTAAGCTCGTCGGCATCTTGTCTGTCATCGCCTTTAGAGACTATCAAAAGCACCCCGCATAAAAGTATGGCACATAAAAAAATTATCAGAACAATACCGGAAATACCTGAAGAAAATGCGTAAAGCAACATCCATAGTGAAAAGATACAGCATATAATACCGATTATCTTTTTATACAGAGAGTTGCTTTTGTCTTTTATCAGCATACAGTGAAGCTTACTTGTTTTACCGCCCTGAGATATCTCGGCAAGTATATAGTATTCTTCAAGCGTACAGGCTGTATCACGGTCAAACGGGCGATATCTGTATTTTATCTTGTATAGCTTGTCTTTTTCAATATATTCACCCATTAGGCCGCACTCGGTGCTTTCCTTGTTATCATAATGACGCTTGAACATTGCAAGAAGCTCTTCGTGCAGCTCATTTCTACCCTTAGATATAGAGTATTCGTTTTCGCTTAATATATTATGCTTAATCTTGTTCAGAGCTATCATCACTAATTCCTCCGTTAAAATGCGGTGATAATGTTGTGATATATAACCGCAAAAATTCGGGTAAATCACATAAATACTTTTTTACTTTTTTTCCTGATAATTAAAGTAGATTATACATTATTTAACGCATAAATTCAAGATGTATTAAGCAATTTATGTCGAAGAATTAAAAATAGTTTCTTAAAAAGTGAAAAAATTGTTTTTTCCTCTTTAATTTTCTAAATTTATATGTTAAAATTATTTTGATAGTATTAGTAATATATTAATTTTGAATGTTTTGCCTCTTTTTAAGAGGACGTGCAGATGTGGCTTTATTCAAAGAAGGAGGAATACCGATGAAAAGATCATTAAAAAAAATCATGTCCTTGTTACTGGTCGCCGTACTGGTGATACTTACAATGCAATGTTATGTTTTTGCTGATGTAAACAGCGGTGCATTCGGTAAGCTTGTAATAGGCTCAGATGAGGGACTTATCACGGTCATAGTAGACAATGACGGCAATATAGCGCAGTCATCAGGCTTTGGCTTTACATATTCACAGACTAATAGCAAAGCAGTATTGAAGCTTGATAACCTTAATCACGGAAAGTACCTGTATGCAGACCTGGGTATTCCGCTTGAAATAAATGTAAACGGTAATAATATGTTTGTTCAGTATAGCAGTGCCAATGTTGTATTTGATATAAAGGGCGATGTCACATTTACAGGCAACGGTACGCTTGAACTGTACAATTACTATGCAATCGGATACGAAAAGGGCGATTACTCATTTAAGAAGATAGATGAAAGTATGCGTTGTTCCGCACTTCATGTATATACCGAGAACAGTAGTACCGTGCCGTGTAATATCGTGTTTGACGGACCGACCGTAAAGATACAGTCAGTAGGTGAAGCAATAGTAGCAGGTAACAGATATACCGAAGAGGATTCAGGTATGATTACACTAAAAGAATCATACGGAAAAATAAGCTTTTTAAGCGGTTCACTTGATTTGTATTCATCGTTTGGTTCACCTGCAATAACAATATATACGGAAAACACTGATAATGCAGTATATATGGTAGACGCTCTTGGTGCGGCAGATAATGACAAGATAGGCGGAGCATATGTTGCTTCCAATGATGTTCACAGTGCAACCTACTACGGACGTACTACCGATAAGATAGCCACTCATGTGTATGTTGATAAAAAATACAGAAAGTACATAGCAGGCGTAACAATACTTGAAGGACGCAGATATGTCCGCAAGGCAGAAACATTAACTCTCAGGGCTAAGGTAGACGCACGTAACGGTGCCGATGAGGGTGTTACATGGTCTGTTAAAGATAGTACAAGCTCTAAAACACGTATCGATGCAAACGGCAAGCTGTTTGTAGCAGAGGACGAAACAGCAAGCTATATTACCGTAGTAGCTGCCGCATCCTTTGACACAGGTGTATATAAGACTGTTAAGATAAAAATAGACCCTAAAAATACAAGTAAGTATGATGTACAGCCATATACCGGTGATGCGCCGATAACCGCTAATCTTATCAGCAGTAATGTAACCGTAAATTATACGCTGATTTTAGGCGCAGGAATTGCGATACTATGTTTGATTATGTGCATAGCCTACATATTAAAGAGGCGGAAAGAGGAAAAGAATTAAAGGCGCGGCGAAATCAGAAAAAGGTATATGACAGTTGGTGTTACATATACCACGAAGTATGATGAAATATGCGGTTATATGAAAGTTTACTCAAAGGAAATCAACGATGCAATGGTGGTGGCGTTTAAAGCAAATTTTTAAGAGTAGGAGTAATATATGAATACTTGGAAAGAAGAGTGCGTATTTGTACTAACGCAATTAGGCGGACACGCATATCTAAAGGATATTTATGATAAATTTCTTCAAATACATACTAGGGATATAACAGAAAATTACAAAGCTTTAATACGAGATGCGCTTGAAAAAGGCAGCCCCGAGAGTGATAGGTTTGACGGAAAAGAGTTGTTCTATATGATCGAGGGCAAAAACAAAGGGCATTATGGATTGATAAGACAAAATGATAGCATTTTCGACTTAACGTCCGATGATGATGAGTTTTCAGAAGGAAAAGAAATGCTAAGGTTACATTTAATAAAAGAAAGAAATCAGTAACTCATTACAAAATCAAAACAAAAGTTTAAAAATGAACATAGTGGGAAATTATATTGCGAGATATGCGGATTTGATTTTTCAGAGGTTTATGGTGATTTAGGAATTGGATTTATAGAAGCGCACCATATCAAACCTGTTTCTAAAATGAAACCAAACGAAAAGACAAAAATTGAAGATATGGTTATGCTATGTTCTAACTGCCATAGTATGATACACAGAAGAAAACCTTGGACAACAAAAGATAACATCAAAAAAATCCTTAAATAAGAAAAAGAGCTATCAGACTTCCCAAAAATCTGTTAGCTCTTTAATTTTACAATAATTAAAAAAACAGCACCGTACAATGCCGATATAGTAGCTTGTGCGGTGCTTATTATTAATTTATTGTTTACAGGCTGATAACGCTTGTATCGTCTGTGCAATTCTTATCCTTCCAAACTATCTCACCCTTAGAGATACATTGAACAGGACAAACATTAGCGCACAGGTGACAACCTACACAGCGTGTTTTATCAATGCTTGGTGTACGGTCTTCCCACTTAATTGCCTGATGTCCGCCATCATAGCAAGAGATGTAGCAACGTCCGCACTTAACACATTTTTCTGAGTTGATCTCAGGATAAACTATGTATGAACGGTCAAGATCCTCAGCAGGGATTATGTTCTTTGCGGCAAGGCCTATCATATCCTCAAGTTTTTCAAAGCCCTTGTCCTCCATATAATGAGAAACACCGCTTATAAAGTCCTCAACTATACGATAGCCGTACTGCATTACTGCTGTAGTTACCTGTAATGTCTTAGCGCCCATAAGGAAGAATTCAACGCAATCCTCCCAATTTTCTATTCCGCCTATACCGCTTATCTGAATGTCAGGAATATCAGGACAGGTGGCAAGCTCATGGATAAATCTTAATGCAACAGGTTTAACGGCCTTACCTGAATAACCGGAAACAGAGCTTTTGCCGTTTACTATTGGCATACCGATGTACTTGTCAAGGTCAACGCCTGTTACTGACTTAATTGTATTGATAGCGGATATACCGTCTGCACCACCCTCAAGGGATGCTCTTGAAGGAGGAAGAACGCTACCGAGGTTAGGCGTCATCTTAGAGAGTACAGGGAGAGGTGAGCCCCTCTTAACTGCCTGACAATATTTTTTAACAAGCTCAGGATTTTGTCCTACGTCAGAGCCCATTGCATGAGATGTCATCTGAGGACATGAGAAGTTACACTCTATCATGTCTGCGCCTGCCTCATAAACAAGCCTTGATAGGTCTTCCCACTCCTGCTCGTTTTGTCCCATTATTGATGCTATTATAACCTTGTTAGGATAATTTTCTTTTAACTTTTTAATAGCGGCTAAGTTCTCCTCAAGCGGATGCTCTGCTATCTGCTCCATGTTCTTAAAGCCTACAAACGGAGTAGACTCTTTGCGTAGATTATCAAATCTAGGTGAAACCTCATTAGCAATAAAGAAGCCGATTGTCTTGAATACAACGCCGCCCCAACCGGTGTCAAGGCACTTAGCGCACATTTCATAGCAATTACCTACCGGTGATGAGGATAACAAAAACGGGTTTTCAAAATGAACTCCCAAAAAGTCAATGGATAAATCCTTTTTTAGCATGATTATTTACCTCCTAAGTATTCGATAATTGCGTTAGCGGCCTCTTTACCTGTTTTAACAGCGTAAACAACGCTCTTTTCGCCGTCGATTATATCTCCTGCGGCAAATACGCCGTCAAGGTTAGTTTTGTAGTTATCTGTAGCTATAAGTCCTCTGTCTGTAATCTTCAAGTTAAGTGCGTCAAGGTCTATGTCGTTCTTTTGACCGATAGCCAGTACTATTTTGTCCGCTTTAACGGTTAGTGAAGACTCATCTACTGTACTGCTGAATACGACTGTATCTCCGTTTACCTCAGCAGGAGTAAATCCGTCTATTACAGATATATCAAGGGCTCTTGCCTCATTAAGCTCTTTTTTACTTGCAGGGAAGATGTCAAAGCTCTCACGTGCAACTACCTTAATGCTCTTTGCGCCGAGCTTCTTGCAGGTTACTGCTACATCCATTGCAACGTCGCCGCCGCCTACTACAAGTACCTTATCCTCTATAGAGGTTTCGCCGCCGCATACCTTAACTCTTGAAAGGAAGTCTGCGGCAATCTCTACCTTATCGTTGTTTTCAAATGCAGGCAATGTTGCACCTGCGCTGAAGCCTGTAGCGATAAGTACTGCCTTAAAGTCATTAAGCTCATCAAGTGACTTTATCTCTCTGTTGGTAACAAACTTAACGCCTAAATCCTTTATGTAGCTTATTTCTTTATCTATTACATCATAGCTGAGGCGGTACTCCGGAATACCGTATGCAAGCCATCCGCCAAGCTTATCCTGCTTTTCAAATACAGTAACCTCATATGCGTTTTTAGCAAGCTCTGCCGCAGCCGCCAGACCTGCAGGTCCACTACCTATAACGGCTACCTTTCCGTTTACCGGCTCTACAGCCTTTAATGCCTTAAATCCTGTTGCAGCCTCATAGTCTGTTATATAACGCTGAAGCTTGCCTATCTCTATAGGCTTATCTATACCGCAACGGTTACAACCCTTTTGACAATATTTTTCGGTAGGACATACCCTTGCACAAATACTACCGAGAATATTATTCTCTCTTATTATTTCAGCGGCACCTTTAATATTGCGAAAGCGCAGAGCACGAATAAATCTTGCAGGATTTGTCTGTGCCGGGCAGGCTGCCGAGCAAGGAGCATCCTCACATAAAAGACATCTTGCGGCCTCCTCTATAACCGTTATAGGTGAGAAGATGTCATCTGTTTGCTGTTTGTATAAATTTTCCACGTAGTATTCCTCCTTAATTATTGGATGGTTTTATGCGGTTGACAGAATAACATAAATGATATATGACTTATATGTATAATAAAAATGTCCGTTTAATTATATTTGTCTGTAAATTACCGCATATTTCTATAAAATTATACACTATTTGCAGAAAAAAATCAATATATTTATGAAAAGTTCTCAATTCTTTAATGAAATTACATATCGGCCGGAAAAAATTGACTTTTTGAATTAACAAAATTACGTTTCATGTATCGTTAGTAATATCTATATTAAAGTAAGCTGAAAAATAGTATAAAAACGGCGTTCATATTAAAAGTTGTTTAGTGTAATTGATTATTGACATAATAATTTTACGGTGATAGAATATAAAGCCGAGCGCCGGAAATAGGCTTTTTAACATACATTTTTTGTAAGGTGAACAACATGAAGGCTGTGTCATTTTTAAAGAGGAACATTGTGCTTTGCATAGCGGCTTGTGCAGCATTTATAACAATGCTGTTTATACCGCTTGACAGTCAGTATTTATCGTACTTTGATTATAAGACCCTTACGTGTCTTTTCTGTGTATTGGCGGTTGTTTGTGCATTTAAGGACATTAATTTCTTTTATATTTTAGCACAAAGGATTGTAAAATCATTTAAAAATATACGTTATACAATAATTGCATTAGTGTACATAACATTTATAGGTTCTATGCTTATTGCCAATGACATGGCATTGCTTACATTTTTGCCGCTTGGGTACTTTGTACTTTCCGGTACGGGCAAGGGTAAGTATATGGCGTTTACTTTTATTATGCAGAATATAGCCGCAAATTTGGGCGGTATGCTTACACCGTTTGGCAATCCGCAAAATCTGTACCTTTATACTAAGTTTAATATTTCAAACGATAATTTTTTAAAGATAATGTTTCCGCCGTTTATTATTTCAATAGCACTTATCACGGCGTGTTGCCTGTTTATCAAGAAAGAACCGTTGGTGCTAAAGGAGAAAACGGCTCATTTAAACCCGAAAAGGGCGGTGCTGTATTCTGTACTGTTTGCTCTTGCTATAGCAATAGTATTCAGGGGCATACCGTACTATATAGGACTTATTATAATACCGCTTGTTTTGCTTATTGCTGACCGCAACGCACTTAAAGAGGTAGATTATTCTTTACTGCTTACCTTTGTGTTTTTCTTTATCTTTGCAGGTAATATGGCACGTATAGATGCAGTTAAAAGCTTTTTTGCCTACTTGCTCAGTAAGAATACGCTGATTTTCAGCGTACTTTCATGTCAATGCATAAGCAATGTACCGTCTGCAATATTACTCTCGCAGTTTACTACGGATTATAAGGATTTACTTATAGGTGTGAATATAGGCGGTGTAGGTACATTAATAGCGTCGCTTGCAAGTCTTATAACCTTTAGAGAATATACAAGTCACAATCCCGGCAAGACCCTGTATTATATAGCTATGTTCTCACTTTTTAACTTTGGATTTTTGATTATTCTTACCCTTACAATGAGCTTGATCTGATACTGTAAGCTTGATAGCCGCAAAAATACAGAAGCCGCTGACATCGGTTTGTCAGCGGCTTTTTAGTGCCTATTTTACTTATATCAAAGCATAGTTGCTCTTATTTGCTCAGGACTTAATGCAGAAAGCTCTGCCGGTGCTACGTCAAATACGGTCTTGCAACCGAAATCTCCCTTTTGAGCCTTGCGATATGCGGCTCTTGCATAAGCAACCAGTACGCAAGCGGTAAACTCCGGGTTGGAATCAAGCTTGAGGTTGTACTCTATAATATGCTTGTTCATGCCGTTTTCACCCGTTGTACCCGTACGGATAACAAAGCCTCCGTGAGGTATGCCCTTATGATCTCTGTCAAGCTCTTCTTGTGTTATAAAATTAACTGTAGTGTCATAGTCGGAGAAGTACTTAGGCATGGTTTTGATTTCATTCTCAATTCTTGCCAGATCCGCACCCTCTTCGGCCACAACATAGCAGAGTCTAGTGTGCTTCTCTCTGGTGGTAAGATCGGGATTTTCTCCTGCTCTAACCGCCTGCAATGCAGACTCAACCGGACAGGTGTACTGACGTGCGTCAAGTACTCCGTCAATTCTGCGTATAGCGTCAGAGTGACCCTGGCTAACGCCCTTGCCCCAGAATGTATAATCCTTACCGTCTACAAGTATTGAGTTAGCGTAAAGACGGTTGAGTGAGAACATTCCCGGATCCCAACCTACTGAGATTATAGCAGTCTTGCTTCCGCCTTTTGCGGCACTGTCAACCTTAGCGAAGTGTGTTGGTATATCAGCGTGTGTATCAAAGCTGTCAATTACGTTAAAGTCAGCGGCAAGCTCAGGTGTCATTGTCGGTAAGTCTGTGGCACTGCCGCCGCAGATAATCAATACATCAATATCGTCCTTATACTTTTTGATGTCGGCAACAGGGTAAACCTTTGCGCCCAAAGTTTTAACATTATCAGGGTTTCGTCTTGTAAATACGCCGAAAAGCTCTGTGTCAGCATTCTGTTTCACAGCGTATTCAACGCCCTTACCTAGGTTACCGTAGCCATAAATCCCGATTTTCATGTTTCATCATCCTTTTCATAAATATATATACTTTTACATTGAAGAAAAATCGGTTCTAAAATGCAAAAATAGTAGATTAATCAAAAAACGGTTTAAATAAAAAATTCTTTTTATAAAGATATAATTTTTTGAGTAATTAGTCAACAGTTTAATAAAAGACTAATAATAAAATCGGATGAAAATAAAAAATTTTCAGCAGGTTTACTATTATATGCCATCATAATATACGATTAATTTAAAAATTATTATTCCATATCGTAATCATCAGGTATCTGTATATCGTCAATAAATATATAATCACCCACAAGGCTGTTTTTACCGTCGTTTCTTACATTAGTGTTTGTAATTTTTATTTCTATCTCGCTTCGCCTCTCATAAGGGCCGTCTATTTCATATTCAAGAGGGGTTGTATCAATGGTATCGTCATCAATTATAACGACTTCTTCAGAATCATCTATTACATTATCTAAATCTTTTTGCATTTCATCATTTCCTTTCATATTATTTTTGATGTCCGGTTCATCCGTAATATTTGATAAAGAGCTGTTATTTTTAAGATAAAGATTAAATACGCTGTAGAATTTATCAAACATACGCTCACGCAGATAAGACGGTGATTTTATTATACAGCGGTCACTGTATGGCAAAAACCAATCCAAAAATCCGTCGCTTATATTAATCTCGGCCTTAACCGTAAATTTACCGTCATCGATTTTGCTATATGAGGCGTTATAGCCAAACTTATCAAGCATTATCTCAAAAAGCGACATATCGCACAAAAGCTCTATTTCACCCGGCTCACCTGTAAACATATTGAAGCTTTTGCTCGCATAATCTGCACTGTCAAAGTAATCTGTGTATTCACTTACATCACTGTATGGGCGCACCTGTTCTTCGATTATTTCAACATTGCTCATGCGGTCAATTCTGAAATGGCTTAAGTCGTCATACTTATCACAGTTGCACACAAGATAATATTTATCATTATTCCAGATAAGCGCATATGGGCTTACTTGAAATTGCTTTCCCTCGTCAAGTATTATTCCCTCAGTACTGAGCTTGTTATGATAGTATGTAAATCTGACTTTAAATGATTTTATTATAGCTGTGTTTAAGCTGTCGATATTATAATATATATATTCGTTCTTTTGCTTTACACGCTTTTTAAGAAAGGTTTGCTTCTTCATCTTTTCAGACTGTGCATTGCTCATGAGTGTGTATATCTTATCAACTAGGACAGCGGTTTTCTTCTCGGTAATAAACGGAGCGGTAAGTACCGCATCAAGCAGAAGCTTAAGCTCAGGCAGTTCAAACTTTCTTTCTGCCATGAAAAAACCGCCTTTGCGTGATGCCGTAGCAATATCTATACCAAAGTCATTAAGACTTTTTATATCTCGGTAAACCGTTTTGCGCTCAGTATCAATATTATATTTGTTTTTTAGATAATTAATTATATCTGAAGATGTAACCAAATGTTCCTCGTCACTGTTACTGTACAAATATTCTAAAATCGCAAGCAATCTGAGTTTATTATTGCCGTTATCGGTCATTTTATCACCCCATATAAGTTAAGTTATTTGTTGCAGCAGGTGTTTATACAAGCTTCCGCACAACGCACTCCGTCAACAGCCGCAGATACTATGCCGCCTGCATATCCTGCGCCCTCTCCACAGGGATACAGTCCCGATATGTTTATAGACTGCATATTCTCGTTACGCAGTATTCGTATAGGAGAGGAGCTTCTGGTTTCTGCACCTGTAAGCAATGCGCCAGGAAGTGCAAATCCGTTTAGTTTTTTATCAAGCATTGCTATGCCTTCACGCATACCGTTTGTAACGAACCGTGGCAGGCATAGGTCAAGGTCGCCGGGCTGTACACCGGGCAAATAGCTTGGCTTAACATTGCCTATATGTGTACTTTTTTGTTCTTTCAAAAAGTCCTCTACACGCTGAACAGGGGCGCAGTAATCTCCGCCGCCTGCAATAAATGCCTTTTCTTCTATGTCACGCTGAAGGTACATACCCGCAAGCGGTTCGTTACTTCCGAAATCTTCAGGATTAACGCTGACTAGCAATGCGCTGTTGGAGTTTGGTGCGTTACGTGCAAATTCACTCATACCGTTAGTACATACTCTGCCGCTTTCGCTTGCGGCGGAAACAACTACACCGCCGGGGCACATACAAAAGGTGTATACGCCCCTGCCGTTACTAAGGTGTACGGCAAGCTTATAATCAGCCGCACCCAAATTTTTATTACCTGCAAAATTGCCGTACTGCGATTTATCTATAAGCTCACGTGGATGTTCTATTCTTGCCCCAACCGAAAAGGGCTTTGCCTGTATTGCCGCACCTTTACCGTATAGCATTTCAAAGGTATCTCTTGCGCTGTGACCTATAGCAAGTATAAGGCTTTCGGTTTCAAGCTCTAGCGTATTACCGTCGGATTTTTTTAGCTTTACGGCTGTCAGCTTGCCGTTATTTACGGTAATATCGGTAAGCTGGGTTTCAAATAAAAATTCACCGCCCAGCGATATTATTTTTTTACGTAAATTTTTAATAGTCGGTTTTAATTTATCTGTGCCTATGTGCGGTTTAGCATTATATAATATTTCTTCCGGCGCACCGCAGTGTACAAATTCCTCTAATACCGCTCTTGAGCGAATATCTTTAGTGCCTGTATTAAGTTTCCCGTCAGAGAAAGTGCCTGCACCGCCTTCACCGAACTGAACATTTGAGCTTGTGTTAAGCTGTCCGCTTTTCCAGAAGTTTGCTACGTCCTTTGTGCGCTCATCAACGTTTTTTCCGCGTTCAACTATTATAGGCATACATCCGCATTTAGCGAGTATCAAGGCGCAGAAAAGCCCGGCAGGCCCTGCACCTGCTATTATCGGGCGTGTGCGCATTGGTGTGTTTACCTTGGGGTAGGAGTAGCTATACGGCTCAGTTATAGTTGCCTTAGAGCTTTTACAGCGGCTTATAACTGATTTTTCATTCCTGTCAAGTGAAATATCCGCTGTAATATTAAAGTAGATATCGTTCTTTTTGCGTGCGTCTATTGAGCGTTTAAATAATTTAATATCGGTTATGCACTGCTTATCTATCCGTAATATAGCCGCAATCGTCTTGCACAGCAAATCAGGCGTATAGTTGAGCGGCATTTTAATATCTGTCAATCTTATCATATTGAACCTCCGTTTTTATGCTCTGCTACGTTGATAAGGTCAGCAGAGCTTAATGCGGCGCTGACCCATGCCCAATGCAGGTTGAATCCGCCGCACTCCCCGTCTATATCAACCGCCTCACCTATACAGTAAAGTCGAGGATTTTTTATACTTTCAAGTGTGGTTTTGTTAAGTTCCTTAGCCATAACCCCGCCTGCCGTTACCTGTGCATTACTCCATGATGAGTGTCCGCTCGGCTCAAAGCGCCATGCCTTAAGCGTTTTTGTGAGCTTTTTCAAATCATTGTCGTCAAGACCTGATACCACATTTTCATTATTGAATACGATACCACAGCTTTTGAATACTGCTTGTCCTAACTTTTTATTTATAAGTCCTGTCCAGAAATCACCAATTTTAAGATGCGTAAGCTTGTACTTTCTGTTTTGAAGCAATCTGAAAAGATCACGCTCACTCAAGTCGGGGAATAGGTCGATATCTATGTAAACGGAGTTCACTTTCTTTCCGTTTACCGTTCCCAGTTTAAAGTATTCATTTATATATCGTGACAGCTGGAATATACATATGCCGGAAAGTGCGTTTTCCGTGAGTTGAAGCTCACCTAGCTCTGATTTTACATTTGTTTTATCTACAATAAGCGAGGCTC
>JBJEPE010000056.1:0-3186 GCA_051881075.1 Acutalibacteraceae bacterium | reverse complement strand
GGAAGTTGAAATCGTTGGTCTTACAGACGAGAAGAGAAAAGTTGTTGTTACAGGTATCGAGATGTTCAGAAAGATTCTCGACTATGCAGAGGCAGGCGACAACATCGGTGTTCTCCTCCGTGGTGTTCAGAGATCAGAGATTGAGCG
Organism: Acutalibacteraceae bacterium; assembly: GCA_051881075.1. Classification (GTDB taxonomy): domain Bacteria; phylum Bacillota; class Clostridia; order Oscillospirales; family Acutalibacteraceae; genus RUG14223. Next base: position 3,039 of record JBJEPE010000056.1, on the reverse strand, counting down.
TGGCCAGGTTCTTGCTAAGCCGGGCACAATTCATCCTCATACAAAGTTCAGAGGTCAGGTTTACGTATTGACTAAGGAAGAGGGCGGACGTCATACTCCTTTCTTCAACAACTACAGACCTCAGTTCTATTTCAGAACAACTGACGTTACAGGCGTTATCTCACTTCCTGAGGGAACAGAGATGTGCATGCCTGGTGATAACGTTGTTATGGACGTTGAGCTTATCACACCTATCGCTATTGAGAAAGAGCTTCGCTTCGCTATCCGTGAAGGCGGCCGTACAGTAGGTTCAGGCGTTGTTACTGAGATCAACGAATAATATCGTTTACCGGTAAATTAAAATTAAGTTATAAATTACATTTAGTTTTAATTTCTAACTGAAAATAAGCTACGGAGAAGCAATTTTCCGTAGCTTTTATTATATCAGTTAAACACGACATAATTATACTGAATATTGTATATTTTACGCATTGAATCCAGTATCATTATATTGTAGTATCGGTTTGCTGTAGCAAGCTTTATTATCCCATCCAACATAGTTTAATAAAACTGCACATCAATTTCATACTATGCCTTATTACAAAATTATATTTGGTGACAGTCGGCGTGTATTTTTCGAGGGTGTTACTTCAGTTGCGCATTTTTGTTTAGAGGTGGTTTTATGATTATTGTGTTTTAGTTAAAAATTTGCGCAGAATGTTTGAATTTATATCGTGGACTTATAAAAAATTAAAATTACATATAATTTAAAGGAGCATAAAATTATGAAACATCTAAAAAATAAAAGAAGTATAAAAAAAGTAATTTCTTACTTATTGGCACTAATGCTTATTATTGGTGTAGCACCGTCACATGCGTTTACGGCATTTGCGGATGGTACTATAGTAAGTATCTCAAATACATATACATCGAACGGATATAAATATGTAATTATAACCGTAGAAATATCAGATCCTACAACAGCATCCGGTGTAAGCTATGATGTTTATACAGAAATTACCGGTTATGTAGGTCATGCTACCGAATTAATTTTACCGGCGTTTTTTATGAGTGACTATCCGTTGAAAAGTATAGGTGATAAGGCGTTTTCCGGTTGCACAAGTATAACAAGTGTAACTATCCATAATGGCATAAAAAGCATAGGCGAAAATGCGTTTTATAATTGCACAAGCTTAGCAAATGTAACTATTCGCAGCGGCGTAACAAGTATAGGAAATAAGGCGTTTTACGGTTGCACAAGCTTAACAAGCATAAATATTCCTGACAGCGTAACAAGTATAGGCGAGGGAGTATTTGCAGGTTGTACAAGTTTAACAGGTGTTAATTTAGATAGTAATAATGAATCCTATACAAATATTGACGGAGTTTTATATACAAATGACATGACCGAATTAGTATGTTACCCCGCCGGTAAAAGTGATACAAGCTATACTATCCCGGACAGCGTAACAAGGATAGGTGATAGTACGTTTTATAATTGCACAAGCTTAGCAAGTGTAACTATCGGTAATGGTGTAACAAGTATAAACGATAGGGCATTTTACGGTTGCAAAAGCTTAACAAACATAACTATCCCAGACAGCGTAACAAGTATAGGCAGTCATGCGTTTTCCGGTTGCTCAGGATTAACAAGCGCAACAATAGGTGACAGCGTAGCTGATATAGGCAACTATGCTTTTTTAAATTGCACAAGCTTAACAAGTATAAATATACCTGACAGCGTAAAAAGTATAGGCGATTATGTGTTTGATTATTGCAAAAGCTTAACAAGCATAAATATCCCTGACAGCGTAACAAGTATAGGCAGTTATGCTTTTAATATGTGTATAGGATTAACAAGTGTAACTATAGGTAACAGCATAACAAGTATAGGCAACTATGTGTTTGAATATTGCACAAGCTTATCAAGTGTAACTATCCCGGATAGTGTAACAAGCATAGGCAACTATGCATTTAGAGATTGCAGAAGCTTAGGAAGTGTAATTATTGGTAATGGCGTAACAAGTATAGGCAACTATGCGTTTTCAAATTGCGCAAGCTTATCAAGTGTAACTATCCCGGATAGTGTAACAAGCATAGGCAACTATGTGTTTAGTTATTGCACAAGCTTAACAAGTGTAAATATCTCTGACAGTGTAACAAGTATAGGCAACTGTGCGTTTTCAAATTGCACAGGCTTAACAAGTATAGAAATACCTAACAGCGTAACAAGTTTAGGTTACAGTTCGTTTTCAAATTGCACAAGCTTAACAAGTGTAAGTATTCCTGACAGCGTAACAAGTATAAATAGCGGTATGTTTGAATATTGCACAAGCTTAACAAACATAAATATTCCTTCCGGAGTAACAAATATAAACGATGGTGCATTTTCAGGTTGTACAAGCTTAACAAGTATAGAAATACCTGACAGCGTAACAAGAATAGGATATAATACGTTTTCTAATTGTACAAGCTTAACAAGCATAAATATTCCTTATAGAGTAACAAGTATAAGCAATGAGGTGTTTTCAAATTGCACAAGCTTAGCAGGTATAGAAATACCTGACAGCGTAACCGATATAGGATACAATGCTTTTTATAATTGCACGAGTTTAACAAGTATAACTATCCCAGAAAGCGTAACAAGTATAGGCGAGGGAGCATTTGCAGGTTGTACAAGCTTAACAGGTATAGATTTAGATAGTAATAATGAAACCTATACAAGTATTGACGGTGTTTTATATACAAAGGATATGACCGAATTAGTATGTTATCCTGCGGGTCAAGGCAATACAAGTTACACTATCCCCGACAGCGTAATAAGTATAGGAAGTGGTGCGTTTTCCGGTTGCACAGCTTTAACAACCATGACCATACCCAACAGCGTAACAAATATAGGAAGTGGTGCGTTTTCCGGTTGCACAAGCTTAACAAGATTAACTATCGGTAATGGCGTAGAAAGTATATATGAAGATGCGTTTTCCGGTTGCACAAGCTTGACGAATATAAATATACCGGATAGTGTAACAAATATAGAATGGTATGCGTTCAGCGATTGTA
>JBJEPE010000055.1:0-13169 GCA_051881075.1 Acutalibacteraceae bacterium | reverse complement strand
ACAATTACTCCCCTTGTCATATCGGCAAGGGGAATTTTTTGCAAGTAAAAGGCTGTCTTTAGGGAATTGCTCCTTTAAGACAGCCTTTTGTGGGGATTTATTTAATTTTAGGAACGATTAATTATTAATTACCTGATATGTAGTATATGCGTCCAGCAGGTTTACTTCGCCGTCGCCTGTTACATCATATACGGCTATTTGCTCTGCGGTCAGGTCGCCGCTTGTTAGTATCTCCTGTATGCAGGCTACGTCTTCTACGGTTATGTCAAAGTCGCCCGACATATCGTATTGCTTTATTTCGTCTATAGCGTAATTTAGGGCTACGAATTTTTTATTATTATTTTTTGCATATGTTTCGGCATATGAACCTGCGTTACCGTATATTGTAAGGTTTGTGCAATTATAAAATACCATAACTTCTATATCTGTTACACTATCCGGTATAATTATACTTGTTAAGCTTCTGCAATTTAAAAACGCACCAGGGTATATATTTGTTACGCTGTCTGGTATAGTTACACTTGTTAAGCTTGTGCAATTAGAAAACGTATCCTCGTCTATATTTGTTACACTATCTGGTATGGTTATGCCTGTTAAGCTTGTGCAATCTTTAAACGCATCACTGCCTATACTTGTTACACTATCCGGTATATTTATTTTTGTTAAGCTTGTGCAACCGTAAAACGCCCCATCGCCTACACTTGTTGCGCTGTCTGGAATTATGTACTCTAAGCTTTCTTTGCCACACGGATAGCTTACTAGGGTTTTCATATTCTTTGTAAATAAAACTCCATTTATACTTGTATAGGATTCATTATTACTATCTACATTTATATCTGTTAATCTTGTACAACCGGCAAACGCCCCATAGCCTATACTTCTTACGCTGTCTGGAATAGTTATACTTGTTAAACTCGTGCAATTAGAAAAAGCATTATATCCTATATCGGTTACACTGTCAGGTATTTCTATACCTACTAAGCTTGTGCAATTATAAAACACCCCATTGCTTATACTTGTTACTCTAGCAGGAATATTTATGCTTGTTAAGCTTGTGCAATAATCAAACGCATAACTACCTATACTTTTTACGCTTTCTGGGATAGTTATGCTTATTAAGCTTGTGCAACCTGAAAACGCACCATAGCCTATACTTGTTACGCTGTTACCTATAGTTACACTTGTTAAGCTTGTGCAATCTTTAAACGCATCACTGCCTATACTTCTTACGCTGTCAGGTATATTTATGCTCGTTAAGCTTGTGCAACTTCTAAACGCCCAATCGCCTATACTTGTTACGCTGTTACCTATAGTTACACTTGTTAAGCTTGTGCAATCTTTAAACGCATCACTGCCTATACTTCTTACGCTGTTACCTATAGTTACACTTGTTAAGCTTGTGCAATCTTTAAACGCATCACTGCCTATACTTGTTACGCTGTATGGTATAATATAACTTATATCTTTTTTGTTCGCAGGATAACATACTAAAATTTTCCTATCTTTTGTAAATAAAATTCCGTCTATGCTGGTATAGTATTCATTATTACTATCTACATTTATACTTGTTAAGCTTGTGCAATTTGAAAACGCATCATTGCCTATACTTGTTACGCTGTTACCTATAGTTATATTTGTTAAGCCTGTGCAACCGGAAAACGCACTATTGCCTATACTTGTTACACTGTTACCTATAGTTGCACTTGTTAAGCTTGTGCAACCGGAAAACGCACTATTGCCTATACTTGTTACACTGTTACCTATAGTTGCACTTGTTAAGCTTGTGCAATTATAAAACGCATATTCGCCTATACTTGTTACGCTGTCTGGGATAGTTATACTTGTTAAGCTTCTGCAATTATAAAACGCTCTATTGCATATACTTGTTACGCTGTCTGGGATAGTTATACTTGTTAAGCTTCTGCAATTATAAAACGCTCTATTGCATATACTTGTTACGCTGTCATAAATGATATACTCTGAGTTTTTTCTACCGCACGGATAGCATACTAATGTTGTCATATCCTTTGTATATAAAACTCCGTCAACGCTAGTATAATATTCATTATCACTATCTACATTTATACTTACTAAGGCTGTGCAATCTTTAAACACATTGTTGTCTATACTTGTTACGCTGTTACCTATAGTTGCACTTGTTAAGCTTGTGCAATTATAAAACGCATATTCGCCTATACTTATTACGCTGTCTGGGATAGTTATACTTGTTAAGCTTCTGCAATTATAAAACGCATTTTCGCTTATACTTGTTACACCGTCAGGGATATTTATGCTTGTTAAATTTGTGCAATTATAAAACGCACCATCGCATATACTTCTTATGCCATCAGGAATAGTTATACTTGTTAAGCTTTCACAGAAACAAAACGCACCCTCTCCTATAATTGTTACACTATCCAGTATATTTATACTTATTAAGCTTGTGCAAAAGCTAAACGCCATATCACCTATACTTGTTACGCTGTCCGGGATATTTATGCTTGTTAAGCTTGTGCAAAAGCTAAACGCCATATCACTTATACTTGTTACGCTGTCCGGGATATTTATGCTTGTTAAGCTTGTGCACATTTCAAACGCCTGATTGCCTATACTTGTTACGCTGTTACCTATAGTTATACTTGTTAAATTTTTGCAATAATAAAACGCTCTATATCCTATGCTCCTTACGCTATCCGGTATAATTATTCTTTTTAAACTTGTGCAAAAGCTAAACGCCATATCACCTATACTTATTACGCTGTCCGGGATATTTATGCTTGTTAAGCTTGCGCAATTATAAAACGCATCATCACCTATGCTTGTTACGCTATTTGGGATATTTATGCTTGTTACACTATAGCAATATTTAAACGCCCAATCACCTATACTTTTCACCGGATAGCCCTTAATACTACTAGGTATAATTACGTTGGTGGCACTGCCTCTGTAACCGATAATTTCAGCATAGGTTTCATACCTTACGGTTGCGTCCGTTGAGGTAGCATCTGTTGACGTTGCGTCCGTAGGAGTTGCGTCCGTGGGCGTGGCGTCTGTTGGTGATGCGTCCGTTGGCGATGCGTCTGTAGGAGTTGCGTCCGTCGGTGTTGCGTCCGTTGGTGTTGCGTCCGTTGGTGTTGCGTCTGTTGATGTGGCTATCGTGATAAGTCTATATTGAAAATCACCGTACCAATATTTATCTGATGTATTTACAATACTATCAGCAAACGCCGTAAGTGCCTGTGACGGGACTGCACCGATAATAAGCATTACGACCAATATGTAAGAAATTACTTTTTTTATACTTCTTGTATTTTTAAGATGTTTCATAGTTTTTTGCTCCTTTGAATTAATATGTTGTTTTAAGTTTTTATAAGCCCCTAATATAAATTCAAACATCCTGCCGTTAATCTTTTAACTAAAACACAATAAGCATAAAATCACCCCTAAATAAAAAAGTGCGCAACCGAAGCCACGCACCCGAAAAATGCACACTCCGATTGTCGCCAAACAAAATTATCAACATCTTAAGGTTAAAAAAGGATGCAGAAATAGAGATGCACTTTTACCTATGTAATATTTGCATCTAACCTTAAAATATTAATTTTGTTTGGCAGATTAATTTTACCACATTAAATATGAATTTGCAATATGCAAAACATAATGTATGCTGTTATATTTACTCAAATAAAAAAGTGCGCAACCGAAGCCACGCATAAAAAACGCACGCTCCGATTGTCGCCAAACAAAAATATTCTACACAACAAAGCAAAAAATGAATGTGAGAACAGAGAATGCATTTTTAACTATAAAAATACACCCACTTTTTGCTTGCTATTTATTTTTGTTTGGCAGATTAATTTTACCACATTAAATATGAATTTGCAATATGCAAAACATAATGTATGCTGTGTTGAAGCTTTGCTTTTTATTTATATTTACTCAAATAAAAAAGTGCGTAACCGAAGCCACGCACACAAAAAAGCATACTCCGACATAATCAAACAAAATTGTATAATAGGGAAAAGGGTGAGATTAATGTGGAGTGTGATTAAAATATATAGTTGAATTGAATGACCTTATAATAAATCTTGCTTGAACAAAATAATGTTACCATATATAGGCACTAAATTCAATGTGCAAAATATACAATATTTTGTGGTTTTATATCTAAATTTTACTATATGTAATAAATAAAAGTGTAAATCCAAGTGATTTGGATCTACACTTTATTTATTGCGTGACGTTATATCACGCAAATGAGGGGGGTAATTTATAGGGAGGTTCTTATAAGCAATTATCTTTTCTTTGAGCCTTGTATGCGTTTAAGCTCATATTTTTCGTCGCACATTGCGGCTACCTCCGGTGAATGGCTGACTAAAATCACGCATTTACCTTGATCAGCCAAATCACGGAATATCTCCATGATCTCGTTTTGTGTTTCAGTATCAAGGTTTCCTGTCGGTTCATCTGCCAAGATAACGTTTGCATCATATGAGAGGGCCCTTGCTATAGCCACACGCTGTTGCTGACCGCCCGATAGCTTCAACACTCTGCGATTGGCTTCTTCTTCATCTAAGCCGACACTTTCAAGCAGTTTAAGCGCTTTTTCTTTTTTATTTACGCCCTTAACGCCTGCTATCTCCATAGACAGCATTACATTTTCAACTGCCGTAAACTTAGTAAGTAGGTTATAGCTTTGGAAAATAACGCCGATGTACTTACTGCGGAATTTGTACTTATCAATTTCTTTTATATCTTCTCCGTTATAATAGATACTGCCGCCCGTAGGAGAAGCCAATCCGGAAAGTACCGACAGTAACGTGGTTTTGCCTGCACCGGACTTGCCGGCAATGCAGTATATTTTACCTGCGTCAAAGTTATATGAAAGGTCACGCAAAACAGGTGTGCGACCGTATGAAAAGCTGATATTATTTAATGATAATAGTGACATTGTTTCTCCCCCTTAATCTCTGTTTGCCAAAATTTTCAGCGGCTCGTAACGCATTACAAACAACATGGATACCATACCCGATATGAGCGTAAGCAATATACCTATACCTATCATTTGCAGTACAACGGTCAAATTCATGGCTGAGCTTACCTCAGTGACATATGAGTTTTCTTTGCTTGTGTTAAACATATCAGTAAATAGATTTCCTTTGTCACTCATTGTGTATCCGCTATCCGACTTCATGCCTCCACGGCCGAAATTCTGCTCTACCTGCTCGGTCTGCGAATTTTGAGATGCAACTTGATTTTCAAGCAAGGCATTAGTTACCGGCACTGAGCTTACTGCTCCTATGCTTGCGCCGATTATTACTGAAATTAAAGTTACAACGAAAATTTCAGTTAAGAATTGCAACGCAACCTTGCCTTTTTTCATTCCTATAGCGGTTAATACGCCTATCTCGTACTTGCGTTCTCTGATGTTAAATATGTTTAGTACAACTAAAATAACCGCACCTATAACCAAAATGACTATAAGAAAATATCCTGCCATAGTGCTTAACGTGTCTAAAGGTACCATGCTGTTCTCAAAGGCAGTAACGTCAGACGAAGATACTATATATGAGTCATCAAGTCCGAGAGTCCTTACTTCTTCCTCAAATAATTCGTAATCTTCTACGCTCGCAAAAACATATGTGCCCGAAAGTGTGCCGGAAAGAGCGGTAACCGTGCTTTCTTCACTACTGTCGGCTAGTGATGAAACAGCCGTTTCCGATTTTTCAGTTATGTCATTTAACGTTGCATAGTTCATGTAAATTCTGTTTGCCGGGTCGGTAGACGTTGAACCGAACTTTGAAAAACTGCTCTCATTGGCCGATGAATCAGAGTAAATACCTACTATCTGTAAGGTGTAAAGCTCTTCTTCGTTATTTGGGTTTGTTATCTGAACCGAATCACCGACCGATAATCCGTTAAATGCGGCTAATTCTTCGGTAATTATACATTCATAGTTCGCTGAGTCCATTGCGAAAACAGAGCCTTGGCTTATGATAGCAGTACCGTCTAAAAAGGAGGTCATTGCGCTCTCTGAGCTATATCCGACAACCATAAAATCGCTGTTTGAGCCGAATATCTTATTTCCTCTTTTACCGCCCGTTACGTCCTGTTTATCAAAACCGCCGCCGTAAGATGATTTGTCTGATTCTTCGGTAGCTTGCTCAGTTGTTTCTTCGGTTGTTTCTTCGGTTTCACTTTCTGTGCTGACAGGTTCAAAGCTGTCTGACCCATTGACGTAGGCCGTCATGCTGTAGTAGAAGTCACTTACTGACTGTGCTGCAGCATAAGTTTGGTATTCTTCAAGTGAAAGTGATGATGATGACCCCATTATATCAGCAAAATGAGTGCGGTCAAAGCCCTTGCCGCCGCTACTGCCTGAGTCACCTGACATTTGCGACATCATGGATGTACGGTCAAAAGAAATACTTGCCGTAACGGTCATAGTGCTTAATGTTTCTTCTTTAGCGCTTTCAGCCGCTTGACGAATAGATAATCCGATACAGGAAGAAACCGCTATAACAAGCACTATTACACCTATAAGGATATTTCTACCCTTTGATCTGCCTATACACTTTAAAGCATTTTTAACAATGTACATAATATAATTCCCTTCTTGATAACTTGTTTTTATATATTAACCTACGTTTTGAGTATTGTTTGACTGCGTCCATGATAAGAAGTCTGATCCGTCCTTAGTGATAGCATAAGCGCCACCCGATACAAAACTCTCTGAAGATATCCACGCTGATCCGTATGAGTCTGTCAATGTAAATGAGGCAATCTCTTTACCGGATTTATCTGATATTGAATAACTACCGGCAGAAAAGCTCTTATTATACATCACTATAGTACCTGTAGTTGAGCCTGAATCAGGCATATCAGAGATACCGCCAAGTGATACTATAGTTCCGCCTGTTACGTTTAATCTGCCGTCTACGTCAACCGTGCCTGACATTCTGCCCGAAAAGCTATTGCTTTTAACGATTAGCAGACCTCCGCTTACTTTAATATCGCCGTTAGAGTCAATAGTATCTGTATCTCCTTCTGATGTTGTTACATCTATAACACCGTCTGAGATATAAAGCGTCTTTCCGGAGTTACCTACATTAAGCCCGTCATCTGAAGCGTATACGGTGACTTTGCCGCCTGAAATATACATATCGTTCTTTGACTCCATGCCCTCGGTGGATTTAGTTACATTAACGGTACCGCCCTTTACATAGAGAACATTGTGCGCCTGAATACCCTTTTGATTTGATGAAAGCGTCAGATTTGCCGTGCCGTCAACGGTTATATCGCCTGTACTGTGTACACAGTGTCCCGTTGACGATATCTTTACAGTACCGCCTGTGATTTGAAGTGTTGCGGATGTGCCTACTTCATCACATCCTACCTTAATTCCCTTAGAGCTTGTGTCATCTTCTGATGAGGTCTGTGATTCCGCAGGTGCCTGTTCCCAGCCCCAACGGCCGCCCTTGCCGCCACGGTTGCCCATACCTGACGATACGCTTGCGGAATCACTTCCTGTTGTAACAATATCTATTGTTCCGTCGCTTATCTCGCATGATATGGTTGCACGTATTGCGTCACCCTCTGTATTAATGGTGATATTACCGCCCGATATATTAACAAAGCCTTTTTCGGTATCTTCCGTTTCTTCCGTTTTAATTCCGTCACCCTTTGAATCTATTGATATAGTACCTCCTGTAATAACAACCGAGTTATTACCTTTCAGTCCTGAATCAGCGGCGGTAATATTCAGGTTACCGTTAGATACGGTAAGCTTCTTTGTCGTTGCAACGGCGTGTTTATATGATGATGAAACATCAAGCGCACCCGCTCCTGAAAATTCAAGCGAAGCTTTGCTGTAAATCGCCGCTTTACCTCTTGTATCGCTGTCACTTTCGACAGAGGTATCGCTATCCTTTATAATATTAGTCGATCCGCCCTGTGCCTTGATAGTTACCTTATCCGCAGACTCTACATATATTACTGAATCATCGGTATTTACGCCGTTAAATCCGTTTAAAATCAATTTGACCTTATCGGCATCTCCTGCGGCAACACGTATCTGTCCGTTAAAGGTACCCGACAGTATATAGCTACCTGCCGCCGTAATTTTAATTAGTCCCTGTTCTGTAATCGCCGAGCCTCCGCTTACGGTAGCACCTGAGCCGCTGCATACTATAGAGGTCGCATCCGTTTCATCCACAGAGCCTGAAGTTACCGCAACCTCTGTATCATTTTCATCTGATGAGGCTGTACTCTCCGTATCGGAAGAATCCGTGCTTACATCCTGTGAATTATCGTTATTTGATGATATAACTTCTATATCTGAGCTTTGCTCAATATTTGTGTTGATACCGTTATCCGGCTCCGTACTGTGTGAACAGGCACACATAGAAGCACAAAAAGCAGTAGCAATAGCAATACTTAAAATTCGTTGTGCGTATTTCATAAAGTAATCCTCCTGTACTTTGATGACTCTATTGTACAGGAGGATTATTGAAGTTTGATTGAACTATTTATTTAATTTTCAATTTTTCACAAATATATTTTAAGCTTACGGTTTACGCATTTTTAGTAGGCAATGATGCGCAGAACGTTACATATCCGTTTTCACACGATACACCTATTTCTCCGTGATGTGATGTAATAATGGACTTGGCAATAGCAAGTCCCAACCCATAATGATTGTCTTCTCCTGTTCTGGAGAAATCCGTACGGTAAAATCTCTCAAATATCAGTGCGCATTGCTCTTTTGGGATTTCCGGACCTTTATTGGTTACGGACAGATACGCCTTGCCATGCTTAACGCTAAGGCTGACTGTTACCGTTCCGTGCTCTGAGGAATGTGTAACTGCGTTATCAAGTAATATAGATACAAGCTGTCCAAGCTGTTCTGCATTACCGTGTACAAAAACATTCTCAGCAACCGAGTCATACGATAGCTCCAGTCCTTTTTCAAAAGCAACGCTTTCAAACGGTAAAAGCTCACCTACAACTACCCTGCTGAAATTAACCCTTTCCATACTCGGAACTACGTTATCCGTCTTGGCAAGCTCCATTAATTGCTTAATTAAAATTGCCATGCGGTTGTTTTCAAACTGTATATTAGACAACCATTGATTTTCGCCTATCTCTCTTGAGAGCATTTCGGCGTTTGTGCTGACTACGGAAACAGGGGTCTTAAGCTCATGCCCCGCATCAGAGATAAACTGCTTCTGCTTTTTGTAGCTTTCTTCGAGCGGCGCAACTATTCTCTTGGCTAAATATATAGATAGAAAGAAGATTATAATAATAGCCACACTGCCAAATATAAAGGTATATTGAAACAGCGTAGTTATGCTCTGCCTAACTATCGTATTATCCATAAACGCAACCAATATATATTCTTCATTACGCTCTATACGATATACTAAGCTTTCAGATGTACCCTGTGCACTGCCGTCTGAAATAAGTGATACGGCAAGCTGTGTAAGCTCATCGTCCGAATAAACCGAATCTTCGTTATTGTCAATGCTCTTGACTTCACCGTCGGCTGAAAAAGTAACCGAATAAAATGTAGAGAGCAAAAAGGCGTGTTCATTATTGAAACGCTTTCCCTGACGATCTCCCTTGAGTATTATGTTTCCGTCTTTATCTGTTATATTACCGTCTATATTACCGTCCTTGTCGTTATTCTTAAACCGACCTACCATAACATATCGCTCCAGCATAGTTTGATCCTGACGGTAGACATCCATGTAGCTTGTATAGTAAATAATACATAGTGTACCTGCCAAAAGTAACACTAAGACGGACATAATATAGGCTACTATTTTTATTCTTGATTTTTTAAACATCTGAATACCTCAATTCATATCCAAGACCACGCACGGCTTTTATTTCAACGGAAGAACCTATAAAATTAAGCTTTTTTCTGGTAAACGACAAATAAACCTCAACGTTATTGTATTCCGCTTCACTCTCATATCCCCATATTTTTAGTGCCAACTGTTCACGGTTAAGTATCTGACCCTGATTGGCTATAAGGTACTCCATAAGTCGGTATTCCTTTTCTTTAAGCCGCACAGACTGACCGTTGGTTGTGCAGTACATGGTAGACGTGTTTGTATTCAATGAAATATCTCCAAAGGATAAAGTTCCGTCCGTACTGTTTATAGTTCGCCTGCCAAGTGCCCTGAGCCTTGCCAGTAGCTCCTTAGTCATAAACGGCTTAGTCAAATAGTCGTCAGCTCCGCAGTCAAGGCCGGTTACCTTATCGTCAAGCTCGCTCTTAGCGGTCAACATAAGTATAGGTGTTTTTATACCCTCACGACGCGCCTGCTTGGCTATTTCAAAGCCTGATTTACCCGGTAGCATTACATCAAGCACTATTAAATCATATATATCACTCTCAACCGCCGCCATACCTGAGATACCGTCTGTACACAGGTCTACGTCATATTTTTCAAGACGTAAAAGCTCGGTAAGTGCCGTTGCCATTCGCTTTTCATCTTCTACCAAAAGTAATTTCATGTACTCATCTCCTTATATAACAGGGTCAATGGATTTTTCATTTTATGTACATTGCTATTATAACATATATAACGCAAAAATCAAAGAATAGGTTAATGATATAGATTTTTATTTTATATAGCTTACGGATAACGCTTCTCCGTCGCTGTGAATAACCACAGGGGCAGTTCTTGTCAGAAATATTTGTGTACCCATCTCTGACAAAAGTTCAACCGTTTGCTCATCTTCCAGCTCTTCATCCGATGAAGTAATAACCGCATATTTCGGATTAGTGGCATATACGAGATCGTCAAGTCGCTTTTGCCAATGTCCGTGATACGGCACTTTAAGAAAATCATATTCATCAGTATTATGGTCTAAAAATTCCTCTAGGCGTTCATTTTCTGCATCACCTGTAAACAGGAAGTTGTTATCACCGTTTGTGACTGAAATAATAAGTGAGGAATTATTACTTTCGCTGCTGCCATATACCTCCTGTTCAGGCGGATAAACCGTATATATAATGTTATCCAGTTTAAAAGAATAGGTTTCTCTTACGGTAATAGGCTCTATTCCCGCATCCTCTAACGCTCTTACATATGTTTTGTAAGAACTGCTATCCTTAGGGTAATTACTCTGCAAAACCGTATCTACAAGAACGGTATTTATCACCCAACCTGCACCACCTACATGGTCTTTATCAAAATGTGTAAGTATAAGGTAGTCAATACGGTCTATGCCTGCCGCCTGCAAATAACTTACGATATCGCTTCCAAAGTCTTTTTCCGCAGTATCTATAAGCACCGCACTGTTATCAGTGGTTAAAAGAAAGGCATCTGCCTTACCCGCAGAAAAGCAATATACCTGCAAATCGGTCTTGTCTTCTGTATATTTATCATATTCGTAACTTTGGCACCCGTTTAAGGCAGTCAAAATAAATACCGGTAAAAGGAATAATACAAAACACCGTTTTAAATTTAAATTCAAGCTGTGCCACCTCTTTTAATCAGTAACATTTAACAGCTTAATCTGTCAAACATATCACAGGGATTCTTTGTCGGCTATTCTACCGCAGACGATGTTTAAGTTACCGTTGCGACAACGCAGCTCGTCTAAAAATTCCTTAGGTACTTTTTCGCCCTTGAGTACAATTCTATAATGAAGCTCGTACAATGTACCCATGTTACTTACCTTTATGCGATCAAGCTCGGTTGTCAATGCGTACTTCTTAAATATATCATCAAACAGGGTATCATAATCCATATTTTCAGAAACAGTTATCTTTAACATTCTTTCGTTTGCTTTTCCTGCACCAAATTTGCATATGGTAAGTAAACAAAAGAATACACCCAAAATAACGAAGAAAACTATTGCCAGCCATATATAGCCCATACCTGTGGCAAGCCCGATAGCCATAGACAAGAATATCATTCCAATTTCTTTTGCTGTACCGGCGGCAGAACGGAAACGCACAAGTGTAAATGCACCTGCAACCGCAAGGCCTGCGCCGATGTTTCCGTTTACAAGCATTATGACAAGCTGAACAACGGCCGGCAACATTGAAAGTGTTACCACAAAGCTTTGTGTGTATCTGCTTTTAAACATACACAGCAGTGCGGTTCCCATTCCTAATGTCAAAGATACGGCTGTGCAGATAATAAAATTGCTTACTGTAATTCCTTCGGTTATAATTGAATAGAACATAAAAGTTAATCTCCTTTATTGATTTTAATTTATCCGTTAATTGGTTTTAAGAAACACTTGCTGTAAAAGATGTTCTTTATAACAAGCGCCATACTTAGAGTATGAATTTGGAAATGCTCCTATCTCGCTAAGCAATCGAGCAAGCCATATAGGTGCAACACCGGGTATTTTTATCTCCATTAGAATCTTATCCGGCGGCAGAAGCGGTTCTCCGTAATCTCCTGCACGCAGGTCTAAGTCCGTATCACGCCAACGAAGCTTAGTATCAAATGTAATTCTCAGCGCAGGCTCTTCAACTCCTGCATATTCTTCCCTATCATATGCGATAAAGGCTTTTGGCTTGGGATGATAGCTTTGCATAAACCAATCAATCTCACGGTATATCTGACCGTCGTCTGCAGAAGAAATATTTTCGTTTATATATTTTACGGCGCTGTCAACGTTCATTGTAACACGGCGTTTATACACAACACCGTCAAATTTTTTCTTTATCTCAACAAAGACATTATCATCATCCTTAGGCACACCGTAGCTACGCATACGCAGCTTTTCTTTATAAATCGGCTTATCAAGAGAAGCACGTATCAACTGATACGTATCGGTATCATAGTAAATATTACAGATTGTATACCGTCCGTACTTATCAGGTTTCATATGCTTACTCATTCCGTTTAGCATCAATCGGTATTGACTTGGACTTAGCAAATATTTTTTTTCATACCTCTTAAAACAGCTTTGTATAGCTTCTAGCATAACGCACTCTCCTTTCAACTGACTTAATTATATTGTCTGAAGATTGAAGTTTGATTGAATATTGATAAATACAGTAAAATTATATTATAATCGTAACCCCGTAGAATCTATCACGTTAGGACAAAAGGTAAAAGAAAAGGCTGCCTTTTAGGGAATTACTCCTTTAAGACAGCCTTTTGTGGGGATTTATTTAATTTTAGGAACGGTTT
>JBJEPE010000054.1:0-13390 GCA_051881075.1 Acutalibacteraceae bacterium | reverse complement strand
GGCGAAGCAGATTATCAGTTTATTGAGATAATGTGCTGTCCGGGCGGCTGTGTAAACGGCGGCGGACAACCGATTCAACCTGCAAATGTTAAAAACGTAACAGATATAAAGGCTCTCAGAGCGGCTGCTGTATATGAAGAGGACAGAAACCTCCCACTCAGAAAGTCACACGAAAGCCCAATCATCAAAGAACTCTATGATACATATCTTGAGAAGCCGGGTAGCCACAAGGCTCACGAGCTTTTACATACAACATATGTAAAGAGATCAAAGTATTAATATTTTAAAAATTAATGTACACGGCGCATCATTAACGGTGCGCTGTGTACCGATAAAAATACGCGCCGTAAATAGGGGGCGCAAGCGGCACGGTACCGCATAATTTAGGAGGCGTAGCTATGAAAAGGGGAATTTCAATAATATTGGTATTTGTAATGGTAATATCAATGACAATGCTCTCAGGATGCAGTGATAAGGTTGAAGTTGACGGAATGGTGTATTATAAGAGTGAGCTTACACTGATAAAGACCTTTGAGGATACTGACATTCACGGAAAAACAACGGAAATCAAGATCTACGCTTTTCCTGAAAATGACCATAACAGCGGTGGAGTTTGCTTGCAGTATGACGGTAAGAAGTGCATTTTTGCATGGGATGTTGAAGATGGAAAATACCCGGATATAAAGATGCAGGATTTTGATAATGACGGTATGAATGAGATAGCGGCCGCATTTGTATATTCACAGAATGTCGGCGAAGGCTTTAAGTACTCAGAACTGCATATTCTTGAAAAAGCAGGAGATGACGGCTACTCTGAGCAGATATATACTGCGGATGAGTTTGCTGTAAGCATAGAAGAAAATCTTAATCTGTCAGAGCAAGGCGACATATTCAGTACGGCCACAAAGATATCCTATGGAGAGATAGTAGATTTTGAGATAGGCGATGACGGAAAGATAATCGGAAAAACTAAGTATGTTAATACATATAAGACTGACGGTGGAACTATCGAAAAGACAGGTGTGATTACCGCAGATATAGAGTATTCCTCAAGAATATTTAATACGAGCAATCACACGGTAATACCTGATGAATAAATAAGAAAATCAGAGGACATTTGCATACCTTAAAAGCTGCAAATGTCCCTTGCTATATAGCGAAGTGAGATATAAGGGCTATAATATTATATCTTATGCTTCGCATAGAATAAATTAAATTGTATAGATTAAGTGTATAATAAGGACAGTTACAAGCAACCCACTGAATGGGCTTTAAGCGGAGAGTTATTTATGAGTTTGTTTAAAAATGCGGAGTTTTGGAAAATTACCGTACGGGTAATCACCTTTACAATATTTGCTGCAGGTCTGCTATGGTACGTTGTACCTATGTCAATAGGCATTGTAAATATCGGTAATGTACTGGGTGCGATGTTTTGCGTCGCAGGTATGGGAGTATCTCTGTTTTGGGTTAAATTTAAATTGATCGTAAAGATGCTTGATAAAAGCTTTGTGGGTGCGGTATTTATCAGATTTACCGCCGTAATGATAATTTTTGCAATGCTGTTTTCAATAGTCACAGCTATTGTTATGGCGGTATATGCAAATAAAAAACCGAGCAAACAGTCAACACTTGTATTGCTTGGATGCAAAGTAAACGGAAGCTCTCCGAGCTTAATGTTAAGTCGCCGTATAAGCGCTGCATACGATTATCTAACGGAAAATGAAGATGCCGTTTGCGTGCTTTCGGGCGGAAAGGGCTATAATGAGGGTATCAGTGAAGCCGAGTGTATGTATAATGAGCTTGTTAAAAGAGGCATTGACGGCAGTAGGCTTTACCTTGAGGATAAATCAACTACAACATATGAGAATTTGAAGTTTTCATATGAGATAATAAAAGAAAACGGATTGAATGAGAATATTGCCATAGCAACAGACGGCTTTCATCAGTTAAGAGCAAGCATGATTGCGGACAAGCTGAATATAAGCGTTTCAGGCGCAGTTTCGGCAGATACGCCGTTATTCTTATTCGGCACTTACTTTACCAGAGAAATTGTTGCTGTTCTGGCACAGATTTTAGGTTTAAGCAAATAAAGCTTTTAGATATAGACTCTACTGTTACGGGGGAATAATGAACTATGAAAAAGATACTATCATTTATAACGGTGATTTTGATGGCTATATCTCTGTCTGCCTGTAACGGTAGTGATAATTCAGGTGATTTTAATTATTATAAATATGACTCTGCGGCAGATAGCCTGACAGGTTGGGACACCAAGCTGCTTGCTGATGTCGGCTTAGGTGCATTACATAAGCCTGACGGTACTCAGTTACTGAGTGCTGACGGCGATAGTACAAGTGATGTTCTGATATTCCTTGTTAATTCTGACGGCGAATCTGACATAGAACGAGATTTATATTATAATGTTGTTAAAGAGATAAAGGCTATAATTGAGCGTGACGATAAATTTATATCAGAGAACAAGGGATATG
Organism: Acutalibacteraceae bacterium; assembly: GCA_051881075.1. Classification (GTDB taxonomy): domain Bacteria; phylum Bacillota; class Clostridia; order Oscillospirales; family Acutalibacteraceae; genus RUG14223. Next base: position 10,901 of record JBJEPE010000054.1, on the reverse strand, counting down.
ACGAAGAAACGGCATCGGAGTATAACGAGATATGCTACGAATATGGCGATAAGAATTACGCTGTGTATATAGCATATTATGAGAATGAACTAACCGAAGAGTATTATACGCCTGCCTGTATGGGAATATCGGTGACATCCTATAAGAGTAGCTCAGAAGCAGCGTCAGATTAAAATGCAATAAATAAAAACCTTTTAATTTGTCAAAATATATGTTATAGTATATAAAACTGCTGAATGCTTGAGGTGATATTGTGAAGCTGTATGATATTTCAAGAGAAATTCTGACATCAATGGTTTATCCGGGAGATCCCGAGCCGAGGGTAGATTGGGTTTCAAGCATTAAGAACGGAGAACCGTATAATCTGTCGTCAATAAGTATGTGTTCACATACCGCAACACATGTTGATGCTCCATATCATTTTATTGAGGCAGGCGAACGTCTGGGCGATATTCCGCTGAGTAAATTTTACGGTGCGTGTACGGTACTTACTATAAGAGGAATGATAACGGGAGAAGATATGGAGCGGATATTACCGTACTGTAAAAGTAAGGTAATACTACACGGTGACGGCAAAGCGCTGCTTACACAAAGTGCGGCATTCGTCATTGCAGACAGTGGGGTAGAGCTTATCGGCACGGATGCGCTGTCTATTGCATCTCCTTATGAAGAAGAGCGTGTGCATAAGGAGCTTCTAAGCGAAGGAGTAGTTATCTTAGAGGGACTTAACCTTAACGGAATAGAGGACGGAGAATACATACTTTCGGCTTTTCCGATAAAGACCTCTGAGCTTGAGGCAGCTCCTTGCAGAGCAGTACTCTTTCAGCAGGAAAAAGGTTATTGATAAAGAATATATACGTCAGCAATGACGTTAAATGCAATATATATCAGCAATTACGGAGGTGACGGGGCTTATTGCCTCATAAATATGAAAAAAATCTCAAAATTATTGGTTTTATTAATTCTTGCCATTGCTTGCACAGTATTATTTACGGGATGTAATTCAACGGCCAAAAACGTTAAAATTAAGACTGAGATGAATACAACTACCGCATTTAACGGTAAGCGTGTAACAACGTGTGTATTCCCAAATAAGCTTATATCAACAGACGAAAAGGAAAAAAACCTTGAAAGTGTTATTAAGTCGTTTGTTCCTGACTCAATGACATATGTCAAGGAAATCGTTGACGAGGGCATACAATACACATTTACAATAGAGTTTACATCTAAAGATGACTATATTTCAAAGATAAAGACAGTCATAGGCAGAGAGCCAGCCGTAATGTTTGTGCTTTCAGATACGATACTTGCTAAGGGCTGGAGATTTTTAGAGGACTTTGATACTGTTGACCTGCTCAGATGGATACCTGAAGGACTTGAAAGCAGAGGCATAGATGATATTAAGCTTGTTGCCGATGTACAGTCAACTATGGTTAATATGGAGGGTACACTCGAAAAGAGCGGCAGTACCATTGACATTAATAAAATGAAGGGCTATGCCGTTAAGGGTGTTTCAGTAGAGACAACTAACTATAAAAACTATGTATACGACCGTAAAATAAAAATGATATTTCCGCAGGATACTTTTGATAAGATAGGCAATGAGCTTAAGGCATATTTAAAGGAAAGAACAAGAGATGACTGCGAGTATGCCACTTGGACTAAAGAGGGTAACTATCAGTCATATGAAGTATATTACAAGAACATGACTATCTATGAGCTGACAGAGTACACAAACCTTATGTTTGACTCTATTGACGGTACTGCTGAGTACGGAGACAGCACAAACAGCAGTACGGCACTTGCAGAACAGCTTACATTTAAAGAAAAACTTAATCTGCTGTGCTATGTTGGCGAAAACGGCAGAAATCTGGAGATAGAGTATAAGTACACCGTTGTAGGTAATACAACATACGGTGAGGGCTCAGTATATAAGCAGGGTGAATGGAATGCCTGCGGTAAGTGGCAGGACGGTATTTATACCATGAAGACAAACGACAGCAGCTTATATATCAGCATACCTGACGGTACTCAGTATGAGATAGAGGCGCTTTATATCACACTTGAAAGTCAGGGTAATGACAAATTTATGCGTGTGATGGACTTCATCTATGATGCAGATACAGGAGAAAAAGGCCTTGCATATGCTTACAAGTACTTTAAGGACAGAGATGTAGATGTTGAAAAGCTTAAAAGCGATCCGTTTATGATTTGCAGAGTAAGACATTCAGGCAGTTCAAAGAAATTAAGCGGACAGCTTGGCAACCTATTTGGCGGCGGCAACTATGTTTCTTACTCAACTACAGACAACGCCCTTTCAATAGTAAATACCACTCAGTATGACGAGAACATAAACATATCTTATATGCTTACAGGTAAGAACGCACAGGTTCCTATAGTATATACTGTTTATGAAAAGGGCAGCGAAAGCATACGCTCACTTGAGGCAACAAGCGAAAATTATGAGGCTAAGGGTAAGCAAAAGGAGGATAACCGCAACCAAGTTACCGTAAATCTTAAGAGCGGAGATTCACAGATATCCTTTACAGGTGTAGTTCCTAACGGCTTGGGTATATTTGTTTACTGCCTGATAGGTTTTATGATGATAGCGGCGGCATTGTTTATAATAATTAACAATGTTAAGAAAAATAAGATGAAAAAGCCTGCCCCTGTAACAGCAACAGCCAATACCAAAAACGCTAACAAAAAGAAATTTACCGTAGCTAATAAAAACAAGTCTTTGCCTGCGCCTAAGCAGATAAAGCCTAAAGAATAACGTGATATGATGTTAAATTATCAACGAGAATTAGATAAGCTGATTGACGGCTTTATTAAAGAGAATAAAGTACCTACATTGCTGCTGCATAGCTGTTGTGCGCCGTGCAGCAGCTATGTTATTGAGTACCTATCGCAGTACTTCAGGATAACCGTGCTGTACTATAACCCGAATATTTACCCCGAAGAAGAGTACAGCTTCCGCAAAAGTGAGCAAAAAAGATTAATTGCCGAAATGCCTACAAAATATACGGTTGATTTAATCGACTGCGATTATAACCCACAGGAATATTTTGAACTGTGCAAGGGTCACGAAAAGGATGCCGAAGGCGGCGCACGGTGCAGAATATGCTTTAATATGCGTTTGAGCAAGGCGGCAGAGTATGCAAAGCAGGGCGAATTTGATTATTTTGCAACAACATTAACGGTAAGTCCCCTGAAAAATGCTACCGTAATTAATGAGGTAGGTACAGAGCTTGCGGAGAAATACGGAACAAATTATCTATGTTCCGATTTTAAGAAGAAAAACGGATATAAGAGAACGATAGAGCTTTCAAAGGTATACAGTCTGTACAGACAAAATTACTGCGGTTGTGTGTTTTCAAAGAGAGAAAGCGCAGAGCGTGACAAAAAAGAAAAGGATTGCAATGAGCAATAGCTTACTGCAATCCCTGTTTTTTGTTATTTATAAGTTTTTAATCGACAAGCTCTATTATTATCTCAATCGTTTTCATGTCGCTATCCTTTGATACTGTGGCGTTTTCGCTTTCTATTCTGTATTTGTATCCAAGCTCGAACAGGCGGCTGTTTGCTTCCGCTACGTAGTAGAAGTATTTATTCGGACTGTTGTAGAACAGTACGTTAATAACCTCCTCGAAGCTTTGCTTTTCAGCGACTTTAACGTAGATTTTTTCTTTTTTATTTTGTGCGGCGTCAACTAAAGCAGAGATGAAATTTTCATCTGTCTGTGTGTCTAATCCCTCAAACAATAATGCACTTTGATTAAAGAAATTATACTTTGTAGAGGTAGATTGAGGCAACTTAAAATTGAAAAGCTCTTTGCTTTTTCCGTTTGTACCGCAAATCTGATCGTCAGAAAGCTCTGAATACAGGTCTGATATAATATGATCCAGCTTTATTTCATCATCTGAAAGGTTAAAGTATCTATATGATATGCCGCTGTCGGCATCATCCCAAGTTGGGTCAAGGTGATACCATTCGCCGTTAATGCTAACTAAATTCCACATATGAAGCTCGTTTTTGCTTTTTCCGTTTACTAAAATACATTCTATATCAGTACTTGATAGAAGCAACTGCATTGCTTTGGCATAGCCCTCACATACTGCGGAATTATTGAGCAAAGCCCCAATACTGGTGAAATACTCCCAACCGTCGGAGATGCTCTTTATCTTGTCGGCATATTTAATTTTACTTACAATATAATCATGTAAGTACAGTTCACGCTCATATATCGTCATACCTGACGGAATGGAGTCCACTATCTTCTTGATACTTGACTGAAGCTTTGTCAGCAGCTTGCTACACTCTGAAGCAGGAATGTAAGAATATAACTGTATGATAGTGTTTCCGTCGTTAATGCCGTATGCAAAAGTGTTATCAAGCCAAAATATCTGTGGATTGTCTATCTCATATGCAAATATAGTCTGACGGATATCCCGTTCGCTTAGATCACAGTTAAGCATACATATCTGCTTTACACAAAATCTGCCGTCTGTGTTAGCCTTCTCTGATATGCTGAATATATTTTGACTTATTTTTTCGTAGCATTTCTTTAAATCATCATTTTCAAGGCTTTCATATCCGAATTTATTTTCAAAGTATCTGTAATATTCACCGCTGTAAGGCTCATATGCGGCAATTTCCGTATAGTCGGTTACTTCGCCTGCTATTATCAGGTTTTCTGTGCTGTCTGAGCTTGTCAGCTCCGATATAAAATTTGTAAAGGAATCCAAACTATCGCATCCACTGCAAATCACCATACATATGCACAGCAATATGGAAACGGTTGTTTTTCTTAACATTATAGCTTCACTTCCTGTAGTTTTTTTCGCACACTTAACTTAGTTATATTTTAACATACGCAGTAGAAAACATCAACAATTTAATTACTACAATATTGTTACCTAAACCGCTAGCCAAGATAAAAATTATTGTTTAAAATAAGGTAATTTGACCTAAAAGGTCGCATTATGTTCCAGTACCCGCAACCGCGCAGAGAGTACTGTTTTATAAGATTAAACTTTGCCCCTATACTGCGTGCGTCCTCAAACCATACAATGTGGTTTATACCGTTGCTTTGATATTCAAAGAACGGTGCTTCGGCATAATTGTCGTACTGTATTATGGCGTTATATCTTGATGCTAAATCAATGGCCTGAATGTAGCCGATGGTTTCTGCGGAGGTCACGCCCTTTTCAAACGGTAACGGCCAATCATAGGCATAATTAGGTATGCCAAGGTCTACTTTCTCAGCAGGTATCTCAGATATAGCGTATTCCACTACACGCCGAACGCTCGGTATAGGTGCTATAGCCATAGGCGGACCGTATTTATAGCCCCATTCGTATGTCATAAGCAGTACTGAGTCCGCTACGCTGCCCAATCCGCCGTAGTCTATTCCCTCATACAGAAGTCCCTTTTGGTCCGCTGATGTCTTTGGCGCAAGCGCAACGGTGACCCTATATCCGTATCGGTGCATTTCTTCTGCAAGCTTAGCAACAAATGATGTGTAAAGATCTCTGTTTTCGGGCAAGATATATTCAAAGTCCATATCTACCCCTGTATAGCCCTTTTCCTGCACTTTAGCAAGAAGCTCATATATAAGCTTATTCTGCGCAGCCGGATTGTTTACAAGCTTATTAATCAAATTATTGTTAAAGGCGTTAAGCGCACTGTGCGGTGTAAGCACAAGCATGGGATTAACTCCGAACTGCTTTGCATTATTGAGTATGAAGTCGTCGTCCATGTTTATAAGCGTGCCGTCCTCTGTAAATCCGTAAGAGAACGGAGAAATCTCTGACATATAGGGCAGTACTTCACGCAGGATATTTTCACTTATATAGGGATATGCGTAGCCGTTGGAGGTTATGCGTTGCTCCCTGTCGGATTCATAGCTTATTACAATGTATTCACCGCTTTTAAGGAATGAATTTGCAAGAAACGGATTATTACGAATAAGCTGGTTTACTGTTATACCGTGCATGGCAGCAATGGAGTACAAGGTATCATTCGGCTTAACAAAATGTACCTGTGTGGGTATAAGTACCACAAGTGCCTGACCGACAACCAATATCTGATCTGATGATATCTGGTTATCGTACATCAGACGGCTTGGCGGTATATTATATTCTGAGGCTATGGAGTTTACGGTTTCACCCGGGCTGACAATATGTATCATAGTGCTTTCCTTTCTGTTTAAAAAATTGCTCTTAATATAATACTGAATTAGTCAAAAAAATGTGTCGTTATGATGCAATTAAGTTTTAATATATTGCTTGCCGCATAAATAGCTTGTTATTAATTCATTTTTGTGATAATATTCATATTATAAAGTTTAATGATCTACATGACAGTATGCTATAAAAAGATAATAAAAATTGTTCGATTTCTGAAAAAGCGGAATAAGAAAGGAGATACTATGAACTGTGAGATAATTTGTGTAGGGACAGAGCTTTTACTTGGTGATACAGTAAACACAAATTCGGCATTTATCGCAACGCGTCTTGCTATGCTGGGTATAAACGTTTATAAGCATACCACCGTAGGAGATAATCCCGAAAGACTGAGTAACTGTATTAAAAGTGCCTTTGAATCTAACGATCTTGTTATACTTACCGGTGGCTTAGGCCCAACAGGTGATGATATTACAAAAGAAACGGTTGCGGAATTTTTTGAAGAAAAAATGGTGCTTAACAGTGAGGCATTGCAAATCATTAATGATTATTTTACCAGAACCAATAAGGTAATGACAGAGAATAACCGTAAGCAGGCCGTGGTGCCGCAGAATGCTATTGTAATGCAGAATAGGAACGGTACCGCACCGGGTATTATACTTGAGAAAAACGGTAAAACAGCTATACTGTTACCCGGACCGCCAAGAGAGATGAAGGCGATGTTCAGCGCAAGTGTTGAGCCGTACCTCTCACGCAGGACGAATACTACGCTGGTAAGCACCAATATACATCTTTTCGGTATAGGCGAGGCACAGGCAGAGAGCAAGCTTAAAGAGCTTATGACCAATCTGAAGAATCCTACTCTTGCGCCATATGCTAAAGATGGAGAAGTCCTTTTGCGTGTAACGGCTTGTGCAGAAAGCGCAAAAGAGGCAAGGAAGCTTATCAGCCCTGTAATAGAAATAGTAGAGCAGATCATTGGTAAGAAATATATTTACGGTATCGATATCGGAAATCTACAAACCGCATTGGTTAAAACCTTGATTTCAAAGAATCTTAAGATAGCAACAGCGGAAAGCTGTACGGGTGGACTGGTGTCTAAGAGAATAACGGATGTATCGGGCGCAAGCGGAGTGTTTGAATGTGGAGTATGCTCATATTCTAACCGTATAAAGGAGCAGATACTCGGTGTTTCTCACGCAACCATTGAGAAGTATACTGAGGTTTCTTCAAGGACAGCCGAAGAAATGGCAGACGGCGTTAGAAAGTTGAGCGGAGCTGATATAGGCATATCCACTACCGGTTATGCAGGACCAATGGGTGGTACGGATGATGATCCCGTGGGCACGGTTTATATAGGAATATCAACAAGTAACAAAACCGTTTCCAAAAGGTTACAATTAGGTCACGGAACCGGCAATGAACGTGATTTAATCAGATATTTAGCGGCTTCACGGGTAATTTTTGAGGCGTTACGCACCGCTGAAGAAATGTAATTTGCAACAAATAACTATGCGACAAATTTGTTTACGCAGTAATGTTTTTTCTAAATCTTATTATTGTATTTACACAAAAAACATACTATATTTTTGTACAATAGGTAAAAATAACCTTAAAATTTAGGAATTTTTATAAAATATCTTGTAAAACTTTATTTAGTGTGCTAAAATATATTGCAATTTGGTTTTTGTCTATTTACGAAAACGTTTCCTGTAGGTTTCAGATTATCTAAGAAAATTTAATCGATTGGAGAGTTTATTATGGTTAGAAGCGCAGGAGTACTTATGTCGATAACTTCTTTGCCGTCACCTTACGGTATAGGAACAATAGGCGATGCGGCCTACAAGTTTGCCGATTTTTTGAAAAAAGCAGGACAAAAATACTGGCAGATACTTCCTATTGGCCCTACAAGCTACGGTGACTCACCTTATCAGTCATTCTCAACCTTTGCAGGCAATCCTTACATGATAGATCTGGATTACCTCAAAAAGGATAAACTCCTGAAAAAGGGCGAGTATGAGAACCTTGATTGGGGCAGCAATGACGGTTATGTTGACTATGAGAAGATATACAACAACAGATTTAAAGTACTGAGAATTGCATTTGCCCGCTTTAAAGATTTGTCTAAGGCAAAAAAGGCGGAGTTTGAGAGCTTTTTGGAAGAAAATTCAAACTGGATAGAGAATTATGCCCTTTATATGTCCGTAAAAAGCTCATTTAATATGAAATCATGGCTTGAATGGGACGATGAGGACATAAAGCTGCGTAAGCCTGAAGCTGTTGAAAAGTATAAGAAAGAATTTGCGGACGATATGCTGTTCTGGCAGTTCGTGCAGTATAAATTCTTTGAACAATGGAAAAACTTTAAAAGCTATGTAAACTCACTTGGCATTAAAATAATAGGCGATATTCCTATATATGTTGCGGCAGACAGTGCCGATATGTGGGCAAACCCACAGGTATTCTTAATTGATGAAAAGAACAATCCTAAGTTTGTGGCAGGCTGCCCTCCGGATTATTTTTCAAAAACAGGCCAACTCTGGGGCAATCCGATATATGATTGGGATTATCTTAAGAGTACAGATTACAAATGGTGGTTTGAAAGAATAAAAAACGTTTCCGCTCTGTTTGATGTTACAAGAATAGACCATTTCAGAGCATTTGATTCTTACTATACAATACCTTACGGTGCAGAGAATGCAATTAACGGTAGCTGGAGAGAGGGTCCGGGCATACAGTTCTTTGACAAAATGCGTGAACAACTCGGAGAAATAGATATAATCGCAGAAGACTTGGGATTACTTACACCGGGAGTTAAACAGCTTCTTAAGGATTCCGGTTATCCGGGAATGAAGATACTTGAGTTTGCGTTTGATTCAGGCGAGGCAAACGATTATCTGCCACATAACTATACTAAGAATTGTGTTGTTTATACCGGAACACATGATAACGATACCCTTATGGGATGGTATGATAAAGCAACCGATGAAGATAAAAAGCACATCATTAAGTACTGCAAGCTTAATGAGCAGGAAGGCTATAACTGGGGCGTTATACGTACGGCTTACTCCAGCATAAGCAACTGTGCGATTATTCAAATGCAGGATTTCCTCGGCTTAGGCAGTGAGGCAAGAATGAATATACCGTCTACAACAGGCGGTAACTGGACATGGAGATTAGACAGCAAGGCCCTTACAGATAAGCTTGCTCAAAGGATATATGACATGACAATGGCATATGACAGAATGGGAGAAGAAAATATGAAAAAGAACAACAGTAATTTAATTGATGCAATCACATATATTGCCAGAAGTGAATATTGTAAGGAGCTTAATGACCTTTCAGAGTCAGAGCTTCACAATGTAGTAGGCAAGGCAGTAATGGGATATATCTCACAAAACTGGGAGAGAAGCAAGATTGACCACTCCAATAAGCGCAGAGCCTATTACTTCTCCGCTGAGTTCCTTATGGGCAGAATGATATATAACAATCTCTACTGTCTGGGAATACTCGACACGGTTAAGAGCGAGCTTAAGAAGAAGGGCGTTGACATCGCTAACCTTGAGGATGTTGAGGATGCCGCATTAGGTAACGGCGGTCTTGGCAGACTTGCCGCCTGCTTCCTTGATTCGGCCGCAACACATGATATTCCTCTTGACGGCTATGGAATCCGCTATAAATACGGACTGTTCAAGCAGGAGATAGTTGACGGCAGACAGGTAGAGGTTGCAGATGATTGGCAGCGTTTCGGTGATCCGTGGTGCATCAGACGTGCCGAGGACGCAGTAAAGGTACGTTTTGCAGATCAGGAGATACTTGCTGTACCGTACGATATGGCAATTATCGGCTACGGCACAGATAATATAAATACACTCAGACTTTGGCAGAGTGAAGCCGTAAATGAATTTGGCTTTGTAGAATTTAATAACGGCGATTATGCCGGCTCTGTCATAGAAAAGAACAGTGCAGAGAATATATCTAAGGTGCTTTATCCTAATGATAACAGCTATGAGGGCAAACGCCTCAGATTAAAGCAACAGTACTTCTTCTGTAGCGCATCATTGCAGGATATATTAAAGAAATATAAGAAGAAGAACGGCAATGATTTCAGCAAGCTTGCTGACTTCTGTGCAATTCAGCTTAACGATACACACCCGGTAGTATCTATTCCGGAGCTTATCAGACTGCTTCAGCTTGAGGGTGTAGACTTTGAGTACGCACTCAATATTGCAAAGAATGTATTTGCTTATACTAACCATACGGTAATGAGCGAGGCTCTTGAAAAGTGGAATATTGAGCTTATGCGTCATACTATTCCTGAGGTTTATGAGATAATAGACAGAATCCATAAGTATATGGAGAATGAGTACCGTCAGAAGGGACTTGATGTTCCTGACGAGAAGGGTACAACTAAGCTTGAGCGTATGCGCATACTTGACAGTGGTGTTGTTCATATGGCACGTTTGGCAATATATGCTTCAAAGTACACTAACGGTGTTGCAGAGATACACACAGAGATACTTAAGCATGACGTACTTGACGATTGGTATGCATTATATCCTGAGCGTTTCCAGAATAAGACAAACGGTATAACTCAGCGTCGCTGGTTAGGACTTGCAAATCCTGAGCTTTCAGCATACATCACAAAGCTTACAGGCAGTGATAGCTAGTACTCCTTGATGGTCATCTGCTCGGGTGCGGTCTTGGCTACCA
>JBJEPE010000053.1:0-13652 GCA_051881075.1 Acutalibacteraceae bacterium | reverse complement strand
GACAACATTAAGCGCTTTACAAATGAAGACGCTTATTGATACAGTCTATGCTAATTTTGACATGAGCTTTTGCAGAGAATTTACCGTAGAGGCCGGCCGTCCCGATACCGTAACGGACGAAAAGCTTGAGGCGATGAAAAACGGTGGGGTAAACAGAATAAGCATTAATCCTCAGACGCTAAATGATGATGTACTTGTAAATATAGGTAGACGGCACACAGCACAGCAGACGCTGGATGCCTTTGAGCTTGCAAGAAAACACGGATTTAATCATATAAATACCGACCTTATTGCAGGTCTGCCGGGCGATAGCTTAGAAAGCTTTAAAAATACGCTGGATAAAATCATTTCACTTTCTCCGGAGAGCGTAACCGTACATACTCTGGCTATGAAGAAATCGTCTGCGCTGACATTGGGCGGAATGGAGCTTTACAGAGAGGATGCCCGCCGTACTGCTGATATGCTCAGATATTGCGAGGAACAGCTTGCTGAAAACGGATATCATCCGTACTACCTATACAGACAAAGCCGAATGGTCGGCAATCTGGAAAATGTAGGCTGGGCTAAGGACGGATGCGACGGCCTGTATAATGTATATATTATGGATGAAACACATACCGTAGTAGCCTGCGGTGCAGGTGCGGTAACAAAGCTTAAAAGCTGGAAAGATGAATACTTGGAACGCATATTTAATTTTAAATATCCATATGAATATATAAGCAGATTTGATGAATTAATACAAAGAAAAGGAAGGGTAGATAAGTTTTATGACGAATTTTTCTAATTGTTATCAAAGATTTGTAATCACAAGCGAGCAGATCAACAGGGAAGTTGAAACAGATCCAAAAACATTTATTGATGTTGTTGAAGAAGCATATCACCATTCAGTCAGAAAGGTCGCCAAGCAGGTAGTAGAAAGCGGTAATTGTAAAATAATAATGCTTGCAGGACCGTCCAGTAGCGGTAAGACAACTACAGCCAAAATGTTGCAGGATGCAATTAACGCATTAGGCATGAACACCGTTATGATATCTATGGACGACTTTTATCTCGGTGATGCAAGATTGCCTATAGGCCCTAACGGTAAAAGAGATTATGAAAATGTAACCGCACTTGACATAGAGCTTTTGAAAAAATGCCTAAGAGGCCTTATAAATGACGGTCATTGCATGATGCCTAAGTTTAATTTCAATGCAGGCGCACCGTTTGATGAGCTTGTAAGCGTAGATTTGCCTGAGGGCAGCGTGGCTATAATTGAGGGCATACACGCATTAAATCCTATTTTTACAGAAGAATTTCACGGTCATGGATTAATGAAGCTTTATGTAAGCGTTAAGCAGGGTATAACCAGCGAAAACGGTGATGTGCTGTCAGCAAGTGAAGTTCGCTTTATCCGCCGATTGGTAAGAGATTTCTATACACGTAACTCAAGCGCAGAAAGAACACTGTCAATGTGGGAGGACGTTTGTGACGGCGAACAGAAGTACATAATGCCATTTAAACGTACAAGTGATTTTACTATAAATACTATCCATGTATATGAGCCATGTATAATAGGCTATATGGCGTTACCTATTCTTAGTACGGTAGAACCGAGCAGTACATATTATTCCTTTGCTCAGAAAATGATACACGCTATAGAGCAATTTTCTCAGATTAATGATGAGCAGGTACCTAAAACCTCGCTGATCCGTGAATTTATCGGCGGCGGCATTTACAAATATTAAAAAAAATCTATTGATTATATCGATAATATGTGGTATAATACAGTTTGTCTTGTTTAAGAACTTTAAAAAAACTATAAGCATACTTGTTTATTTATGTCATACATATATGTTAAGAGATATAAAATTCTAGGAGATGATAGTTATGAGTTTAATCAATAATGTAGTGGTCAACGCTAAGTCGGCAGTTGACGTAGTGGGTAAAAAAGCAGAAAAAGTTATGGATGTTTCAAAGCTTAGATTTGCTATTGCAGATATTAAGAAAGAGATCGGAGCTAAGATGGAATCCCTTGGATACTATGTTTATGAAACTATAAAGGATGATGACTTTACAGGTGAATTTGACCTGGATACCAGAAAAAACGAGATTGACGAGCTTTATTCTCAGCTTATAGCTCTTGAAACACAGCTTGCAAGCGTTAAGAATAAGCAACGTTGCCCCGTATGCTCATGTATAAACGACAAAGAGGCTGTTTATTGCATGAAATGCGGTAGCAAATTGAACGATTGATATTTAAGCTGAATTTTCTTATTGATTTTTTGTTAATAATTTGGGGTGTTTATGAAAGAACAACTTAAAGCTTCTGACAGCCAAAGCAGGTCCTTTTTAAAGGGTACTTTGGTTCTTGGAACCAGCATGGTGGTTGTAAAAGTCATAGGCATGATATATAAAATACTTCTTGCAAATATCTTCGGAGGCTTAGGCAACGGTATTTTCAATGTTACCTACGAATTATACAATCCGCTTTTTACGCTTGCTACGGCAGGTTTTCCGATAGCAATATCAAGAATGGTATCTGAAAGTGTGGCCTGCGGTCGATACAGAGATGTGCGTAAGATACATCAGGTTTCGATACCGTTCTTTGTTACAACCGGTTTATTTTGTTTTTTACTAATGGTCGTTGCGTGTCCTATATATGTTAAAATAATAGATGCGCCCGATGCAAAAATTTCAATATTTTGTCTTGCGCCAACTATTCTTTTTGGCTGTCTTATGTCAATTTACAGAGGATATTACGAGGGTTTGCAAAATATGTATCCCACGGCAATATCAGAGATTATAGAGGCATCGTGTAAGCTTATAGTGGGATTATCGCTTGCTTACATCACTATAGCATACGGTCAGAACCAATACGAAAATTACGGTAAGGTATTTGGTCAGGAATTTGCAACAGAGGCAGAGGCAACCAATCACATAATATCTTATGCCGTAGGTGCGGCCATAATAGGCATAACGCTAGGCTCTGTATTCGGTTTCATTTTCTTGCTTTTACGTCATAAAATAAAAGGTGACGGAATATCAAGACGTGACTTATACTTTGCTCCGCCGTCATATACAGGCAAAGAAACAATGCGCAGGCTGTTTAAGACTGCTTTGCCTATTGGCTTAGGCGCAATCATAATGAGCGTTGCAGGCGCTGTTGACGCTTCTCTGGTAAATGTAAGAATTAAAAATATAATGCAAACCGTTCCCGATAAGCTTCTGGGCGTGTACGGCTCGCTAATACCTACAGAGATAGTTTCCGCAGGCAGTACACATCTGTATTTATACGGTTGCTATTCATACGCATTAACGGTAATGATGCTTATAACGGCTGTTACTCAGGTATTCGGTCAAAGTGCCTTACCGTCCGTAACCAGAGCATATACCGCAGGGGATAAGCGAATGTTGAAAAGCAGCATAGAATCTGTATTAAGAATTACAACTATGTTTACTTTCCCGGCAGGATTAGGCATATGCGTTCTGTCTAAGCCTATATTACAGCTTTTATACAGCAGTAGTGTTTCAAGCGAGATAGATATTGCTTCAAGAGTGTTGCAGGTAATGGGCATTGCCGTTATATTTATAGCTACAAGTACACCTTTGTGCAGTATGTTGCAGGCGATAGGCAGAGTTGATTTGCCCGTTAAGCTGTACGGAATAGGTATGGTAATAAAGATAGTTCTTAATTACATCTTGGTTGGCATACCTGCCATTAATATTCAGGGCGCCAGTACAGGCTCGCTTGTTTGCTATGCCTTTGTATGCTTCACCGCAGTTTACTATATATGTAAAGAAACTAAGATAATACCCAACTTTGTCACTATAGTGATCAAGCCGTTGCTTGCCGCTATCGGCTGTGCAGTAACGGCATGGGGAGTATATAATTTGACCTCTTTATTCATACCTGATAAATTATCTACAATTTTTGCAGTGCTTTGCGGTGCTACAGTTTACTTTATTGTACTTGTTTTATGTAAGGGAATAAGAAAAAGAGATATAATTATGCTTCCAAAGGGAAATAAAATTGCAAAAGCACTTGAAAAACATCATTTAATAAGGTAAAATATATATAATAACTTTTTTATCTATATTTTGGAGTGTAAATGTTATGGACTTTCCGATGAAGGAAAAATACGTATTTGACGACCTTGTAAAGATAGTTGAGCTTCTGCGTGCGCCTGACGGTTGCCCGTGGGATAAGGTTCAGACTCATCAAACTGTAAGACAAAATTTTATAGAAGAAACCTATGAGGTCATTGAAGCTATTGATAAAAACGATACTGAGCTTATGAAAGAGGAGCTTGGAGACGTCCTGCTTCAAGTAGTATTCCATGCTCAAATGGAAAATGAAAACGGCAATTTCAATATTGATGACATTGCCGACGGAATATGCAAAAAGCTCATTGTAAGGCATCCGCATATTTTCGGCGATGTTAAAGCAGATAACGCTGAAAAGGTGCTTGAAAACTGGGATGCAATTAAAATGCAGACAAAATCTCAAAAAACTCAGACTGAAGCTATGAAAAGTGTTTCTAAGGCTTTGCCGTCGCTGATGCGCAGCGCAAAGATACAGAAAAAAGCCGCAAAGGTCGGTTTTGACTGGCCGGATGTCAATGGCGCACTTGATAAGGTCGGTGAGGAGTTAAATGAGCTTAGACAGGCGATAAATAACGGAGATAATGACAATATATCAGAGGAACTCGGTGATTTACTCTTCTCTGTAGTTAATGTTTCCCGATTTGTCAAGGTTGATGCCGAAAAGGCACTGTATGACGCCTGTGAAAAGTTTACAGGCAGATTTGAGCAGGTAGAAGCTCTTGCAAATGAACGTGGCATTGATATGTCACAGTCTACATTGTCAGAACTTGATTCCTTATGGGATGAAGTTAAAATAAAAAAGTAATTAAAAAACGGAGGAATTTTCATGAACAAGTCAGAATTAATCGCAGCAGTTGCTGAGAAAACAGGCTTAACTAAGAAAGATGCTGAGAAAGCTGTTGTTGCAGTCCTTGATACTATCGTAGATACAGTTGCAGCAGGCGAAAAAATTCAAATCGTAGGTTTTGGTACATTTGAGCAGCGTACACGTAATGAGAGAAAGGGCAGCGATCCAAGAACAAACTCTCCTATCACCATTCCTGCTGCTAAGGTTCCTGCATTTAAGGCAGGCAAGGCATTTAAGGATGCTGTTGACAAGTAATAGCCATTATACAGGTATGTTACAGAATATTTTACTTATTTTATGGCGTATTCGATAGCGAATACGCCGTAACAATTTCTAAGTTTTTTAATATACTGCAATATTTGAATTAAGGAGTATGTAACATGAGATTAGATAAATACTTAAAGGTTTCAAGAATCATTAAACGTCGTACCGTAGCTAATGAAACGTGCGATGCCGATAGAGTTCTGGTAAACGGAAAACCTGCCAGAGCGTCTTATAACGTAAAAATAGGGGACATAATAGAATTACAGCTTGGCACACGTATAATGAAATTTGAGGTAATGCAGATAAACGAGGTCATCAAAAAAGAAGATGCCTCTGAAATGTACAGAGTACTGTAAAAAATAATCGCTTAAATGCTAATTGTATAGCAGCTAAGCGATTTTTATTATGCTGTTCTGTTTAAAATGTAATTTCCTACATCATCAACGTCAATCTCAAGTACATAGGCGAATTCTTCTTTTATGGACTTTTCTGCCGCCAGTAATACACGTTCATCTGCGGCATGGAATTTTTTGTTAGTCTGTGCAAGCTGCTGCTTCCTATCATATAAACACTTAACGAGTGTAAGCAAATCTGCGCAAATACCGTTTGCCATTATATCGTTAAAACGAACCGCTCGTGACTGGTCATCGTTTATCCACTCTATTCTTTTATTTTTAGCTTGATTTATCATATCGTCAATTTCGTCTTTAGTAAGGATATATCGCATTTTTACGGTCATTTTTTCGTTATCTACCGGCACATAAACAGTAGAACCCGGCGAGTATATCGGCTTTAAAATATAGTACATTATCTTTTTTTTATCACCGCTAAATAGCTTCTCGCTGCGTATATCCTCTATCTTACAGATACCGGTCGTACCGTAAGCGATTACGTCATTTATTTCAAACACAGTTTATCACCCTTTCTATTCTTTCCACGGATAATGGCCTCCATAATATTTCTTTGAGAAATAATCTTGTCTTTCTTGCGGAAGTTGGCTCATTCTGCTACGCCATAAGTTGTGAGATTCATGCTTATCTGCTTTGGTTTCTTTAAGTGTACATTTTTTACCCGCACATTCCGGCGATTTAAGCAAACTACAGCGTCCACGCTCAGTTAAATGTACACATTCGGGATACTCCAACATTTTAAACTCCGGCTTCGCAATATTATCATAACCATTCATATCGCATAGCCCTCCTTACAGTATAATCAAGCAGAAGTATGGCAATATAAAATATCGGTTGCCTGCTTACTGTATTGTATATATAATTATACCAAATTTTTAACTTTAATGTAATAGGCGTATTAAACAAATCTACTAAAAATAAACACAATCGCCATGCGTTTTTTAACAATAAATTATTTAGTGCTTATTTATTAGTCATTAATATATAAAGGACAATACTGATTTAATGAAAACTTTATTCATTCTAAGTAGGGTAGATGAAGCGACTAAAGCCTGTGTTGACTGATTATCGCAAGTTTTATTTAAAAATGCGTGCGCTGTTCTTAGTCAGATTCCCGTTTGTTATATCTAAAGAAAGATTTGTCAAAATGGTTTAAGTGAAAATATTTAAATAATGGGCAAAATTTCATACCATATTTAGAATTTTTATAAAAATTTAATAAAACAGATTGACAAAGAAATAATTACGAGTTATAATTTTTTTAAATAGGTGGAAAAGACTTAAATTTTGGCGAATTTTAATTTATATTACTTATTATGTATATTAATTTAAGGAAGAATGACTGATGAAAGAGAATAAAAAAGTCAAGCCGAAAAAGAGTATATACCTTGCTCTTGTTATAGTTGCCGTTGTATTGGTAGTATATTCAAGTGCAACACTTATCCAACAACGCATGAGTATTGGCGAGATGCAGAAAACACTTGATGATTTAAATCAGCAAATACTTATTCAGAATATTAAAAATGACGAGTTAAGCGAGGTTTACAACTCTACAGACAGTGAAAACGAAGAGTATATCGAGAAGATAGCCAGAGAAGAATATGATTATGCAAAAATCGGAGAGCGTATCTTCGTTAATATATCAGGCGAATGATTTGATGTATTTTATATACGCAAAATATAAGGAGGAAAAATTTTCTTTATGCAGCTTGAAGTAGGAATGATAATCGAGGGTAAAGTAACAGGTATTACAAAGTTCGGTGCTTTTGTCGATTTGCCGGATGGCAAAACAGGCATGGTACATATCTCTGAGGTGGCTTTGACTTACGTTAAAGAAATCAAGGATCACTTACAGGAGGGCCAAACGGTTAAGGCAAAGATACTGTCAATAGGTGATGACGGTAAAATCAGCCTGTCCATAAAAAAGGCTCTTGAACAAACCGCAAAAAGTAATAAACAGCAGGACAGAACCCCACGTCACAAGACTTCATCACGTCCGGGAGATTACGAGTGGCAGCCGCAAAGGCGTAGTAATGAGCCTGTAAGCTTTGAGGACATGATGTCACGCTTTAAGCAAGCGAGTGATGAGAAAATGTCTGACTTAAAGAAGTTTAACGATACTAAAAGAGGTACATCACGCAGCAGAGGCAATAACCAAAGAGAGCGTGGCTAATCAGTCTGAAATCAATACATAAAAACGATCCATGAATCTATTAAGGTTCATGGATTTTTGTTATTTTTTGACAGATTTACCTTTACTTTATTGTGAATGGTATACATTGACATATTAGCATATGATACTATATAATATAACTAATGAAAGTGTAGTATATAAAAGTTTTAATGTATAGGTGAGTCCAATGATATAACTACAATATTAAATCAAATTGTTAATCATATCCGGAAAGGAGCATTAAATTGAAAAAGCGCTACATTGCAATTTTTTAGTACTCGGAATAGTTATTGGTGCCGGGGGCGGAATTGCCGGAACAATAGCATATAACAAATTATCCGAGAAAGACACTTCATCAAAATACTATGTTGAATATAAGCCTATTTATGATTTAGAAAAAGGGTGTCGTGTTACACCAGTTGATGTTGATTATTATAAAAGATACTATAGTCTTCCGGATGAAATACTGGATGCACAAACACCGGAGCTTTTAAACGCTGTGTTGGATACGGAAATACTACGTCATTCTGCCTATCCCTACTTAGCAAGTGATTATTCAAACGCTTGCCACTATCGTGAAAGAATATATAAACATGAGGGATATATTAATCTAATAAATAGGCGCGATTTATTAGACGCCTTAGAAGCTTATTCAAAGGATATTTTAGATAATGCTTCATCAATAGCCGAGGATGAGCCTGAATTGTTTCAGGAAGATAAGCATGAAATTTTTAAGGTGCTTATCGATACCGGAGCAATTAGAGATCAATTAATATATCAATCTGCTACAAGGGAAGAATATCCTTCATTATTTGCAGTTTATGATACTATAACAAAATCACCGTATTTCCCTGATGTGGGATTTTTATTTCCAAATCAAGATTAAATAATAGTCTATATACCTTATATAATACTTTCACCTTGTAAAATGATATAAAATGATATAAAATTCAAAAGCCCACATTTACACCATACGGTATAAATGTGGGCATATATTATGTCTTAATCTAAGACCTTATTACGCTATACTGAACAATCAATCGGGAACAAGCAATCCGTACTTGCCGTCATCTCTGCAATAAACAACGTTGATTTCGCCGGTTTCTGCATTACGGAACATAAAGAACTTATGTCCTACCATGTTCATTTGCAGTATAGCCTCATCTACTGCGAGCGGCTTAACAGGAATAACCTTTTGTTTTGCTACCTCATAGGTTTCTTCAAGAATATCCTCGGTAGCTTCATCGTTGGCAATAAAATCATCAAGTGTGCCTTCACGCAGTTTTTTAGAAAGCTTAGTCTTATTCTTTCTGATTTGTCTACCTAAAACATTAACAACAGAATCCAAAGCGTCGTTCATTTCTTCAGATGTGTTCTCAGCTCTGTAAACCATTCCGTTATTTCTTATTGTGACCTCAACACGCTGCCTGTTTTTACTTTCAAGCGTAACCGTTACAATGGCCTCAGCCTCGTCACCGAAAATACGATTAAATTTACCGAGCTTCTTTTCAACACGTTCTTTGAAATTTTCTCTTAAATTAACTTTTCTGCCTGTAATCGTGATCTTCATTTTTTTAGTCCTCCGGTTTCCTGTAAATAAACAATAGAAGCAATTTTTATATATTGCTTTCTTTGTTGTCTATATTATAGCACATTCTTTTGCATATTTAAATACTTTTTTAGAATTTTTTTCAAATTTTTTATAAATTTTGTCTTAGAACTTGCAGTAAAATTAAAAAATGTATGTCAATATTGTATATAACTATAAATTAATTTACAATATATCCTTTTTTCATCTTTAATTATATCAAAATTTTATAGTAAATAAAAAATAAATATTAACCTAAAACCCGTAATAATGCCTCACAAGCAAATAAATGTTACAAAAGGTAAATAATAATACCAATGTTGTCATTTTTTAATTTACTTTGAGATAATTATTGCAAATTAGTCAAAATAGTGGTAAAATATTAACGACTATTTAAGAAATGGAGGTAAAAAATGAGGTCAAAAGCATTAAAAAGAGTCTTGGCCGCTCTTGTTGTATTAGTTTTTGCATTTCCTATGATGGTTTCACTGTCAGGATTTCAAACCTATGCATCATCAGTGAGAAAGACTCCCGGTCTTGACTACGGATCAAGATTTGATCTGTTGCAGGTTCCTGCGGATCGTGTAGTGCGTGCTATAGTTTTACTCGATGACAAAAGTCTTACAGAACAAAATTATAACGTGCGTACCACATCAATGAGTCATAGTGCCGTTAATGCACAGCAAAAGTTATTGGCAAAGCAAAATTCAATAGCGGCAAAAATGACATCCAGCTTTGATGTTAGCGTTTTGTATAACTATACTGTGTTATTAAACGGTATGGCTATTGAAACAACCTATGGAAACTTGCAAGACATCGAAGCAATGGACGGAGTTTCAAGAGTTTATCTTGCAAACACGTACAGTGTTCCTGATGTCGAGGAAGTACCTATGACCGAATGTGCAAATGATATGGTTAATCTTGGTAATTTGCACAACTCAGGCTACGACGGTGACGGAATTGTTGTAGCTGTTTTGGATACGGGACTCAACATAAACCATGAAGCTTTTAAAGATTATGGTATTATTGATAATGTAGTTCTTACCCAAAACAGCGTAGAAAATGCAGACACTCTTAAAAAAGGTGTATATGTTTCAGACAAAATCCCGTTTGTGTATGACTACGCAGACGACGACACCGACGTAAGTGATACTGACGGCCACGGTACTCATGTTACGGGAATTGCAGCCGGCTATGTCCAAGAGGACGACGGTGCAGTAACCTTCAGCGGTTCTGCTCCTGCGGCACAGGTTCTCAACATGAAGATCTTTTCGAGCGAGGAAGGTGCTCACGGCACTGACTCATCCATCTACTTTGCAGCTTTAGAAGATGCATATGTGCTTGGCGCAGATGTAATCAATATGTCTATCGGTGCTGAAGCAGGCTTTGCATATGACACAGAGCTTGAAGATGAAGTGTTCGGAAATATCTACAAAAAGCTTGAAGACGCCGGCATTGTAACATGCATATCTGCCGGTAATGAGTACAGCAAGGCTTATAATAACCTTAACTGGCTCTCGCAGTATGCAGGTGTAGAAAGCGTTATCTCAAGCTACACAGATTACGGCAATGTTGCCACACCTTCAGTTTATGAGGGTAACTTATCTGTAGCAAGTGCAGAAAACTTAGTTTTCCCGGCAGAAGCAATTCGTGTAGGGGAAACCGTACTGCAAGCAACCGATTCATGTACCGACGGTGTACACGATTTCATCGATACATTCGGCGGTCAAACACTTGAATTTGTTATGGTACCAAATTTCGGCGCTGCCAGCGACTATGAGGGCATAAACGTCGAAGGTAAGATTGCAGTAATCTCAAGAGGTGATATCACCTTTGAGGAAAAAGTAGAAAATGCCGCTAATGCAAAAGCTATCGGTGCAGTTGTTTACAACAACGATGTCGGTGCAATCTCAATGGCTATAGAAACCTTTGAGATTCCTGCCATATCAGTTGAAATGACCGCAAAAGAAGCATTTGAGGCAGCTACAGACGGAACATTCTTTGTTTATGACGGAATGGTTAAGGTAGATAATTCTAACGGCGGACTTATGAGTGATTTCAGCTCATGGGGACCGACGCCTGAGCTTACCTTTAAGCCCGAAATTACAGGTATAGGCGGCAATGTATATTCCGCTGATGCTACTACAAACGATGGCTACATCGTTTATAGCGGAACATCAATGGCGTCACCTAACGTTGCGGGCACAATGGCATGCTTATTACAGGCTATCTACGCAACAACTTCTGTTGAGTCCAAGTATGAGGCTTCTCAGCTTATCGAATCATTGGCACTTTCTACAGCATATGTTTTAGCTGACGAAGAGAGCTTCGAGTACTCACCGCGTAAACAGGGTGCAGGCTTGATAGACGCTTCCAGCGCACTTGCAGCCGAGGCATATATCGTTAATCCGGTTATGTCACTTGGCGATGATCCAAACAGAACAGGCTCTTATGATGTAGAATTTACATTAAAGCGCCGTACTTCTGGTACACTTAAATATTCTATCGAAGACTCTGTATTATTCGACTATGTTGAGGTTTATACAGAGGATGAAGACGGAATAGACGGCAAATACAATTATATTTGCTCTGATTATTTCAGAGGCCATGATGAATCATGGATCACAATCACTTCTAACTTTGCCAACAATGAGGTTATCCTCGCTGACGGAGTAGATGAAGTAGACGTAAAAGTAAATGTTAAACTTTCAAGTGATGCTATGGCATACCTTGATGAAATGTTTGAAAACGGAACATATGTTGAAGGATTTATTTATCTTGAAAATGCAGATCTCACAGAACTGCACGCATCCTTCATGGCTTATTACGGTAATTGGTGTGATTCACCAATCCTTGATAGGTACGATTTCCGTGATTTAATAGATGCAACAGCGGATCTGTATACTGTTGACATTGACGGCGAGGGTAATACCTTAGCAGATTATGGATACACTGTTTATGATTTGCTTGAGGCAAGCCTCGGATATAATGAAGCTTATCTGTACAATATGTATGCAGGTCAGTATCTCGGCTATTTAGGCGATAACCTTTTCTTCTATTTCTATCATAATGACGGAAGAAATGCTATATCAACCGCACTTACAGACGCAGAATACTATATGGCCGATACCGTTGTTGCATATCCATCAATGCTTAGAAATGCCCGTCATATCATAATGACGGTTACTGATGTAGACACCGGAGAAGTTTACTATGTAGACGATACGGAGTATGCACGCAAAGATATTTATGACGAAGACTATGGTATGTACTTCCAGACTACCACATTCTTCTGGGACGGCACAGATGCCGACGGAAACTATGTACCTAACGGTACAAAGGTTATGATAACATTTGATGCACAGCTTGCCTATGAGGGAGCTGAGCTTCAAAAAGATATTTGGTCATTCCCGTTGACGGTTGACTATCAGGCTCCTGAAATTAAATATGGTTGGGATGCCGAAACAAGACAGCTCACAGTTAAGATGAGCGACAATGGGTATATTCAAGCTTTTGAAGCATACTCAAAGGATGTTTACAAAATGATGACAGAAATGTCTGAGGAAGAATACGAAAACTTCAATCCTTACGATTATTATCTGATAGATGAAGGCTTTGATGAGCTTGTATCAGAAACTACCAAGGTTTATGACTTTAGCAAATATAAAGGCAATGATTTATATATTGACGTGTACGATTATGCGACAAATGGTACAGTCGTTGCAATCAATGACCTTTCTAAATCGCAGGGTACTATAACCTTTAATGTAGATGTTCCGGTATCAGATCAATTCACAGTTGTTTCATCAACACCAAGTACAGGTATTGAATACGGCGGATCTTTCACATTTACAGTAAACAACAGCAACGGCGCACAAACCGAAGAATTTGAGGTTTATGCTAACGATAAGCTCTTAACACCGGTTGACGGTGTATATACAGTTTCAGATATCACAAGTGATGTTACACTTACACTTAAGGACGTTACTGCTCCTGAAGCTACATTAACTATAAACGGTGACAAGACATCTTCTGATGTAGTAACTGATGTTGACTTTAGCTTTGTTACCAATGAGGACGTTACATACAGTATAACTGCCGAAGACCTCGGTAGTGGCATTGCGGGCCTTTACTATATGGTATCGGATAAGCAGCTTTCACAAGAAGAGCTTGCTTCCTCTGATGAGTGGCAAAACTACAGCGCACAGGGCGCTATCATCAAGGACGGTCAGTACATAGTTTATGTTAAGGCAGTGGATGCAGCAGGCAACACTACTTATGTAA
>JBJEPE010000052.1:0-13693 GCA_051881075.1 Acutalibacteraceae bacterium | reverse complement strand
CAGCCTTTTACTTGCAAAAAATTCCCCTTGCCGATATGACAAGGGGAGTAATTGTATATTTTAAGTTGTTTTAGATTATTGTAATCTTTCCTTGAGCATTTCAAGCTGCTTTGCAAGCTTTTCAGGAAGCTTATCACCGAATTTCTTGTAGAATTCGGTAATGCCCTCTGCCTCTTTAGACCACTTTTCGTTGTCAACGTAGAGGATTTCTTCAAGCTGTTCTTTGCTGAAGTCAATGCCCTCAAGGTTGATATCATCAGCATACGGAACATAACCGATTGCTGTTTCCTGTGCGTCAACCGTACCCTCACAGCGCTTGATTATCCATTCAAGTACACGGAAGTTGTCACCAAAGCCAGGCCACAGGAAGTTGCCTTCATCGTCTGTTCTGAACCAGTTTACATTGAAGATCTTAGGTGCCTTATCGCCGAGTATTTCGCCCATCTCGAACCAATGTCCGAAGTAGTCGCCCATATGATAACCGCAGAATGGGAGCATTGCCATAGGATCTCTACGAAGAACGCCTGTTGCGCCTGCTGCGGCTGCTGTTGTCTCAGAAGCCATTATTGAACCTACGAATACGCCGTTATCCCAATCTCTTGATTGATATACAAGCGGAGTTGTCTGTGCACGACGTCCGCCGAAGATGATTGCAGAAATCGGTACACCGGCTTGTTCGTCAAATGCAGGGCTTATACACGGGCAATTCTTTGCAGGAGCTGTAAAGCGGCTGTTTGGATGTGCGCCCTTTTCTGTAGAGGTCTGACCGTTCCATGGCTCGCCCTTCCAGTTTAATGCGTTTGCAGGTGGATTCTTGTCAAGACCCTCCCACCAAACTGTATTTGTATCAAGGTTAAGAGCAACGTTTGTAAAGATAGTACCTTTTTTTGTAGATGCAAGTGCATTTGGGTTTGACTTTTGGTTTGTTCCGGGAGCAACACCGAAGAAGCCGTTTTCCGGGTTAATAGCCCAAAGTCTGCCGTCGGCACCCTTACGCATCCATGCGATATCGTCGCCTACTGTCCAAACCTTATAACCCTTGCTTCTGTATCCCTCCGGAGGAATAAGCATGGCAAGATTTGTCTTACCGCAGGCTGACGGGAAAGCTGCGGTTACATACTTGATCTCACCCTGTGGGTTTTCAATACCGAGGATGAGCATATGCTCTGCCATCCACTCGTTATTCTTACCAAGGTAAGAAGCTATACGGAGTGCGAAGCACTTTTTACCGAGAAGAACATTTCCGCCGTAAGCTGAGTTTACTGAAACAATGTAGTTATCCTCAGGGAAATGGCAGATGTATCTCTTCTCCGGGTTGATTTCACAGGTTGCGTGTAAGCCCTTGATCCAGTTTTCACTGTCGCCGAGAGCCTCTTCAACCTTAACGCCTACACGGGTCATAATAACCATGTTAAGTACAACATAGATAGAATCCGTAACCTCATAGCCTATCTCTGCGAGAGGTGAACCTACAGGACCCATTGAATAAGGAATAACGTACATTGTACGTCCTTTGTAGCTATCTCTTGCTATATCAAAGAGCATTTTGTATGCGGCCTGCGGTTCCATCCAATGGTTTGTTGGGCCTGCATCCTCTTCTCTTCTTGAACAGATGAAAGTGCGATCCTCAACACGGGCAACGTCGTTAGGTAGTGTACGGTGCAGGTAGCAATCAGGTAATTCTTCTTGATTAAGCTTTATCATCTCGCCTGTAGCGCATGCCTCAGCTCGAAGAGCCTCTACTTGCTCATCTGAACCGTCAATCCATACAACCTTATCAGGTGATAAGAGTGATTTCATTTCTTCAATCCATGCTAAAACTGATTTATTATTTGTCATATTGATCTCCTTCCCACCCATTTAACAAACGGGTAAACAACAATTATTTATATTATAACTTACAATTTAGTAAATATCAATACATTTTTGTTAAATTTTATTGTACGTGTCTTTAAAAAGTTTAAAAACCTATTATACTTTATTAGTGTTAATTAAAGGGGTTTGCCATTTTTAAAAATAAATGTAAAACAATAAAACGGTTAGGCTATATAAAGATTACCTGAAACGTCATGGACTTAAGAGACTGATTTTTCTATAATTAAATTGTAGACAAAATCAAAAAGTTGATTAATCATTTTCAGTATCAATTAATTTTGGTTAATATTCAATTAAACACAAATATCATAATGAAAAAAAGGTGAGTCCAATGGATAAATAACGCATAAGTATTAAAGTTATTATTTATTATGAAAAGAGGTTTAAATTTTATGAAAAAGAAAATTTGTTCATTAGTATTAGTTATGACGTTAATATTTACGTCGTTGGCATTTACATCACTACAAAAAGCTGATGCGGCAGGAGACATAAATTTCACTTTAAGCTTTATCAAAAATGGCAGTCATGGAGTTATGCGTGTTCAAACAGTTACATACGGCACCTATACAACTATAAACAAGTGTGCATATACAAAAGAAGGCTATACATTTGCAGGGTGGTACGCATTTAGAGTTTATGAGCACACATTTTATTATACAAACGGTAAGGAGTATGGCTGGTACACGCCGGATGCTATAAGTAAAAAAGCAGATGCGTCAAGTTGGCACAAGGCTTTAATAAGGGATGGTGCGAGAGCTGACACATTAACAAGTGTTAATGGTGAAAGAATTAGCCTAACAGCACAGTGGACGCCTACATATACAATTAGATTTGAAGGTGGTGCATATGGTAACGGATATATGAACGATTTAACGATGGTTTATGGTAGCGGTAAATCAGTACCGGAATGCTCATTATCAAGATCATATCATCAGTTTATCGGCTGGACAGCTTTTAGAGAGTCAGATGAAAAGATGTACTACACAGACGGTTCAAGTGAAGAGTGGTATGATGTAGGCAAACAACCTGCAGGTTGGTCACTTAGAATAGGACCTGATCAATGGAAATGTGATATGATTACATCAGTTCCGGGCGATGAGGTTATATTATATGCCGTATGGTTTAATTGCCGTACTGGAAGTATATCATATGGATTTCAATATCCTTGAATAAATCTGTAAAGGTGAAAGGAATATTTAAGGAAAAATAATTATAATTTCTTATAATTTTGCTAAAATGAACCAATAATAACTCCCCTAAACAACGGTAGCTCTTACAGTAGAGCTGCCGTTGTTGCATTTTTTATACATATAAAAATATGTTTTTTAAAAAAGTGACATAAACGCATAAAAATCGCTTTTATTGTTATTTTATACAAAAAAATATGTCTTAAACCGCTAATTTCGATTTAATCATTTAAAGCAATACAATAATAGCAATAAAACATCGTACATTAGTAAAAATGTTCGTCAATTTGCACATTGACAAGCACAATATTTTAGTGATATACTACGAATAATCCGTAAAATAACGACAAATATGGATAAAAGTTTAGGAGGGACGCTATAATGAAATGCGTTAAAAAGGTACTCGCACTTGCTCTCGTTGCTTTAATGGCACTCGGTTGTTTAGCAGGTTGTGGCGAGGACAACACAGGTAAAATAGTAATCGGCGGCAGCGGTCCGCTAACAGGTGGTGCTGCACAGTACGGTGTGGCAGTTAAGAATGCTATACAGCTTGCAGTTGATGAGATCAACAAGGCAGGCGGCGTAAACGGCGCAGAATTTAAGCTTGTATTTGAAGATGACGAGGCAGACGCAGGCGATAAGGCTGTAAGCGCTTACAATGCTCTTAAGGACGCAGGTATGCAGATTTTCCTCGGCACAGTTACTACCGGCTCAGGCTTAATGGTAGTTGACAAGTCAAAGCAGGATAACATTTTCCAAATTACTCCTTCTGCTTCAGGTGCAGACATCATCAAGAATGACAACTGCTTCCAGATTTGCTTCAGCGATCCTAACCAGGGTATTGCCTCTGCTGACTATATCGCTGATAACGGCCTTGCAACAAAGATTGCTGTTATATATGATAGCTCAGACGCATATTCAACAGGTATATACAATACATTCAAGACAGAAGCAGCAGCTAAGAACCTTGAACTCGTAGCTGAACAATCCTTTACAAAGGACAGCAAGACAAACTTCTCAGCACAGATCAGCGCTGCTAAGGATGCAGGCGCAGAGCTTGTATTCCTTCCGATTTATTATCAAGAGGCTTCTTTGATTCTCTCACAATGTAAGTCAGCAAACTATGAGCCTAAGTTCTTCGGTTGTGACGGCCTTGACGGACTTCTCGGCATTAAGAACTTTGACACATCACTTGCAGAGGGCGTAATGCTTCTTACACCTTTCGCAGCTGATGAAGAGAACGAAGCTACACAGAAGTTTGTATCTGCTTACAAAGCAGCTTATAATGAAACACCTAACCAGTTTGCAGCAGATGCTTATGACGGTGTTTATATCTTAAAGGCACTTATTGAGAAGCAGAACATTACATCAGATATGTCAACAAAAGAAATCTGCGAGAAGCTCACAGCGGCTATCACGGCTTCCGACTTCTCATTTGACGGTCTTACAGGTAAAGGTATGACTTGGAGCGCAGACGGTGCGGTTTCTAAGACACCAAAGGCTGTTGTAATTAAAGACGGTGCATATTCAGCACTTTGATCTTCTGAAAATTAATCATTAAAAATGCAGGCTTTGTCGTCAAGGGCAAAGCCTGTTTTGTGTATTAACAGCAGTTATATCCCTATCTAAACTGATTTTTTTACTTTAATGCAGTAAATTAAAATTAATTGTTGTATTTATGATAGAAATGTGATATAATCCATCTATATATGTATAATTATATAATTTTAAGAGTATGTTCGTACAAGGAAGGATGTTCTCAATGGGATTTCTTAATAATTTGATAAACGGCATAAGCTTAGGCAGTATATATGCCGTTATAGCATTGGGCTATACGATGGTTTACGGTATAGCAAAGATGTTAAACTTCGCCCACGGTGACGTTATCATGGTCGGCGGTTATGTAGTATTTATAGCTACGGCAAATTTAGGCCTTAATACATGGCTAAGTATTCTATTAGCCATAGTAACCTGTACGGTGCTTGGCGTTGTTATAGAGAAGATTGCATACAAGCCCTTGCGTCAGGCATCGTCATTGGCGGTACTTATTACGGCCATAGGTGTAAGCTACTTTTTACAGAATGCGGCACTGCTTATCTTCGGTGCTTTGCCGGTTAGCTTTACATCTGTAGTAGGTATTCCCAGTATCAGCCTGTTTGACGGTCAGATAGTTATATCGGGTGAAACCTCTGCGGCTATTATCGTTTCATTATTTATTGTTTTTGTACTGTCACTGTTTATTAATAAAACCAAAAGCGGCCGTGCAATGCTTGCAGTGTCTGAAGATAAAGATGCCGCACAACTCATGGGCGTTAATATAAACGGAACTATATCGCTTACATTTGCCATAGGCTCTGCACTTGCCGCTGTTGCCGGTGTTCTGCTCTGCTCCGCATATCCTGTTCTTTCTAATACTACAGGCGCAATGCCGGGTATAAAGGCATTTGTTGCGGCTGTATTCGGTGGAATAGGCTCTATTCCGGGTGCTATGATAGGCGGCATATTAATAGGCGTTATCGAGATGCTTGGTCGTGCATACATTTCGTCACAGCTTTCAGACGCTATTGTCTTTATTGTGCTTATACTCGTGCTTACCATTAAGCCAACAGGCATTCTCGGTAAAAAAATAATGGAAAAAGTATAATAAAGCATAATTATGATTTCGCTCGGAAAGGAAAGTTTTTATTATGGAGCCTAAACAAAAGAAAAATAAAATAAAGCCGGAAACTAAAAAGAGCTTTACAACCTACGGCATTATGATAGTAGCGTTTATTGTTGTTGAGATTTTTGTAGCTACAAATAATATTTCAAGTATGCTCAAGGATCTGCTTGTACCGCTGTGTGTATATTCCATACTGGCGGTTTCCCTTAACCTTACGGTAGGAATATTGGGAGAATTAAGCCTTGGTCAGGCGGGCTTTATGTGCGTAGGCGCATATGCAAGTTCCATCTTCTCGGTTGTTACTCAGTCA
Organism: Acutalibacteraceae bacterium; assembly: GCA_051881075.1. GTDB lineage: Bacteria > Bacillota > Clostridia > Oscillospirales > Acutalibacteraceae > RUG14223. The sequence goes on along the minus strand of JBJEPE010000052.1, from coordinate 7,659 downwards.
TCCATACAGTCCGCATATATACGCTTTCCGCTTGCGCTTATAGTGGGCGGTATATTCGCCGCTATATTCGGCATACTTATCGGCATACCTGTATTACGATTAAGAGGTGACTACCTTGCGATAGTTACCCTTGCATTCGGAGAGATAATAAAGAACGTATTTGCGTCTATATACATCGGCTATGATTCTAACGGAGTGCATATGTCACTTATGAGCATGAACGACCTCAATCTCGGTGATGACGGTAAGGTTCTTATTAACGGTGCATTAGGTCTTAGCGGTACGCCTAACGACTCTAACTTTATACTGGCATTTGTTATTTTAATGATAACACTTGTAGTAGCATATAACTTTATTAATTCAAGAACAGGCAGAGCAGTTATGTCTGTCAGAGATAACCGCATTGCCGCAGAATCAACGGGACTTAATATACAAAAGTTTAAGCTTATTACATTCGGTATAACCGCATTCTTTGCAGGTGTTGCAGGAGCGTTATACTCACACAATTTTTCAACCTTACAGGCGTCTAAATTTGATTACAATATGTCAATACTGATACTTGTGTTTGTTGTACTAGGCGGTATAGGCAATATCAGAGGCAGTGTTATCGCCGCAATTATTCTTACACTTTTGCCTGAGCTTCTTCGCAGCATCAATAACTACAGAATGCTGATTTATTCAATAGTTCTCATAGCTATTATGCTTATAAGATCAAATCAGAAGCTCAGCGGTTACATTAAGATGTTTACAGATAAATTGAAGATAAAGCGCAAGACAAAGGAGGCAGTTTGATATGGCACTTCTGGAAGTTAAAAAGTTGGGAATATCCTTTGGCGGTTTGCGTGCGGTAGATGAATTTAGCGTTAAAATCGAGAAAGGTATGCTCTACGGCCTTATAGGACCTAACGGAGCAGGTAAAACAACGGTATTTAATCTGCTTACGGGTGTGTATAAGCCAACTGACGGTACTATCACACTTGATGGCGAAAATATAACGGGTAAAAGTACTGTTGCAATAAATAAATGCGGCATTGCAAGAACATTTCAGAATATCAGACTTTTCAATAACTTAAGCGTTATTGACAATGTTAAGGTCGGCTTGCATAACCGTTACAAGTACAGCACATTAACTGGTATATTAAGATTACCTAAGTACTTTAAGATTGAGAAAAAAATGGATGAAGAGGCTATGGAGCTTTTAAAGGTTTTCGGACTTGATGAGGAAAAGGACTACCTTGCGTCTAACCTTCCGTACGGTAAACAGAGAAAGCTGGAGATAGCACGTGCTATGGCAACTAAGCCTAAGCTTTTATTGCTTGACGAGCCTGCCGCAGGTATGAACCCGAACGAAACCGCGGAGCTTATGGAAACCATTAGATTTGTAAGAGATAACTTTGATATGACGATATTGCTAATTGAGCATGATATGAGCCTTATATCTGGTATATGTGAAAGACTTTCGGTACTTAACTTCGGTCAATTACTCTGTGAGGGTGAAACCTCAGAGGTTTTGAGTAATCCGGCAGTTATTACCGCCTATCTCGGTGAATAAGGAGAATTGCTATGAGCTTTTTAGAAATTAAGGATCTGTCCGTTTATTATGGCATGATAGCCGCATTAAAGGGAATATCTTTTGAAGTAAACGAGGGAGAGGTAATAGCTCTTATAGGTGCTAACGGAGCAGGTAAGACAACGGCGCTGCACACCATAACGGGACTGTTACCCGCAAAGACAGGCTCTATCATATTTGACGGAGTGGATATAACCAAAGTACCTGCTCATAAAATAGTAAAAATGGGCATGGCACACGTTCCGGAGGGACGACGTATTTTTCAGCAGCTTTCGGTTCTTGATAACCTGAAGCTTGGCGCATATACTCGTAAGGATACAAATGCAATATCCGATGATCTGGAAAAGATATATAAGCGTTTTCCACGTTTGGCAGAGCGTAAAAGCCAGATAGCAGGCACACTTTCGGGCGGTGAACAGCAAATGCTCGCAATGGGCAGGGCGCTTATGTCAAAGCCAAGAATAATAGTTATGGACGAGCCGTCAATGGGACTTTCGCCCATACTTGTAAGTGAGATATTCGATATTATTAAGTCGATAAGAAACGACGGTACAACTGTATTACTGGTTGAACAAAACGCAAAAAAAGCTCTTGCCATAGCAGACAGAGCCTATGTTCTTGAAACCGGTAAGATCGTTCTCTCAGGTGCGGCTTCAGAGCTTATAAACGATGAATCAGTTAAAAAGGCATATTTAGGAGAATAAGAGGAGGCGCAATTTTATGGTACGTATTATCACTATAGCACGTGGCTTCGGCAGCGGTGGCAGAACCATCGGCAGAATGTTGGCTCAGGATCTTAACATCAAGTATTATGACAGAGATCTCATAAGACTTGCCAGCGATGACAGCGGAATAAACGAGAGATTTTTCGGCTTGGTTGATGAGAAGCTCAAGTCCTCCTTTAAACGCAAGGGCGGTAAGTATAAGGGTGATGTACTCGACCCAAGCGATCCCGACTTTATATCCGATCAAAATCTTTTTAACTATCAGGCAAAGGTTATTAAACAGCTTGCTGATAAAGAGCCTTGTGTTATAGTCGGCCGCTGTGCCGATTACATACTGCGTGACAGAACTGATGTGCTAAAGCTTTTTATTCATGCTGATGAGCAGACCTCCATTAAATCCATAATGGATATGTACGGTGTGTCTCAAAAAGAGGCACGTAAAAATATGGAAAGAATAAACAAAGAGCGCAGCGAGTATTACAAGCACTACACAGGCCGTGAGTGGGACTGTGCCGAAAACTATAACCTGTGCCTTGATACCAGTAAGCTGAGCCACGAGGAGTGCTTGGAAATAATTAAAGGATATATGAAGATAGTTGATAAGTAAGTTTTATCCTTAATATACGTTGGGAGTTGTACCATGCACTTTGTAGATGCAAAGGGAATATTATCCCCTAAAAACGGAATGAACATATACAGGGGATGCACCCACGGATGTATTTATTGCGACAGCAGAAGCAAATGTTATCAGTTTGACCACGACTTTGAGGATATACAGGTCAAGCAGAATGCCCCGGTATTGCTTGAGCGGGCTTTGCGCTCAAAACGTAAGAAGTGCATGATAGGTACCGGCGCAATGTGTGACCCGTATATGCACTGTGAGAAAGAGCTTAAGCTGACACAGCGATGCTTACAGATCATAGATAAATACGGATTTGGGCTTGCAATACAAACAAAGTCCGATATGATATTGCGTGATATTGATTTATTACGCAGTATAAATGATAAATCAAAATGCGTTGTTCAGATGACCTTAACTACATATGACGAAAGGCTATGTAAAATCATAGAACCCGACGTATGCACAACTAAAAGACGGTTTGAGGTACTTAAAGTAATGCGTGATAACGGCATACCTACCGTTGTGTGGCTTTCTCCGTTTTTACCCTTTATTAACGATACCAAAGAAAACATTGAGGGCATTCTCAGCTATTGTATAGAAGCAGGTGTATATGGTGTAATCTGCTTTGGAATAGGGCTTACCCTGCGTGACGGTAACAGAGAATACTTCTATGATGCCCTTGATAAAAAATTTCCGGGCTTAAACAAAAAATACCAAAGCAGATATGGGCTTTCATATGAGGTAGGCTCTGATAATAATGATCAGCTTATGCAGATGATAAGGTCTGTATGTGATTCAAACGGTATTGAAAGTAATATAGATAAGGTATTCGGTTATATGAATGAATACCCCGAAAATAAGGATTATGAGCAATTAAGCCTATTTTGATATTATGTGCTTAATCGCATAAGACAATATTTAGTATATCATTCGGTGCATTGACAATGGTCTTTGCACCGTTTTTTTTCAGAAATTCCGTATTGCGAAAGCCCCAGCTTACAGATATGCAGTCGAGGCCGGCATTCTTGGCGGTTTGTATGTCAACGTCCGAGTCGCCTATATACACAACGTCTGAGCGTTCCGCTTTAAGTGTGGATATTACCTCATTTACTGTGTCAGGGGCAGGCTTGCGACGAACTCCGCTGCGTTCGCCTATGACACAGTCGAATAATCCACCAAAGTATTGCTGACACAATGACTGAACCGCAAAGTCTGCTTTGTTTGATACTACAGCAAGCTTTATGCCGTTGTTTTTTAATTCTTCCAAAAGCTCAGGTATTCCGTCATACGGCTTTGTCTTATCAGCACAGTGTACGGCATAGTACTTTTTAAATTCGGTATAGACTTTTTCTATATCTTGTGGGCTTGTACCGTTTGGCACACCCCTCTCTATAAGCTTATGTATGCCGTTACCGACAAAGCCCATTACCTCATCAGTTGTTCTTGCGGGCATATTTGCGCAGGTAAGCACATGATTAAAGCTGTCCGTAAGGTCATCAAGTGTATTTAAGATAGTTCCGTCTAAGTCAAAGATTAAAACCTTATATTTCATGTTGGAAAGCTCCTTTTAAGAAAATTAAAACTATTTTATCACAATTAAGGTAAAAAGTCGAGTGTTGCAATGTATTAACCAATTTTAAATTAAACGTAAAAAGTTGTAAAATACAGTAGAAATTTGCTTTGATATGTGTTACAATTACCCTGTAATACTGTGAACTAATAGAGTTTACACGGTAAATTCATCTTATAAGTAAAGGTAAATTATTACCGCAAAAGAAAGGAATGACGGTTATGAAAAGAATACTTGCAGTATTGTTATCCTTAGCAATGGCAGCATCATTTACAGGATGTAAAAAGAGCGGGGATAACGATACTTCTTCAAATGTATCATCAAGTGCAACCGGTACAGACGCATCTAATGGCGATACGGAGTCTGATGAATATGATGAATCCGACTTAGATGTAAATATGGATGTAGAAACAGAAGAGATGACTGTTTATACACAAAGTTCAAGGGATTATTATTGGACACCGTTCAGCGATGAGGAAACAGTAGTAGAATATGCAACAGATAAGAGTGAAAGTACGTTCTTTGCCAATATGGATACCAGTATGCAGATTGTCCCGCAAAAATCAGGAGAAAGTACGATAATAGTTGTTAAAAACGGAGGAGAAAAAAAGAAGCTACAGATAACCGTAGTGGACGGTGAAGACCCGGATTATCCACCTGAGAAGGTTGATGAAAATGTAGTTGTAGATAAATACAGCCCGGAAAATCTTGAGATACCAAGCACATATTATATAAAAATGTCTGAATCATACGACGGTCAGAAGATATATGAGTACATAGTTGCAAAATCAAAGACTGAGGGTTCGTTTAAATATATGGATATTCTGGACGAAACCTCAAATTATACAAGATATGTTAATATGGAGGATAAAAAAGTATACGAGCAAGACAATAGTGGCGATTGGGGAATTTTGGATTACGGTGAGGAGGACTATGAATCTGAGGAAAGGATGTTTACCGAAGATACATACTTCTTTTTAAATGGCTTTACAGAGCATTTTTATGGCTTTGACGATGTTGCCAAATACTTTGTAGGTAAAGAAACCGTAAACAATGTAGAATGCTATGTGTTTGAGCAGACGATAAGCGATAAACATTATTATAAGTATTACGTAGACCCGAATACAAACGTTACATTGAAGTCTGTAGAGCGTGTTCCATACTATGATGGTGATTATGTATTAGAAGCATCAAGCTATGTTGAATTTCTCGATTATGTCCCGACAAATGCTGATCTGAAGCCGTAAGCTATGAAAAGATTATTGATTTTAATTATAACTACGCTGTGTGCCGCTACTGTGCTATGCTCATGTAACGGTGATGATGCGAATGGACAGAATTCACAGGATTCACAAGCGAATGCAGATACATCATCCGAAATAAAAGAGTCTGTAAGTCTTGATTGGTGGAATGACTACGCAAGCTTTAAGGAGTTTACTGCATATAGCGGTGCAGGTACCGTAAAGCAGGAGAAGCCCGAGCTTATGGAGGATGTAAGCGGATATACTTACACTTTGGCTGATGTACCCAAAACCGACTATCTTAATTATGTTCAGGCACTAAAGGACAGCGGGCTTGAACTATATGATTATAACTTTGGTTTTACACCGTTTGCTCAGATAGAACAAGCGGCTATGGACGGATACGCTATATTTGCAAAGGATTGTTTTATGCTGGAGCTTACATATACAGAGTCCGACAGTTCATTACTTTTTTCAATGTATGCAAAACAAGACGGGGGCGAATAACTTGAAACGATTTATAACTTTGTTTATGGCAGTCCTACTTATATTCATGTGCGGCTGTTCCGACGGCACACCTGACGGTGTAACTAATCTATGGAATAGTGACACATTAAAGGAATACGGACTGAAAAATCTGCATTGCCCTGATGAGGCATATGCAATAAAGTGGGATTATTATGAGGACACTCACGCACTTGTTGCCGTTATAAACAATGTAACAAGGTTTGAATCCTTTGTCAGAGATATTTACTTAGTTGCTTCAAAGTCCGCAACGGGTCCTATGCTTGATGCTTATCAAAACGAGATAAGCGGATATTCCGGCGGATATAATGAGATGCTGGATCTGTATGTTTATTATTATAATGCAAACGGCAATAAGTATTATTTGTCTGTGGTCTGGTACGAGGATGGCTCAACTACGCTGGGATATGATAAAAATACCGTATTGCTTAGCGTAAAGGATGTTGCCTATATTTCATACGATACATCTTCGTCAGGCGATTATTCGACCTCCGATGATTTTTTAGGATCCTTAGATGATTTCTCATTCTTGGATGATTTGTACGATTTGTACGATTTTGAATAAAAGTACCCTAACAGGCATTTCTTCTTAAAAAATAACATAAAAAATAAACCCGATATTTTGCGGCAGGATGAAGTGCTCCCTGTCAAGTAGACAATGTAAAAAACAAAAAATTTAGTTTGAGTGAATTCCACCCTGCTGTGCAGCAGGGTGGAATTTTTCACGCCGCAAAAGCGGTATGGTATTCCATAGGCGTCATACAATGAAGTCTAAGCTGATACCTCTTTGTATTGTAAAAGTGTATGTAATTCTCAATTTAAATAATTCCCTTAGAGTAGAAACCTGAAATATAAAAAATCAGGATTGCAATAAGGGGATTGTTTTATGTAAACGAATAGGTTAATTCCGTAAAGTGAAGGGTCAATGCTCTACCTATATATTTACGGTTTGCTCAGCTTTTATTTACAACAGTAAGCTCATAATAGAGAAAACATTGGTAGTGTCAGTAGCAATTTATAGAATGATGTTTTTTAAAGACTTTTGTAAAGTAATATTGCTACCTTTAAATCAAAATTTGTTTATTACTTTAAAAGCTATTTTATTTTTATTAAATTTATTGTAGATTTTATACTACAGCATTATTCTGTGTCATAATTGATACCGGAGTATAAAAAGAAAATTCACTTAAAATTCACATAAATTATTTTTTCATTAGTCAAAAGTTACTGTACAGGTTCAAAAAAATTGATTTAACGGATAAATTATCCAAAGTTTTTTAAATTCATTGACAGCTAATTTTGTGTTTTATATAATATAAACAAGAAAATTAGTAGACTATATTCTTTTATAGTTTATCGTGAAGAAAAAACGGGAGGTAAAGAACATGAAAAGCAGAGCTATTTCA
>JBJEPE010000051.1:0-13738 GCA_051881075.1 Acutalibacteraceae bacterium | reverse complement strand
AATGAATGTCTGTTTCAAAAGAACAAATCAGAAATTTCAGCATAATTGCACATATCGATCACGGCAAATCTACTCTTGCCGACCGTATATTAGAGCAAACGCAATCCGTAGCTATCAGAGATATGGAGGATCAACTCCTTGATAATATGGACTTGGAGCGTGAGCGTGGCATAACTATCAAGGCGCACGCAGTTACACTTTTGTATAAGGCAGATGACGGCAAAGAGTACGTTTTTAATCTTATAGATACTCCCGGTCATGTAGACTTTAACTATGAGGTATCACGTTCATTGGCTGCTTGTGAGGGTGCATTGCTCGTTGTAGACGCTTCACAGGGTATAGAGGCCCAGACCCTTGCAAACACTTATCTTGCGTTAGACGCAGGGCTTGAAATAGTGCCTGTTATTAATAAAATAGATTTGCCAAGCGCAGACCCCGAAAGGGTTATTAAAGAGATAGAGGACATTATAGGCCTACCTGCTGAGGATGCCCCGCAAATCAGCGCAAAGGCAGGAATTAACATACACAGCGTACTCGAAAAGATAGTCAGCGACATTCCGTCACCTGTCGGAGCTGATGATAAACCGTTGCAGGCGCTTATATTTGACTCATACTACGACAGCTACAAGGGCGTAATCATTTATATACGCATCAAAGACGGACAGGTACACCCCGGTGATGAAATAAAGCTTATGGCAACGGAGAAATGCTTTAATGTAGTTGAGTGCGGATACCTGAGAGCAACCAGCCTGGAGCCTACCGACGGTCTGTATGCTGGCGAGGTTGGATATATAGCCGCCTCAATTAAATCGGTAGGTGACGCACGTGTAGGCGATACCGTTACCCTTGCCGATAATCCCGCAGATGAGCCGCTAGAGGGCTACCGTGCGGTGCAGTCAATGGTATATTGCGGTATATATCCTGCTGACGGTGCAAAGTACCCTGATTTAAGGGATGCTCTTGATAAGCTAAGCCTTAATGATGCCTCACTCTCATTTGAGCCGGAAACCTCGATAGCCTTAGGCTTTGGATTCCGTTGCGGCTTTTTGGGCTTGCTCCATATGGAGGTAATACAGGAAAGGCTTGAGCGTGAGTACAACCTCGATTTAATAACCACCGCACCAAGCGTAATCTATAAGATAACCCGTACAGACGGCACTGTAGAGATGATAGATAACCCGACTAACTATCCCGACCCTGCCGTAATAGCTAAGGCAGAGGAGCCTATGACTAATGCCCATATATATGCCCCTAACGAATATGTAGGCAATATCATGGAGCTTTGTCAGGACAGACGCGGCGTGTTTAAGGATATGACCTATATTGACAGCGACAGGGTAGATATACACTACGAACTGCCGCTTGCCGAGATTATATACGACTTTTTTGATGCACTTAAATCACGTACCAGAGGTTATGCCTCTTTTGACTATGAAATTATGGGCTACAGAGAGTCAAAGCTTGTTAAGCTTGACATAATGCTTAACGGCGAAGTAGTGGATGCGCTCTCATTTATAATTCATAGTGATAAGGCATATACACGTGCAAGAAAGATGGCAGAAAAGCTAAAGGAGAAAATACCAAGACAGCTTTTTGAGGTACCTATTCAAGCGTGTATCGGCGGCAGAATTATCGCCCGTGAAACCGTTAAGGCTATGCGTAAGGATGTTTTGGCAAAATGCTACGGCGGCGACATCACACGTAAAAAGAAATTGCTTGAAAAGCAAAAGGAAGGCAAAAAGCGTATGCGCCAGCTCGGTACAGTCGAAGTACCGCAGGAGGCATTTATGGCTGTCCTTAAGCTTGACACGGATTAATATTGTTTTATTTATAATTCATCCCCATGTTTACATGAATGTAAATGTGGGGATTTCTTTAGTAAACGCAACTACCGGATAGGACGGTTGTTCAAAAAGGTTATTTAATTTATACAAAAGTCTTGCCTGTGAAATGGTAGATGACAATAATTTCATAAATAATAAAATTTTAGATAAATTACTCTAAAAAAATTAGTAAATTATGTTTGCATTTTCTGTATAGGTATGCTATTATAAAAATGTAAATGTTTTTATAATTTTGCAGGATTATAAAACATTATATTGCAATAAATCGTAAAGGGGAGATTATATGGAAAAAAGATTTAAAAAGATTGTAAGTTGCCTCATTTGTTTTGCGGTACTGATTGCAGGCGTACCCATACAGGTATCGGCTAAAGATGCCGAAGTAATAGAGGCTGAGCAAGCTTATGTTACACAGGAGGAAGAACAAGCGGTAGCCACCGAAGTTGATGCAACACCTGTTCTGGTTGATTCCAATGTAACATATATCGGTGATTTTGCCGCACAGAATAACGCCGGTATAACCGGTATTATCAATGTTGCAAAAACATCCAAAAAGGACGCAGTGTCCACTATAAAAACCTTAGCAAATTCCAGCGAAATATACGGTGTGCAAAACAGTATATTAAACTCTGTAAATTCAAGCGTATATAATGAAATTATAGGTGAAGCAAGCGTTAGCGGCAACGTGTGGTATGTATATGAATGTTTCAGTGATGAAGCTCATACAGCATCACTCGGTATATATATTTTACCTAAGAGTGTAAATGTAAAAAATCCTGTTACCGTCCCTGCTAAGGTCACGGTAAATTCAGCGGAATATAACGTGACTGCGCTTGGTGACAATGCCTTTGAGGGAAGCACCGTTTTATCTAAGGTAACCTTTGAGGACGGACTTTATAACATAGGCAATAACGCTTTTAAAGATTGTACTGCATTAAATGATGTAGATTTCACTAAGATAAATACTTTATCCGTTATCGGTGATTTTGCATTCAGCAATACAGCGTTAGTAAACGTTAAGTTACCTAAGGTATCTTATATATGCCAGCAGGCATTTTCATACTGTACTCAGCTTGAGAGTGTATTACTGCCGACAAACAGCGAATTTAAAGAAGTTGCATACAGGCTTTTTATCGGCTGTAATAAGCTTAAAAGAATAGAAATCCCAAATAATGTACAAGCGGTTGGTACACAGGCCTTTATGGATTGTACATCGCTTGAAAGCGCAACTCTCTCTACAAACAACGCATACAACAGCTTGAATTATCAACTTTTCTGTAATTGTACATCACTTAAGGCAATAGTCGTGCCTTCAAATATTGTGATTATAGAGAACGAAGTATTTATGAACTGTACATCGCTTAAGGATGTCACCCTTAATGAGGGACTTTTTGCTGTAGGCGGCAGGGCCTTTTATAATACTGCAAGCATAGATAGCATTACTGTACCAACCACGCTTAGCGCATTAGGCTGGCAGGCGTTCTACGGTTCAGGTGTTAAGAAGCTTACATTCGGTGTTACCTCAGCACTCAATTTTATAAATTATAACGGTGGATATGAGGCTACCGAGGTATTTGCAGAGTGCCACAGACTTGAAAGCGTCGACTGGGCAAACTGCACATTCACAAATTCAGGCTTTACACGCATACCGTGGAAAACATTTTATAACTGTAACAGCTTAAAATCCATTGTAGTACCTTCACAGATAGTATCTGTAGCATCAGAATGTTTTAACGGATGTACATCTCTTACAAGCGCTGACCTTGCACAGGTTCAGTCAGTTGAGTATAAAGCATTCTATAACTGCAATCTTGCAGAACTGGTATTACCAAAGACGGTAACAAGCGTAGGTTCACAAACCTTTGGCGTAAACAGTAATCTTAAAAAGGTAACATTCAAGTGCAATGTTGCCACATGGACAGGATATCCGCAAACACAGGCATTTGTAGTATTTGCGGATAATAACTGGTCAAATAACATAGAAACAATAATCATAGATAATGCAGAAACCGACACAACTGTAGTAGGCAGCGGATTCTGCTATAATATGCCTAACCTTAAAAGCGTAACTATCAGCGATAACATAAAGGTGCTTGACTACCAGTGTTTCGGCTTCTGCCCAAAGCTTGAAAGATGTAAGTTGCCGTCTGAGCTTGTTACTATAGGTCAGAACGCATTTATCTATGACTACGCACTTAATAATATTGATCTTCCGAATACAGTTAAGACGATAGGCACAAGCGCATATCTGCAATGCAGCAGCATTGATGAGATAATAATACCGGACTCTGTAGAGAGTATAGGATATAGCGCATTCTATCGCTGTTTATCGGTTAAAAACCTTGAAATACCCGCAAGCGTAAAGAGCATAGGCAGTAGTGCCTTTCAGGGTTTTAGAGATTTACAGACAGCATACATCGACTGTAGCTATAACGCAATATGCGGTACATCATGGCAGGGCTGTATATTCCAGATGTTATATGAATCCGCCGACCTCAAGACGGAAGAGGATAACGGGGATGAGCTGGAAGCTCCTGTTGACCCGCAGTATTTCCACAACTTGAAGATAGGCCCCAATATGGATAAGCTTGGTGTAAACACATTCTACGGCATGACGGTAAATACCATAGAATTTGACCAAAACTCAAAAATAACGGCTATACCGGAAAATTGCTTCCAACAATGTAGCCGCCTTACTAAGGTTGTTTTACCTCCAAATATAGAAAGCATAGGTCAAAGAGCCTTCTACGGTTGTTGGAGGTTGCCTACGGTGGACTTACCGCAGAGTGTTAAAACAATAGGTGAAAACGCATTTATGCACTGCATAAAGCTTGATAACATCACGTTACCCGATAACCTTGAGAGAATTTCCGATTGTGCGTTCTATAATTGTTTCTCACTCTCTGAGATAACAATACCGGAAAACGTTAAGTATCTGGGACAGTCAGCTTTCAGAGATAACGTATCACTTAAGAGTATTACAATAAATTCTCCGGATGTATTCAGTATTGATTATAACGGATTTTTAACCCAAAGCGTGTTTAGAACACAATCTCCTGTTTATGTAAGCATATATGATGACGCCTCTAAGTGGCAGACATCCAAGTATTACGGTACAGAATATTACAGCTATTATTCTTCAAGAGAAAGTATAAATTTTGAAGACGCTTGCAAAGACCTTATTGCAAAAAGCATACTGGATAAAAACGGTAATATAAATCAAGACAACCTACAGCTTGATACGGTTACATTTGGCAAAAAGGTTGAAAAGCTTCGCCGTGAAGAATGTTACGGCATGAATATGAAGAAGCTTATTTTTGAGCATGGCGGTGTAATGACCGAGATAGCCCCCGTAAGCTTTCAGAATTGCGACAGATTAGAGTATATAGATTTCGGTACAAGCATTACAACCATAGGCGATTGCGCTTTCTATGAATGTGACGCACTTAAAGAAGTATTCCTGCCAAGCAATATTTCTAAGCTTTCACACGCAGTATTCCAGCTTGACAGAAATTTAAAAGATATCTATATTTTAAATCCCCACTTAACACTTGCCGCTGAGGATTTCCAACCGCAGGACGATAAGCTTAATGCTCCTACAGAGCCCAGCGGAGCGGCATACAGTGCCACAGGCTATCAAAGCTACGGATATCAAAGCATGGCAGTTACTGTTGTACCTATGTCAAGCATTAGTAAGACATTTGATATAATAGTGACGGACGGCAGCGGCAATAACCAAAGCATTTCAAGTCAGGAATTAAACAAAACAGTTACTTTCACAGACTTAGATACAACGTCTGTACAGGAATTTAAGCTGACAGAAAGTATAAGCGACTCTAATTGTACATATCACATACTTAATACACACGTAGAGCAGTATGGGCCTACAGAATTTAAGTATGTAGTAGTTGTCGGAATACAGGAAAAGGGTGCATCAGAATATACCATACCAATGCACACGAATATCTGGGCATACAGATATACTACATATGACTACGACACACCGGGATATATTCCTTGCACGGATAAAGGCGAGTATACAGAAACATTGATGAAGAAGTACCATGATTATTATGCAGGCAGACGTGAAACTCAGCACAATGCACACTTCTACCCGCTTGATGAGGTTATCTCAATAGATGCTGTATATAATAAAGACTTTATTTATGCAGGCGATGAAATACCGGCAAGCGATATTGAAGTAACTGCCGAGCGTCGTGACGAGGCTATACTCAGGGGCGAGTATCTGCTCAGAGAAGACCTCTCAAAGCGTCTTGCAAATGATGATTTTGAATTTGAGATTACTAACCATACTACCGATTACGACAGTGCAGACCGAACAATCGGTATGAGAGATATCACCGTTACATATCTTTGCCCGGTTTCCTTAAAAGAGGATAACGCAGTAAACGATATAGTTAAGGTAAACGTAGTAGAAGCTACAACTAAGGCTCCTATAATAAAAGATAATAACTATGTTATTTCACTTGAAGCCGGAAAAATAGAGTACGATACACTTGATAAAATATATTATAGGGTAAACGGCGGTGATTGGACAGAATATGATAAGCCGTTTAAGGTTTACGGCAGGTTCAAGGTAGAGGCATATCAGACTACCGCTGCCAGACATCTTGTGAGTGATATAGCAGTATATTCAGGTGTAGAGTATCCTGACGGAATTACAGCCGAGTATATAGGCGACGATAAGAAAATTGACGAAAAAGTACCTAAGGATGAGATAGTGGTAACTGTACATTATCCTAACTCAGAAGATAAGGTAGTAACAGACTTTGACCTTATAAACGATATCATCAAGAAGCTCGGCGATAACGATGTTACGGTATCGTATAAGGAATATCCCGATGATGATAAATGTCCTACATTAAAGGCCAATGTAACAGTAAACGGCATTATAAGAGCAGTAACCTTGCAGATAAAGCTTACTTATGATGACGGAACACCTATAGCCAATAAAAAGGTATTGTTTACATCGGATAATACATCATATTTCAGTATGATGCCTGTATATCTCGGTACAACTATAGACGGCGTATTTACTGCTACTACAGATGATGACGGTAATCTCACTATGGAGAGTATCCCGGTGGGCGGATATAAGGTATCTATTTTAGATGACGATGACACCATACTCACAGACTGTGAGATGATAGTTGCAGATGAGGGAGCAGAGGACGGGGACGCTATTAATCTTGTAGAGGCCGCCGCCAATGCCAATGTTAAGTCATCTATCAGCAGCAATATATTCAACATTGATGTTAAGCTCAGCAAAGCCCCGGCAACAGGCGATAACAGCAACGCTATGTTTATATTGCTTGTAATGCTTGCAAGCATTGCGTTAATCATACTGTTAGCTGATAAAAGAAAACTAAGCAAGAGAATAAACAAAAGGAAAAGAATAATATACAGATAAAACAGCTTATTTTTATAAGATTAAAATTAAATTAAACATTATAAACTCAGGAATAACATACCATCGGCAAATTTTTTACCGATATACAGCCGATTGAATGCCCGGCTTAGATATCACACCGTTTTAAGGAACTGCCCTTCCTGAAGAACGGTAAAAGTTATCATTATCGGTAAGGATTTAGCGGAAATGATTATTCCTGAGTTTTTGTTTATGCAATAAATGCTTTGTATCAAATTAATGCAACAAAACCCAGCCGCAAGAATATTAGTAAAAAGAAAATAAACTCCGCGTGCGAAGTGTGTGCAGTATCATGTTGCCATCATGCTGTCTGTGCTTGACATTTTTAAGAGAATGATATATTATGTAATGTGGTTAAAAATGAATTACCTAAATATAACGAATATACCGATAGGTACTCAAATGCATCTTCAAAATACGAAAGGAAAAGTATGCAATGCAAAATGTAACAGTCAATGACATACTTAACGCAACAGGCGGCATATTACTGTGCGGCGATAAAAACACCGTAATTGAAAATATCTCAATAGATAGCCGCAAGATGAAAGGTAACGATATATTTGTTCCTTTTATTGGCGAAAAAACAGACGGACATTTATATATAAACAGTGCCTTTAATAACGGGGCAGCGGCAAGCTTTAGCAGTAAAAAAGATGTTCCGCTTGACGATGCACACCCGATAATATTAGTAGAAGATACCGAAAAAGCCCTCAAAGCTACCGGCAAATGGTACAGACAGAACAGAGTAACCGTTCCGCTGATAGGTGTTACAGGCAGCGTCGGTAAAACCTCTACAAGAGAAATCATTGCTACGGCCCTTTCTGCCGAAAAAACAGTATTTTCAACTAAAGGCAACTATAACGGACAGTTAGGTGTACCCATGACCGTAAGCGATATAACCTCAAACGATGATATAGCAGTTATAGAAATGGGCGTAAGCCTCTTTAACGAAATGGAGGTAATATCTCAGATAGCCTGTGTAAATTGCGCCGTAGTTACCAATATAGGAATTTGCCATATAGAAAACTTCTTAACTCAGGAAAATATCCGCACAGAAAAGCTGAAAATAATTGATAATATGCCGGACGGCGGCACACTTATCTTAAACGGCGACGATAAGCTCTTGCGTGAGTATAAAACCAATAGAAATGTACATATTGTATATTACGGTACATCAGATGACTGCACATATAGAGCAGAGAATATAAAGGTTGCGTGTGACGAAACATCATTTGATGTAACAATAAAGGATAAAAGCTATCACGTTACGCTGAATGTTCCCGGCAGACATAATGTAATGAACGCACTTTCCGCACTTGCGGTGTGTGACTTTGCAGGAGTAGATATTGATAAGGCAATACAAAAGCTTGGCGAATATAAGGGCTTTTCAAGACGTATGGAACGCATAAACTGTAAGGACTATACGATAATAGACGATGCCTATAACGCAAGCCCCGACTCGGTACGTGCCGCAATAGATGTTTTCAGCGAGATGAAAACAAACGGCAAAAAGATAATCATACTTGCCGATATGCTTGAGCTTGGCAAAGATGAAGAAAGATTACACAAAGATATAGGTACATACCTTGCGGATAAAGACATAACCGCCGCTGTGCTTATCGGTAAGCTATCGCAGAATACCGCACAGGGCGCAAGTGCGTCACAGACAATGCAGGTAGTGCATTTTGATGATAACACCGCCGCTTATGAATACTTAAAGGCGAATGTTAATAGCGGGGATGCAATGCTGTTTAAAGGCTCTCATTCAATGAAGCTTGAAGAAATTATAGATAAATTCAGATAAACGGAGGATAATATTAATGAATATAGCGGTTCTTGCAGGCGGTACAAGTACAGAGAGAGATGTATCGCTGACTACAGGCAAGCTTGTAAGCAGTTCTCTCAGAAGCTTAGGCCATAAGGTATGCTTAGTAGATGTTTATCTCGGCTATGATGCCGATATCACCGATATGCAGTTACTTTTTACCGATGAAACGGACGGAGATACAGCCAGCACAATAGGCGAGAAAAACCCTGACATAGCTAAGATAAAAGCGCAAAGAGGCGGCGACTGCTTTATAGGTAAAAATGTACTTGATATCTGCCGCTTTGCCGATATAACATTCCTTGCATTACATGGAGAAAACGGAGAAAACGGCAAGCTTCAGGCTACGTTTGACCTTTTCGGCATCAAATACACAGGCACGGGCTGTTTGGGTAGTGCAATAGCCATGAACAAGTATATATCCAAGCAGATATTTATATCTAATAAAATACCCACCCCAGAATATGTACTACTCACTAAGGATAATAAGGACGACATCTCCGCAATAACATACCCCTGCGTTGTTAAGCCTTGCTCAGGCGGTTCAAGCATCGGCGTAGCTATAGTAAACAGCGAAGCAGAGCTGAAAAAAGCTATTGACGACAGCTTTAAGCTTGAAGATGAAATAATGGTAGAAAAGTACGTAAAGGGCAGAGAATTTTCAATAGGAGTGCTAAACGGCGAAACCTTACCGCCTATAGAGATAATACCAAAGTGCGGCTTTTACGACTATGTAAATAAGTATCAGTCGGGCAAGACAGAGGAGATTTGTCCTGCACATATCACCCCGGAAATAGGCGAGAAGATTTCCGATTATGCCAAGCGTGTATATAAGGCGCTCCATCTTGAGGTTTATTCAAGAATAGATTTCTTAATGGACAGCGAGGGTGAGCTGTATTGTCTGGAGGCTAACACCCTGCCAGGCATGACGCCAATAAGCCTTATGCCGCAGGAGGCAGCGGCTATAGGTTTATCTCATGCACAGCTTTGCCAAAAGATAATCGACTATTCACTACAGGTAAGATAATATCTGTATTTTAACCCAAAATAATATATACGGCGAAAAACTCCCCGACCTTTATGGAATTATCCAAATTAGGTCGGGGAGCATTTTGTTAATATTCAATTACTTGTTTTTATTTAGATTTTGCAGTATTATGTCTATTTCTTCAGGTTCTACACCCTTTAGCTTATATTCTTCAGGTAAGGACATAAACTTTTCATAAAGTTCAACAGGATAGTCGGGATATTCGCCGTTTTTAGCCTTTTTGAGTATATCCTGATATTCTTTATCATATTTACGTGCCTTTTCAATGGCATCTATATAGGGTGCAAGCTCCTCAAAGGTTTTAGGAAACTTCTTTTTGCGTTCTTCTATATTATACGGTATCCATGTACTGCCGTCTGTTAGACCTTTTAGCTCATCATATTTACTAAGCATTATTTTGAACAAGTGATAAGAATACTTTTTACTTTTTAGTTTTTTTGAAAATTTTTCGCCAAGCATAAAAGGTCCATTGCATTTATTAATTAAAGGATATATATTTTTTATATATTTACCAAGAATTGGTACAGTTATATACTCAACTTGCGTATCAATAAGTTCTAATAACTTATAACCGTATTTAGAATACAGAAGATCATAACCATATGTAGATAGTTCGGTGGTTTTAATTATTTCCTCATCCAATATAAGAATATCCGCCCAAAAATATTTATCAACTTCATTACAAATCTCTCTGGGCATTTTTACACGTTTTCTTGCCAAGTCAATATCAGCAATATTGTTTTTATCAATCAGAGAAAAAAACGGTTTTGTTATACTATACCAATTTACTATTGTTGAACGTATACCATTATAAAAATGTTCATTATGGATAGGATTCAAATTTATATGAGAGTGGTATCTAAATTTAACACAATCTAAGCCTGCGCATTTTTCTTTAGGTATGGTTATCCAATTTTCAAATTCCTCATCATCTGTTTCATCAGGAACATGGCGAAGGTTTGTTTTTATTTCTTCATCATCAATATAATATGTAATTGCAGGCTCTTTAAATCCGTACCAATCTGTAAAATAAGGTGTTGGTGTGTAAGTGATATTATTTCTGTTTGTAAAATTTTCGATAACTCTATCTTTTAAGTCTTTTACAGTTATAGTTGTACCTATTTCGCAATCTACACGTTCAATATCTAAGATATCGCTTTCATTGTTAAATGTGAAGTGATAACCTCTGTCCTCGTCTATATGTCGTGTAGTTACCTCTACCGTATCACCCAAAAGGAAGGTTGCCAAAAAGCCTACTCCGAATTTGCCCCCACGAGTGATAACGCTGTTACCGTCAGGTGCAAATTTATCCTGCCATGTTTGACTGCTACGATATGATGAGCCTGCCACAAGGTAATAGTTAATTATAATGTCCTCATTCATTCCTATTCCGTTATCGGTGATAGTAAAGGTTTTATCCTTGGTCGACAGTCTAACTGTTACTTTACCTTTATAGTCTGTCTTGCCTTTTTGTTTTTCTATCTCTTTTCGCTCACTGCAAGCATCGGTTGCGTTTTGTATCAGCTCTCGCACGCCGTAGGAGGGTTCATTGCCGTACAGCGGAGCTATAAGCAATTTAGTTATATCAGGATTAGCGGTAAGCTTTGCCTCCTTTGTCACAAAGTCAAGGTTTGAGGCGTATTTTTTATTGAGTATATCTGATGTTACTCTATGTATGCTTAACGTGTATTCATTTTCATAATACTCCGCAAGCAAAGCATGACACTTGTCTAGTTCATGCTGTACGTCATCTATCCAATTCTTAATTTTTACATATACGGTACTGCGTTCAGGGCTGGCATAAATTTTGAGTAGATCCTTTTTTAGGTAGAATGTGTAACGATCAACGGCTTGGTTCCATTCCCATTCGTCACGTGATATCTGTGATTGTAGGCCACGTGCTTTCTCAATTTCGTTAGGCGCACGGTTTTTATCTGCATCTATATAGTCAGATAGCCTGAGTAAACACATAAGGTATATGGCAGGTACATCATCGGGACGCTCTTTATCACCAAAGGTATTATTAAGGTAATCTTCTGTATCTCTTACCTTCATGGTATGACTTCTCGCAATAACACCGATTAGCTCACGTTCATTTTCTGTAAATTTGGTATTTCTAAATATATCGACGGCACTTTCACCCAAAAATCCGTATAATACTACGTCCTGTGCCAGTCTGCCGTGATTTTGGCGTAAAAACTCGCCGCAAATCAATTTGTGAATATCTTCAAGATTACCTATTTTTGTCTTATCAGGAATTTTTACATTCTGAGCAGTACCAAAAGCACGCAAAAGCTGTTTACTTGTGTAGCGTTTTAGTTTTCTGCCGTATTCCTCCCACAGTTCAGACCAGCTTTTATTATCCAAATATTTTATTTTTTTGTATGGCTCTTTCGTTAAAAATAGCTTTTTAAAGCCGGCAGAGGTTATAAACATACCTATATCATGTACCATAACGGCACTTATGTATATTGCTGCATCTCTGGCTGTTAGCTTGTTGTCTTCCGGTATCAGCTTAGCAGAGATTTTCAATATATTATTTATGTGCTTTTTACCGTGAAATGTATATCCGGGAAAAAACTCTGAAAGTTCCGTAAAATAATTATGTGTATTTTCTATTAGATTTTTAACTTTACTATCGTAATTTTCATCAGAGTCTATAAGTATTTTTTCTAATGATGTAGGTATATCTATTTCGCATACTCGCACACCGATTCCCCCTTTTGCGCCATTAACATTATTATACATTATTATACAATATGTGTCAATTTTTTTAATAATGATAATTTAAAAACAGTCGTTATCACTACTGATTTTTACCGTATAAATACCGCTCACAAATTAATTTGCAAGCAAGGTTGTTATATCCCCACGTTGCCTGACATATAAATACCATATAGCCCAATATCGGGAGGTATTTATATATGAAGGGTATAGTAGAGGAAAGAGCCGTAGAGCTTGGCGAGTACATAATTGAGAGCAAGGCGACTGTACGCAGTGCGGCTAAAAAGTTTGGAGTAAGTAAGAGTACGGTACATAAGGATGTGTCCGAGAGGTTAAAGCTTGTTAATCCACAGCTTTATAAAAAAGTAAAAAGCGTGCTGGAGATAAACAAAGCTCAGCGACATATAAGGGGCGGTATAGCCACACAGAATAAATATAGATCAGAGAGAAAGTTAAGAGCAGAGCAGAGTACCCAAAAGACAGAATAAAAATACATAAGTACACCGCATAGATAAGCTGTAAAAACAGACCTGTGCGGTGCTTTGCTGTATATCTTTATAGTAAGATACAAATTTTATGGAGTGCAGGGTCAGCAGGTAAGGCCTGCAAAAACTTTGCGGCAGGTAAGACCTGCAACAACTTTGCGTACAAAGTATTTGATAATGCAAAGTACGTATCACGCATCTTAGTTAATTGATAAAACTATTACCACCAGCACCACAAAGCGTGAAATTAATTTTGATATAATCATACTTTGTGCGATATAAGCGAAGCATAAAAGCGTTAAGGAAAGGGTGCAGGGAAAACCCATCGCAAGGGTTTTCCCGCCGCTTCTTTGTATACTTTCTTTG
>JBJEPE010000050.1:0-13962 GCA_051881075.1 Acutalibacteraceae bacterium | reverse complement strand
AGAACCTTGTTTTCGGATTTAACAACCGTAGGGGCATATCTTGGTAGTAAATTAGTAGGTTTTATTCAGTATGGAAGGACGGCTTTTGGATTTGATGAAAACGGAGAGATTTCTGATACGGTTTTTTATTCAGTGATTCGTAATTTCTATTTTGACGAAAGTCAAAAGGAAGCCGGCATTCAATTATTGAATGAAGCGGTAAAAGCTCTTTCAAATACTACAGGCAGAATATATGCATTTTTTCATTACTTTGGTATGTCTTGTTACGCACGGCATGGCAAGTTGTTTGAAGGATTTGGATATATTCATAATTTATTGGAACAGAATGGTTTTACCGTAGAACATGAAAATGTGTTCTATTCTTCAAAATTAAATAGTGCAAAGCGAACTAAAATAAATATAAAATGGCACGATGAGACTTTAGGAAAGCATCAGTATTGTGACTTTATCATCGAAAAAGACATAGTCGGTGGCTGTGAGATACACTTTCTTGAGCAAGAAAATATAGCATATTTGAGGTGGATATTCATAAATGAAGATATGTGCGGTAAAGGTATTGGTTCAGAATGTATGTCAGCTTTAAAGACAGACTTACATAATAAGGGGATAATTAAATTTGATACGGATACGGCGCTTTCAAACAAAGTTGCACAGCATTTTTATGAAAAAAATGACTTTGTAAAAGAGGGTGTTACAAGAAGTTATTATATAGAAGCCCAGAATAAAAGAACAAGATAAATTCATGTTAGTCTTACTGATTTCTTGTTTAAGGGAGTTGCTTTATTTGATAAACTTGGTATAATAAGTCATGACAGCACTTTGGCAACAGAAAATCAGTAAGCCAAAATAAAATATGTAAATGAAGTAAAATAGTTCAAGATAAAGTAACAACTTGCCGATCTTGAATATATACCGAAGGCCTGATACGACAATTCGTGATATTATCACAGAAGTGTAAATAATAAAAGAATATACTGATACCACAATAAAGACAAGGAGAGAAGCATGATGAAAAAACTGATACCATTTCTGATAATTGCGGTCATCCTGTCAGGGTGTACGGCTTCTGTGGGAGATGAAAATGCAGAGAACGGTTACCGACAGATTACAGCCGCAGAGGCCGTTGAGATGATGGATACAGAGGAAAACTATATCATTTTAGATGTCCGCACGCAAGCGGAATATGAAGAAAAACATATTCCCAATGCGATTTGCATTCCGAATGAAGCCATTGGTTCAGATGAGATACCGGAACTTCCGGATAAGAATCAACTTATTCTCGTTTATTGCCGCAGTGGAAATCGCAGTAAGCAGGCTTCTGCTAAGCTGGTTGCATTAGGGTATACTAATATCGTGGAGTTTGGCGGAATAAATGACTGGCCGGGAGAAATTGTTTCAGATAATGTGTCATAATATCACGGAACAATATGAGAACTATGGATATAATACAGTCATAAAGAAAAAGGAGGACTAGAAAATGTCTGCTATCAATATTAATAAAACCAATTTCCAGAGTGAAGTGATTTGCTCAGATAAGCCTGTCCTGCTGGATTTCTGGGCAAGCTGGTGCGGTCCCTGCCGAATGGTAAGTCCCATTGTGGATGAGATCGCCGCCGAGCGCAGTGACATCAAAGTAGGTAAAATCAATGTAGACGAGCAACCGGAACTGGCGGCACAGTTTGGAGTTATGAGTATTCCCACTCTGGTGATCATGAAGGAGGGCCGCATCGTTAATCAAGCTGTGGGTGCCAAAACCAAGGCGCAGATTCTGTCCATGCTGTAAGGAGCGCACTATGGGATTTTTTGATTTTATCAAGCAGTCCGATATCAATCAGGGTGTCATGGACTACAAAGCGGCTTCGGGAGCGATTCTTCTGGATGTACGGACACCGCAAGAATATGACGAAGGCCATATCCCGGGCAGCAAGAATGTGCCTTTGCAGGCGCTTGATGCCGTTGATACCGTCATTAGAGGTAAAGAAACGCCTTTGTTTGTCTACTGCCATTCGGGCGCCCGAAGCCGTCAGGCGGTCAGTGTGCTCAAAAGCAAAGGATATCGCAATGTAACCAATATCGGCGGTATTGCCGCTTATTCCGGAAAGGTGGATAAGTAAATGAAAGTTGTAATCGTAGGAGGTGTGGCAGGCGGAGCTGCCGCTGCGGCCCGCATCCGCAGATTGGACGAGTAGGCGGAGATTGTGGCTTTTTAACGCAGCGGATATATTTCTTATGCAACTGCGGCCTGCCTTACTATATCGGAGATGTGATCACCGACCCGGATGGGCTGACCCTCCGGACCCCGGAGAGCTTCTTATCCCGTTTCCGTGTCAATATGAGGGTACATTATGAGAGCGGCTGTGGAAACCATGGCTGTAACAGTCACTTATGCGGTTAAAGTACTTGCTCTGTTTGGTGATAATATAACAGATGAGCATCACGTGATTCAAAAAGAACACGCTATATTCGGCCTTATTGGGCTGAATATAGCGTGCTTTTAATTTCTATATTAGTACTGCTTCTTTGGCGCAGGTCAAGGGCAGTATATTTCTAATAAACTTTTTCACCCTATGTATTGCGTAATCGCAAAAGTATGGGCGGATGACATAGTGCTGAAAAGGTGTTATTTTGCTTCGTCTTACTCTTGTTCTTCTCCGTTTGGTCGCTCTCAGCTACCTGAAAATTGTAATGTTACAATAGATGTGAGACCAAAGAGAATAGAAAAGTGATTGAAAGCTGTTATAATAAGTTTACCAAAACCGTATATAGCAGAAAGGACTCAAGTTATTTGCAAAGGGCAAAAAATATCCCTATGGCAATTCTCGGTTGGAAATCTCCAAATCAACTACATTGTTTTTTAGGAAATCAATGACTTATTATATTAATACTTTATTCCTTTTTTCAGTCTCACATCATTGACAAATATACATATTTTCAGTTTTCCTTAATTTGTAAGGTTGAGGTATATCAATTTATATATACGTGTAAACAGAAAATCAACACTTTGTTATTTTGTGTTCTGATGTACAAATTGGAAAAATGTATTGTATATATACATTATGTTGTGATTGTATTATTCATCTTTCTTGTCAAGCTTCTTATAAATGTTGTAGCATATTTGGATAAGCTCTCCGAAACCGTAAATAAGCAAGCCAATAACAACGCTGTTTAATAAAGAAGTCACGGTGTTAGAAGAAGCGTTGCTCTCCTCCAAAAATGCGTTTATAAGTCCATAGATGTTTGATAAAATACCAACGCAGGCTGTCAGGATACCGGTTATCTTAAGCATAGAGGCTGTTACTGTGCGCTCAAAAGTAGTGGTCTTCTTAGATCTACGTGTTATATCTGCGCTGTCAAAATCTAAAAATGCACAAATGATAAATGCACCGATAGCTGTAATTATTATTTCAGGTAACATATATGTCGCATTGTATTCAAGTGAATATGCTATAACTGACTGTCCTTCAGGAGCCCACTGTCCCCATACCGTTGCGCCTGTAATAACGTGGCATATGTATCTAAGCGTAAGTGCCACAACACTGCCGAGTGCCATTTCTGCGCCCTGATTGTGAAGCTTGCCTTTGAATATTCCGCCTAAGCCGAGTAAACCGTAAGCTACTATGTAGTCAAAAAGTATAATAGTTATAACAGCCAGCAGGCTTGTACCGTAACGCAGATTGCTCATGCCGAGTAAAAGCTGGAATATACCTGCCACTGTTGCTGAGAGAAGTCCCCAACGTGTGCCGTAACGATATGCAATTATAATGAGCGGTAACATAGCAAAGGCTGTTACAGAGCCGCCAAAAGGCAGATGTGCAAGCTTTATCTCGCTAAGTACTGTTGCAAATGCAATCATTATTGCTGATTCTGTCATCTTGAGAATGTTTGATTTTTTTTGCATGATTTTTTCTCCTTTAAAAATTTATTGTCAAATAATATTAAATTATATTGAGCCTATGTTTAGATTCCTATAAGGCGCATTGATATATAAAGCAAGGACTGAGCAAATCTAAAAGCGGACAACCCAAACCGGGCGTCCGCTTTACTTTTTTATTAGACTTCCTACGCCGGTATTACCCGTATCAGGTTAAAGGGTTCAGATGCTATAATACATCTATCTCAGCTTTATGCACCCCTGCTGTTATTTAATTGTATGTCGTGACCTTATTATTTATCGCTTTTTGCCGCTGCGGCCTCGCCTATACCAAGCATCAGGTTAGAGCCGTCACCAAGGTATGTAGGCATCTTGCCGTCCCATTTTTCAATAAATTCAAGCATTATGATGTTTTCTGTAAGCTGTTCGTTCTTGAGTTTCATTGATTCAGCTTCACCCTGTGCTTTTTTAATGGCTTGTTCTGCCTCTATCTGTATGCGCTCAAGGTCATACTTAGCCTTTAGTGCTTCTTGTTCAGCGATCTGTTTCTCTTCTATAGCCTTATTATAGGCATCGCTGAATTCAAAGTTTATAATGTTAAAGCTGTCAACTATTATGTACTTATCTGCAAGCTTTTCCTGTAAAAATTCTTTCATTGCGTGAGAAACTTCTACTCTTTTTGTTATAAGCTCCTCGGCAGTATATTGAGATGTAACGGCTTTCATACATTCTGATATAGCCGGAGAGATAACGGTACTTTCATAGTTAAGGCCTATATTTTTATACAGCTTATCAACGTTTGCACTGTCAATATAGTAGTTTACTGCTATTGCACTTGATATATTCTGCATATCTTTACTTGCGGAAGAATTACTGTCCGATTCTACTTTTTGTACACGTACATCTATTACCTGAACAGATTGAATAAACGGAATTGTAAAGTTGAGCCCTTCATCAAGTACTTTGCCTGTAACAGCGCCCATGTTAAGTAAAACGCCCTTGTGACCGGCGCTTACAATAGTTATGCTGGAGAATAATGTTATTATAGCGAGTAAGGCTATTATGATAATCACTATTAATTTGCCACTTATTTTTTTGCGTGTATCTACATTAATTACGTTTGGCATATTATAACCACCTTTTGATAATTTTTATAGTATTATAGCATTATGTGTTTAATTTTTCAAGACATAAATAAAAATATCCGATATAAATAAGCATTTAGATAAAAATTTTTTAGAAAAAAGAGTAATATCTGTATATGTAAAAATTGTTATTGCTATTGCTATTGCTTAATTTATATAGTATAATACTTTTTAATAACTTGTCATTTTGCATAGTTATTTTCAAAGTATAAAAAGGAGAGCAATGAGAGATGTTTAAAATCGTAAAAAAAGATATTCTCAACCCAAGCATGACTCGCATGGAGATAGAGGCTCCGCTTATAGCAAAGAAAGCAAAGGCAGGACAGTTTATTATTTTGCGTGTTGATGAGTTTGGTGAGAGAATACCGCTTACCGTAGCTGATTATTCTGCAGAAAACGGTACTGTAACTATAATTTATCAGAAGGTCGGTGCTACTACAAGATTGCTTGATTCACTTAATGAAGGAGACTATATCCTTGATTTTGTGGGACCGCTCGGTAAAGCAACAGAGCTTGACGGATATAAAAAAGTGGCTGTAATAGGCGGCGGCGCAGGCTGTGCAATAGCTTATCCTCAGGCTAAGGCCCTGCACAATATGGGTACTTATGTAGATGTGATAGCAGGCTTCAGAAATAAAGACCTTATAATTCTTGAAGATGAGATGTCAGAGATATCGGATAGACTCATCGTTATGACTGATGACGGATCAAACGGTTCAAAAGGATTTGTAACAAATGCTCTTGAAGAACAGCTAAAGTCAGGAGTGGGTTATGACCTTGTTATAGCCATTGGCCCTCTGCCTATGATGAAGGCTGTATGTGAGCTGACTAAAGAATATAATGTAAAAACCATTGTAAGTATGAATCCTATTATGATAGACGGCACAGGTATGTGTGGTGGATGTCGTCTGACAGTAGGAGGAAAGACTAAGTTTGCCTGTGTTGACGGCCCTGATTTTGACGGGCATGAGGTGGACTTTGACGAGAGTATAAGACGACTGGGTATGTATAAAAAGCAGGAGAAAGAGGCCATGGAGCATCCCTGCAGATTATTGAGAGGTGACGAAAATGCCTAATATGCAAAAAGAAAAAACTGTTATGCCACATCAGGAACCAACCGTAAGAAATAAAAATTTCAGTGAGGTAAACCTCGGTTATACTGCCGAAATGGCTATCAACGAGGCTGCACGCTGCCTTAACTGCAAGCACAAGCCTTGTGTAGGCGGTTGCCCGGTAAACGTAGAGATACCCGACTTTATCAGTCATATAGTAAACGGTGATTTTGAGGGTGCGTATAGTGTAATAAGTAATACTAATTCTTTGCCTGCCGTTTGCGGCAGAGTATGCCCGCAGGAAAAGCAGTGTGAGGCAAGATGTGTAAGAGGTATTAAGGGCGAAAGCGTAGGTATAGGTAGACTGGAACGCTTTGCAGCAGATTATCATATAGCAAACAATACCAAATCCGACGTAAATATTGAGCCTAACGGTCATAAGATAGCCGTTATCGGTAGCGGACCTTCGGGAATTTCATGTGCGTCTACGCTTGCTAAAATGGGCTACAGCGTAACGGTATTTGAGGCATTCCATACCGCAGGCGGTGTTCTTGTTTACGGAATACCTGAGTTCAGACTTCCTAAAAGCATAGTTAAGCACGAGGTAGACGAGCTTAAAAGCTTGGGTGTTAAAATAGAAACAAATATGGTTATCGGTAAGATACTGACCATAGATGAGCTTTTTGAGGATGGCTTTGAAGCGGTTTATGTAGGTACAGGCGCAGGATTGCCCAGATTTATGGGAATTAAGGGTGAAGAGCTTGTTGGGGTTTATTCGGCAAATGAGTTTTTAACCAGAATTAACCTGATGAAAGCCTATAAGGACGAGTATGATACCTGCATCATAAAGCCTAATAAGGTAGCTATTGTAGGTGGAGGTAATGTGGCTATGGATGCCGCAAGATGCGCTAAAAGACTTGGTGCGGATGACGTTTATGTTATCTACAGACGCTCTGAGGAGGAGATGCCTGCAAGAGTCGAAGAGGTTGAACACGCTAAGGAAGAAGAAATTGAGTTTAAGCTGCTGACTAACCCTGTAGAGATAATCGGCGGTGATGAAGGCAGAGTATGCGGCATAAAGTGCGTTGAGATGGAGCTTTCAGATCCGGACGAAAGCGGCAGAAGAAGCCCTGTGGAGAAGCCAAACAGCGAGTTTATTGTTGATGTTGACTGCGTAGTAATGGCTATAGGTAATACGCCTAATCCGCTTTTACCTGCAAGTACAGACGGACTTAATACTGACAGCAGAGGCAGAATTATTGTAAGCGATAATTCAGAAACCAGTAAAAAGTCGGTTTATGCAGGCGGAGACGCTGTTTCCGGTGCGGCTACGGTTATTCTTGCTATGGGAGCCGGACGTAAAGCGGCTATGGAGATTGACAGAAAGATTAAGGGCGAACAAGCATAAAATAATGTCAGGACATAGAAGAATATAAAAAGTGTAGACGCATAAAACAAGGCCATAAAAGGTTTTTATGAATTACCTTAAGGATAATTAAGGCAAAAAAATACAAGAAATACCACAATTAAATAAAAAATATTTTATGCTATGAACAAATTTCGCCACTCGGCTTACCATTGTACGCTGTTTTGCAACCGCTGACAAAGCTAATGCTTTATCTGCACTCAATTTGTCAATTCTACGCATTTTTTATTCACTAAAACGGGGCAGTAAAAAACTAAAAGTTTTTTACTGCCCCAATGTTTTTATGATATTTTTGTGCAAATGATAATATATTATTCTGCAAGTCCCTCAGATATTCCGAGTAGAATGAGTCCTGCAAATACTATAAAGATTGATGCGTACTGCTTCCAGCTTAATTTTTCTTTTAAGAATATACGTGACCATACTACTGACAAAACACAGTAAGAGCCTACTATAGGTGCGGAAATTACAGCATTTTCAGACAATGCAAAAACATAGAAGAACTGTCCGGCTGTTTCAAAAATAGCGGCATAGAACTTATTGCGTTCTTTTATAACAGAGAAGCTCTGTTTTTTGATGAATTTAATAAAAATAAAGCTTATTACAGCGCAGATAAAGAATGTAAGCTCATAGGCAACAAGTGCGGCGTCCTCGCTCATTAACTCATATTCGTCAAGATAAAGTCCGTCTGCAAAGGTTCCCAGACCGTCAATAATACAATAAAGAATAGGGAATATAACCGCCAAAACACCTATGCGATATTTTTTATCAATAGTTTCTCCGACTTTTGCACGTTCCTTATCGGCGTTCTTTTTCTCAATAAGTGAAAGTAAAAATACACCTATACAAAGTGCCGCTATACCTGCCGCCTCAATACCTGAAAGCGTGTAGCTACAGAATATCATTAGCAATATAGCAGATACCGCACCGGAGGAATTTTGAATAGGTGAGGATATAGAAAGCTCAATGTATCTTAATCCTACATATCCAAGCGTCATAGAGAGTATGTACATAGCAGATACAGGCAGATACTTGACCAAATCAAACGGTACAAACGGCAGACCGTTTATAATCATGTAAATTACTGCGTGTATGCCCATAACCAAACCTACGGCACAAACGATTTTTAAGTGTGAATACTTATCGTCCTCATCTGAGCCTTTCTTATAAAAAAGATCGGCAGTACCCCATGCCAAAAATGTCAAAATTGCGTTGACAAACCACATAAAATTAATCAATCCTTTTTGTAGAAAATAAAAGCAAAGATTAGTATAACAAGAATGTTATAAAATGTCAACTTATATTCATATATTATTAGTAGAAAAGGAGGAATTAAAATATGGACGGAAGATACGACAATATTGAATACGACTTTGATTTTAACAATTATAAAGCGGAGGAAAGTACAGTTAAGACAGAGGTAACAGAAAAGACAAATAAAGATAAAAAGCGCAAAAAAGTGAATAAAAATTCGGAAAATGTACTACATGACAGAAAATACCTGTTGATTATGGTGCAGATGATAGTTTGCTCGTTTTTAGCGCTTGCGGCATATGTGCTTAAGCTTACAGACAGTGAACTGTATACCAAAATCCGTGATGAATACTATACTAACATAAACATATCGCTTATATCTACGGAAGAAGAGCCGGGTACGCTTTCAGAAAGGTTGAACTGTGCGACTGATACTGAGCCTACTATGACAACGGTTAAGTATATAGAGGCGGCAGACGATGTGAGGAGCGATGTGGTGCAATACCTGAATGTGTTACATAACAGTACGCAAGACAAGGTGGATGACAGTGTGCCGGACGCTATACCTACAAGCGAAATAGTTGACGGAAGTGTAAAAATCTCAGAATATCTGTTGCCACCGCTTGAAAGGGGCATTTTCACATCATATTTCGGCGGTAGAAACGACCCAAACACGGGTGTATGGACGGTACATAAGGGTGTAGATATTGCCGCAGACTGCGGAGATAACATATATGCCGTAATGGCCGGTACAGTAATCACGGCTGAAGAATCAGATTCCTTCGGAAATTATGTTGTTATAGATCACGGAAATAATATACAAACCCTGTATGCTCATTGCAGTAAGCTGTATGTTAATGAGGGAGATACGGTAAAAAAAGGGGATGTGATAGCTGCGGTAGGAAGTACGGGAGATTCTACGGGTAATCATTTGCATTTTGAAATACACGTTAATGATGTATGCTATGATCCCTATGATTTAGTAAAATCGTTCTACAGCGATAGCGTTTAATAATAAAACCATATTTACTATAAATTTATTAGTTAGTTTGTATAAGGAATAAAACATAAGATAAACAGAAAATGTAATTGGATTATGTTATGATTTTTACCGGTAGAATTTAAGTATTATTGCACAGACTATATATAGTTGCAATTATAAATAAATCATGGGGTATCAAAAAAATGAGTATAAAGATACATGGTTGCAATATTTATATAAGCTATCCGCTTGTGGTATTTTTAACTTTATCAATATTTTTCGATAACAGCAAGGTGATTTTGTTTTCACTTATCTGTGCAATTCTGCATGAAACAGGGCACTTGTTTTGTATGGGTTTATATGGATACAGTCCCCACTGTATAAATATCGGTCTGTTTGATGTTGCTATAAGGGATGATGAGTTTGAAATAAGATACAGCGGAAAACATTTGCTTATATTATTTGCAGGTAGTGCGTTTAACTTTATTGCGGCGACACTTTTTGCTATAATCTATGCTTGTTCGCAAAATGCGGACGCAAAGTTGCTTTGTTTGACAAATATATATTTAGGTGTTTTTAACTTGCTTCCGGTATACGGACTTGACGGCGGAAATATACTTTTTGAAATGCTTTCCAAGTTGCTTACATATGACAAAACAGTCGCTATTGTTAAATGTATTTCATTTGTTATATTAATGGTATTATTTACTAACGGTATATTGATTTTAATGAACAATAAGTATAATTTTACCTATTTAATAACATCTTGTTATTTATTTGGATTGGTATTTTTTAAGTCGTAAAAATAATGTTGCACAAACAGATTTTTTTTGCTATTATATATATATCTACGTGTTGTGCTTATGCAATGCGTCATAATACACATAAATTGCGGATCTATATGCCGCAAATCGGAGGATATATGTTTAGTAAAGAGGTTGAACGATTGCTGCTAAAGGTTCAAAAACCTGGCAGATATGTTGGTGGAGAAATTAACAGCGTTATGAAAAATAAAGATGATGTTGACCTTAGGTTCGCATTTTGCTTCCCTGATATATATGAGGTTGGCATGTCGCATCTTGGCATAAAAATACTATACAGTCAGTTTAATGAGGTTCCTTATATTTGGTGTGAGCGCGTATTTGCTCCGTGGATAGATATGGAAAAGCTTATGATAGAGAATGATATTCCGTTATATGCACTGGAAAGCGGCGACCCTGTATCTGACTTTGACTTTATCGGATTTACTTTACAGTATGAGCTTAGCTATACTAATGTGCTTAATATGCTTAAGCTTGCCAAAGTACCGATATATTCTAAAGATCGTACAGAACTTAAAAATATAGTTGTAGCTGGCGGACCTTGTGCCGGTAATCCTGAGCCGCTGGCTGATTTTATAGATATATTCTTTATAGGAGAAGGCGAGGAAGTTGACCTTGAGGTAATGGAGCTTTTTAGAAAATTCCGTGCCGAGGGAAAGACAAAGCAGGATTTTCTTATTGCCGCAGCACAAATTCCGGGAGTTTATGTACCTGCGCTGTACATTACCGAATATAACGAGGACGGTACTATAAAGAGCTTTACACCTACTAACGGTGCACCTGCAAAAATAACAAAAAGAATAATGATGAATTTGGATGAAACATTCTATCCTAAAGAATTTACCGTTCCGACTATTGATATAGTGCATGACAGAGTTGTTTCGGAGATATTCAGAGGTTGTATAAGAGGCTGCAGATTTTGTCAGGCAGGCTTTATGAACAGACCTGTCAGAGAAAAGTCAATAGAAACCATTAATAAGCAATGCCGTGACCTATGTGAAAGCACCGGATATGACGAGATATCTCTTTCGTCACTCAGCTCAACCGACTATAGCGATATAGTGGGGCTTTTGACTAAGCTGAATACTTGGACAGGCGATGAAAAGGTAAGCATTTCACTTCCGTCATTGAGAGTTGACGGATTTACCGATGATATTATGTCCAAGATAAAGACCGTGCGTAAGGGCGGCTTGACCTTTGCGCCGGAAGCAGGCAGTCAGCGTATGCGCAACGTTATAAATAAAAATGTATTTGAAGATGAGCTTTTGCAGACCTGTAATACCGCTTTCAGCGGTGGCTGGTGCAAGGTTAAGCTGTACTTTATGATAGGCCTACCTACTGAAACAATGGACGATGTTGCGGATATTGCCGCACTCGGCCAAAAGGTAGTTGATACTTATTACAGTAATCCTAATAAACCAAAGGGCAAGGCTGTAAGTGTGACAGTAAGTACGTCGTCATTTGTTCCCAAACCGTTTACACCCTTTCAGTGGTAGCCGCAGGATACTATAAACATTCTGTGCGAAAAGCAAAAGCATTTAAAGAACTCAATTACCACTAAAAAGATAACTTATAATTACCATGACGCTGACACCAGCTTTTTGGAAGCTGTTTTTGCCAGAGGCGACAGAAAGCTTTGCAAGGCACTTGCCGTTGCTTGTGATAGGGGATTTCACTTTGACGGTTGGGAGGATTGCTTTAGTCTGAAGGCATGGATGGAAATATTTGATGAGTGCGGTATAGATGCTGCCTTTTATGCGAACAGACGCAGAAGCTTTGACGAAATATTACCGTGGGATCATATAGATTACGGAGTAACTAAGGAATTTTTAGTATCTGAATGTAAAAAGGCTTACGAGGCAGCCACAACGCCTAATTGCAGGCAAAAATGCTCTAACTGCGGTGCCGCAAGGTGGAAGGGAGGAATATGCGTTGAAAAACGTAAGAGTATGGTTTAAAAAAGAAGGTACGGCAAGGTATATTTCTCACCTTGATCTTAACAGAAGTATGCTCAGAATTATCCACAGGGCAAAGCTGCCCATATGGTACACAGAGGGATTTAATCAGCACGCATTTATTACGTTTGCATTGCCGCTTTCACTGGGGTTTGGCGGTATGCGTGAGTCTATGGACTTTAAGCTTCTGGATGATGAGATGCCGTTTGACGAGGTTAAGGACAGGCTTAATAAATGCTTGCCTCAGGGCATAGTTGTGTATGATGTTACTGAGCCGCAAATGAAGCCCGGCAGAATATCTTATGCTCTTTTTAATATGAAATTAAGTTGCCCCGATATGCCGGCTTTACAGCTTGAAGAAACCGTGAAAAAGCTTTTTTCAATGGATGAAATAATGATGGATAAAAAGTCAAAAGCGGGTATTAAAGAGGTTGATTTAAAAGAAAATATCTGCAAATATGATATTGATACTAAAGAAAACTGTGTTGATATAAATATTATATTACCTGCCGGAAGTACGAATAACGTTAATCCTACATTAATAATAGATGCGCTTAAAAAGTACTTTGATGTAGAGGTTGATTACGATATAGTCAGGCTTGATATATATAATGAAAACGTAGAAAGCTTCAGATAAGGTGCGTAATGAGATATAATGTTATATTAATGGACGCTGACGATACGCTGTTTGATTTTAAAAAATCAGAAAGAATAGCGCTTGAACAAGTACTAATAAAAAATGATATACTAATAAATGATGATATAATTGATTGCTATAGTGAAATAAATTTAGGACTGTGGAAAATGCTTGAAAAGGGAGAAATAGAACGAGAAGTACTCAAAGTAGAGCGTTTTTCTAGATTTCTGCAAAAGATAGGTAAAAACGGTGACGGCGCGGCGTTTAATGCACAGTATATGGTTGAGCTTGGAAAGTGCGGATATCTTGTAGACGGTGCAGACTCGCTATGCAAGCGGCTTTACGGCAAGTGTCGGCTTTTTATTGCAACAAACGGTCTTATTGAGGTCCAGAATAACCGCCTTAGACGTTCGGGGCTTGGTAAATATATAGAAAAAATGTTTATCTCTGAGGAAATGGGCTATCAAAAGCCCGACAAGAGATATTTTGACTGTATATTTGACTATTTGGGAGAAAGTGCAGATAAAAGTAAAATCATTATGTTGGGCGATTCGGTTACATCCGATATGCAGGGCGGAATAAATGCCGGAATTGATACCTGCCTTTTTGATCCTGATGATAAATATAAAGATTACGCCAAATGTACATATAAGATAAAAAGCCTTTATGAATTTGATAGCATAGTAGGTGTATGATGAGATTAATGTGATTTTTTGAATACTTTGTGTATAAAGTCACATTAAGTTTACGATTGCAATAATATTAATGTTTTTGGGGTATTTACTTTTCAAGTTTAGTGTGATAAAATAATAATATATG
>JBJEPE010000049.1:0-58696 GCA_051881075.1 Acutalibacteraceae bacterium | reverse complement strand
CACATCTGCCTTTATCTGATTATATATTACCATTCTTCTATATTTCGGTGCAAATACTATATGGTACTTGCAATTCCACTTTGAATGTGCTAAACTGTTTATATCGTCTCTTGTCATGACGATACCTCCTTGTTATTTTTTGTTTGGTTGGCAGACCTTTCTTATTTTAACATCGGAGGTTTTATTTTTCTACTCATAGCTTAAGCTTTTTTCAACCCCCGGCTTAGCCGGGGGTTTTCGTTGCACAACAACACGGTATTTGTTAAAATAACATATAAAACCGATAATAATTTTTAGCTTAACGGGATAAAATCCCTTCGCCTTTTTGCAGATTACTCTTCATGAGTATTCTGCTTTTCTTTTTTTCTCTTCGGCAACAATACTATTGCCAATCCAAACGCAAACAGTGTTATCCATGCAAGCGGTCTGAAGTCTGTAGTATCTCCGGTACCTATTACGGAGTCATCTTTAAAATATACTCCTGCATTCATATCGTCTACTGTTCTACCCATTGTAAGGTCATAACCATAGCTCAAATACGAAGCATCTGCACCTTCACTTGCGCTTCCGGCAACAATGATATAATCATCCTTCTGCTTTACAGGGTCTTCAATCATCATTTTACCGGTTAGCTTACTGTCATATTGACCGCCATTAGCATAGTATTTGGTTATAATTGAATTATCAGGAATATTATATGCCTGTATTGTATAACCTGCCAGATATGTACCATCATCGTTTGTTATTGAAACCGGTAAGTTTGCGAAATCATATTCACCGTTGCCGTTTGTCAAAGCTGTTCTGACATAATCTGTCATAATCCACTCAGTATCGTTATAGTAATATTGTCTGAGTGTCAGCTTAACGGATGAGAGTCTGTCTTCTTCCTTATCAAGTATTCCGTTATGGTTAGAATCTATCCATGCAGTACCCTTAATTTCGCCGGTTTCGATTTCTTTAATACCTCCATCCTTGTGCTCTGCATTTACTGCAGCTACAAGATCATAGTCGGTATCATTGTAACTTACAATATAAGGTTCGTTACGGTAATCACCGTTTAAGACTTTATTTGCAAGAATAACATATCCTGCGTCATCTGTAATCCACAAACCGTCAGCAATAAGTTCGCTGTCTACATCAGTATCTACCGTCATCTTATACCGAGTAACCGCCATTGTGTCTTTTATTTCTTTTACTCTGAGGGTATATCCCATCATTACCCGTGTGCCGTCTACTATCGTACTTACAGGCAGGTCATTGAATATGTATGCGCCGTTTTCATCGGTAATTGCCGATACTTCACTCTCTTCATACAGTATCCATTCACCGTTTAAGAAATAGTACTTTGCAAGAATAACCTCAATATCCGGTACTCCGTATTCGGTATCGGTAGGTACATCGGTTTCACGAATACCGTCATAGTCTGCATCATTCCAGATAATACCGCTGATACTTGCAAGCTTAAACTTAACAAGTCCGCCTGTATATCCGTCTTTGCTTTCGGCATCTCTAAGATCATATCTGCCGATACGGTATTCATTATCTGAGGCTGATACTGCATCTGTAATGTCATTCTCTTTAAGAAGAACAATATATTCATTTTCTCCGTTAAAGAAGCCCTCATTGTTTATCATTCGCAGCTTGCTGACTATCGCATCAGCAGCATTTTCATCATCACCGCAGAACTTAGTTATCGCCATGTCTTCAGGCACTACAATTCTTACTCTGTATCCGATTACATAAGGTACACCGTCAATGTAAGTATGCGTCGGAAGACCGTCAAATTTATAGTTACCGTCTGCGTCAGTCGTAGTGGTTGCAACACAGCTTGCATCAGTATCAGGCTGAGCGTCTGTTGAGGTTGCAGGATCTGTCGGAGTTCCCACAATATCAGGTGTAAAGCTCTCGCCGTCAGCACTTAGGTATCTTATCAGCTTGATTTCTATGCCTTCGAGAGGTCTTTCATCATCTGCATCGTAAATACCGTCATAGTTGACATCCTCCCATACAAAGCCTGATATACTTTGAAGCTTATCCTGTACAAATCCGCCGTGGTAGCTGTCGTAGCTTACCGGAGTAAGTACATCGTAGACTTTGCCGTCATAATCAGCGATAAATCTGCTTTCATAATTATATCTTTCGCTTGCAGGAATTTCGGTTCCTGTAATCAGATATCCGGGTGTCATATATCCGTCTGAAGACTTATCAATATGGTTGTCTACCTGTGTGGTATCATCGCCGCATACCATGTATTTTGTTACTTTGTATGAGCTGTCAACAGAAGCAAGGTCAGCCTTCAGCTTATATCCGTAAAGTCCGGAGTTACCGTCCTGCTTAACAAAGTATGTTGGCAGATTGACAAAATTATACTTACCGTTATTTGTTGTAACGGAGGTTGTTGTTACCCTTGCGGTATTGTCTGTATCAGGTACCCATGTACCGTCTATCAGCATATATACCTCAAGCTTAACCGTAACACCGTCAATACCATATTCACCGTAGGCATCAGGATCGTCCGACGTGTTTTCATTTAAAATGCCGTCAAAGTTTGTATCATCCCAGATAATACCGGTGATTGTTGATTTACCGTAAATGAATCCCATATCATAGCTACCGCGTGTCATAGAATTTCTGGTTTCGGCAGGGTCATAAACGGTTCCGTCGATTGTAGTTACGCTTATTTCGTTATGGTTGCTTCTTATACCTATCATTGACTCATTTGAAAGTATAATATACTCATCATCATCAAGTGTACAGAGATTGTCAACCGAAAGATCGTTTCCGTTTATCTGATTTCTGTTAAGGACTGTAATTCCGTATCCTGTAGGAACGCTGTCAGCAAATACACGGTATCCTGCCGGCCTTACCTTTGATTTTCCGTTAGTATCATATGTAACCTCATATGCCGGAAGATTCTCAAAGTTATAAATACCGTCAACACCCGTTACTGCGGTATAGCTTACATTTCTTCCGTTATTATCAAGAGCCTTGACCCACTTGCTTCCGTCATAGTAGAACTTATAAGCCTTTACTCTAACGTCTGAAATTACATCTTCGTTGTAGCCTTGATAGAATCCGTCATAGTTCTTATCGTCCCACGCAATACCTATGATATTACCTGCACCAAGCTTTTTAAAGCCGCCATTGATATTTTCGACATCATCTGCCGCTATTATATCAAAGTAAGCATTTGCTCCGTAATATTGGTCTGTGCGTGTTCCGTCATACTTAAGAACATAGTGACTGTTCTTGACTATATCATCAGTTACACAGTGTGCAACAACAAACAACTGCATATTACCTTTTTCATCTGTTGTCATAAGGTAGTTGCCGTAGTAGAGGTCACTATCCTGTGACGAATTTAATATACTGTCATTTTTGAATCTGGTAATTACATAGTTCTTCTCAACATCCGCAAGCTTATCATCGTTCGCTATTCCTACCGAATAGTGTGCCAGATATCTTGTTACGGTATCTTCCTCTGCAACGTCAACGAATGTCGGAACTTTGCTGAATTCATAATAACCGTTTGTTGTACTTGTGGTAGTTGTCAGTTTAAAGCCTGTCTTTGTAGGTACGGTTGAGTTCTTCTTATAGTAATACTGTTCAAGTACTACAGTAAGCTGTTTAGCGTCTCCGTCCTCTGCTCCTACTGCCAGTTCTCCGCTGTCAAGTAAACCGTTATAATCCTTATCCTCCCATATGATTCCGCTTACATTTGCAGTATCGTATTTTACAACTCCTGCATTGTACTGATCTACAACACCAAAGGCAATAGTAATATCATATTCTGTAGCTTTTGCTCCGTCCTTATTATCCAAGAGAATATAAGGTGTGTTTTCGTCTGTATCAACCTGTTTAGCTATTGTAAAGAAGTCACCTGCATTCGGCGCCGTTAAAGCTCCTGTTATACTATATGCTTTGCCGTTTACGGTATATTTACACTTTGTATCGGTTGCGCTGTCGGCGTATGCAAGCTTTTGATTTTCGCTTACGATGTAGCTGTTGTTAATACTGCCGCTACCACGGTAATATGTAGCACCGTAATCGGTTGAAGGTTGACTTAATCTTTGTGCGAGCACATCTGATGTAATTCTGTAATACAGCAGATAGTCTTTACCGTCTATTCCAACATGAGTCGGTACCGAATAGAACGTATATGTTCCGTTGGTATCTACTTTTGCCGTGTCGGTATAGTTTTTATACTCATCCGGTACTTCAATAAATGACTTACTAACTACATCATAGTAGTATCCGATGAGCTTAACGGTAGTATCGGCTACAGAATACCATGTATCTCCCTCGTCGTAAACACCGTTGTAGTTATTATCGAAGAAGAACTTACCTGTTACCAGGTTATTCGCTTCATCTTCTGTATAATTGTTCTTATGCTCCGTTGTTCTTTGTGAATCGATAAGACCGGCATTCATGTCGGTGTAATCTCTTGCACCGATTATATCGTAGTGCTTTTCCGTATTGGCTCTGCTGTCATCGCAAGTCTTGATACCCTTTACAGTTCTTATATAATTCAAGTTAAGCTCATATCCGGTATCCGCAGGCTTTGCAATAATCATAACCTCATCGTCGCCCTTGAAAAGGGTTATAGGAAGATCTGTTGTCCTCAGACTGTCTTCTTCTGTTATATTACCGTCTGCATCCTTGATATCCGTTACATACAGCTTGCTATATACGGTATCATCACTGTCACTCCAATATTTTGTAGCAAAATACTTAGGCTCTGTGATAGTTTTTGAAGTACCGTTTACGGTTATCTGCAACGTCCTCATCGGCAATACGGCAATAACCGTTTTATATCCTGCCAGATATACTTTATTATTAACCGATACCGAAGCAGGCAGATCGGTAAACATATATGCACCTACTGTATCTACGCCGTTTAACTTCATTGTCTTTGTCGTCATAGAAGCATAACTGTTATTGGCTATTATCCATTTACCGGTAAGGTCATCATAGTAATACTGTACAAGCTTAACCGATACATCGTTAAGACCGTTTTCGACACTGCCCTTATTCGGGTCACTGTTAAGCTTACCGTCATAGTCACCGTTTGTATCTGCCTTATCCTCCCAAACAATGCCGCTGATGCTGCCTAATTCAATCTTCTTTAAGCCTGCGTCAAAGCCGCCGTAATTAACTGCCTTTATGTAGTCATAAGCATTTGTATATGCGACTGTATCAGGTGTACCGTCAAACAGCAAATACTTATTAAAGTACTCATATTCGCTGTTTT
Source organism: Acutalibacteraceae bacterium (assembly GCA_051881075.1). GTDB lineage: Bacteria > Bacillota > Clostridia > Oscillospirales > Acutalibacteraceae > RUG14223. The sequence goes on along the minus strand of JBJEPE010000049.1, from coordinate 53,445 downwards.
CTGCGGTAATGAAGAAATCTCCGTCAACCGGACTGGTCATATATCCGCTTACAGAATACTTACCCGTGTCTATCACTTCGGTTTGATTTTCTGTAAGGTAGTCATATTCATAGGCCGCCAAGTGGCTGTCAATAAGCTTATCGTTAATATAGCTTATTTCATTGCCGTTATCGTCAATGTACCACTCATGGTTGAGTCTTTGAGTATCGCTTGTTCTGTTCTGTCTGTATCTTGTTATTGCATAGCCGTTCTTTCCGTCGGTTTTGATTCTGTAATAGGCAAGCCTATACTTATAACTGCCTTCAGGAACAGCTACCGGTTCGATTAGTGTATCCGTATTAATCGTTTTACCGCCGATTACAACAGAAGCTCTTGTGTACATATCGGTAATGGTGTTTTTAGCGGTGATCTCTGTTTTAACATTCTCAAAGATATATTCACCAAGGTTATCCGTCCTGACTGTAACGCTGTCGTACAGTACCATCGCGCCGCTGTCATCTCTGTAATATCTTTCAAGTGTTACAGGGATATCTTTCATACCGGATTCGTCTTCGTCCCACAAACCGTTATAGTTTGTATCATCAAAAACATAACCCTTAACTGTTGAATACTCACGCTTGGTCATACCGAAGTTATAATCAAGAAGCTGTTGAGCATCGCTGTAATCGTAATAGCGAGTCTGCTCTCTTGCCGTTCCCTTATCTGTGGTATAAACCTTGGTAACCGCTGAATCGTTAATGTATGAATAATGATCATATGTGATTTCACCTGCAATAATAATCTTATCTGTTGTGAAATCATAGTTGTGTTTAACATAGTCGGTTTCCTGTATTACAGGATAGTCATATCCGGTATTATACCAGTCATCACCAACCATGTAATGCTTGTTATTTGCATATTTATCCGCCTGCAAATCACTGTTGCCTGCAAGTCTGTTATAGTAGTCAAGCAGGGTTTCAGATTCTTGCTTATCCTGAGCGTTAGTCTTGAATTTGGTTACGGCATAATCTCTGAAATACTCAAAGTTGCTTTCCGTATCATTCTCATTGACAAACACTTTATAGCCCATCAAATACTTTTTAGCATCCGGATCAAGCTTGTCTTTAACATAAAAGCTCTTAATATTCTGGAAGCGATATGCGCCTGAATCGGTAGTCTTTTCGTATTTGATTTTCGGGTCTCCGTTTTCTGTAATCTGTACCCAACGTGCAGTTACAGGGTCATCATCGTCATAATAGTACATTTCAAGACCGACTTGTACATTCGGCATACCTACTTCATCAATATCGTAAATACCGTCGTAGTCCTTGTCGTTCCATACTCTTTGACCGATAAATCCACGGCTGCCGTCTACAAAACCCAGACCGATTTTCTCAAATATTTCAAAGTTCTGACCGTCATCAAGATACTCTTCACCGTCATAAACAGGCAATTCTGTTGTTTCGTCACGTGGAACATAGGTAGTTATGAGCTTTGTTCTGTGACCGATAACCGATTTGGAAAGGTCGTTGTCAAGCTTTTCTTTAAGCGGATCATCGTAATAGGTCAGAGGTGTAGGCTTAAGAATTATCGCCTCACCGCCTGTACCGTCGGAATTTCTTCTGACGAATCTTGTTGTTTCACCGTCCTCAGCAACAAGTACATATTTTCTGTCGGGCAACAACCTCATTTCAAAGTAGCCGTTACACTCGCCCTGAGGGTTATCTGCCGTTACACAGCTTAATCTGTTCTTTGTAGCTGTAAATTGTATTGCCGGGTTTCCGTCACCGTCAATGGCAGGCTGAGAGTCTATCGTATAGTCAATAACTTTTCCTTCGCTGTCGTAGACCTCATGTGCCTCATATGCGGTAACCTTAATGTTATTAAGTCTTTCCTCGTCTTTCTCGTTGCCCATCCATCCGTCACTGTCAAATTCGGGATCGTCAGGGTCAGAGCCTGTGATTAGTGTTTCATCCAGCCATGCTGTTCCGGTATATACAAATGCTCTTGCACAGCCGATATTGTATGAGTTCTGCTTAGCGTCGTATGACTTCCACGCTTCTATGTACTCTTCATCTGTTTCATAAAGCGGTTCACCGTTAGCGTCCTTTGACTCAAACAGACTTACATTTACTGTATCTACGGTTACCACAACCAGCTTGCCTTCATCGGAAATTTTCTTGGCGTCGTGGTGACATCTTTCCATGTAGATCTGTTGTTGCTCTTCGGTTCCGTTCATATAAATGATTTCGCCGTTACGGTATACGACTATCGGTGTACCGTCCTTGAAGCTAAATACCGGATTGCCGTTTTCGTCAACTATGCTGTGTCCTGTGGACCTTGTTGTAATTGAATATCTGCTGTAATCGTCAGGGAAGGTATATCTTACATAATAATCTCCCTCTGCAAGATTTGACAGCATATAGTATCCGTGATTACCGTTTACGTCGTTTTCGGTTATATACGTTACAGGTGCCTTAGTGGTGTAGTAATAACGCAGATCAAGTATTTCATCATTCATTATATATGTGAAATCCTTATTATCTCTCTGTTCATCCGTATAAACCTTATCCTCAATGATTGCATATCGTTCATCGTTAAGGTTTTTATTACTTTCAGGGTCGGGGTCGTCTGTGATTGTTTCACCGTTGGTATTTACCTTATTTCCGTTTTTGGTAAGCAATTCAACAAGCACTCCGTTTACACCCGGATCGTCCTTTTCATCAATTACATTGTCATAATTGACATCAACCGCTTTATCGGACATAGTAAAAGTATTGGTATTTTCATCATAAATACGGTTATTTAAAATATAACGGTTATTGTCGTTGTTATATTCGTAGTTACCCTCATTTAAGAATGAGTCGTCATAGCTTATATCATTCCATACATATCCGCCGATATAGCCTTTCTCTTCAGTTGCAATTAGGAAAGCTCCTGCCTGTTTATTTTCAATTACACCTGAACTGTTTATACTACCGGCTGTATATTTATAGCGTAGTGCGTAGGTATTCCACGAAACATAACCGCTAAGCGATAGATTATAAAGATCATTATCCGTAAGCTTTTTGATGTTTTCGATTTCTTCCTTGGTAAGCCCTGATGTATCTTTATATTTGTCTACCAGTGTTTCATAGATTTGTGAATCACCGACAACCTGATTAATATTGATAGGCGCTCTCATCTTAAATGTAAGCTTAAGACTTTCGCCTGCATTCAGATCAATCTGTTTTTTGGTAACCGGGTTTCTTAGCTCTACCCAAAGTGCCCGTATGCCCTTAATAAGTTCCTCGTAATCACTCTGTCCTTTTGCGTTCTCTCTTAACTCTGAGAGTCTTACAAAATACTGGTTCTTACTTGTCTCACTTGCATACATTTTCTCCCACCAAACACTGTTATTCGATCTGGTATCTTCTACACTCGGCAGAACGGGAACCGTTACCTTAACCTCCTTGCCGTCCTCATAGACGATATTTCCTTCGCTGTCAAGAAGAGTTTCGGTTGTTGTGTTCAGCTTATATACTGTTTTTCCGTTTTTACTCGTTTTAACAATAGGTCCTACCCAAATGTCATATTCACTTGGGTCTATGACTACTTCGTTATTTGTGTCATTTTGATCCTCTGTGATAGCATTACCGTTTGCCGTCTGTCCGTTCGTGTCCGATTCTTCGTCAAGTTCCTCATCGGGGTCTTCATCACCCTCTCCGTTCTGACTTATGTATTTCTTAAGGACAAAGTTTTCTGCTTCAGGCAACAGCCATCCGTTCCACTGAGAACCTCTGTAGGTTCTGGTTGTTACACCATCTTTATCAGTAACACCCATTGCTCTGTAGTCGCCTACAAACGGAAGAATATCATACATTACTACATCGTTGTAGTTAGAGTTAAGTCCGTTACCGTTTTGCATTGAAATTGAGTATTCAAATGTTGAGCCTTCCGTTACTCTTACAGGTATTCCGTTAAAGTTAGAGTCAAGCTCTGATGATGCGCGCTTATCCTGTGATATTGTACCGCTGCCGGCAAACTGGAATGCTGACGCTACTTCTGAAATACCCATATCGCCTGTGCCGTTTACATTGTTTACGTCACGGCTGTCTATCTCGTAGGCGTCCGCTTCAATGCCCTGCTGGGTGTTATCAATATACGGTTTGAATGAGCCGTCCTTAAATCCCCATGTTTTACACTGTAGCAGATTTGTTGCAACGGTATTACCGTTTCTCGCATCAATCGGGAGCATAAATTCGAGTACGATTCTCTGACCCGGTCTCAGACGGTTTTTAAAGTAGAAGTTAAGAATCTTTCTGTTATAAGCCGTAAGATTTATAGGCTTGATTGTGAATGTTGGAGATTCAACCTCATCGGTCAGGTAAACCTCGTTTCCGATATCAACATAATGCTCCTCGGTAACAGCGTTACCCTTAGCATCAACCATTACTTCTCCGTTCTCATCAAGTACAGGTACATCCTCAACAATATGCCACGACCATTGAGGTGTAACGCCGTCAAGGTTTTGTGCATATTCAACGTAATAATCCTCATCGGTAGCTTCATTACTGAATCCGATAGCATATTTGTCACCCAGTGTCGGAATGTTTGCATCCTTATAAGGATAAACTCTACCGTTACCGAAGGTAAACGCATCGTCCGCAATAATATCTACTGATTCATGTCCATCAGCATCAAAGAACTTAACAGAATCGTAAAGTGTGCTTAAAACATATGAATAAACTTTTTTACCGTTTTCGTTTATTCCTTCATACGTCATTTTAGGCGCCATACTCTCAAGCTGTTCAGATGTAAGATTTTTAATTTCTTCATCTGTCATATCTGAAGGTATGTCTGCGTTGTTTTTATTCTTTGTGCTATTCCATGCATAGATATATACATCAGACCAATCGTTTGTCGTATCCGTGAAGTAAATCTTACGCTTTGCATATGACGAATAGCCCTGACCTATGTAATATCCCGGTATAGACATAGTATCGCCGTTTTTAGGTGATACTGTGGTATCTTCATCACTTACCTGTGTGCCTCCGCCGTTTGGAAGGCTTGGGTCTGCGTTTGCTACCTCAGACGGATTAGCATACCACGTTACATATTGGAAGTTCTTTTGCTTTAATTCTTCCAGATACGGAAGCGCTACTGTAATCTTCGGATTTGAACAGTAGTCCTCGACTGAATTGTCATCAGGAATATAAAAGTCGATCATCTGTTGATTAAGATTAGAAAGCTCTATCTTATATTTAAGTACGCTACCGACGCCCTCTGAAATTGATGAGATATTCGTTGACCACTCATAGCCTGTTGTGGCTGAGCCTGAAAAGTAGTAAGCAGAAATATCTATCTTGAGCCAAGGAAGCTCAGCATCAAGATAATAACCGGATCTTGCAGGATAGTCTGTTGCAACCCACTTGTAATCGTCGTATTTTTGATATACTTCTGTAAAATGATTAACATGCAGCTGTGTGACAATCTCAGTGTGTCTGGATGATGTTCTGAATATTACATGGGCTGAGTTTTCCAGTACACTTTCGCTTAAATCAGCAGTATGATAACGGTTTGGATCGATATCATCCATTTCCTGCTCATCGTCCTGCTCTGCATCAGCGTCAACATCAAGTCTGAAGCCTGTAGGAACAGGGAAGTACATCGGAGCTGTTTCATCGGTAAATTTTACCTGTTTAAAGTTTTCGATATGACGTGTAAAGTTACCGAGAGTATCTCTGACCGTAGTAGTTATTGTTTTGCCTGTTTCAGGATCTGTTACCGTTACCTCATGAACATCATCATCGGTATCAAGAATTATAAATCTGCTGTAATCCTTCGGCATAGGAGGTATATCCTCTTCGGCTATGCCTTTATCGATAAACGGTTGTTTATAAATTCTTTCTTCTTCAGCAAATACCTCGTTCTGTATTCTTATTCTGAAGTCCTCAGAATCCTCCCACTTATTGTAGTTCTCATCAGTCAGCAAATCATTCTCAATATCCTTCCATACTGTAAATGACTCATCGGTATGATGAAGGAACGTATTGTATATTTTGCCCGTCTTTGTATCCTTTACGGTAACTTCTCTCCACTCATACTCATCACCGTAGCCGTAGTCTGCCATATCAAACGGTTGAGCTTTGATAACCCAACGTAGCTGTCTGATATGTGTTTGCGGAGTATTTTTTAAATCCGCAATAAGAGATTCGACCTTTGCTGGGCTAATTCCGCTTGCAAGCATTTCTGCTTCTAATGCGTCAATTTTAGCCTTTGCCGCACTGTTTTCAAGAATATCACTGCTATCATTAGTGCCTGTTTCATTAAGTATAATGATATCGGCATTCTCTCCGAGCTTATAACCCTGCTCTTTGCCAAGCTGTATCCATGTACTTGTTGATGACGGCTGTAGCTCAAAGAAATTATCCGTCCAATCCGATCTATCAGTATTCTCATTACGTGGACTATAGTACTTCTCGTTATATGGGTCTGCGCTTACCAGAGCATATACATAAACTCTGAGTTGTTCATTTAGAATTTTTACATAAGCGTCATTGTATTTTTCATCGGCATAAACCATATCCGAGCTTGTAGGAACCTCCCACTTACCTGTTGAAACCTCATGCAATGTGACTAAGAGTGAATCCTCTTCAACAACGCCAGTCGGGTACTCAGCACTTACGCGTCTTGTACCGTACATAGGCACATTATAATTAACCATAAAGGTATTTACTGCTGCACCGCTGTTTGTAGCCTGATCAATATTATTAGTCATTTTATATACTGACTTTATGTGTGGATCCTCAACAAGTACAAGTTTATTATCAGGGTCTGATATCTGAACTCTTTTTGTTGTGGTATCCGTACGTACTGTTGAATCAGGTTTTAATATGTTGATATATGCCGATGAAGACGATGCGTACTTTGATATGTATTCTCCGTCTGCGTTTATATCATCATAAATAATATTTGTTGCAGTTGTTTCTGTGCCGTTATTCTCTGCTTCCTCAACCGTATTCATGTAAGTTATTTGCTTACTTGATTGCGTTCCAAATTTGCATCCGTAGGAATTATATACTATTTTGCCAATGTCAGCATCAGAGATTCTGTTGCCGTTATGGTCTGCATAGTAGTAAATCTTTTTAGCGGAATCGTATTCCTTTGTCAGGAACTTAACGTAATGGTCAGACTCTGCGGAATCATGTAATACCGCATACTTTCCATCAGTATGCTGAACGGTTAAGAATGCCTCACTGTTATAGGCTCTTACATCTTTATCCTTCTTTGCATCTCTGCCGTCAGTCAAGGTATCGGTATTTTTATTCTTTGGCGTCCACTCTCCGTCATCCTCCGTGAGGCTGATAGTATCCTGTGGTTCGTTGTTATTTATCCTTGTTTTAACCTTTAACCTGATGTAACTATAAGTATCGAAGAAGCCAGCCGGCTTTCCGCCGCTTACATAGGTATCGTCATCATATGCAAGGAATCCCCTTAACGGCGGCGTTGTTATTGCAAATACCAATCTTTCTCCGTACGGGTAGTAATCAGCACTATCCTGTAATGACCTGTCGTGAATATCCATATGTTCTACAAGCTCAACAAAGCCGCCTGCATCAAGCCATTCCTTAGGTGTATACCGTTTATATGTATCGGTATAGTTATCGTAATACTCTATGTAATAATCTTCGTCTATATTGTCCTCTTCCCAATAGATAACACCCCTTGGCAAGTCTACCGTAAGCATCATCTTTGCATGACATATAGGCGATTCTTCTATAAAGTCATTCGGTATTGCAGGTTCATTTTTAATTAATGAATTATACCAAAGTACATTTCCGTACTGATATACTGCGTCCTCTGTCTTATACTTTGCACGTAGCTTAGCGGTACCGTTACCCGTATAGGTCGTTGTATCACAGGTTCCGCCGAGTGCGTCTACCAAATAACCGCCGTTTTTGTATTCTTCGTACTCCTCGGTACTTGTTTCGGTCACATAGTTATATAGCTTTAGATGTGCTCTCTTAATACCTATTTTAAGTGTATTGGTAAGGCCGCTATCCGTTAATCCGATCGGCGCAGGTGTATCAAACACGCTGTAAGATGTATTACCGTCAAGGTTCATGTTGCACATTTCTCTTGCAGGGACTGTAAACTCATATCTTCTATAGTCATCTGTAAGACGTGTACCGTCATAACCAAGATCGTCATAAAACTCTAAGCTATACGTTCCGGTTTCTTTATAAATCTCCTGTGTTCCCCAGAAGGTTGAGCCGTAGTCATACGGTTCATTATTAATAACAGCTCCGTATTCTGTATACTCCGGTAATGTTCCATGTACCGTACCGGTATACGGATAATTCCATCCGGGAACATTTCGCTCCTTGACATTCTCCAAAGTTTTTCTTACTGCGTCCTTACGTGCATCACTAACAAGTGTCGCATCGGAGGTAACTCTGTAAGGATTACCGTAAACTACTTCATATTCGTTATTTGACGAAGATGAATCTGAATCCGAATCTGTATCTGAATCTAATACATAATTGTAATATTTATGCGATGTATTAAATCTTTCGTCATCATCGGTGATATATCTGAAGTCATCAATACGGCTTGTAATGAAGGTCCTAAGCATATTATAGCTTACACTTAGATCCTCACAGGTCTTATGTTCGCTTGCATCCTCAGTCATAGCGATTACGTCCTGTTCAGGTTCGCTCTCTGTAAATGTTCTGACAGCAAAGGTATAAAGCTCGCCGCTTGGTATTGTAGGCTCCCTTGAAGCATCAATATCATTCACACGGTTTGTGCCTGTTGCCTTGGTTATCATACCCTTTTTAGCAGAAATTACAACCTTATATCTGCCACGCACAACTCCGTCGCCTACAGAATAGGTTTCATACGTAGCTACTGCATCGTACTTATCGCTTTCTCCCTCTACCAGCTCACCGTCACGGTTATAAATATCAAATTTAACCCGTTTGTCTTTATTTTCGGCATTATTCGTAGTATAACGTGAAAGATTGACACTGTCCTCTTTTTCTCCTAGCGGTACAATTCCCGCAGGAAGATAAATTGTAACAACAGGCGCAATGATCGAACCCATTGATCCGCCGTTTACCTGATAGTTATTATACTGCTTCTGCAGTGCCATTTCTGCGTTTGCATAACGACTGTATTCCACCAGCTTATCTTCGCAAAGATCCTCAACTATTGTTATCCATCCTGAGCTGACGGTACCGTTTGTCGTAAGACCCTTTGATTTAATTCCGTCAGTCGCATATTCTTCAAGCCAGAACTTATTTTCAACATGAACATTTATAAAGCTTTGTTCTCCCTCGACTGCAACATAATACTGTTCTGCCTCACTTCCGTAAAGATCATCCGGGACAGCAATCTCAGTTTCTGCTCCAAGATCATCCTGAGCATTCTCAAACTTAACATTGCTTATAGTATTCCATGTTCTTATAAATGGTTCTGCATTCTTTGCGCGTGTACCTATAACCGCAGATCTGTTGATATCGCTTGCATCACCGTACGGTCTGTAGGCGCCGTTTAATGTATAACTACTGTTTGTTACTTTTCCGGTTTTAGTATTGAACTCCGTACTCTGTACATTATATCCGTCAACGGAATTTGTATTTGGTGACGACGCAGAATATACAAGATTATCGAGTGTTGCAACAAGGTATGAACCGTAATAGGTATGCCATTCTGCCGCAGTCCACATTGTATCCATTCCGCTTGCCTGATTGTTTTGGGTATTTCTGTTTGCACCGTCAAGGTGATCAACATCATATATCTGATAGTAGTAATGGTTTTGACTTGCACTGTCGCTTACATAAGGTACGGTTTCAAGTCTGTCATACCACATACCCTCAGCGTTGGTATCAACGATGTGTCCCTGGATTTTTGCAATAAAGTTAAATTTATTTGTGTTATCATCAGCATTATCTCTGTTAAACCATTTACCCAAAGGCCTTTTAAGAGTAATTCTGATTACCCACGGTACACATTCGTCTTTTGTATAGTAGTTCTCGCTCTCATTATCAAGATTCTGTGTCCTTATATACAGATTATCAGACGTATCAGCCTCATTATCGGTCTGCAAGGCATTTTGCCACTGCTTAGGCGCAAGGTAACCGTTATATTCATCCGGTGACTGAAGTATTTCTACCGTATAGTCAACGTTTTCAACAAGCTCCTCGTATATATCGCTTGTAGATATGAATTTATTTCTTGTAACACCGCCTGCCGTATAATCTTTGTAATTAGAGGTAGTACCCCTTAATGCTGCGGATATATCTATTGTGCCGTCCTCTCTAAAGATTGGCTCAATACCGTATCCGAAATTATACGTCATTACCACGCCGTCAAGATACCAGTCGCCGTAGTTGTTGGCCTGCAGATTTATGTCGAATACTTCGTTATATTCAAGCGCTGCCATGCCGGTTGCATCAGTGTAATCCGAAACAATATTTCTGTATTCGGCACGTCCCATGTAATCAGAAATGGTGTCATACAGTGAAGATTCATCCATTCTGTAATCAGGGTTTGAAAGCTTTGCGGTGTAATCGCCCAACGTTTTATCAAGCTGGGTGTGTCCATCCTGAGATACCATCTCGGAGGATGATGTAAGCCATGCCTTTTGCAGATGAAGTCTTGTTTCACTCCATATAATAGGTGCTGTCATCTTATTATATTCTGTGCATTTTGATTCATCGCTTATACTTTCGGTACCGTAAGCTGTCGTTCCGTTTGAAGAAGAAAGGTAGTTCCATATCGGACCTGATGCATTTCTGTTTTTCATCACCAAGCTATACCAGTCACGTTCATAGCCAAGATTATTTACGGTGCCTTTTCGGTATGCTATTGATGTAGGCAACATATTAACGTTTGGTGTCGTATATGTTGCGGAATAGATAGTCCTTTGATAATTGTAGGCTTCTTTGATGTCATAATCGGCAAGTATGCCGTTTCTGCCGTTTATATCAGGATTCCATATCAAATATAGAGATCTTACACCTGTATGCGGTGATTCAACACTATCCAGCGTACATCCCGGTATATATGATGTTGAGGTGTTGAATGCCTCCCATCTGTCTACCTGTTTAGGCTTATCTCCGCTGAAGCCTATGTCATGAATAAGGTAATCCATATCCATGGTAATTGTACTGTTATCAATATCGGCTTGACCGTAGGAACTCTTGTTGTTATCAGTGCTTAATCCCTTATTTCCGTTAAGCTCCAAACCGTTTTCAAGCATCGGGTACGCATTTGCTCCCAATGTCTGATACATTGTATGGATAACTCCGTATCTGTAATATTCACCGACACGTGGGAAATATGCAGGGTGAACAGCTGTTGACTCAGTACCTTCAGCCGATGCCGAAGCCGTTGCCGTGTCATCCTCATAGGTTGATGCGGTATATACCATAGGAAGGTTATCTTCTCCTATAGTGGCTTTATATGAAATCTCCAGCTTATCGCCGATTTCAAATCTTATACCGTCTTTTTCAACCGTTTTTCCAAGTGCCTCAGCCGCCGCATTCCACCTTACCCGGTACTCATAAATCGTATAATTTACCTTATATGTATTTGATGTATCGGTATAAATATCTGCAAAATACTTGCCTGATGCAGTAGCCGCAGGTGACGTGTAGCCGTCTTGATATATCATTGCTCCGCCGAAATCGTAGTCCTCAAAGCCTTCGGTAACTTTTGCAAGGTAGAACTCTACGCCTATGCCCTCGCCTAAAAGGTTTGCATAGTCAACCTCTTCATACTCACCCTTTATAGGATTACCGTCTGCGTCGAGCTTTGTTCTAAACCACTTTATTGTAATCTTTCCATCCTCGCCGGTAGTAGAGATATCTCCGCTTGCAAGCTCATCCGAGGACAGATATTCAGGTAGTTTATCGTAATAAACAGGGTTAAACAGACATCCCTGTTCACTGTTCTGTTTACCGTCTGATATCTCTGCGTAATTATTTATCAATGTAGATTTCTGATAAATAACATCGTTTGGTCTGTAAGAGGTTTTCTGCTCACGGTCAGCGTCATATTCATCATAAGCGCCAAAGGTATCTGTTCCGTCACCCTTACGTTGTGTAAATACCTGTTCGTGTACCGATATAACCGGACTTTCACGCCATACCTGTTTTGTAATCATGGTATCATTTGCCGCAAAATAAATATCATATACAATATCCTTCTGCGTACCAGTATCCTGAACATCATGTCTGTATGTATGTTTATGATAGTCGGCTATACTCGCTGACACATATGCTGTATATTTCTTACTGGCAACCGCCTTAAAGTCGCCTGTTTCCGCATTATCAGCCTCAGTTACAGTACGTATATCCTGATATTTTGCCTTACCTACAATTACTACATCAGGTAAAGCTTCTTTTATCTTTCCGCCGGTTGTCAGTTGTTCTCCTCGACCGTTGGAGTTAAACTCCTTTACATTTTTGTAAACCCATTTAACTCGCGATACATTAAACAGCTCATCACCTTTGTAATTTGTCTTTAAATCGCTTTCACTTATCCACTTATCTTCAGGAACTGCTTCGCCCATTGTGGCAGGCTCATCTTTTTTAAGCAGATAGTAAATGTCCACAAAGCTGTATATGTCGTCGGCATTTCCGCCATCGCCAAGTACCAAATCATTTTTCATACCGAGTCCGTTAGTATCTCCAACAAATTCTGTAATGAAAAATCCTTGCAATCCGCTGTACTTTCTATCCATAAATGAAACCGCTACTTCAATTTTATCCGAGAATGTGGAGGTTTCATGATATATGTTGGAAACGGTAATTTTTGCAGGCTGAGAATCAAACTCTCTTGTAGTATCGTCAAATTCATACGAAAGCTTTACATTGCTTATTGTCTGCATCGTAAGATCTGCGCTGACTGTTTTTGCATAATACTCAATCTGATCTATATCCTGCAATTCTGACGGCTTAGTGTCAAGACGTGTATCCTTTATCCAATCCATTGAATATGAATAACTGCCTGCTAAATCGCTTGAATTGCTGAACTTAATACTATATTCAGGGTATGTATGCTTCGGTTCTGCCCATACACGGTAAACAGCCTGTCCTGTTGTCTGTCCCTGTGTAGTATTGACTGTGTCGCCTGCTGTAATTTTTTTATCAAACTGCTTCGCAAGCTCGTCCGTAAGCTGTGTATAAACCCTTATTTTAATACTTTCTCCCGGCATCAACTGATCATAGGTTCTGCCGTCATACGTTTTGTTAGCCTTTTCGGCAGTAGTATCGGTCGCACCGTCGCCAAAGCTTACAGTAAGACGTCTGTAAAATGCTTCATTACCGTTATTGTCAAAGGTATAGTCCACCCACGGTAATGCAATCTGTTTGTCATTAACGGTATAATTACCGTTTTCATACTTCTCAAGGGTTGCAGTAATGCCCTTTTTCTGTATGTATGTTGTTATATATGTGTTATCAGGTATATCTTTTAGATCATGCTTTGTTGAAAGATTTAAGCTGTCGTCACCGTCGGGTACGGAGCTTGCAATCTCCCACGCAATAATCTTCTGTCCCACAGGCACCACGAAGTCCATTGTGGTATGCTCAAGCGGGATATTACTTTTTTCGTCGGCCGAAACCGTAAGTTCATATTCAACCGTATCGTACGGTGAAAGATGCACACGGTCTACCACTATTGTAGCAGAATTTGATATACTGTCAGTATCGTGTGCCAAAGAGCTTTCCGGCATGATATTGGTAACATCTCTTGTCATATTTGAAACTAGCGTTCCTACAAGATTTCTCACTCTGTAGCCGGCGGACTCATCTGTTCTGTCATCACGGGTAAATGCCCATACGTCTGCATTTGCATCTATGGATGTAAAGCTACCCGAAATTCTTGCCGTGGTGTCATAAGCACCGTAGCCGTTATAATTTTTACCAAATGTCGGGTTTGAATTGTTCGTCCATACATCGACAATAAATTCTTCTTGTGTACGGTCAACAAAAATGCCTTCATATTTATATGTATAGCCTTTGTTTTTATCAAATGTAAGATATTGATGATTACATATTACGCTGTCATCATCATATCTGTCCGGAGCGGAAGCCGCAAAATCCAGATTAAAGCTCGTTACATAGCCTGATATATACTCTTTGCCACTTGTGTTCTCCGCCCAACTGCTTGATCTGTATGTATAACGGGTGAACGGGTCGATGTTCAATGTCGTATCGGTCAGTATTGCCCTTAGTATAGATTCAATATCTACTTTATAATACTGTGTTGTCTTGTACACATCGGTACCGTCAACAATATAGGCCCCACCGGTAGTATATGCTCCCGTTGTTTTTACATCGTCGCTGTTCACAAGATAATTGCTGTTATTTTCAACTACGGCACTGTAAGTATTTCTGCTGTCACGCAGCTTTTCCTTTTGTGTAACAACATCGCTTATCCATACCTCATAGGCACCGTCAATATATCCTTTATACTCTGTACCGTTAATAGCAGAGGCTACCGGCACAAGCCTTATAGGTATTGTAGTACCGTTCAGCATATTAAGCTGGAATTTTGTGATATGGAACCAGTCGCCGTCAACAAGTGACTTATCAATAGATATTGATGTCATTCTGAAATATCTGTCTGCGTAATATGGGTATGAGTTATACAAATTATTTGTTGTCTCTACAGAATTTATCCGTGCGGGCTTTTCCTTCGGGTCTGTGCTGTCCTGTCTATCCTGATTAAACACCTCCACACCGTATTCAACAGTATTCGGGTACAGGTTATCATCGGAATGTAGCCCATCCTCATCGGTCTGCGTATCATTTACATAATCAAATACAGTACCGTCCTCATTAATATATCCCTCGCCGTTCTTATATCTCTTATCTTTCATATAAGAAGAGTTCTTTTCGGTGATATTTTCGGTAGTTTCATAGATTGCATAACCTGCACTGAATGGCAGCAGATATCCCATCTGTCTGCTTGTATCAGAAGTTTTGCCAAATTCAGTCTCAGAATCATAATACGTAGTTGCCGCTGTTGATACTGTATTTGTACCGTCTATATCGGGGTTTACACGTTTAACGGTATACGGTTTTCCGTGTATAGTAATATCAACATCAGTATCACTGCCGTGATAATCCGGATTTTGCTTATCCGTAAGCTCTCTTGTATATTCTCCTATACCGTAAATATTCTTTAACGTTACCGCAATTTTTGTAACAAAGTTCCATTTTCCCAATATAATCGTGCCTGATGAAGCATCGTACGAATATACTGATGACGGAGTCGATGATTCTTCGCCTTCTTCACCGTTTTCATCGGCTTCACTATCTTCACCAACTAACGGGTCGGTAGGGGATGCGGCAGGCTTGATTTTATCAGGATCAACTGATGAACCGGTTACAGGGCTTGCGCTATTATCAATTATCACAGGAATATATCCCTTTTCATTAGGAGTAAGTGCTTTTAACTGCTCTTTACTTATCGTTAGTACGCCTGTGCCCAATATATTACCGCTTGTGTCTTTTTCGTCTATTGTAATGTCAACCTTGTCCAGATACTTCATAATATCCGGGGAGAGGTCAAAGCCTTCTGTAAGATAGCCGTAAAAGTCATATACGGAGTCAGGCCTTATAGTGGGCAGGGTATCCGTAATAACAACCGTGTCTGAATATGAAATTCTATCCATCCAGTTGTCGCCGTCAACTCTGTACATACCGCCCGATCTGTTTTCAATCCCCTCCGTAATGGTATATTCATTATCGAGCAATAAACTTCTAGTGCCGACAAAGCCTGTAAGTTGACCAAGATACCATGCAAGATTGTGCTTCCTTGGTTCGGTACTCTCAAGCTTACGCGGATACCGATAGTATGCTATATCATGCGTATTTTCAACCTTTTGGGTTACATCCATAGTCGGCTGAGTGTAATTTTGGGCAAATTCCACCTCATCATCGTAATCAAGCTTAGTATTGCCGTGAACTCCCTTTAGAACCGCCTCTAAATCGTTTACAACAACATATCTTGCCGTAGAGTAAAGATGTCCTGCTGCGCCCTGACGAGCGTGATGCTTCCATCCGATGACATAGCCGCCATCACGAATATGAGTCACTACCCAATACCATGAATTATATTTATTCCAATATGACCATTTGCTTCTGCTGTTATCCTTTGAGCCTTTTTCGGTACGAACCTTACTTCTCAAAACCTTTTCACCGGAGGCATCTGTCATATCACCGGTGTTAGTATCGTTTTGCTTATATTCCTTATTACCGATAGTAATATCGGTGCTTGCCGTTACAGACGCTCCTCCTCTTTTAATAAAACGTCCTGTCAATTCAAACATAATTTGAGTTGATTCGTCCGTTGCGTCATACCACGAGCTGTAGTCCGGAGAATTTGCAATTACATTTCCGTTTTCATCAACGGTATTCTGTTTTTGATTGATATCAAGATTAATGACAACCTTTTCAACAGAATCTTCAGGAGCACTCGTTATGTCCTCAGGCTTGATGTAATAATATTTTTCATCGTCAGAAAAATATGTATTGGCATCAGGGTCAATATTTAATAGGTTAATTCTTGCAAATTTACCGTATTCATTGCTTTCTTTAGCGTTATATACAATATCTTCGCCATTAATTGTGTACTGTGTGCCGTCCTTTTTAATAACGGTTAAGTAATTGATATAACCCTTTGTTCTTGGATCTGCCTTTAGATAATATCCATAAAAGCTGTCAGACGGTACATCTACAGTTATATTTACAGTTGCGGCAGTATTCATGGATTCCTCATGAACCCAATCCATTACCTCATGATCCTGATAAACATTACCTACACTGCCTACATCAGGGAATGACTTATTAATACCCATGATAGGATAATTTGTACCGACATTGTTCATCTGTCTGAAGTCAATTCCTATAGAACCAAGCGCTTTATAGCCTATTTCCAGCTCAGAGTTATCGTAATCGTCAAAGTTATAGTTATTTTCCCAGTTTTCATCATCGTAATCTTCGCCCCAGAATACACTGAAATATTCGCTGCCGTATGCCCATTCATAACGAAGATCCTCAACGGCTCTTGAAATATATGTATACTTCTTACCGTCGGTGCCGGTTTTTTCAACCTTGCCGTCATCTGTATTTGACACTGAAGCGTCGTTATAGAATACTGACACAATTGTATCAAAGTATAGCTTTGTAATATATGCCTGTGTTGTATCTATTTTTATAACATGATATCTTTCCCAGTTATCATCCAATCTTTCATTAAACATTATCTCTGAAGAATCAAGATAATTGGTGGTTTTAACTTTTAACTCGTCATATGTATCAAACGGAGAATCATTATATCCGTAGAACTCAATCCATCTCTTGTTACCGGCATCAGCGTCAGCCTTTTCATCAGTAACTATAATTTTTTCACCGTTTAACTCAACGTATGTCAGGTTATATATACCGTATTTACGGAGAGTATACTCCGTAAGGGAAAGTACATCATCATTGTCATACTCAAATACTGTACCGTACTGATCCTCAAAGGTATGGCGGCCCTTACTGTCAAGAATAAGAGTTCCGTCATCATTCTTGCGTATTTTAAGGATCAAATCCTCGGCTACAGCACAGTTAAGCTTATCCATACCTGTGATTTTGATGTTCTTAAAGCCTGTTGGATATTCATCATAGCCACAGTATTGATCTATAAGCGCCTTATAGATTTTTAACTCAGTAGTATGGAAGCCCGCATCAGACTCACTGTCGCTTTCTACCTGTGTACCGTAAGGGATATCGATCTGTATTTTTACATCGTCCAGTATTGAGATAGACTTATTTGTAAATTCAAGATAATAAACATAATCTCTATTATATGGTACACCCAAAATAGTGTAGTTTCCGTCAGAGTTGGCAATCTTATCATGTGTGGATTCAGTCAGATTATCATACCTGATATGTGCCGTTACATCAAGACCCGGTCTGTCAACATGAAGATTTGCTTCACCCTCTCCGGGTTTTAATCTTGTTCTTATCGGAACCATCAGACCCTTCAAAAGAAGATCGTCAAACCAATCGGTATCACCGTAATATGAGCTTTTGAATGCAAGACCGTTTTCTTTTGTAACCTCCTGATAAAAATCAGAGAAGTTATAAACTATATATTTTAGCCTTGTAATGTCCTTAAATGCTTCTGCATTTTCTATGTCAAGCTCAAAGCTTCCGTCACCGTCACTGTCATAGTCTCTCTTTAAATCTTCAAGTGTGAGAATAATGGGAGTTACGTCTTCATCTCCGATTGTTTCATCGTAATCATACAGTTCAACCGATGTAAGCTTACCTGCTGTTGTATATGATTTATCTATTACAATTTGTTTTGTATCAAAGCCTTTTAAAATTATCCTTGAATCATCCGCATACCACTTATTACCTACGCTGTCCATATCGTATGTAAGCGTAAGTGCACCTGCATTTGCATACGAATAGTTTTCAGCATACATATCATACCATGCGTCTTTAATTTTATTTGGCACCGTTACGGTTTGTGCACATTCACCGTTCCAATTACCAAATCCGTTTATACGCAAATCAAAGTCAAGAATGTTCATTACAGCCTTAGCTTTATCCTTATATGTCTCTTCGTTATATTCAATATTATATGCATATTTCGGATTAAAGCTAATTGTCGCAGGATGCTCACCGTCCCAGTCGGTCAGACCGTAAAGCCTGATAATGAGCGGTTTTGAATCGTCAGCAGTTTCCGCATACGTATAATTATTGTATATAATACGCACCTGATACAGCCGATCAAGTTCACTAAACTTATTCTCTCCGTTACTTGTTTTAATATCTATTTTGATTGAACCGTCAGCCTGCTTGCAACTATTAATATAATCCGCTTTCAGCGTTACGGTTGCGGTATCGTCGTTATCAGGAGATTTATCATAGTTATACAGCTCAATCGCTTTAATTTCGCCAGAATCTACCTGTTCCGGCGATAAATAAATAGACCTGGTGTCAAATCCGTACAGCGGGTCAACGTCACTGCCGTCTCCTTCATTTTCACCAACATTTTTAATAACAATATCAATATCTACCGGACCCATATCTTGAATGGAATTATTTTTTATTTTAAATTCGTAATACGGTTCGGTACTATTGCCGGGTACATCTAAAATTTCTGCTGATTTATCTCTCCAATTAGCGAATCCGTCTATATATATATTAAGATCAATAATATTCATAACGGCTTGAGCTTTATCCTGATACGTTGCATTAATTGCCAAATTAGGTTTAAAGCTGATTTCTGCCGGATGCTCACCGTACCAGTCGGTTAAGCCGTAAAGTCTGATAACAAGTGATCTTTCATCAAATACGTTTGCTGCAAAGTTATCATATACAATGCGTATTTGATGAATTTGATCTATGCCGCTAAACTTCGCTTCTCCGCTGCTTGTTTTAATATCTATTTTGATTGAACCGTCAGCTTGCTTGCAGCTATTAATGTAATCCATGTTCAGCGTTACGTTTGCGTCATCGCCATTTTCGATAGATTTATCATAGTTATACAGCTCAATCGCTTTAATATCACCCGAATACACATATGACGGCGCCAAGTAAATATACCGTGTATCAAAACCGTAAAGTGGCTTAATGTCTTTATCCGTTCCGGTATTTTCACCGTTATTTTTAAGTACGATATCAACATTTACTGCGCCCGCATCCAACGATGACTGGTTTTGAACCTTAAATTCATAATACGGTTCAGTACTTCTGCCAGGTACATTTTCGTTTATACCGTATTTAGAATTATTATATTTAGTAGTATTTTTATCGGAATCCCATACAACATTTGCCGAAAGCAATGGCTTAATCCTTGTGATATTCAGTACAGCCGTTCCACTACCTACGGTAGGTACAAGTGTTTGTCCGTCAAAGTCATACAATGCCTCCCAAGTTGAATTAACATTAATTACACGTTCAACATTAGGCAAACCGAATATCTCTATATAAGCATCGTCATCTTCGGTTACGCCTCCCGGAAATTCACCAAAATACATCTCTCCGCCTACAAGGTAATCTACGCCTAGGTTTTCCCACGCTTCTTTACTTATTACCAGATTTCCGTTTTGGTCTATTTTTGCATAAGGACCTACCGCAGAGTATGTACCGTCGTCATTATACTTAATATAATTTGATAAATCATCGGTTGCAGATGCCGATTCAATACTGGACGGCTCATTCGGGTTTTTGACAACAGGTGCATCGGTAGGGGTTGCATTATCTATATTAGCATAACCGCTAAAGGTTATCCTCTGCGCCCTATTATCACCTTCAAGACGTGTAAGAAGTCCTTTGCTGATAACTATATAATAGGCATATAAACCGCCTGTGTACAGTTCGTCAGAGTATATTGCAGTGCCGTCATTTTTATAATCGAGTACAGCACGTTCAGTTGTAATAAGTCCGTTATATGTAAACCTGGTATTAGGTGACATATTGGAATTATTGTTTGTTGTTAAGTAGAATCTTGCAGCTCCGCTTTTTACATTAAGTACAATATCCTGTGGATTTGCAAGATATTCCTCGCCTGTATTCAAAGCATAATATACTCCGTAAGGAACAGGCTTAGGGTCTGACGGATCTGTTTCTAAAGTTGCTGTTGCACTATGCGGATCACCTATACCCTTTATCGGATCAAATCCAAGTGATTCTTTTTCAGATTTACGAACAGCATAATATTTTTCCTCATAGTATCCCTCGTCATAACCGGGTGTAGCACGCATATAATATTTATATGTGTATTCGGTTACTATGTCATTAGGATAGAGCCCGCGATACGGGAATTTACCTGTTACTTTTATATTACTGTTAGGATTAAAAACAGAGTAGCGTCCTAATCTTTCCTTAAAATTAATAGTAAATTTACCCTGGAATGTTAATCCTCCCTGATTTTTAAGCGCATTACCTACAGTTATCTTCCACTTACGTACCTCATCACCCGGCTTTGTTGTTTCAACAAGCTTTAATCCAAGTTCTGTTAGGTTGCGCTTAACCTCATTTCCCGATGAGTTTTTGAAGTAAAAGTCAATAAGTCCGGAGGCATCCGTAACTACTTTTGCCGTAGCATTATTACCTGAACCTCCGCTTCCGGACGCATCTGTATCAGTTGCCGCAGTATCAGGACTTTGTGTAACCTGCACAACATTGAACCAATCTCCCAAATTTGCATATTTAGATACAGGTTTATATACGCCGTTACTGTCTGACTCCTTATCAGAAGCAATGGTAAACTCAATTTCACTTAGGTCGAAATACTTAGGCAAGCTATCTGTAATATTGGCATTAAATACGGGAATATTGCTTAAGTTGGCAAATCCGTCCAAATAATACGAATCATAGTTACCGATATAGGTTTTATCATAAACAACCTTTTCTCCGGTTTCCTTATCGATAACATACTTATCATGCTCCATATCAAGTTTTCTTCTTGACCATTCAGTATTGCAGTAACGTGACTGTGACCAAGCGATATCGGTTGTTCCAAAATAAATTGTCGGTATATAACGTACCCTGTTATTCATTCCGTTGATTGTATTAAAATTATTCGGGAACGGTACTGCATAAATAAATTTGCGTTCCGAATATGCAATCTCGCCATCTTTTCTCAATTCTTCAGCCATACTCTGTGAGTATATAATACCCTCACTTGAGCCTTTTTGTCTTCCGATTCTGATGATAGACTGTCCCATTGTCTGGTATGTATACGGTAAAGGATTGAGCGGTATATCAGAGAAAGTCTCCCAATCCCATGATCGCCATTCGTCATCCTCATAATCCGAAACATCATATATGAGTATACCGCCCTCATTTGGCTTGCCTATAAACATATTCGTTCCGTCTGCAGTTATCTGCGGCAGGCCGTTTACATAGGTATTTTCGGTTATTTTGCCGTTTTCTTTATCATAGCACCATCGTATCATGTCTTCTTCTACAACACCTTTAGAGTTGGTTGCCATAGTAGAATATGTAAAACACGAAATTGCAAAGCTGTCTATACGGCTATCCTTGATAGTTGAGGTATTGGTAATTTTCATCTCATATACCATGTAGTTATACTTGTCCCATATAACAGGATAACCCATTTCGCCATCTTCATCCATAACGGTTTTTACTCCGTTAATCTCAGCATCCCATTCAAGATTAGAGTTTACAATGATCATTGATCTGTTCTCGTAATTATTTGATGAATGCCACGAGCCCAAAGAATTACCGTTGGCAAGCTGGTAATCTTCATAGCTCATATCAACCTTAATAAGGCCGGAAGCATTCTCAGGTATAGTATAGGTTTTGGATATACTATCATAGAAACGCAAATGAAACCATGCTGAAAAATCACCGTTAGAAACCTTTTGAGTTGACGTAATGGTTACATTTCCACGATAAAATACTTGCTCACCGGCATCACTGAAAGTTCCGCCTGTTGAAGTAACTCTCCAGTTATCGTTAGGCAGTGTTCCAATGCCAACTTCAATGCCCATTAAATCCTTATCGTCAATATCCGACGGTTTTTGATCCGTAGTAACAAGCTCTCCTGTCGAGTTGTAGTAAATATACGGTACGGTTATTGTTATACGCGGTTTGATAACAGTACCGCTGGTAAATCGACTGTGTGCAGACACCTGAAACTTTATGGCATCGTCTGCACTTTTACCGGTCAAAATAACCATGGAAGACTTGTTTCCGATATCATCCTTCATGTTTTCTTTGTCAGAAATATCACCGCCAAGATCTTTATCGTTTTCGGAAGACTGTATTCCGTCACCGATGGTCTTAGGTGGCTTATTGTCTATTGTGCGAACGTCAGAAATAGAGATGTCATATCCGTACGGACTGTCATCATCACCTATGGCGCTAACTCGCATTAATACACTTAGGTTGACCGATGATATTAAAATTAGGAAACTAAGAACTATACTGGTTATACGCCTTATTTTCCTTAATATCGTATCACTCATAACAATGTACTCCTCTCTTTATAATTTGTAAATTATTACTATATATATCTATGTTATTACAATTTTAGGTGTTTTACAATACTTTTACAAAAATAAATTACAATTTTTCCCTTTTTGGTAATTATGCATAATTCAGATACGTCTTTTTTTGTTATTAATTTATAGCTTATTGCATGCTAACAAATGGAACTACAAAGGTATTTTTATTTACAGCAGTATTTATTTGATTGTGATTTTAAGGTTCATTATTTTTTAATATTCTAATCTTGTATTAATATAGTAAAACTACTGTCTTATAAACATTATAGACTTTATCTGTCGTTTTTTATTATGACAAGTATTTGTTTAAAAAAAGAATTTGATTATTATTTCAAAATAAAAAATGGGGCTGTAAAAAATCTGTAGTTTTTTACAACCCCATAGTTTTATTTAAAATGACGGATATAATAAAAATACCCAAGGAGGGCAGCTATCCTATCTTGAGGATATACACACATAGATAGTACAGCAGTCCGTAAACTACGCTTGCCGTCATTCCGTAAACCAAAACCGGTCCAGAAATAGTGAATATCTTAGCGCCTAAGCCAAGTATATATCCTTCACTTTTAAACTCGATCGCCGGTGCCACAATCGAATTAGCAAAGCCTGTAATCGGTATCAATGTACCTGCACCTGCGTGCTTTGCTATTTTTTCATAGATATCAAGCACCGTTAAAAGTCCGCCCAAAAACACCAGAGAAATTGATGTCAATGTACGTGCCTGATTTAGCTCCATTCCCCACATTACGTGTAAATTTGTAAGTAACTGCCCAAAACAGCAGATGGCACCGCCGACTAAAAAGGCCATCGTACAGTTTTTAAGAGTTTTACTTTTAGGAGAGGCATTGTCTGCCATTTTTGAGTATTCATTTTGCGTTAAATTCATTTTATGTCACCCCTGCATTAAGTTGAGTCGGATGTAAAACATATACAAATATAAGTTTATATTCAGCCTAATTCCTTTTATAAACTCAGCCCATGTTTTATAAACGATAGTAGCCTGCAAAATCCTTTCTTTTTTGATAAAAATAAAGCTTTGTAACGTTAATATGCCCTTATTTTCATAGAAAATTCAAATTTTTTTTAAAATAACTATTTCTTTATTAACAGACTTATAGTATAATATGATAGAATAGGTTTAAGTATAGGGTTTTATATCTTATAATTAACAAATATTTAAACTAATTAAAATTAAAATATATTAGGAGTGGTTGTAATTGCGTGAAATCTATCTGGACAACAGCGCAACAACTGCTGTATGCAAACAGGCAACAGATAAAATATTAGAGATGCTGACCGAAAAATACGGCAATCCCTCGTCACTTCATTCTAAGGGGCTACAGGCTGAGCAAGAGGTAGAATATGCCCGCAAGATAATAGCTGCCGCACTTGGCGCACAGTCAGGTGAAATATACTTTACTTCAGGCGGAACAGAGGCGAACAATACCGCAATAATCGGTGCGGCAAACGCAAAAAAACGTAGCGGAAAAAGAATAGTAACCACTGCTTTTGAACATTCATCGGTGCTTGAAACCATGCAATATTTAGAGGGATGCGGATTTGAGGTAATATACCTTTATCCAGACAAAAGCGGAAAAATACAGGAGCAGGATATCATCAACGCCGTTAATTCGGATACTATACTTATCAGCATTATGACAGTTAATAACGAGATAGGTTCCATACAACCGATAAATGCCGCCGCACGTGCGGTAAAGCTGAAGAAAGCACCTGCACTTATTCATACTGACGCCGTACAAGCGTTCGGTAAAACAGAACTTAAGAAAATACGTTCAACGGTAGATATGATGACCGTAACTGCACACAAGATACACGGCCCTAAGGGTGTAGGTGCATTGTATCTTAAAAGCGGTACACGAATGCTACCGCTCTTGCATGGCGGAGAGCAGCAAAAAAAGCTGCGACCGGGAACGGAAGCCAGCCCACTTATAGCAGGATTTGGTGCGGCGGTAGACGCTTTGCCCGATATAAATACGGAATTAAACAAAATAAACGAGCTTAATGCCTACTGTAAGCAAAAGCTCAGTGAAATAGACGGCATATTCATAAATTCACCGGACGACGCTCTGCCATATATCATCAATGCGTCTGCATTAGGCATAAGATCAGAAACAATGCTGCACTTTTTAGCTATGCACGGCATATATATTTCAAGCGGCTCTGCCTGTGCAAAGGGTAAAAAAAGCCATGTGCTGTCTGCACTTGGTCTTGATGCAAAGAGGATAGACTCAGCTTTGAGAATAAGCTTCTCACGGTACAACACTCACGAGGACATAGACGCACTTGCAGAGGCACTTAACGAGGGCTTACACACATTGGCACGTACAAAATAACCCGTATCTTGTAATGCCGCAGAAAGGATAAAATAAAGAATGAATGAAATTATACTTATAAAAATCGGAGAAATAGTCTTAAAGGGACTTAACAGACGCACCTTTGAGGATGTTCTCATTAAGAATATAAAGAGAAAGCTGTATTCGCTGGGCAAATTCGATATCCGCTCGGCACAGTCTACCATATATGTTACGCCGCAGGATGATAGCTTTGATCTTGACGAAGCGGTAGAAAGGCTTACTAAGGTCTTTGGTATAGCGGCTCTGTCACGTGCCTGTGTATGTGAAAAGTCGCTTGATGCAGTAAAGGCCGCTGCGGCAGAATATCTGAGTGATGAACTTTCATATGCAACAAGCTTTAAGGTAGAATCAAAACGTTCAGATAAAGCATTCCCATACAAATCGCCTGAGATTTCTGCGGAAACAGGCGGAGCGATACTTGAAAAATTCCCACATCTAAAGGTCGATGTAAAACATCCGGAAGTTACGGTAAACGTTGAGATACGTGACTACAATGCCTACATTCACGGCACGGCAATTAAGGGTGCCGGCGGTATTCCTGTTGGTACAGGCGGTAAGGCGGTCATACTTATATCAGGCGGCATAGACAGTCCTGTAGCGGCCTATATGATGGCAAAAAGAGGAATTGAGCTTACTGCAGTGCATTTTGCAAGTCCACCATATACAAGCGAGAGAGCTGAACAAAAGGTAGTGGAGCTTTTGGAGATCGTTTCTAAATACAGCGGCAGGATGAATATGTACACCGTACCGTTCACAGAGATACAGGAACAGATACGTGATAAATGTCCGGAGGAGCTGTTCACCATTATCATGCGCCGCTTTATGATGAAGATAGCACAGAAGATAGCAGAGCAAAACGAGTGTGCGGCACTTATAACGGGCGAAAGCTTAGGTCAGGTAGCAAGCCAGACAATAGGTGCGATAGCTTGTACCGACGAAGTTGCTACAATGCCCGTATTCAGACCTGTTATAGGTATGGATAAAAATGAGATAATAGAAATTTCAAGAAAAATAGGTACTATGGAAACATCAATACAGCCTTATGAGGATTGCTGTACGGTATTTACACCTAAGCACCCCAGAACAAGGCCTGTTCCTAAATATGTCCGTGCGGCAGAAAACGATCTTGATTGCGATACACTTATAAACAATGCCGTACAAAATGTACGTGTAACCAAAATCGGCTATGGTAAATAAGCCTTGCCTTAGATAAATGATATTTGGGAGGTTATTTTTTGTGAATGCGGAAATTTATTCTTTCAGAACATCTAATGAAATAATGGAAAAGCTGAACGGCAGTATAGATAGTATCTCTGCACAACTTAAAGAAAACGATGTAAGTATAATGTATAAAACTGAGCTTTCAGAGTCAGGTGAAAAGCTGATTGAGGCTATAAAGCTGTCTATGTCTGACAGCGCTAATATTAAAATGATAATTATGGCAAATGCAATCAGCAGACACAATAAGGGTGTAGTGTACGCTACACTTTCGGAGCTAAACAAGCAGGAGCTTGAGGCAAGAGATCTTTTCTACTCTGATATAACACAGATAGACCCCGACCAAGAACCCTGTCCGTATCTGCACGGCCCTGCATCGCTCTGTTCATTCGGAGAGGGCTATGAGTGCTGTATGATAAAGCACAGGGGCGTTATAATAATAGCATTGCCTAAAGAGAGCGAGTGCGGTACACCAACAGAAGAAATGCTGGTTTGTGCGGTATCTAAGGCACGTACACTTGACAATACATACAGCAATATGTGGGATGACGACCTTTTTGAGGACGAGGAGGACACTACCGACGTGCTTGCTGCTGTTCTTGCAGACAGCACCAGAGG
Source organism: Acutalibacteraceae bacterium (assembly GCA_051881075.1). Lineage (GTDB taxonomy): Bacteria > Bacillota > Clostridia > Oscillospirales > Acutalibacteraceae > RUG14223. Next base: position 26,220 of record JBJEPE010000049.1, on the reverse strand, counting down.
AAGTGAAACCACCGAGGATGCCGAATATACAAAAGCCAAAAACAAAAAGAAAAAAATACCGTTCTACAAGCATATACTCCCGTGGAAGGGCGACAGACCCGGCGAAGTAGTACGTAAAATAATTCTTATTGCCGCTGTATTTACATTTATATTCAGCGGAGTTAAGCTTATCAGAGTAACATTTCTGGACAGAGAGATTTATAATAATGAGATAGATGAACTTCGTAATATTTATCATCAGTTTGAGCTTTTGGATGATGATGATGATACAAATACTACCGACAGCAATCCCTACGGTGATGACGCCGTAAAATCAAAGTGGAGAGAGCTTTATTCTAAATATCCTAACCTAGTAGGCTGGATAAGAATATCTTTCTCAAAGTGGATAGACCTACCTGTATTTCAACCGCCCGCAAGCGACCCTAACTATTATCTGTACAGAGATTTTAAGGGTGAGGATAACCGCTACGGCAGCCTTTTCCTTGATACACGCAGCTCACAGGGTGTAAATTCAAAGAACATAATCATACACGGTCATCATATGAATGACGGAAGTATGTTTGCCGATATAACAAAATATCAGTATATGGACTATTACTCAAAGTCACCTACTATAACATTTAATACTATTTACAGTGATGCAGAGTGGAAGGTAATATCAGTATTCAAAACCAATACACTCAGCGAGCACGGAGAGTTTTTCAATTATTTAAGAGGCGAATTTTCAAGCAGCTCAGACTTTTTGAACTATGTTTATCAGGTAAGAGAAAGATCCGTAATAAATATGCCTGTAGATGTAAACGAAGATGACCAGCTTTTAACCCTGTCTACCTGCTCATATGAATTTACAGACTTCAGGACGGTAGTTGTTGCCAGACGTGTACGTAAGGGTGAAAAAACAAGCGTCGACACATCTCGTGCATATTACGAATCTAACCCTGTTTACCCTGAGGTTTGGTATAAATACAACAGCGGTACTCGGCCTGTTCTGACAAGCTTTGAGGAAGAATATGCAAAGGGTAATATAAGCTGGTATGATGGAAAAGGTACCGTAGAAAAGCAGGGCAAAAACTATATATTTATTGACCCCGAGGACGATTCTTCTTCATCGAAGCCTGAGGACAGCAGTTCTTCAAGCAAACCAAGCTCATCCTCATCAAGCTCAAGCAGTAGGCCTGTAATATCCGTAGACGACGGATCATCAACGGTGATAGACATTGACGATACGCCTTCAGATAACGATTCGCAATCAAACACATCACACGAAGGCGAATCATCTGTTCCTTCAAGCAGTCAGCCAAGCGACGGCAACAATTCATCGTCAAAGCCGACATCTTCTGTCAGCCCGCCAAGTTCCGATCCTGAGCCACCGTCAAGCGAGGAACCCGTTTCATCAAGCGAACCGGAGCCGCCAAGCAGTGAGGATCCGGAACCGTCAAGCGAAGACCCCGAACCGTCAAGTGAGGAACCTGAGCCATCAAGTGAGGAACCAGAAAATCCGGATGAAACACAACCGATACCCGAAGGATAAAATAACCTTAATTTTATTTAAAACGTAAAAAATTACATACAATAACAAGGGTACGCCGTATAACTAACGGCGCACCCTAAGATTTATAATATAAAGCTATAGCATTAGGAGAACTTTCATGGATTGTCAGATTATTTTCTATATGTCACTAAAAACAGGATATTGTGAAAAAGCTGTTAGGAAAAAGCTATCCTACTCTGAATTTAACGTAGCCGCAGTTTCAAGCGCCGCCACCGTAAGAGATTTAGGTAAGTGTCTGGCCGATGCAGTCAACAAATATGACCTTATAGTAATAGTGGGCGGCCTGTCTAAAAGCGGAAACGATAATATAGTTCAGGTGCTTTCCCATGCTTTCAGCAGATCAAATGCAAATCTGAATATAAAGAAAATGCTAAATCCAAATATAAACGGTGATAACGGATATATCTTAGAGAGCGGAGAGCAAATAATCCTTGTACTCCCTGACGAACCTGGAAGCCTAGAGCCTATGCTCAGTAATTCTCTGATAAAATATATTAGCACGTTCTTTAATGTAAACTATAGCCGTCCCGAAAAAAAGCCTGAGCTTGAACCGCTTATAGAAATAAAGGAGGACGGCATACTAAGCACAGCCCATGAACAGATGATAACACCAAAAGATAAAAACAAAAAATCACGTAGCTACACTTGGCTATATGTGCTTGCCGCGATAGCCGCTATCATTACCGTTGGCGTAATTATCTGCGATATTGTTATTCTAAAGCTGATATAAAGATACATCATCTAACTAGGAGGAAATTATGAAACGTTTATTATGCTGTATTTTCAGTGTTATCCTTATCCTGACCTTAGCGTCGTGCGAGCCGAAAACAGTCGAGCTGAAAGACCCGACATCAAGTGAAGCAAAGGCAAAGTTCGGTTATTTATGGGGACTTATCTCAAATTTACCCGAAAACTTTCCGCAATTATCAGAATATGTGACGGTTGCTTCCCTTGAGATATCTACCGGAGAAGTACATATTGAGTGGTGTACCGCAAGCGAGAACTTTAAAAATGAAGTTGTCGAAAAAGTACAGCAATGGGCTGTTACATTCGCTGAAACGCAAACCTACGAGGAAGACAACGTCACCTGTTATTTTATGTCAAAACAGCTTGCCAATAACGTTGCAGATATTGGAATTTATTATTTTCCCGATAATACAGGCGAATATAACGCAGAAGAAAATGTATGGGACTCACAGCTTGTACTAGAAATAACCTATAGTGAAACCTCCGACATGGATGATACATATCAGCTTGCAATGGGTTATAACGCTGACGATTATAATATACTACATTCTTATAAATTCAGCGGCAGTCTTTGCACCGGAATATCTATAATGATAAAATTCAACAGCGAAGAAGCCTTTAATGAAATGAAAGAAAACATGACTAATAATTACTTAAAGCAATATCCGTCAAGCACTGTTGAAGAACGTGATAATTCAATCGTAATAAAAAATGAAGCTGACATTATTAATGAACAGCTTACAAAATCGGATATTATAGTAGAAATGCAGAAACAAGGCTTTACTCAAAGTCATTAATAAAATTATGTAGGAGGACAAGCCTATGAAGTGCAAGACGTGCGGTGCGAAAATCAAAAACAGAAGCGCTAAGTGTACATCCTGCGGTAAGGAAATAAGTACCGGCAAAAAGTCTGATAAATCCGCCAAAAAGTCAACCTTGGTATTACTTATTATCGGCATCGCCCTTATTGTTATCAGTACGTTATTGCTAATTATAATAAAAAGTCAAAAGCTTGACGACAGCAACAGCTATACTGAGCATACCATAGCTATGGAGGAATACTTCAGAGCAAAGGATTACGAAAATATTTACTCCTATGTTATAAATAATTCCATACCGTACACAGGGTACGAAAAATACGTCCAAATCTACGAGATATGCTCATTAACACACGATATAACAGAGAGCTATAACAGTCTTAACAAAGAATTAGCTGACGATAATTATGATATCGAAAATACGCGCCTTTTGATACAATCTATAGTATCTCGCTGTATAACCGGTATCAATACCTGCAATACATACCTTACAGATTATAACGAGCTTGGCAACGAAGACGCACTCAGATATTTTTCTTATTACTTTAAAAGCTTTTTATCGGATAATCTTTATTTTTCAGATGAAGATATATCGGACATGTGCAGTTTAAGTCAAATTACAAGCTCAACGCTTGAACCGTTTGTCACCGAGGCGTACACGATCCTGACAAACCGTAACTAATCAGATATATTTGAGTACATCTTTTATATTACCGTCTTTTATACAATAGGTAGCATTTATCTCATCTACCTTTGGTGATAGATTTGAGTGTACATAAACACAGTCCATTCCGCAGGATAATGCTCCCTTTATATCGGTATTTACATCATTGCCTACCATCAAGCAGTCCTCTGCACTCAGAGAGTATCTGTCGAGCAATATATTAAAAAAATGTCTGTCCGGCTTTGCACAGCCCTCATCGGATGATATTACAATACCGTCAAAGCTGTCAAGTATGCCCAGACTTCTTAATTCAGGGACAGTAAATGACCTTTGCGCATTTGTAAGCAGATAGACTCCCCTGCCTCGCTTATGCAACTCATCAATAAGCTGTACAGCTCCGTCATAAAGCCTGATATACCTTGTAGACAGTATGCGGAAAAACTCAGCGGTATGCTCTAAGCATTGAGTATTTACACTTATGCCCTTAAAAAGATAAAGTTCATTGAATACCGTTAAAACATCAATATCTGGGTAATCGTATTTGCATTCACTTAAAAGCTTGTTTACCTCAGCGATGTATCTCTTCTTAATTTCATTTGCCTTATATAGCGCACCGTTATAGCCGTAAAAACGTGCAAGATTGCGCCATAGAGTATATATTTCTTCTGTAGTAGATATATCTACCAGTGTACCGTAAAGGTCAAAGATTATATTTTTATACATTAATTTTCACCTCATTTATTTTTTGAAAGGACGGTGTTTCGCTTGGATAATAAAGAAAAGGCCGAAGTAATAATTGAATTGTTAAAAAAGGATTATCCGGATGCGGTATGCTCACTGCAATATACCGACCCTCTACAGTTATTAATAGCCACACGCCTTGCGGCACAATGCACAGACTTACGTGTAAATATGGTAACACCCGCTTTATTTGAGAGATTTAAAACCGTTGAGGATTTTGCAAATGCAGATGTTGCCGAAGTTGAGGAATATATTAAGTCATGCGGTCTGTACAAAACAAAAGCACGTGACATAGTCACAATGGCACAGCAGCTGCGTGATAATTTTAATTCGCAAGTACCCGATACCATAGAGGAGCTTACGTCACTTGCCGGTATAGGCAGAAAGACAGCAAATCTGGTTATCGGTGATATATATAAAAAGCCTGCCGTAGTTGTAGATACCCACTGCATAAGGATAACATCACGGTTAGGATTCCATAATATTAAAGACGCAACCAAAATTGAAAAAATATTGCGAGATATACTGCCGCCCGCTGAATCTAACGATTTCTGTCATAGAATGGTTCTGCACGGAAGAGCTGTATGTGATGCACGTAAACCGCATTGTGATAAATGTAGTTTATCACAATATTGTGACTATTTCAACAGTCAGCAGACTGCGAAATAGTCAGTCTTTATAAATATATGCTTAGAAAGGACGATTAAACGATGAAAAGATTTTTTTGCCTTGCCGTAGCCTGCACATTGCTGGTATCATTATTCTGCGGTTGCTCAAAGGAAGAAACCAAAATTGAACCGTTGACGGAATTTGACTTTAGACTGCATAATAATAATAACTATTTCTACATGACACTTGAGGGCTTTTTCAGCGAAGAAGCCATAATTGATGATACTCTTCAAAGTACAGATGAACACGTAGTTGTCCTTAAAGATACTTCTGACGAGAACGGCATATTGTCTACCGCTACCGATGCTGAGGATAACCCGGAATATGATTTGAAAATATACGATTATGAATACACAAGCGTAAGCCTGAGTAATATTAATTATGATAAGTACGGTAACGACCAGGATATGCTAACGATTTGTGAGGTATCTACAGCAAGTCCAAACTACTATACAGACAGAGACCTGCACGTAGGTAATACCCGTGCCGAGGTAAAAGCCGCTTACGGTCCTGCAACCTTACATGAAAAAGTAGAGGATACCTATGACGGATGGATTTACATAATGAGCAGATATAAGCTTGAATTTATTTTTGAGGGCAAATACCTTATTCAGATAACCCTGTCATGTTTGCCTGACGAAATATATGAGGTAGTTGAAGATTCAAGCGGCGGTCAATCCTTTGTTGTGGATGAAAACGGAAATGTCATAAGCGGCGATGCTTCAGGATTTGAAATAATTGTTGACGAAGAGGGCTCAGGGGATACATCATCACAGTCTGCATCAAGCGATAATACAAGTAGCGGCACAGCAAGCAATACGGCATCAGACACAGGCAGCGGAATAACCGTAACCATTGATGATAATAACGACAACCAAAGTATTATGATAGAAGACTAAACAATGGAGGAACTTATATGATACTTTATTTTTCCGGTACGGGAAACAGCGAATACATTGCTAATCTGATAGGTATACAAATTGACGATGAAGTTATAAACTTATTTACAAAAATCAGAGATAACGATTACTCTACCGTTAAATCTGATAAACCTTGGGTAATTGTTGTACCTACATACGCATGGCAGATACCCCATATAGTACGTGATTGGCTATTGAAGGCAGACTTACACGGTAACAAGGATATTTATTTTATACTGACCTGCGGTTCAAGTATTGGTAACGCACAACGCTTTACCAAAGAATTGTGTGAAAAAACATCACTTAATCATATGGGCTGTGCCGGAATAGTTATGCCTGAGAATTATATTGCGATGTTTAAAGCCCCGGATGATAAAAAGGCAAGGGAAATAATAGCCAAAGCTGTACAATCACTACCAGATATAACATCCTGTATATCTCAAAGCAAGCCTTTGAATGTAAAGAAGCCAAATGTAATTGATAAAATTTCAACTACCGTAATCAATAAGTTTTTCTATAAGTTCTATATAAAAGATAAAAGCTTCCGTATAAAAGATAATTGTACATCATGCGGATTGTGTGAACGTGTTTGCCCTATGGGTAACATAAAGCTTACAGAAGGAAAACCCATTTGGAACGGCAAATGTACTCATTGCATGGCGTGTATATGCTCATGCCCAAGCAAAACAATAGAATACGATAACAAAACAAAAAACAAAGTGCGCTACAAATGCCCACAGGATGTAGATTGATTTACGCATAGTAATTTATAAATGTATATATACAATTTACAATAACATTCCCCTTAGCTTAGCCTCTTGAAAACGAAATCTCAAAGGCTATACTAAGGGGATTATTATATATTAATTTTGAAAGGAAATCAGCTTTACATTAAATTTACCTTATTCCATTTCACTAATTTTAGTTATTAAATCTTTTGCTAGGTATATATTCTCAAAGGAATGCTTTTCATTTGCTTCGTCTACCTCTAAATAATACTTTGATATTTTGTCATACAAGTCTTTACTTTCACCATCAGCCCTTAAGCCCTCTTGCCTGTCTGTCCATATCTTCAATTACTATATCGTGAATTTCACCCAGAGATGCACAGTACTCAAGTACCTTCCACGGCTCATTGGTATGATAGTGTATCTTAATGAGTGTGTCGTCACCTACAGCAATAAGACAATCGCCCTTGAAGTTATCTACAAAATAGTCGTTTATTGCGTCCTCGTCAAGGTCATTGCCCTCTATAAGTAATTGCGTATCATATCTAAATTCTATCATTATGGTATCCTCCTATAGCATTAAGCCTCTTGCGGATTATCTTCTCCTACAATTTTATTAACGGCTTCGTCAAGCCAGTTGCCTGCATAAAGTTCAACCGTACCGGTATCTACCGCAGTAGCAAGCTCATTGTTTATCGGCAATCTGCCTATGATCTCTACACCGTATGTCTTGGCGGCTTCTTCAAGCTTGCTCTTACCGAACGGGTAATGCTCTTTACCGCAATCAGGACACTTGAAATAGCTCATATTCTCTACTACACCGTAAATAGGTATATTCATCATCTGTGCCATTTTAACCGCCTTACCTACTATCATAGATACAAGCTCTTGCGGAGATGTAACTATAACTATACCGTCAAGCGGAAGAGATTGGAATACAGTAAGCGGTACGTCTCCTGTTCCCGGAGGCATATCAACAAACATAAAGTCTATGTCCTTCCAGATAACATCCGTCCAAAACTGCTTAACAGTACCGGCTATTATTGGGCCTCTCCATACTACAGGGTCTGTTTCATTAGGCAACAGTAAATTGACCGACATTATCTCTACACCTGTCTTAGATGTAACAGGCAAAAGACCGAAGTCATTGTACTGTGCCTTTGTGTTAAGACCAAAGGCCTTAGGAATAGACGGGCCTGTAATATCCGCATCAAGTATAGCTGTTTTATATCCCATTCTGTTGGTTGCGACGGCAAGCATTGATGTAACAAGTGACTTACCTACACCTCCCTTACCGCTTACTACACCTATTACTTTCTTTACACTGCTTAACTCGTTAAGCTTTTCTGTAAAGTCCTGCGGCTGTTCACGGGATGCACAGTTAGAGCTACAACTACTGCAATCATGTGTACATTCTGACATTTCATTTCCTCCTCATAATGCTGAAAATCAGCATAGGTCAAATTTTGCTATATATTTTGTGTTTATTATTCTATATTTGTGCGGTGTTTAAACATATTATGTATAAACATAAAAGTGATTACACAGAAACGGGAGGGCATTTTAACCCTCCCGAATTTTTTAACGTGCTTAACTAAAATTAAAATTCAAGTGAATCTATCTCATCATCAGCTTCTTCTGCTGTTTCAGCAGACTCAGATGCAACTGCTACATCCTCTACTACAGGTTCGCTCTCTAAAGCAACAGGAGCTTCTTCCTCTGACTTGTCTGATTCAGGCTGTTCTTCTGTTTCTTCAGTCTTAACTTCTTCAGTTTTAACTTCTTCAGACTTAACTTCCTCAGACTTTTTCTCAGCTCCCTCAGCTTCTTCCGGCTCAACCTCAAGCTCAAAGCCGCTTGTAAAGGTATAAGGCAAACCGTAACCAAGTACTACAGCAGATAGAATGATTACATTCTGACTTGCAGTAAGTGTAGTTGCAAAAGGAAGTGCGCTCGGGAAAAACAGGCAACAAATCACGTAAAGTGACGGTATTACCATTAATATGAGTGCTGAAAGACTAAATCTTACTATCTGCTTGCCGTCGCCAACTCTTGTAGCATAGAAAAGCACAAGACCGAATACGGCATAAATAGCCAACTGGAACAAGGTTTGAGTTCTTACGCTGTCAACCCTTGCTGTAGTAAGCTTATCAAAGAAATATGCACATACCACATATGCAACTACAAGAAAAGCCGAGAAAAACAGATTTACTGATGATTTTTGTTTTTTATTCATTGTATAATCAAATCCTTTCTGTAACACGACAGTTTTTATTATTTTACCAATAAACTTACAAATAATTATGCTACAAAAGAATTAAAAAACAAATAATTATTAATAATTCTTAAGAATTTTATTATTTACATTCAATCATGTTAATTATCTTTATTTTTTCAGGATTTGAGCCTGAAGACAATGCAGTACCAGCCTTTTTCGGTAAATTCTTCGATCATCTCAAATCTTTCGCTGAGCGCACTTTTAACTTCATCCGCTCTGCTCTCAATAATGCCGCTGGTTATATATACGGTATCTTTCGTCATAAAGCTGCTTACACCGGCAGACAGGGCAATTATAGCATCCGCCACTATGTTAGCCGCAACTATATCGTATGTTCCGCTTACCTTATCAGTCAGATTTCCGCAAATAGCAGTAAATCTATCCTCAACATGATTAAGTCTTGCGTTTTCGTTTGCGGTTTTAACTGCCATTTCATCTATATCTACACCCAGTGCGCTTTGTGCGCCAAGCAAAACACCCGCAACGGATAATATACCGCTGCCGCATCCCACATCAAGCATTTTATCGCCCGGCTTAATGTATCGTTCTATTGCTTCAAGGCAGAGTCTTGTGGTTTCATGCGTTCCCGTGCCGAATGCAAGTCCCGGATCAAGATTAAGTACTACCCTGTCACCGGCATCATATTTATCACGCCAAGTAGGTCTTATGAGCAATTTCTCGCCTACTGCAATGGGGTTAAAGTACTGTTTCCAGTTATTCAGCCAATCTTCTTCGACACAGCTGGATGAATCTATCTCATGCTTGATGCCCTCACTGTTAAGGCGTTCTGAGAGAAACGCCATTGCCTCTGCAGGGCTTTCTTCGGGGCTTATATAAACATGAACCTTACCTTTTGTTCTGTCCATTTTAAGCAGGTCTTCATCAATAAGGTCTATGTTGGCTATCTCAAGCACTTCTTGCTCCAGCATAGAGTAATCTTCAATGTAAATACCGTACGGCACTACCATCTGAGCTATATCGCCTGCCTTGTCAATATCTTCAACCGGCACGCTTACTACTATTTCCGTCCAATCCATATAATATTCCTTTCGATACTATCAATCGGCATCTCCGAATATGTCCTTTATTTTCTCAAAAAAGCCCTTGCGCTTCTGATAATTCTTTTCACTGCCCTGCTTATCAAAATCACGCAAAATTTCTTTCTGCTTGCTTGATAAATTCTTAGGTACCTCTATGGTAACGGTAACATACTGGTCACCCCTACCTCTGCCGTTAATGTGCTGAATACCCTTACCCTTGAACTTAAATATATCGTTGGGCTGGGTACCCTCATGTACGCTGTATTTTACCTTACCGTCAAGCGTAGGAACAACTACCTCTGCTCCCAGTGCCGCCTGTGCAAAGGTCAACGGTATTTCGCACCATACATCGTCACCCTTTCGCTCAAATATCGGGTGAGGTCTTACGCCTATTACAACATGAAGGTCGCCCGCAGGGCCTCTGTTTTTACCGGCATTGCCTTTGCCGCCTATATTGAGTATCTGACCCTCATCTATACCGGCAGGAACCGTTATCTCTATGCTGTTTTTATTGCGTGCCTGACCTGTACCTGAACAGCTTGAACACGGTGTATCAATAATTTTACCCTTACCACGGCATCTGTCACATTGATGCGATGTCTGAATAACGCCGAACGGGGTTTGCTTATTTATTCTCACTTGACCTGAACCGTTACAGGCAGGGCATATCTTAGGAGAAGTTCCCGCACTAGCACCACTGCCGTTACAGGATTTACAGGATTCTATACAGGTATAACTTATCGTCTTTTTACATCCCTTTGCGGCCTCTTCAAATGAAAGCATCAGTTGTACCTCAACGTCTGTACCTCTGCGCGGTGCATTCGGGTTTGACTGTCTGCCGCCGCCAAAACCGCCGAAAAAGCTACTGAAAATATCACCTAAATCAATATCTGCGCCAAACGGACTTCCGCCGCCTGCTCCTGCGCCATAGTTAGGGTCTACGCCCGCATGACCGAATTGGTCATATTTTGCACGCTTTTCGCTGTTTGAAAGTACCTCATATGCTTCGTTTACTTCTTTAAATTTCGCCTCGGCCTCTTTATCGCCGGGGTGCAGGTCGGGGTGATATTGCTTTGCAAGCTTACGGAACGCTTTTTTAATATCGTCCTCACTTGCATTCTTATCAACACCCATGACCTCATAATAATCTCGTTTATCAGCCAAAAATGATCACCCACTGTTATACATGAAGAATTGTACGCACCGTATATACAGAGCGTACATTCTTCATGTTGATTATTTAATTCATTAGTTTACATCTGTGTAGTCGGCATCATATACATTGCCGTTCGGGCCGCCTTGAGCATTGCCTTGGTTTGCATCGCCTGTCGGAGCTGTGCCCTGCTGCGGTGCCGCCTGCTGATACATCTTAGCAGATACATCATACAGTGCCTTTTGCAGTTCATCCTTAGTGGCTTTAATGCGCTCGCCGTCATTAGATGTTATAGCTGATCTTACTGCCTCTGTTTTAGCCTTTAAGTTATCCTTATCGGCTGAATCCATCTTATCGCCGCTTTCGTTAATGAGCTTCTCAACCTGATAGCACATATTCTCGGCCTCGTTCTTAGTATCAACCTCTTCACGGCGCTTTTTATCCTCTGCGGCAAATTTTTCAGCATCCTTAACTGCCCTGTCAATGTCTTCCTTAGACATATTTGTATTAGAAGAAATTGTGATCTTCTGCTCTTTGCCTGTGCCTAAGTCCTTAGCAGATACATTAACTATACCGTTGGCATCTATATCGAAGGTAACCTCAATTTGCGGTACACCTCTCATTGCCGGAGCAATACCTGAAAGCGTGAACAGACCAAGCTGCTTATTGTCACGGGCAAACTCTCTTTCACCCTGTAAAACATTTATCTCAACCTGTGTTTGATTATCTGCGGCAGTTGAGAATATCTGGCTCTTCTTTGTAGGAATTGTGGTATTTCTGTCGATTATCTTCGTCATAACGCCGCCCATTGTTTCAACACCGAGTGAAAGCGGAGTAACATCAAGAAGTAACAGACCGTCAACCTCACCGCCGAGTACGCCTGCCTGAATAGCCGCACCGATAGCAACGCATTCGTCAGGGTTAATGCCCTTAAACGGCTCTTTACCGATAAGTGACTTAACTGCCTCCTGAACAGCAGGGATTCTTGAAGAACCGCCTACCATGAGTACCTTATCTATCTGACTTATTGAAAGACCTGAATCCTGTAATGCACGCTTAACAGGTCCCATTGTAGCCTCAACAAGATCTGCCGTAAGCTCGTTGAACTTAGCTCTTGTAAGAGTAAGATCCAAATGCTTAGGTCCTGTAGCATCTGCTGTGATGTAAGGAAGATTGATTGAAGAGGATGTTACGCCTGAAAGCTCTATCTTTGCTTTTTCTGCGGCTTCTGTAAGACGCTTCATAGCCATCTTATCCGATCTGAGGTCTACGCCTGTTTCAGACTTAAATGAATCTACCATCCAGTTGATTATTCTGTTATCAAAGTCATCGCCGCCAAGTCTGTTGTTACCTGCCGTGGCAAGAACCTCCTGAACACCGTCACCCATCTCGATGATAGATACATCGAATGTACCGCCGCCAAGGTCATATACCATTATCTTTTGATCTGTTTCTTTATCAATACCGTAAGAAAGTGCGGCGGCTGTAGGCTCGTTGATAATTCTCTTAACATCAAGACCTGCTATTTTACCTGCGTCCTTAGTAGCCTGACGTTGTGCGTCCGTAAAGTAAGCCGGAACCGTGATAACTGCCTGAGTAACTGTTTCGCCAAGGTATGCCTCTGCATCTGTCTTAAGCTTTTGAAGTATCATTGCAGATATCTCTTGAGGTGTATAGCTCTTACCGTCGATGTTTACCCTATGAGCTGTACCCATCTCTCTCTTAATTGATGATATGGTTCTTTCCGGGTTGGTAACGGCCTGACGCTTAGCTACCTGACCTACCATACGTTCGCCGTCCTTAGAGAATGCTACTACTGACGGGGTTGTTCTTGCGCCCTCAGCGTTAGCGATTACTACCGGCTCACCGCCCTCGATAACTGCTACACATGAATTTGTTGTACCTAAATCTATGCCTATTGTCTTTGCCATGATAATTTCCTCCTGTTATTGTTTTAGATATTATTATTTATATTCATAGAATTTATTTCTATTGAAATCAAAAATTAATTACGAACCTGAACCATTGCATGACGTACTATCTTATCGCCTATTTTATATCCTGTCTGATATACGGCAGTAATGGTATTATTTGCTGCGCTTTCATCCTCTGAAACGGATATGGCATTGTGAATTCCGGGGTCAAACGTTTCTCCAACCTCGCCGAATGGCTCTGCCCCTATCTTCTTAAGTGCCGTAAAGTATTGTGTGATAATCATATCAACACCCTTTTTATATTCCTCAGAGGCATTTTCATAAGCGGCTGACGCCCTCTCTAAGCTATCGCCTATTATGAGTATTTCCTTTAATGCGTCTGATGTTGCATCCGCATAAATCATTTGCTTTTCTTTCTCTGATCTACGGCGGTAGTTATCGTATTCTGCGGCAAGTCTTAAGTATTTATCCTTTGCCGCGGCCAGCTCTTCTCTTAGTGCGTCTGCTTCGCTCTTCTCGGCAGGTGCTTCTTCCTGCTTTACTTCTTCTTGTTTAACTTCTTCTTGTTTAACTTCTTCTTGCTTTACTTCTTCCTCGGTTTCAGGCTGTTGCTCTTTACTTACGGTTTCTTCAGCAGCCTGCTCCCCGGGCTTTTTCTTCTTATCTTTACTCATGTAATTACTCCTTTATGTTATTCGGCACAGCCGACTTTATTTATCAAACATTAATTCTCTTATCAATCTTCCGATCATTTCAGAGATATACTCGGTGTTAGCAAGCGCATCGGCATAATCCATACGTGTGGGTCCTATTATAGCCACAGCACCGCTGTTATTATCCGATATAGTGTACCTTGACATAACAATGCTTGAGTCGTACAATTCAGGATAATCACTTTCATCACCGATTATAATTTTACTTTTTGATTTGTCACCCTTTTTGAGTAATAGCCCTGCAACATCGTTACTTCTGTTTAAAAACTTTATCACGCTACGCGCTGAGTGAAGGTCAAGCTCCGGTAGAAACAGCAGATTTGTCTGACCGTCAAGCTTGATATTAGTCTTTGAGGCTTCGTTTGCCGCCTCCATTATTGCAAGCATTACATTTGGCAGCAGCATTGCAAGCTCGCCGAAGCTTATTGTGGTAGTTTGAATAAATGCCGGTGTAAAGCTTGACAGCGGCAGACCGCACAGCTTACTGTTCACTGCATTTTCAAATATCTTTAAAAGCTCAGGCGTAAGAACGTAATCACATCTGAACAGTCTGTTTTTAACCATTCCCGACGATGTTATAAGCACTATCATAGATGAGTACTTACCCGTTTGTACCAGTCTTATACGCCTTACGGTTGCATCATGTCCCGGCGGCGTAGTAGAAACTGCGGCATAGTTTGTTATATCTGCCAATAGGCTTGTTGCCTGTGACAATATACTCTCAGGAGCATCTGCCGATGAAATGAGGCTTTCCGATATCATATCACGCCTGCTAGCGGATAGCCTCTTTGCAGACATGAGCGAATCCACATAATATCTGTAGCCCTTCTTTGAGGGGATTCTGCCTGCTGAAGTATGCGGCTGTTCAAGTAAGCCTTTTTCAGAAAGCTCTGCCATATCGTTACGCACCGTTGCCGATGACACAGGAAACTCCAACATACTACAAACTGCCTTAGAGCCTACAGGCTCACCTGTTTCAATATAGTTTTCAACTACTGCTTGCAGTATTTTCTTTTTTCTCTCAAACGGTTCCATGATTATCACCTCTTTTTGAGAAATTAGCACTCGAACACTTAGAGTGCTAATCTAATTATAAATTTACCACTATTTCGGCAATTTGTCAATAACATAATTTATCATAATTGTAAACAAATAATTAACTAATGCCTTTTTGATACAAAACTGACTATTATTATATGTATATGACATACTTTTTTTCCTTACGCAGATATATTGCCTTGACATATTACGTAGATAGTTTTATAATTATAGGTAACAATTTCATAAGGAGCGTTAAATTATGTGGATTTCAATAATTTCGGCTGCGGCTTGTCTTGCTGTAACCGTTGCACTATTTTTACCAAAGTTTATTAATATACCTATTTGTAAACCAATAGCGGGATACTTCTTTTTTGAAAGTGTATGGACGCTTGTGAACTATATTATATTACAAATCAATCCTTCAAGCTCAGTTCCGCAATATATACATTATATAGGTTCATTGATCTTTGCGGCCTATATATTATTTTGCCTTTTGTTTACTAATACATCAACTAACAAAAAGCACAATAATAACAATAGCAGCAATACAGACATCAGGGTTTAAGGTGATCTGATGAGTTATGTTTATGCAACAATGTGGCTTATTATTGGTATTTATCTGTTTTATATGGGTCACAAAAGTAGTTCATTGCTTAAATTTCTGTCTTTGTATTTCTTCTTTTCCGCTATATGGTGGTTTGTAGATGCCGCCACACCGCTTGATATGTTTGTATCCCCTTATTCATGGATATTCAGAGGTGTAAGCTGTGTTGTACTTGTCATTGCGGTTATCAGTATGTACACACAACGCAAAGAGCTTGCAAAGGCATTTAAGAGTAAAGAAAATAAAGGCAATAGCGAATCTCCGGAAAAGAATGTCAAAAGCACTGATAATAAATAATTCAGTCTAAGTCATTATGCTTAAATTCATATACCTAAATACAACTATACAAACAAAAAGCCGTTCAATGCTTTACAGCGTTGAGCGGTTATTTTATGCGGTTTAGTTTGTGATGCGCTCATAGACGGGTTTATTTCAAATATACGGTAAACTGTATATCTAAGCATAATTAAGGCGATAGTGAATTTGCTCACTACCGCCCTTACTTATAAATTTTAATCCATTATAAGTGCCATTCTTTTTCTGCGTCTATAATTAACTATAGCAAATACGCAAGCTCCGCTAACAAACAGGAGTGCTATCAAAATCCAAATATTACCGGTATCTCCGGTTTGTGTAGTGCCTATCGCAGGAATTTCTTTTCCGTCTGCTATTTTTTCACCGCAACCCTTGCAATAGGTATCGCCGGTATAGCCTTTTTCATTCTCTGTTGCTTCTTTTGCATTACGAAT
The DNA here is from genome assembly GCA_051881075.1 of Acutalibacteraceae bacterium. Classification (GTDB taxonomy): domain Bacteria; phylum Bacillota; class Clostridia; order Oscillospirales; family Acutalibacteraceae; genus RUG14223. The sequence continues at coordinate 9,869 of JBJEPE010000049.1, read as the reverse complement.
CTCTGTTCCGCCGGAATGATTTGTAGGATCAAGCTTGCCGTAAGACTTATCGCAAATATCACAAATAGCCTTTTCACAGCAGGTGGCTATGCCTCCTTTATGATCATGCGTTCCAACTATGGAATAAACACTAAAGTGATCTGTTGTGAAAACTGCAAAACCGTCTTTTACGGTTACATCATACTTGGTTACTTCGCCATCGTCGTCAATATAATAAACAGACAATTCTTTTTTCTTAAGTTTTTCAGGAATAGGAAGCCTTACTTCAAACTGTCCGTCATCTACACGGGTAATATACTCATTACTTGAAGCGGAATGAAGCTTAATATCAAATATTTCGCTATCTTCATCTTCAACATTCAGAGTTTTGATGATATTATCATAAACATTGCCTTCTATAATCTTTTCAACCATAACAACCGTATCAAGCGGGAGCTTAGTTGAATTGGTTTTTACGGAAACATTTGTATCAACGTCAACTGTAGTGTATGAAGGAACTGTAAGCTCATTATCATCCTTAATTATAACAAATTTATAGTCCCTTTGCTTACCGGCAACATTAACGTTAAATACATAACCGCCGACGGCTTTATTAAGATAATAATATTTTCCGTTCTCATCAAGTAAATCACTATTATTTATGTAATTTGTAATAATTTCATCTGTTGCAGTTATTCTAACAATGCCTTTACCGATGTAATCATCTATTCTCTTTTGTGCTGCTTCGATAAGGGCATCCTTTGTATCTTCTGTGCTATCAGGAACATATATAGCGTGGTCTGCCTTTGCACCAAGCCATTCTGAAAGGAAGTAAGCCGTATCATCATAAAGTAACTTAGCAGATCCGATTTCTTCGGTATAAAAAGGATCATCGGAGCCCATACGTGCCTCTATTTCCAAAGTAAAATTCTTATTATCGAATATAGACTTTAGCTCTCCGGAATAATTTGCCAAAGCAAGAGTTCTAACATCAGATCTATCGTATGTCAAAAAATTAATAAATTCCATGTCAGTAACACTAAACCAATCTCTATCCTCAGGGAACTTATCAACTATAGACTGTACCATCTTTAATACATTAGCATCATAATCCCACACAACATCAACGATATGATGTTCTTCATTCTCACTGTCCTTATTAAGGTAAAGATCAAGCTTGCTAAAATCATCGCTGAAATCAACCTCAGGATTAAAAGAAAAACTGGGATTTTCCATACAAAAATCTTCCCATATTAACCAGCTTGCTTTATCGGTGGGCTTTACGTATTTGAAAACTATCTTGCCGTCGGTTAATGGCTCGCAAAATTCGTCAGACATTTGCACACCATTTGAATCTACTGCAGCAGCCGAAGCCACGATAGACATTGCCGGTACCATTGACAATAGCATTACGAAAACTAATAGTAATGATACCAATTTCTTTTTTGAACACTTCATAAAAATTCCTCTCCCGTTAAATTTATTATTTATTATTAAAATAATATTGCTGTATTTCCTCTATATAGCAATATTACAAGTACCAAATTGAAGATACATAATAATGTGTAAACCAAAACAGAAGTATACAAAAAAGCAAACCTCTATCGTCATCACACACTTATCGTATAATCATGCACTGTCTTATACGCTCATTTTAAAATTTTATAATGCCATTTTTAAATATATCAAAAAAAGCGTACAACAACTAAACCCTTGCATAATTATACTTTATCAAAGGTCAGTAGCCTTAAAGCGTCATATGTGCTTTAAGCTTCGTTTTATAAGATAGTTAATTAAAATATATAAATAGTTACGTCAATTAAGTTTGCTAAAATACTGCACAACCGTGCAAGTACAGACATTTAATCGGGATAGCATTAAAACCGTCTGTACGGTTATTTATGTACCGGGGCTGTCAATAAAGACAGCCCCTATTAAATTTTACATCATATCGGTTTAACTCATGATGATTGCTCTGCCTTACTACAGGGCAATTTACATCATATAAGCTCAATCTTATATTATAAGCTTAATACCTCTATATTAAGCAGATAAGCATCAAGGAGGTTGATAGAACCGCTGTTATCAAGATCGCCGTTTGCCTCGATATTAGCTACTACCTCTGCTGCTGTTAATGTGCCGAGTGTATCCTCTGCCATTGCTTCGCCTGTAAGATATTGTTGTAATAACTTAACATCTGTTGCATTTACTACGCCGTCATGATTAAAGTCATGTGCGCTGTACTCATCTACAGGTTCATCCGGTATAACTCCCTCCGGCTCTGCACCGTACTTAAAGAGCATTACTGAGAACGCATAATTTCCGTTTGAAGCATTTGAATAGTTACCGAAAATTTGTGCTGTATCTGAATATGAAAGAGTTAATGTACGGTAATTTGTAGCTGCTATAGTGCTGTCACATACAAGCTTATATAAGCCCTCGTTAGCTTCATCAGCCTTTACATAGAAGCTTGAACCTGAACCGTAAGAAATGTTTGTTGATGATGAGGATACCTTAATTATACCTAAATCTGTAGAAAGAACATAGCTTACGCCGTTATCATCTGTTTTACCGTTAGAGAAGGTTACAATGCTTGATGCAAGTGAATTATCTACAGAAATAACTCCGTTCTCTATTGTTATCTCTTTAGCAACCAACTTATTTGAGCTGTTTAATGCAGATGTAAGTGCATAATATTTTCCGTCAAACTCAGCAACGATAACATACGAACCCTCTGTAATATTAGACTCAGTAATTACTCTGCCGTAGTCGCCTGTCTTAACGCTGTACTGCTCATATGTTGCTGATGCCTCTACTGAATCGTAGCCCTCTGCCTCTGCCTTAACATAAACTGTGAGCGGATATGTTTCTTCACCGGTTACTGTGTAGCTTGTACCCTCAACCCATTCTCCGCTTTCACCTATCTTATAAGATACTGTGAGTTCATCGGTAGTAACGATAAGATTCTTTGTATTGAAATAGATAACATCACCAACAGAAAGCTGTGTAACTACTGTGCTGGTACCTCTTATTGCACTTATCTCAAGGTCACATATTGGCTTTATCTTAAAGCTTGCTACTGCTGTGTAGTTTTGAGTAACATTAGTAAATGAATAAGTTGCATCTTCTGATGTTATTACGGTTCCGTCTTCACCTGTAATTGTCCATGAAACAAAATCGTAGTTTGCGTTAGGTGTTGCTTTAATAGTTACATTACCGCCTGAGAAAACTGTCAAGGTATCAGTTACTGTACCCATTGCTTCCTGTCCCTCGGCTACTGCTGTGGTAATTGTAAGCTTGTCAGTTTCATCAAAGCTTAATTCAGAGTTATACTTATAAATCTTTACACCAAAGTATTCCTTACTGCTTACTGAAAGGTTTGAAGCTGCGTAGAAACTGAAGTAGTTATAGGTGTTTGCTCTGTATGCAAGACCTTTAGCTGAATTATAGATTTTATATAGTGTTTCAGCCGTATTATTATTTACATAGCTTTCAATATTGAACATACTTGCTGTTGAGCTGAAGGATATCTTATTTGCTGAGCCTGTGTTAGCAAGATAGTTGATAGAATCAGCGGCACTAAGGAAAGAATACTTATATGTTGTTGCTTCTTCATCAATGCCTACTACCCATACATATGATGTATCAGGATTTACAATGTAATCGCCTAAATATGATACAGACATACCCTCTGTATGACCTGAGCTGTCAACAACATTGTTTATAGCTAAATCATTATATACAAATATTATTTGGTCGCCTGCATTAAGGTCTGCAATGCTATTTATCTTCTGGAAGCCACCGACTGAAATGGTGTCGCCTCTTAAGCCTTTTAATGATGCCTGCGCATTAATCTTAATGTAAAGTACATATGCGTCAAGAAGGTTTACCTGACCGTCGCCGTTTACGTCAGCATATGCAATATTATCCATAGTATCTACTTCGCCTGTTAGATACATTTGAAGCATATAAACGTCATCGCCGTCCACACTACCTGTACCGTCAAAGTTATATTTAAATGCGAATGTTGCCTTTGCGTCGATATCACCGGTAGATGTTACTGTGTAAGCAACCTCTGCTGTGTCGTACTGAGTACCGTTGATAACCCAGCTTACAAAGTAGCTGTCAGCATCCGGTGTAGCTGTAAATGTTACTGTATCGCCAACATATACGCTTATAAGATCATCTGCATTTTCGCCGTTTACTGTGATAGTACCGTTACCTGTGAAGCTTGCACCTACCATTGCCGTAGGATCTTCCTCAAATGATGCGATTATATAAATATCCTTGCTTGCTGTGAATGTATATGAAGTTTCTGTGCTCTCATTGCTATCTTCATCAAGCCAACTGCTGAATGAGTTATGTGCATCAGGTACCGCCGTAAGTGTTACCTCTGCACCCTCTTCAACTGTTATTTTATTGTTAGAGCCTGTGTATGAAGTACCGTTATATGTAACTGAACCGTTGCCCATTACATCAAGTGATACTGTATATGTCTTAGCAGGCTCAGGCTCACTGCTGTTGCACTTAAATAGTGATATACGGTAGTAATTTGTAGCACCGAAGTTATTTGTAGAATATCCACCGAACTTATTAGCATTACTGTATGTGCTATACAGAATACCTCTGCTTGTATTTGCTACTGATACTATCTCATAACCGTTTGTATTATATACGATAGTAAATGCATATGCTGTATCGGATAATCCGAGATTTGTTCCGCTTGAGTATGTTACATACTTACCTGCTGTCTTGTCATAAATGCTGTATTGGTTATTACCAAGTGACTTGATACTAAATGTATATATGCCGTCAGTTGAATCTACTACATTATCTGTAACTGAGATTGCCTCACCTGCATATTTACTGCTTGTTAATTCACTTTTAATTGAATAGTAGCCTGCATCACCAACATTGGCCGCTATTATGTATTCACCGTCTTCCGGTGCTTCGCTTGTGCTGAGAACATATGAGCCCTCTGCAGGAGGTACTACTACCTTTTCTTCATATATATATGTAGATACATCACTATCTTCATAGTCTGTAGCTGTAGCATATGTCATAATCTCTGTCGGGAAGCTGTCAATAACTATAGCACCGGCATATTCTACCCAGCTTGCTCCACCGTTTATGCTGTAATAAATCGTTGCGCCGGCTGTTGCGCAGCTAAGCTCTACAGAAGAACCCGCTACTATGCTTGATGAGCCCGGAGTAGCTACTACATTTGCTACCTTTACAGGTGTTGTATCTACAACAAATTCTGCTGTGATTGTTGTATCGCCTGTAACTGTGAATGTATATGTGTTTCCCTCTATTAAGTTTGCATCGCCGTCCATCCAGCTGCCGAGTAAATAACCGCTGGCCGGTGTTGCAGTAAATGTTGCTGATGTATTCTCATATATTTGAACAGACTGTCCGTTTGAATATGATGTACCCTTATAATCAATAGTACCGTTGCCTGTAATATCAAATGTTACCGTGTACTTTGTCGGCTCTACAGGAGCGTCTGCACCCTCTGAGAATATATACAGTGTAGGTACTACGTAAGAACTTCCTGTTCTGTTTGAATAAGCGTATGTCTTAAATTCATTTGCGCTCTTGTTCAGTAAGAGAGCCCTACCTGTGCTGCCGCCTACCGACAATACCATGTTAGAATCAAATGTCCAGTTAGCAGAGCTTGCCTTCAATGACAAGCCGTTACCTGATGATGTTGAATACAGATAAGTACCTGTGCTTGCATTCTTAATTGTGAATGTACCGTCATCATTTACTGTTTCAATTACCCATGTTAATGTATCATCAGTATTGTTAGCTATCTGAGTAGCTGTAACCTCTGTACCCTTAAGCATATTTGATGAGCTTGTACCTGCTGTAGTATTCAAAGCATATAAGCTACCGTTATCGGCAACTATCATAAGCTTGTCGCCTGCTTTGAAAGTAGTATCGGCAGTAACCTCTACATATGCGCCGTCTACAGGTACATCCGGTTCTTCAACAACATCCTCTTCAAATGTTGCCCATAAAACAGTATTACCTGTTACCATAAATGTATATGGATTATCGGTGCTTACAACATTCTCGTCATCATCAGTCCAGTTTACAAACTTATAGCCATCTGCGGCTGTTGCTGTTACAGTGGCGTTTGTACCGGAATCGTATGTGCCGTTACCTGAAACAAGTCCCATTGTTTCATCAAGTGTATTTGCTTCTACTGTATATTGTGTTACATCTGCAGGATTTACCTCATAAACATAAGCCTGAGGAACGATGTAATCTGCTTCTGTCTTACCGCTTGCATATGTCTTAAATACTGCGGAGGACTTACGGTAGTAAAGCTCTTTAGATGTACCTATAGAGAGAATTACGCTCTCGCCGTCTGCTGTATCCGTTATTGTCCAGTTAGCGGAGGTTGTACCGAGCGATACGCCGTTTGAGGATGAATTTGCATAGAGATATTCACCTGTTGCGGCACTCTTTATCATGTATGTACCGTCGTTATTAGCCTCTGTTTCCCAAATAAGAGAAGCGTCTGTATTATCAGTAACACCTGTTTTGAGAGGTGTCCATACTGCTGTTGCCATTTTGCTTGCCTGTGTTGTGTTGCCTGAAACAACAGCACCTATAAGGCCTGATGTGTCTGTAGTATCTGCAACGTTCTTCATAGCATATACTACGCCGTCTACAGTAACGGTAAGCATAAATCTGTCATTACCCTTGAAATCTGCCTTTGTTGCCGGAAGGAATCCGCCGGTAAACTCTGTAACTGTTACTGTACAGCTTGCTGAATAATTACCGTCAACTGTTGTTGCAGTTATTGTAACTGTACCTGTCTTTTCATTAGAAGCTACTACCTTACCGTCAACAACGGTTGCAATAGTATCGTCAGAGCTTGTCCATGTAACAGCCTTGTTTGTTGCGTCCTCAGGAGCAACAGTTGCCGTAAGTGTAACGCTTGTGCTTTGCGGTATAGAAACGCTTGTCTGATCAAGAGTAACACCTGTAACTGCTACCGGATCAGGCTCACGCTCATTTGTAAGAGCCTTAACTCTGAAGCTGTAGTTTGACTCCGTGCCGTATGTTTCACTTGATACATCTGTCCAAGTTGTACCGTTTGAGCTGTAATAGCTTTGACCGGCACTTGTGGCATTGGTAAACTTATAGTAGCCTGTTATAGTATCACTACAGTCTACCGGCAAGCATTTGCCTGCGTCGAACTTAACAACTACTGAGTACTTTTCGCCCTTATCAATGTTTACCTCTGCATTAAGCGGAACGGTGACATACTGCATATATGTAGTTGTACCGCTTACTGTAGCAGAAGATACCAATGTTCCTGATGTAGGTGTGCTTGTAACATTCTTATATACATTTACAGTATAGCCTACATTTGTATCAAGTGTGAAGAAAGACACTGCCTTGAGTGTTTCGTCAGAATCTGCGGTAAATACATTACCCATGTATCCGCCTTCATCTGTATAGTAATATAATACAGAGCTTGTACCATCATATTGATATATATTATCATACGGTGTTTCTGTTTCATACTCAAAGAAAGCTGCTGTATCTCCGCTGTTTGCGAAGTCCTGATATGATATCCAGTAATATCCGCTTGCTCCATAGCTTGTACCCCAGCTATTCTTACAGAGCCATGCACCGTCTTCGGTAACGCCTGATGCAGAAGCAAAGTTTTCTGCAGGGAAGTTATCGTCCCAGCCTACAACAGTGATATCATGGTTAGAATACTGATTTTCGTATGTCTTGGTCGAGCTGTCATAATTTATGCCGTTGGCAATAGCATAAGATGTATATGCTTCGCCGTTATATGTGCCGCTCTTCTCGTAATCCGAGTCATTATCAGCAACATAATATCCGAATGTACCTGCGCCGTACTGCATAATCATCTTCTTAACATCTTCTCTGTTTGAGTAATCTACCCAATAGATGTTCTTGATCTGTGCGCCTGCATTCTTCTGATATGATTGATCGGATGTAAATGATTTACCGCTTGATCCCGGATATGTACCGTATGGATAATCATTCTCTAAAGCAGGTCCGGTACCCTTTGTTATGGTATATGCCGCCAAATAACTGGAACCGCCGAAATCATAAGCAGTAGTATTGGCTGTCAAAATTGCTGTCTTGTCGCCCGTAAGTAATCCAAGCTTGTCATATGCTGAAGCGAATGTCCAATATGCAAGATGACCCGGAGCAAGTATTGTTGTGCTGGCGGTTCTTGAATAACCGTTATTTTTTATAAGGCTTGCCTCAGATGCGGCACAAGCGGCAAATGCCCAGCAAGTACCGTAAGCGCCCTGATTTCTTACTGATGTAATATAACCCAGATCCTTAGAGTTATAGGATGATGGAACCGTATCGGCTTTTCTGATTTTAAGTGCATTATCAGTACGTGAAAGCCTTAACTCTCCGTTTGTATCAACATAGATTAAGCCATACTTTGACGGCGTTGTTGCAACATTAAATCTCTGTTGAGGTGTTAAAACTGCTCCTGTGGCGTCGGCATCAGCCGCACTTGCTTTAAATGATATTGATGGAAATAAACTCAATACCATTAAAAAAGCTAAAGCCAAAGATAGTATTTTTCTTGTTGTTTTCATGTTATTTACCTCCTAGGTAGGATTTTGATATAAAGTTACATAGTAAATATAACATATATTTCTAATAAGTTAAAGCCTTATTTTTAAACTATTTTAATTTGTTAAAAAGTTTGTGCAATTTACTAATTCAGTTAAATTATACATATATTTTTTTGTTAAAATTAACAGTCGCATTTTACAAAAAAATAAACGCCCACATAAGCACGCAAAGTGCAAATGTGGGCAAATTCTTTATTAAAATTTATCAGATATTCCAGAGTTCCTCAGCGTATTGTTTTATTGTTCTGTCACTGCTGAATTTACCTGACTTAGCTATGTTTCTCAGGCACTTCTTACCAAATTCAGCTCTGTTCTGGTATTCTCTGTTAGCACGGAGCTTTGTTTCAACATAATCCGGAAAATCACGTAACAGGTAGTAGTGGTCAGCCTTATGCCAGCTTGCGCCATTGATCAATGAGTTGAAAAGCTCTGCAAAGCTGCCCTCGCCGTTATGACCGCAGCCGTCATTGAAGGTACCGTCAACAAGTGTATCAAGCACACGCTTTATCTGCGGATTACTTTCGTAAATATGCTTAGGATCGTAGCTGTTTGCAAGCTCTCTTATCTCTTCTACCCTTGCGCCGAAGATGTAGTTGTTCTCTTCGCCGGCTTCCTTAACAATCTCAACGTTTGCACCGTCATAGGTTCCGAGTGTAACTGCACCGTTCATCATAAACTTCATGTTACCTGTACCGGAGGCCTCTGTGCCTGCTGTAGATATCTGCTCTGAGATATCTGCCGCAACTACTATTTTCTCTGCATAGGTTACATTATAGTTAGATACAAATACTACCTTAAGCTTATCGTTTACGTCAGGGTCGTTATTGATCTTGTTTGCTATTTCGTTTATATACTTTATTATTGCCTTAGCTCTGGCATATCCCGGAGCGGCCTTTGCGCCGAAGATAAATGCTGTCGGCTGGAAGTCCGTGAGTGTGCCGTCTTTAAGTCTGAAGTATATATCCATTATTGAGAAAGCATTGAGAAGCTGTCTTTTGTACTCGTGCATACGCTTAACCTGAATATCAAAAATAAATGACGGGTCAAGTTTTATGCCCTCATGCTTCTCTATATATTCGCTTAATTGCTCTTTCTTTGTATGCTTTATCTTATTGAAGCTCTCGGCTGTTCTTGCTGTTATCTTATCGTTAAGCTTCTCAAGGTTGCTAAGCTCCTTTATCCAGCTATCACTGCCTGTAAGCTTTGTGATGTATGCTGAAAGCTCAGGATTTGCAA